>LFSO01000045.1 GCA_001512765.1 Clostridiales bacterium DTU053
GATCTCTTTCTTTATTTTGTCTTTTCTTTTCCGCGTGATATAATGGATTAAAATTGTTTCGTAGGAAGGTGCAAAATGAGTTTAAAGTGGCACCATCTTCTGTTTCCGCACAGATGCCTTTTCTGCGGGTCGCCTGTCACAGCGAGTGAAAGGATTTGCGAAATGTGCATGGAAGCGCTGCCCATTATAGGCGCGCCCGTCTGCTTTTTCTGCGGCATTTCAAAGGCGGACTGCGCCTGCCGAGAGAAAAGGCATTTTTATGACGCCATAATAGCCCCGTTTTACTACGAGGGCGCTGTGGCCAAAGGAATAAGGCTCATGAAATTCGCTGGCAGGACGGAAAACGCCGAGTATTTCGGAGAAGCGATTTCCGTTTGCGCAAGCCACTATTACAGCGAAATCGCCTTTGACTGCGTCTGCTTTGTCCCCGAATCTGAGGATGTGCTAAAGGAAAGGGGCTACAACCAGAGCAGGCTGCTGGCTGAGAGCGTGTCAAGGCATTTGAATGTCCCGTGCGGAGAGCTTTTAAAGAAGCTCTATACAACAAAGCCTCAAAGGACTTTGAGCGCGGCTGAAAGGCAGGGCAATGTTCTCGGCGTGTTTGAGACTAATCCGGAAGAAATAACAGCGGGCAAAAAAATACTCCTGATTGACGACATAAAAACCACAGGAGCTACCCTTGACGAGTGCGCAAAAAGCCTTTTAATCGCGGGAGCGGACAGGGTATTCTGCGCCGTCGCCGCCGTCAGCCCCATGAGAGCGAGCCAAAATGAAGAAACAGCCGAAGAAACTCTAACCGCAAAATAAAAACCCTGAGCATCCGTTGTACAGCTCAGGGTTTCATTTTTTTTGCTTTGGTTAATCGAGAAAATGCTTAATCCTCAATAGCGGCCTTTCTCTCGTTTATCGCCTTAAATATTGCGGGATCGAATTTCGGCTTTCTGTCATATGTGTAAAGTCCGTTCTGCTCCTGCTCAATGTCATAAAGCTGAGTGTAGCAGAATCCGAATATATTTTCGTTGTCCAAAAGCACATCGGTAAGCCCCTTGTAGCGGGCGATGAACTCCTCCTCAGATTTCGGAGTGTCGCCGTAGCCCCAGGAGTTTGCGTCATCGCTCCAACGAATGCCGCCGTACTCACTGATGAACAGCGGCTCGCCCCTATAAGTCTGCCTTTTTGCGTGATTGTCATGGGGCGGCTGATCCTTGCCAAAGGAACCGAACTTCTTTTTGTAGCTCTCAGGCGACTGGTCATAGTCGTGCAGGTCGAATATATCCGTCACAACATGATAGTTGCCGCTGGTATCGATGCAGGGGCGGGTGGGGTCAATAGCCTTTGTGGTGTGGTAGACAAGGCTTAAAATCTCATCGCACTGCTTTCTGCCCTTTACATCCCATGTTTCGTTAAAGGGGCACCAGCCGATGATTGACGGGTGGTTAAAGTCGCGGCGCAGCTCCTCAATCCATTCGGGAAGGATGGAGAAAACAGCCTCCGGGCGGGAATGGTCAAGTCCCCAGTTGGGGTACTCACCCCAGACTATATAGCCCTCCCTGTCGCAGTGATAGAGGAATCTGGGCTCAAAAATCTTTTCGTGAAGTCTCGCTCCGTTAAAGCCCACAGCCTTGGAGATAAGTATATCGTTTAAAAGAGCCTCATCGGTGGGAGCGGTGTAGATTCCGTCGGGATAAAAGCCCTGGTCCAAAACAAGACGCTGGAATACCGACTTGCCGTTTATGCGGAACTTATATCCGTCAAGGCAGACATTTCTAAGGCCAAAATAGCTTGTAACCTCATCGCCGCAGAAACTTAACTTTAAGTCATAGAGCCTGCCGCAGCCCACTTCCCAAAGGTGCTTTTCACTAAGCTCTATCTGAACCTTAGCGCAGCCGTGATTGCACTGGGCCTCTGCCTTGCCCACGGGTCTGCCCTCATAATAAGCCTCAGCTAAGAAAATTCCCTTGCCCACGAGCTTTGCCTCAATTGTGAGAATGCCGTTCTCGCTGTCTGGGTAGTATTTAACGCTGTCAATATAGCTTTTCTCCGTAAACTCAAGCCATACCGTCTGCCAGATTCCGGTTGTCCTTGTATAGTCGCAGCCGTGGCTGTAGTATTCCTCGCTCTGCTTTCCTCTGGGAACCATCGGGTCGCTAACATCGTCCACGGCGCATACGGTGATAATATTTTCTCCTTCGACAACATAATTTGTAATATCAAAGGAAAAAGAGATGTATCCGCCCTTGTGGCTGCCGACCGGCTTTTCGTTTACATAAACGAATGCCTCATAGTCGACGGCGCCGAAGTGAATGACAACCCTTTTCTCAGTCTGCTCTTTAGTAAGAAAGAAGCTGCGCCTGTACCAAACACAATGGAGGAAATCTTTGTGCTCAATTCCCGACAGCTTGCTTTCCGGGCAGAAGGGAACAATAATCTTTTGGCTGAAAGGAGCGTCCTTCGCATAAAGCTTTCTTGCCTTTCCGCTGACGCTCTGGTCTATTTCAAAATCCCATTCGCCGTTAAGGCAAACCCAAGACTCTCTCATAAACTGCGGGTTCGGATGCTCGCTTCTCGGTATGCTCATACTTATTCTCCTTTGTTTTAACACTTTTACATATTCTAACCAATCGGGACTTCTAATTCAAGCACAAAATTTTCTTATATTTATGCACAAATGCAAGGTTATATGAGGGTGTTGGCTTAATAAAACTATAAAATTTTGAAAAATTCTTTGTATATTTACACATTTTTGTTGACATAACGGAATTAAGGGATTAAGATAATTTATATAAAATGGAAATTTGTATTACGATAGAACAGGATATAAAAAGGGGACTTATAAAATGAAACATTTGCTTAAACTTGCCGATTTAACAACCGAAGAAATCATATCAATCCTAAACCTTGCCGACAGGCTCAAAAAGGAGCGCAAGAACGGCATAAATCATACCTACCTTGCGGGCAAAACCCTGGGCATGATATTCCAAAAAGCCTCAACCCGCACAAGGGTATCCTTTGAGGCGGGCATGTATCAGCTGGGCGGCAACGCTCTGTTCCTCAGCGACAGGGATTTGCAAATCGGTCGTGGAGAGTCCATGGAGGACACCGCAAGAGTCCTTTCAAGATATATTGACGCGATTATGATAAGGACATTCAAGCAGGAGGATGTGGAGAATCTTGCCCGCTACAGCAGCATACCCGTAATCAACGGTCTTACGGACTACGCCCACCCCTGCCAGGTTCTCGCCGACCTTATGACCATTAGGGAATACAAGAAAAACCTTGAGGGCAGGACACTCTGCTATATCGGCGACGGCAACAATATGGCGAACTCACTCATAGTGGGCGGAATCAAAACGGGCATGAAGGTACGCATAGCCTGCCCGAGTTCCAATAAGCCGGACGCGAAAATAATGGAGTGGGCAGAAAAGAACGGCGACTTTATATGCACCGAGGATGTTTTCCTTGCCGCAAAGGACGCGGATGTGCTCTACACCGATGTATGGGCATCAATGGGTCAGGAGCATGAAATCGAGGAGCGCAGAAGGATTTTCAAAAACTATCAGATAAACGACGAGGTATTAAAGGTCGCAAAGAGCGACGCAATGGTTCAGCACTGCCTGCCCGCGCACAAGGGCGAGGAAATCACAACCGAAGTCTTTGACAAGCACGCAGACGAGATTTTTGATGAGGCGGAAAACAGGCTCCATGTCCAAAAGGCGGTACTTCTCAAACTTTTAATGCCCGAAATCAACTAAATATTGCCGTCAAAATTTTTTGAACATACATTTAACAAATTGTTATCCATTTATTTATTCTTACTATATTGACATAATGATGTCTTTATAGTACATTATGGTTGTGTATTCTGCACATCAATATCCCATTTTTGAAAGGAGTAAATCCCGTGACAAAGATTAAAGCGATAGTATCAATTCTTCTTGTACTATCCTTAATGTTCGGCATTGCTGCCTGCGGTAAGGATAAGGGCGGCGACGAAACCACAGTGGAAGAAACAACAGCAGAAGAAACAGCAGGCGAGACCAGTGCAAACGATGAGACATCGGCAGCTGAGACCTCAGAACCTGCTTCAGGCGACGAGACATCTGCTGCCCCCAGTGAGACTCAGGCCCAGACAGAGGCTCCCTCACAGAATCCCGGAAACAACTCCAAATTCCCCGTTGGCACTGACAAGGCTGCTATCGTAGAGTTCTACAACAAGGCAGCTAACGCTGTTAAGGCTTACAAGGGAACCCTCAAGGTCACAAGAAAGTCCGGCGCTTACACAAAGATTGAGAAGTTCGATGTTCCGCTGGTAGGCGGCTCTGTAAGAAAGCTTGCAGAAGATAAGCTGCCGAATGACTGGGATAAGGCTCAGCCCAAGACCCTTACATTCAACAACGGCGTTGCCAAGGATGGCGACAAAGACAGAACTCTTGCTGAAGTTCTGCCTCCCGAAAAGGCTGAGTACATGAGCAAGCTCACACCTGCAGGCGTTAAGTCCGCAGAGTGCAAGCTGGAAGGCAGCAATGCCAAGGTTACAATTACTCTCGTAGAAGAGTCCAGCACCAGCCTTGACTTTGTACCGCCTCACCACAGCTCATGCCTTGACACACTTAAGCTCAGCTCCGCTGACCTTGACCCGTTCACCATTAAGAACGCAAAGGTTACATACAAGGGCGCTACCATCACAGCTGTTATTAACGAAGCTGGTCAGCTCCTTTCACTCCAGGTCAGAGAGCCCGCTTATGTTGAAGGCAATGTAGGCTACAGCGCATTGACATTCCCCGCAGCTATCAGCGGCGGTTACAATGCTGACTACACCTTTGTTTGGTAATTAACATTAAGATTTCAGGGTAAGGCAATGCCTTGCCCTGATTTTTTTATCTTAAAAGTATCCTGCCTTATTAGCCAAAGCCGCATATTTTCTTTTCGCCTTTAATAAGATTTATCGGATACAAAAGTCAAAGCATCATTTTCACTTGTCAGATTTAGTCGAACAATATCAAAATTTTCCTTATCGAAAAATATCGGTTTGTTCGTTAATTTGTAGCATTTGTCACAAAGGCTTATTAATTAAAACCTTTTTTCGTATAATTAGCATAAGGATATTGACTTTATAAGATTCTTGTTGTAAATTAATAAAGGCGATTATCGCTCCAACGACTGCGAATATTTGAAAGGGGTACATAACTGATGAAGAAAAACGCTTTCAGACTCGTTTCTCTTTTGCTTGTGATAGCAATGGTATTTGCTATCGGCGCATGTGGCAAAAAAGGCGATGAAACGACTACTGCTGAAGAAACCACAGTAGAAGAAACCCAGGATGCAGGCGCAACAGAAGCTACTGGCGAAACCGCAGCTACCAGCGAGACAGCTGCTGAAACAGAAGCTCAGACAGAAGGTCAGACAGAGGCTCAGACACAGGCTCCCTCTCAGCCCGCTTCTGAGGTTCCCCAGGGTAAAGAGGCTATCCTTGCGGCTTATACAAAGGTTATGAACAAGGCAAAGCAGGATAAGCCCGCTTACAAGAAGATTGAGTTCCAGAAGATTCCCGATGACTCTCAGAACAGAAAAGTCAGAAAGGGCGAAAACACAATCGGCAGACTTCTTGGTGTTGTTGACTCCCTCGGCGTTATGACACCCGAAGACAAGGCAAAGGTTGAAGAGCTGCAGAAGGGCAACGACATGAAGTGGTTCCCGATTCATAAGAACTCCAAGGGCTGCCTTCTGACCGATGTATCCGCTATTAAGGAAGCTAAGGCAGAGAAGCTGGCAAACGGCAACATCAGGCTGGAGATTACTCTTGTTGACGAGAAGAACTCACAGCCCGCCGCTGAAAACGCAGCAACTTCACCCAGCAAAATCGGCGCAATGTTTTCACCTCTTGCAAAGGCTGATATCGACAACACCCTTAACAGCGGCGTTGTTAAGGCTGTTGTAAGAGACATCAAGTACGACCTTACATTTCATGACTGCAAGGCAGTGCTTGAATATAATCCCGCAAATGACCAGATTGTAAAGCTTGAGCAGTACATGGTTATCAGAATCGATGCTCAGGGTAAGGTTTTACTCCTCGGCGACTTCGATTTAACCCAGGAGCTTTACAATACAATGAAGACCTACGATTTCGTTTATTAATCTCCGGCAAAACAATAAAGGGAAGCTTTAAGCTTCCCTTTTTCTTTTTATGAGCATATTTCGTGCACAGTTCTTTTTATTGCTTCAATCAAAGCTTCATCAGCCCGTATGCCATTATATTCGGGAATAAAGCTGTTTTCCAGAATATTGCCCTTCAGCACCTTCTCATACCAGGTTGCCGCGGCGGCGTATCTGCCGTAGATGTAATCAAGATGAAAGCCGTCACGGCAAAGAGAGAGCCCGCCTTTTTCGTAGTCAAACTCCTTTGTTGCCCTCAGAGCCTGAATAACATCGCCCACGGGAACTATCTCGGCGTTTATTGCCTCAGCCGCCTTCTTATACGCCTTGCTCAGAGAATCAAACATTAGCTTCTGATTTCTCTCATACTTTGCGAAGCCGTCATGGATGCTGTCAATCTCATAAGCCCAGGTCTTGTGAATGAGCTGAACAGCCCCGGGCGATTTCTTTTTAGCGTACTCAGACAGCAAAGTAAGATAAGGGTAATAGGATTCTTCCACACCGCTGTCGTAACTTGCCTGCTGGAAGCTGATATAGTCCCAGGTCTCGCTCTTAAGAGCCTTTCTCATGGAGATTTTCTTGCCCGTTCTTTCGCCGTTAAGCTGATAGTCATAAGCTTTTCTGAAGCTTTTTGCGTTCTTCCAGTGTTTAATGAGCGGGCAGCCGCCTATATAAAGGTTTACGGTTTTAACCTCCATCCCGCCGCACTTTGCGATAGCGTGCAGGTATTTCATAGCGTCCTCGGAAAAGCTGTTTCCGATGCAGAGAATCTTAATCATGTGACTTGCCCTTTCTTAAAATTTTATCCACCGTAAAACCAATAACCTCAGCCATGCGGACAAAGCCCGCGTCGTTCGGGTGGCAGCCGTCAACGGTGCATGCGTCGCGGTTTTCGTCCTTAAACAGCCTCTCGCCGTCAATAAAGTACACATTTTTATCGCCGCGGCGCAGAGCATTCATGTATGTCCTGTAAATCACATCTCGGCGCTTTGCGATTTCTGCGGGATTGCTGTCAAAATCGGGCTTTGAAACAAGGACAATCGGAACCTCAGGTATTGCCTCTCGAACCTTCAAAAAAAGCTTTTCGTGGGTTTTTTCAAGATGCTCCACCGACGGGGCGTTATGGTCATAGTCGCAAACAAAAATGCTGTAATCAAGGCTGGCTATATAGTCTGCTATTATATCCTCGCCCCTTGCGCTGCCCGAAAAGCCGAGGTTTATGTGGTCGCAGCCGAGCTTTGCGGAAATGATGTTCTGATAGCAGTTGCCCGGGCGGGACGCGCAGCCCCCCTGGGTAATGGAGGAGCCGTAATAAAGAACGGGCTTTTCATATTTATACTTAGCCCCTTCTCCCACATTAGCGTCCTCTTGCAGACCTATATACAATGAACTTACGCAGCTGTAGAGCGGGAAATGAATTGTGATGTTGCGAGCGCGCCTATCTTCAAAATGAATTACCGACTCATAGCCGTCCTTTATGTCATATGGAGGCATAAAGGTTTTAAAGTAGACATCCTTTCCGCCATCGTTTATATAAAGGTCAAAGCCCGCAGAGCCTGAAAGGGGCATATGCGGCAGCTTTCCGATACCCGGCATAACCGCCTTAACAGCGACATAAGAGGAGTCCGTTGAAAAGCGAACCCTGCCGCCCGCTGTATTCTTGTAAAGAGCGGCAACGCCCTGATTTGTGCTTTGAGCCACATCATCGGGCAAGCGCTTAAACTCAGCCTCAGTCTTGGCGTTGTAAAGCCCGTAAAGCCTAAAAGGCTCCCGCCTTGCATCATAAAAGCATATATCGTCCAGTTTAAGATTTGTTTCCACCTTTAAATTCTTGTCTATATCCTGAATCTTTCCCTCGTCCATACATCTTTCTCCTTTGAAAACTTCAACTAAATAATATAAGAATTCACCCGCTAAAGCAAACATTTTCTCCGAAACTTACTGGATTTAGTATGAGCCTAAACACGCTTGTGATATAAAAAAACCCGTCAGTGTAACACTGACGGGTTTTGTGGTGGGAGAGGGCGGATTCGAACCACCGAAGCCACTGGCAACAGATTTACAGTCTGCCCCCTTTGACCGCTCGGGAACTCTCCCATGATGGAGCTGGTGGACGGACTCGAACCCCCGACCTGCTGATTACAAATCAGCTGCTCTACCAACTGAGCTACACCAGCAACGCATTCGTATCGTGCGTGCCAAAGCAAGAGATAATATATCACAAGCAATTATTTAAGTCAAGCACTTTTTATACTTTTTTAAGAATTTTGATATTTTAAAAGGGAGAAGGAACGCCGCCCATCTCCCTTTACGCTTTATTTGTCTATGAATTATCGGCCTTTGTTCTGTTTACTGTTTCCATTATTTCTCTAACTACTTCGGCTATTTTGACCGCCGTTTTGGGACCTACCGAGTTAGTCTCCTCATAGTGATTTCGGCCGTGCCTGTCTTTTGCCCTTTCTAGATAGGGAGCGTCCTCGCTCAAGAGGAAATCATTCGGCGGGAGGATGTAGCCGATTTCGTCGTTTGCAAGGTTAAATACCAGCAGATTCGGGTCGCCGACAATTTCGATAAGCGGGTCGGGGTTTGCCTCGGGACCGAGACCCGTTGCCGACTCCTCTTTGCTAAGATAACCGCCGTAAACAACCTCGGGGAAGGTCTCGCCGGGCAAGAGCAGCATTTTCAGCTCGCCGATTTCAAAATACGAAACCTCGGTTCTAAGCAGATATCCAAGGCTTGCCTCTTTGGAATGATACCTGTTCGTGTGCAGAATAGAAAGCTGAGCGGCGGTCATAAGAACTATGTTCTCAGCCTCTACAAAGAACTCCTGCTTTATAAGGTTGATATTAGCCTTCAGCTCAACCTCATCGGTAATGGAGAGAGCATAGTCGCCCAGTCTCCTTCCAAGGTTCTTGGTGCCCTCGATTTTCTCGGGCATTGTCTTGCCGCCGGAGCTCATGGTAATCATGCCGCCGATTGCGCCCGAGAAATAAATAGTATCGGCGCCCGTTTTCTCCTTGATTCTCTCCCTAAGATAAGCGGGGAAGTCAGCGCTGATAAGAGAGTTTTCGGATGTCAGCGTTTCGGGATGGGATGCAAAGTTTATAAAGTGAATTTCCCTTGACTTGTCATCGGGCACGAACCTGAGCCTTGTAAGAATCTTTGAGAAAACAACGGGGGTTCTTATATCCTTCTGCATATCGGGAACTTCAACTCTGCCGAGATACAGCTTGCCCGTGCGTCTGTCGGCGTACGCTGCCTTAACAGCGGTTATTACAGCCTCTTTAACGGTTGTCATGTAATCGGCGCTCCTGCCCGTTCTCGGCAGCGGGCCCCAAATTCCCATAGTATCAATTGAGGCGTGGGAGTGGGTGCTTATAATATTTATGCTGCGGCAGCCGCTCTCGGCCAGAAAATCTCCGAGGCTTTCCTTAATGATGTCAGCATCGGTCTTTAAAAGTCCTACGGCGTCGAGGGACACAAAAACAACGCCGCCTCTGCCCGAATTGTCGTCAAGCCAAATTGCATGGGCATAGAGGGGGTCCAGAATTCCAGTGGCGGGCTTGTTTATGTCATAGCCTGCGACATAGTATTTCTTTTTGGTTATGTCCTCGGGCATCATTGGAGCCTTGCCGAAACCCACTGTAAAGGTGGTGTTGTCGCTCGGCTTCATATAGTCAAAATCGGCGCTTGCGATTTGGGGTACACTTTTAAATACTGAGCCTATTTTCCCGCTCGTTTTTATGTAGCCTGTCAGCAGTTTGGTTGCCAAAGATATTGGTTTCATATCCTCAGTCCTCTCTGAATACTTTAGTATTACAGTAGCACAAATTGCCATTTGCCGCAACAATTATGAGTCTTCTCATAATTCTTTTTTTGCCTTTTGTATTGCACAAAAAACTACGGCGGGCTAAAATGATGCAAAGACTAAAAGGGCTGATTGGATGAATAAAAGGCTTTTTGAAAAGGAAAGGGAAGTAAAGTCACTGCTTCAAGGCTTTTCGGCAAACAGGCTCGTTTTGTGCCTTGACAGCACAGAGAGCACCAACATAATTGCAAGAGAATTCCTGACAAAAGGCAAAGCCTTTGATTTGGAATATAAAAAAGACGCCCCGCCCCTGATAATTGCCGCTGAGCAGACAATGGGGGAGGGCAGACTCGGCAGATGCTTTGAAAGCAAACGGGATATGGGCCTTTACATGACGGCGGTTTACCCCCTCACCGGACACGAACAATATCTCTCACTTCTTACTCTCTTAGCGGGTCTGAGCAGCGTAAAAGCCGCAGAGAAAACGGTAAATAGCAAGGGACAGAAAATTAATCTTACTCTCAAATGGCCCAACGATATTTACTTTGACGGCAAAAAGCTGGGCGGCATAATTGTAAAAATGATTAACTACCCGAATATAGCCGCCATAGTCGGCATAGGCATAAATCTCAATCAGTCCGGAGAAGATTTCCCAAGTGAAATCGCCGACAGAGCGGTGTCTTTTAAAATGGCGGGAATCGATATTTCATCCTCAGAGCTCGCCGCAGAAATAATAAATACCCTCGACAAAGCGGTTTATGAGGACAAATCCCTCACAAGCCCCGCCCCGGAGATTCTTAATGAGCTTAACAATAAATCCTTCACCTTAGGCAAAAGAGTGAGTTTCACCATTGACGGCAAAGAGCTTGTCGGCACCGCGGAAGAAATCTTGAAAAACGGTGCCTTAGCCGTTAAAACCGATGACGGCAGGCTATACGAAGTAATATCCGGCGAAGCGGGCTTCGCGGTATAAACTTGTCACAATAAAAGGTTCACCCCGGGAAAAGAGCAGAGGCTTGACTCAAAACGCACTTTCCCCGGGGACTATTTTATGCGAAGCCTGTAGCCAAGGGCAATTCTGAGGACCCCTGCGGCAAGTCTCGAGGTCACCCTTGACCAAGCCTCGCTTATACTGAATTGCAGCACGGTGCTAAGGCGAATTTAGCGGTTGCAATCAGTATTAACGGTGCCGCAGTAATAGTTTATGCTTGTCAATGCGTTTGTGTTATAAAATTTTAGCCCGCCCAATCCTTCTCAAAACAAACAAAAATTTTTGTCGAAATTAGGTGTTTTGAATAAAAACCGCCTCTTACGGTTTTACTGTCGGAAAAACTGTAATTTGTCATTTGGTGATAATGAACAAAGTTATTTTATCAAAATCCCTGCGCAAAATATTGTAGAAATCTCATAAAAAATTTTCTTTTAGAGCAAATTTTTAAATATTTATTAAAATAAAGCATTTATTTTTTCAATAATACTTGAAAAGTCCGTTGTAATTTTGTAGAATGCTTAAATAGAATAGGTAAAAATGCATAAATTAATTAACAAATGAAGTTTTGTGTTATTTTGCATTGTGCAGAAGGTTTTATAAAATAAAGAGTAGGGCGGTAGATTTATGGCAAATAAGCTGTTTCAATCTGTCATTCATCAGATGAAGGATGTTATCAGCAGATCGGTAGGAGTAATAGACGCATCGGGAATAGTAATCTCAAGCTCGGATTTGGGAGCTATCGGTGAAGTCAGAGCGCAGGCTGCGGAAGCGGTTTTCGGCTCAGAGCAGGGTCTTTCTTTCGAGGGCTTTACCTACAAGCCCTTCGGCAGTCAGGGCCGCCCCGAGTACGCTGTCTTTGTTGAGGGTGAGGACGACTTTGCCGCAACCCAGTGCAAGGTGCTCGCTATTTCCCTCAGCAGCCTCAAGCAGTTCTATGACGAAAAGTACGACAGAGGCAACTTTATCAAAAATGTAATGCTCGACAATATCCTCCCCGGCGATATATATATTAAGTCCCGCGAGCTGCATTTTGATAACGACACAACCCACGCGGTTCTTCTTATCAGGCTTACAGAGCCTACAGAGCTTTCGGTTATCGACATTATCCAGCCCCTTTTCCCCGACCGTGAAAAGGACTTTGTCATCAGCATAAACGAAACCGATATAGCTGTTGTTAAAGAGGTTCCCCAGTCCATCGAATCCAAGGACCTTGAAAAGCTGGCTCGCTCAGTATCCGACGCCCTTGCCGCGGAGCTTTACACCAAGACACTCGTCGGCATCGGCACCGCAGTAACCGGCATTAAGGAGCTTGCCCGTTCATTTAAGGAGGCTCAGGTAGCCCTTGAGGTCGGCAAGGTCTTTGATACCGAAAAGACAATAGTCAGCTACGAAAACCTCGGTATAGCAAGGCTTATTTATCAGCTTCCCACAACCCTTTGCGAGATGTTCCTCAGAGAGGTTTTCAAGCGCGGCTCCATTGACCACCTTGATTCGGAAACCCTCTTTACAATTCAAAAGTTCTTCGAGAACAACCTCAATGTTTCCGAGACATCAAGAAAGCTCTTTGTTCACAGGAACACCCTCGTTTACAGGCTTGAAAAGATTCGCAAGCTCACAGGTCTCGACCTCAGAGAGTTCGACGACGCCATAGTATTCAAAGTAGCATTAATGGTTAAAAAGTATCTCGATGTCACACCCTCCAAATTCTAAACTTAATAGCTTAAAACAATACGGCAAACCTGTTTTATACGGGTTTGCTGTGATTGCTTTAAAAGGTTTTTTGGTAAATTTTTCATAATCGGAAAAGAGACGGATTAATTATTGATTTAATTAAAGGATGTTATAATAGCTTTGAAATACACTTGAATCCCTTTCAAGGTTTACATATAGAGGTTTAATAATGATTGAGTTCAGGAACTTGACCAAAATATATCCAAACGGCACCAAAGCCCTAAAGGATGTTAACATAAAAATAGAAAAAGGCGAGTTTGTGTTCATAGTCGGCGCGTCGGGCGCCGGCAAGAGCACCCTTTTAAAAATTATGATGCGTGAGGAGGTCGCCACCTCAGGCTCGGTTATAATCAACAACTACAATCTCAACGCAATAAAAAAGAAGGATATCCCGAAATTCAGGCGCACCATGGGCATTGTTTTTCAGGATTTCAGGCTCATCCCCAATCTTAGCGCCTACGACAATGTAGCATTTGCAATGAGAGTTATCGGCGCGAAGGAGAGGGAAGTGCGCAAAAGAGTTACTCATACCTTAAGCCTTGTGGGACTTTCCTCAAAGGCTAAGTGCCTGCCCGCCCAGCTCTCGGGCGGCGAGCAGCAGAGGGTCGCTCTTGCAAGGGCTCTTGTAAACAACGCGGATTTGATTATAGCGGACGAGCCCACGGGCAATATTGACCCCGAAATGTCCTACGAGATAGTGGACCTTCTCAACCACCTCAACGCCAACGGCAAAACCATCGTCATGGTTACTCACGAGCATGAGCTGGTAAGGCGTTTCAAGCACAGGGTAATTGTCATTAAGGAAGGCAGAGTGGTCGCCGACCTTAATAATCCCGATGAGCTTGATGAAAGCATGCTTACCGAGTGCGTGGAAACGGGCGTCTGCAAGTATTTTGATATGCCGAACGAAAACCCCGATATAGAGGAGTTTTTAAGAAGTTACGGCGCGTATGAAGATAGCGGCGACGCCGAGAGCAAATCCTCCGACGACAAAGAAACCGAGGCGGAAAAAGAACCCGCTCTGACTGCCGAAGGAGGACAAGCCCAATGAAACACGCAAGCATTAGATACTTAACCAAAGAGGGCTTTCGCAATATCTGGAGCAACCGCCTTATGTCCCTTGCCTCGGTGTCCGTTCTTTCCGCATGCCTTGTGCTTTTGGGCTGCAGCTTTATGCTCTTTGCGAATATTGACGCGGTTCTTGGCAGAATCGAAGCTCAAAATGTTATAATGGTCTTTGCAAAGGACGACGCAACTGACGCAGAACTCGATGAGCTCAAAAACGCTATCGACTCAACGCCGAATGTGGCGTACAGCGAGTTTATCCCGAAAGAGCAGGCGTATCAGGAGCTCCTAGAATCTTTGGGCGAGGACGCCTCGCTCCTTGAAGGTCTCGGCAACGACATTCTTCCCGACGCCTTCAGAGTCACCGTGAGCGACATGAACCAGTATGACAATACTGTTGAGGCGCTAAGCTCCCTTGACAATATCCTTAGAATCAGGCGCAACAGCGACCTTGCCACAAGACTTATAGGCATGCGCACCTCGATTGTTTACATAGGCGCCGGCATTATTATAATGCTCCTATTCGTGGCTCTGTTCATCATAGCAAACACAGTCAGAATCACAATGTTTACCCGCAGGCTTGAAATCAGTATAATGAAGGCGGTAGGCGCCACAAATAGCTTTATCAGGTGGCCCTTTATGGTGGAGGGCATACTGCTCGGAATTATTTCAGCCAGCCTAAGTGTAGGGCTCGTTTTCCTTATATACAGACTGGCTGCGACACATATACAGAACCTTATAGGAATTCTCGGCGCAACGCTCGTCCCCTTCGGAGAGTATGCCGTAATGCTTTACCTCGGCTTCCTCGCTGTGGGAATCCTTACAGGTTTCTTTGGAAGCCTTGTTTCACTCGGAAAATATTTAAGGGAACAGGGAAGTGTGGTTAAGGATGAATAAAAGAGAAGGGATACATATTTTAAAAGGAAAGGTTATGGCAGTTCTGTGCGCCGTAATGGCGGCAGTGGTGCTCTTTTCCGCCCTCAGTCCCGCGGTCTACGCCCAGACCGATGAGGAGAGGATAAAGGAGCTGCAGCGTCAGGCGGATGAGCTTCAAAAGAAGATTGACGCCGCAAACGAACAGCTCAAAAAGATTGCGGGCGACAAGGCTCAGGAGCAAAAATACATAAATGAGCTGAACGCCCAGATAGAGGCTCTGCAAAAGCAGATTAACGCCTACAACAGCAGCATCGATATTATCGACTCTCAGATAAAGAGCCTCGATAATCAAATCATAGAAACCAAGAGCAAAATTAGCAAAAAGGAAGCCGAAAAGCAAAAGCTTGAGGAAGAGGTAGCGGCGCTTGAGGGCGAAATCGACGATACATATTTAAAGCTCAAAGAACGCCTCAGAGCAATTTACATGAACGGCACCACATCCGATTGGGAAATCCTGCTTTCCGGCAAGGATTTGTCCATGTATTTCCTGCGCACCGAGCTGACGGAGGGCATAGCAAAGCACGACAATCAGCTTATAGCTGGGCTTAAAGAGCGTATCTCCGCCCTCCAGAGCAAAAAAGAGCAGATAAAGAAGGAAATCGATGAAATAAACGAGGAGCAGCAAAAGCTCAAACAGCAGCAGGATACCCTCGATGAGAAAAAAGACGCGCTGAATACCCAGAAGAAAAAAGTCTCAAGCTCCAAAAGCACCATAAACACCAAGCTTGAGGAATCAACCAAACTTCTGAGGACCTTAAATAAGGAAAGCGAAACATATAAGAAACTCGTAAAGAAATACGAACAGGACAAGGCCGAATTCGAGGCTGAAATCAACCGCATCCTCAATAATGAGTCCTCAAGCGGTTCTGGCTCAATAGTTGGCGGCGGCAAAATGATTTGGCCCGTTCCTTACAGCAACTGCTACATAACTTCTCCGTACGGCTACAGAAACGACCCCTTCACCGGCAAGTGGACAGGCCATGGCGGAGTTGACATAAGCATAAGAGGCGGAGCTTATGGCAAGAATATTGTTGCCGTGCTTGACGGAACTGTTGTAATAGCTACATACCATTACAGCTACGGTAATTATCTTGCGATAGACCACGGCAACGGTTTAGTCACCATATACGCCCACTGCAGCAAGCTGCTTGTAGGCAAGGGCGATAGGGTAAAACAGGGTCAGGTTATTGCGCTTATTGGCTCAACGGGCAGCTCTACAGGACCCCACCTGCACTTTGAGGTCAGGGTCAACAATGTCCGCCAGGACCCGATGAAAGGCTATATCTCACTGCCCTAATGCCCTGAGAAAGGAAATATAAAATGAGCAAAAAAATATCATTAGGGCTTGCCCTGGCAATTACCTTTGTCTCTATTGCCGCAGCAATTGCCATTACCATGACAACCTCAATGAAGATATACAATAACCTTATAAAGGACCTTCCGGGACGCTCACAGATGTACGCGAAACTCGCGGAAATCGACGATTTGGTCAGGTCCGAGTTCTACGGCAAAATAGACGAAGAAGTGCTTGAGGACCTTTTGGCTCAAGGCTATATTGCCGGCACGGGCGACCCCTTCAGCCGCTATATGACCGCCGACGAATATATCAGCTACTACAACGAAATCGCCGGCAAGATGACGGGTATAGGTATAAGACCCTCCCTTGACAGGGATACGGGCTATATACTGGTTCAGGAGGTTTACGGCGATTCTCCCGCCGCTGCAGCAGGCATTTCAAAGGGAGATATGATAACCGCCATTGACGGCGTAAAGGTGGAAGCCTCCAACTACCGTGAAATGGTCAGCAAGCTGGAGGGCGACAAGCTCACAAGCGTCAGCGTAACCTTCATTCAGTCGGAAACGGGGCAAAAGCTTACCGCCAACATTTCCAAAGGCTTTACTTCTCGCTCCGTATCCTACGAAAAGCTGGGCAGCATTGGTTATATCAGAATAACCGACTTTTATAAAAACACCGCCTCCCAGTTTAAGGACGCGGTAGAGCGACTCAAGAGCGAGTCTGTAACAGGTCTTATTATAGATGTCAGGAACAACAGCAAAGGCGAAATCAGATACGCCGCTGAGGTTATAGATGTTCTTGTTCCCCTTGCGACCGAGGGCACTGGCGCGATAGCCACCGCAATCAACGCCGCGGGCGAGGTTATTGAGGTTTACTCAGCCGACTCCGAAAATGTAAACCTCCCCATGGTGGTTCTTGTAAACAAATACTCCGAGGGCGGTGCGGAACTGCTTGCCTGCGACCTCAGAGACTACGGCAAGGCTCAGATTGTGGGTGAAACAACCGGCGGCAAGGGCACTCTCCAGCAGGTTTTCCGCCTTGACGACGGCAGCGCGGTTCTTCTTACCGTAGCGGAAATAAAGCCCTATATAAGCGAGAGCTTTAACGGCGTCGGCGTCACGCCCGATTTCCCCGTTGAGCTCACACTCTCAAACCCCGAAGATTTGTGGCTCCTTGACCGAGAAAAGGACCCCCAGTTCCAAAAGGCGTATGAGATTCTGACAGAAGAATAAACTCAAAAAAATTACCCTTGCATTTGTAATTTAGATGTGATAATATTGCAATGTTATGAAGTTTTGTCTGAAAGAGGTGACACAGATGAAAAAGAATATCCATCCTAAGTATCAGCCCGTCACTGTAAAGTGCGCTTGCGGCGAAACATTCGAGACCTCTTCAACCAAAGAAGATCTCCGTGTTGATATTTGCTCCAAATGCCATCCCTTCTTCACCGGTAAGCAGAAGTTAGTAGATACCGGCGGCCGTGTTGACAGGTTCAACAAGCGCTTTAATATCAACGCTGACTAATAAATAGAAAAACCGATAAAATTAAGCACAAACGGCACTAAGTTCTTTGGTGCCGCTTTTGGCATTTAGAGGTGAAAATGTCTTATATAACGGTTAAAGCCAAGGCAGAAGCAGAGTTTATAGAAAAGCGTTCAAGGTTTATAGCAAGCTGCGCCCCCGTGAAAAGCTCAAAAGAGGCTTTGGAATTTATTGAGTCTCTCAGAAAAAAGCACTGGGACGCAGCCCACAATGTTTATGCCTATGTAATAAAGGAAGAAGGCGTGCAGCGGTTTTCCGACGACGGAGAGCCCCAGGGAACCGCGGGTATGCCCGTGCTTGATGTTCTTTTAAAGAACGGCGTCACCGACTGCGTTATCGTGGTGACAAGGTATTTCGGCGGAATTCTCCTCGGTGCCGGCGGTCTTGTCAGAGCTTATTCAAAGTCCGCAAAGCTGGGGCTTGATGCCGCCGGGCTTATCGAAATGCGCGACTGCACTAGCTTTTCAGTTGTCTGCGACTACAGCTTTTACGGCAAGGTCGAAGCGTTTATAAGAGACAGCGGCGGCATTATCGAAGACACCCGATTCACCGATAATGTGGAAATCGACTTCGTAATAGAAAACACCAAAAAGTACAAATTTCTTAAAGATTTTCCCGATGTCACTTTGGGCAGATTCACTCCTATAGAAAAAGGTTCGGTTTACAAAGCGTTCGACCTTAATTTGAATGAATCTTGAGGAAAAAAATAATAATTAAAAAATTAAAGGGAAAAAGGCATAGCTTGTCGTATATAGTAAATGGAGCTTGATTGGGATTATTTTAGAAAGGTTGTTGCTGATGCCGTCAATTAGAGAGCAGACACTTGAATACGAGCGTCAATTTCTCTCCGACAAAGCCTTCCACTGCAGCTACACAAAGGGAAGGCTGAGGGAAGAGAAGGAATGTCCCGTCAGAACAGCGTTCCAGCGGGACAGGGACAGGATAATCCACTCCAACGCTTTCAGGCGGCTAAAGGACAAAACTCAGGTTTTCCTCTCTCCCGAGGGCGACCACTACAGAACCAGGCTTACCCATACGCTTGAGGTCTCCCAAATAGCAAGGACAATCACAAGAGCTTTAAGGCTCAATGAGGATTTGACGGAGGCTATAGCCCTCGGACACGACCTCGGCCACACCCCCTTCGGACACGCGGGGGAGAGAGCCCTCGACAGCGTCTATGACGGCGGCTTCAGGCACTATGAACAGAGCCTCAGAGTAGTCGACTTCCTTGAGCGTGACGGCATGGGGCTGAATCTGTCATACGAGGTTCGCGACGGCATACTCTGCCACACAACGGGCAAAATGCCCGAGACTCTTGAGGGCAGAGTAGTCAGGATAGCCGACAAAATCGCCTACATAAATCACGATATTGAAGACGGCATAAGGGCAGGCATTATGTCCGAGGATGATATTCCGAAATACATTTCAAATGTTCTCGGCAAAAGCAAATCCGAAAGAATCGAAACTTTAGTCACCTCCCTTATAGAAAACAGCAAGAACGATATAAATTTCTCGAGTGAGGTTCTGGAGGCGTTCAACAGCCTTCATGAGTTTATGTTCAAGTGCCTTTACACCAACCCCAAGTGCAAGGGGGAGGAGGGCAAGGCGGTTATTCTCATTCAAAAGCTCTATGAGTATTACTGCGAAAATCCCGACAAGCTGCCCGAGTTTTACAGAAAAATCTCCATAAAAGAGGGCGTGGGCAGAGCCGCCTGCGACTATATTTCAGGAATGTCGGACAGATACTGCAAAACAATATACACAAGGCTCTTCATACCCCACTTCTGGGAGGAATAAGGCAAAAGAAAGGAGGGTTTTAGGTGGCAAGGTTCAGCGACGATTTTCTGTTTGAGCTGAGAAGCAGAATCGATATCGAGGAGCTGATTTCCTCCTATGTGCGCCTTAAAAAACAAGGGCGAATCTCCCGCGGCCTTTGCCCCTTTCATGTAGAAAAAACCCCCTCCTTTACCGTTTACAGCGACACCCAGTCCTACTACTGCTTCGGCTGCGGAGCCGGCGGAGAGAGCATAACCTTTATTAGAAACATTGAAAACCTCAGCTACTACGACGCGGTCCAGTTCCTTGCCGAAAAGGTAGGGCTCAAAATGCCCGAGGAAACCGCCGACGACGGGCTCTACGCCCTCAGAAAACGCATTTTTGAGGCTAACAGAGAAGCGGCAAGATTCTTTTACGCAAATCTAATAAAGCCCGACTGTCCCGCTTATACATACCTAATCGGCAGGGGAATCAAGCCCGAAACCATTAAAAGATTTGGTCTGGGCTACGCGCCCGACTCATGGGACGCCTTGACGCGGCATCTAAGGTCAAAGGGCTTTAAAGAAAATGAGCTTATAAGCGCCGACCTTTCCCAAAAATCCCGCACAGGCGGTCTAATTGATGTTTTCAGAAACAGACTCATGTTCCCGATAATTGATTTAAAGGGCAATGTAATAGCCTTCGGCGGCAGAGTTCTCGGCGATGAAAAGCCCAAGTACATAAATACCTCGGACACTCCCGTTTACAAAAAGGGCAAGGGCATTTTCGCCCTGAATATCGCGAAGGCCCACGGCAGAAGTTTAATCCTCTGCGAAGGCTATATGGATGTCATCGCCATGCATCAGGCAGGCTTTCAAAACGCCGTGGCGGGCCTTGGCACCGCCTTTACCTCAGAGCAGGCGCAGATTCTCTCAAGGTACGCCGACGAGGTAATTCTCGCCTACGACAGCGACGACGCGGGAAAAAAAGCCGCAAAGCGCACCATGTCGATTTTCCAGTCGATGAATGTAAAAACCAAAATCCTCACCTTAACAGGCGGCAAAGACCCGGACGAGATTATAAAACGCTTTGGCAGGGAGTATATGCAAAAAATCATCGACGGGTCCTTAAGCTCCACAGAATACAAGCTCGCCCTAGCCAAAGAGGGTATTAACACCGATACCGCGGATGGTAAAGTGGAATATCTAAAAAAGGCGGTCGAAGTCCTCTCTGAGCTTGACGACGCCATTGAGCGGGATGTATATGCGGGCAGACTCTCTGAAGAAACGGGAGTTACCCGAACCGCCATAGACGAGCAGATAAAAAGAGCTCTCAGCTTCAGAAAGAGAAAGCAGGACATCGATAGTTTCAATAAAGCAAGGGAGATTTTAGAGGGCAAGGTAATCGCAGCAAAAAACGCCCTCAAGCTCTACAATCAAAGCGCGAGTCTTAGATGCAGGCAAGCTGAAGAAACTCTCCTTGCCTCGCTTATTCAAAATCCTGAGTTTTATAAAAAGCTTAAGGATAAAATAACGATAGACGATTTTTCGTCTGCTTTGCATAAAAGATTATTTTTCAAAATCACCGAGAGAATCGAAAACAATCAGGAGCTTGATCTCATCTATTTTGCGGATGAGTTTAATCCCGAAGAAATGTCGATTCTCACAAAGGTTTTTCAAAAAGGCAGAACCATTTCCAATACTTTGGACGAGTGCCTTGATTGCATAAAGGTAATGAGCGAAGAAAAACTAAAGCAGAGCGCTGCCGATCCGAGCAAGCTCTCTGACGAAGAGTTTCTGAGATTATTTTACAAAAAGGAATAATACTAAACACCGGGACAATAATTTGTGTGAAGGGGATATTGATGGACAACAACGAAAAGCGCGCGTTTGTGAACATGCTTATCGACAAGGGTAAGGCTGAAGGCAGGCTTACCGCTCAGGAGATAGACGCGGCTATCGTGGAAATGGATTTCGATATTGATGAGCTGGACAGGCTCTACGAAACAATCGAGCAGAACAATATCGAAATCATCGACGATATGTCCGACGCTGCTCTTGACCCGTCTCTTTTTGATACGGAAGCCGTAAAGTCTGCCGACGCAAGCGGCGACTTAAAGGGTCTTGCGATGGACGACCCTGTCAAGGTCTATCTCAAGGAGATAGGCAAGGTGCCGCTGCTTACGCCCGAGGAAGAAATCGAGCTGGCAATCAGAATTGCCAACAACGACCAGGAGGCAAAAAAATGCCTCCAGGAAGCAAACCTCAGACTTGTGGTAAGCATAGCAAAAAGGTATAGCGGAAGAGGTATGCAGTTCCTGGATTTAATTCAGGAAGGCAACCTGGGACTCATCAAAGCGGTCGAAAAGTTCGACTACACAAAGGGTTTCAAGTTCTCCACATACGCCACATGGTGGATTCGTCAGGCAATCACCAGAGCCATTGCCGACCAGGCAAGAACAATACGAATCCCCGTCCACATGGTGGAGACAATCAACAAGGTCAAAAAGACCAACAGCCAGCTGCTGCATAAGAACGGCAGAGACCCGACCGCTGAAGAAATTGCGGAAGAACTTAATATGCCCATAGAAAAGGTAAGGGAAATTCTCACCTTTGCCCAGGAGCCCGTTTCCCTTGAAACGCCCATAGGCGAGGAGGAGGACAGCCATCTCGGCGACTTCATTCCCGACGAGGACGCCCTTGCCCCCGCAGACGCAGCCTCTCAGCTTCTTTTAAAGGAGGCTCTTGTCTCCGTGCTCAAAACCCTCACTCCCAGAGAGGCAAAGGTTCTGTCTCTTCGTTTCGGACTTGAGGACGGACACTCCAGAACCCTTGAGGAGGTCGGCAAGGAGTTCAATGTCACAAGGGAAAGAATCAGGCAGATTGAGGCAAAGGCTTTAAGAAAGCTTCGCCATCCGCAAAGAAGCAAAAGGTTAAGAGATTTCTTGGACTAAGCCGATTGCGCATCTGGCTATACATATCTATTAAAATAAGTGGGGTATCGGCAAGATTCCCCGCTTAAGTTTATATGAAGGTTTAGGGGTTTAAATGATAAGACTTAATGAGCTCAAGCTGCCCATCGGAGCAAGCGAGGAAGATGTAAAGAGCCTTGCCGCAAAGGAGCTTAATATTCCCGTCTCGGAACTGAAGGACTTCAGAATAGCGAGAATGTCAATAGACTCAAGGAATAAAGAGAGGATTAGACTTACCTTTTCCGCAGAGTTTACGGTGGACGGGGATGAAAGCTCCCTTATTTCAGATTTTCCTCCAAACAGGGCAAGCGTTTTTGAGCCTTATGAATACACGCCTCCCGCAGTAAACAGAACATCGCCTTTAAGACCGGTCATCGTAGGCTTCGGACCCGCGGGAATGTTCGCCGCCCTCCTTCTTTTAAAGGCGGGCTTAAAGCCCATTGTCCTTGAAAGAGGCGAAAGGGTGGAAGACAGAACGGAAACGGTAAAGCGCTTTTGGAAGAACAGAGCTTTAAACACCGACTCCAATGTCCAGTTCGGCGAGGGCGGAGCGGGCACATTCTCCGACGGCAAGCTGACAACGGGCATTAAAGACCCGAGAGTCCGCTATGTGCTAAGCACCCTTGCCGAGCACGGCGCCCCAAAGGAGATTCTCTATTCAGCAAAACCCCATATAGGAACAGACCTTCTTGCGAATGTTGTCAGAGATATTAGAGAAACCGTAATAAAAAACGGCGGTGAAATCCGCTTCGGCTGCCGCCTTACCGATTTAATCATCTCAAACGGCGCCGTTTTCGGAGTCCGCTACCTTGAAAACGGAAAAGCCGAAAGAGAAATAGAAACCGACTGCGTTCTCCTTTGCATAGGTCATTCCGCAAGGGATACCTTCGAGATGCTCCTCGGAAAGGGCGTTAAAATGCAAAAAAAGCCCTTCTCCGTGGGCGTGAGAATAGAGCACCCGCAGGAGCTTATCAACAAAATGCAGTACGGCAGGGAGTGGAACAACCCGCTTTTGGGAGCCGCCGACTATAAGCTGTCAAACCACCCCAAGCACGGCAGGGGAGGCTATACCTTCTGCATGTGCCCCGGCGGAGTGGTTGTCACTGCCTCCTCAGAGGAGGGTATGCTGGTGGTCAACGGCATGAGCGAATACGCCCGCGACGGAGAGAACGCTAACTCCGCTATCCTTATTGGCGTTGAGCCCGATTACTTTGAAAGCGAGCACCCGCTGAGCGGCATCGAATTTCAAAGAGAGCTTGAGAGAAAAGCCTTCCTCCTTGGCGGCGGAGATTATACCGCCCCCGCTCAGCTTGTTGGCGACTTTATAAAGGACAGACCCTCTGCAAAGCTCGGCGCTGTAAAACCCTCCTGCACAACGGGGGTCACGATGTCGGACATAAGAAAAGTTCTGCCCGATAACATCACCGCGCCCCTTAAAGACGCCCTTTTCTCCTTTGACAGACAGTTCAAGGGATTTCTCCTTCCCGACGCTGTCTTGACGGCGGTTGAAAGCAGAAGCTCCTCGCCCGTCAGAATCCTGCGTGACGATTTGTATCAATCAAATATAAGAGGTCTTTACCCCTGCGGTGAGGGAGCGGGCTATGCGGGCGGAATTGTTTCCGCCGCGGTTGACGGTCTCAGATGCGCCGAGGCGGTTTTAAAGGACGAGACATAAAAAAAGAGGAGCTTTAAGCTCCTCTCCGAAGTTATCAGTCAACGGGGTATTTCACGCCGACCTGTCTTCTTATCTCGTCCATCAGCCTCATAATGAGCCTGCTCTGGTCGTGGGTCATAATGTCGCTTTCCTTCTTGCCTTGACGCAGGCACTCCGAAGCCTCCATAATCTGCTCCTCAAAGCCGTTGCCGTAGTAGGGGCAGTCAATGACTTCAACATCCTTGCCCTCTATGTGCAGCTCTATCTTCTGCGGAGCGTATGACCTTTCCACATAAGCATAGCCCTTTTCTCCGAACAGGTAGCCTTCATTGGGCTTTCTGAGTGTCATACCCGATGACAGCGAGGCAATCGCGCCGTTTTTATATTTGATAAGATAGCAGCAGTGGAGATCCACGCCCTTGTCGCTCAGCTCAGCGACGGCGGTAATCTGCTCAGGCTCCGAATTTGCGTACCAAGATGCGAAGCTCAGGCAATAGCAGCCCACATCCAAAATAGAGCCGCCGCCGTATTTCGGGTCAAAGGCGTGATGGTCCGGCTCATCACTCATATCATAGCTGAAGGTTGACTGAATGCCTCTGATTTTTCCGAGAGAGCCCGACTCCACAATTTCAAGGAGCTTCTTTGTTCCGGGCACAAACCTTGCCCACATTGCCTCCATAAGGAAAACATCGTTCTCCTTTGCAGAGGCAATCATGCGCTCCAACTCAGACATATTAAGGGTTATCGGCTTTTCTGACAAAACCGCTTTTTTATGGTTCATAAAAAGTATGGCGTTATCTGCGTGAAGTCCGTGGGGAGTCGCTATGTAGGCTATGTCAATGCCGTCAAAAGCGGCCATTTCCTCATAGCTGCCAAAAGCGTGAGGAATATTGTACTTCTTAGCAAATTGTTCGGCCTTTGCAATATCGCGGGACGCTACCGCGCAAAGCTCTGCGCCGGGTGTGTTGTTGCAGGCCTCCGCAAATCTGTTTGCGATATTGCCCGCGCCCACAATGCCCCATCTTATAGTTTTCATTGTCAGCCCTCCTAATTAAAGCTGATAAAATCATATCAACAACAGGGTAATTATGTCAACCGTAAAAGGAGTTTCTATGAAAACAGGAGTTATTGATATCGGCGGCGGAATGAGAGGAATCTATGCCGCGGGTGTCTTTGACGCGTTTATTGATTTTGGTATTAAATTTGACTACTGTATCGGCGTTTCCGCGGGTACGGCAAATTTAGTGTCCTTTCTTGCGGGTCAAAAAGGCAGGAATTACAGATTCTATGTCCGCCACGCTCAGGACAAAAGGTATATGAGCCTTGAGAACATGATTAAAAAGGGCGAGTATTTTGACCTTTCTTATATATACGACACTCTTACAAACCATGTTGACCCACTTGACTATGACGCCCTGATAAACTCCCCGAGCGAGCTTAAAATAGTCGCAACAAACGCAAAAACCGCCCTTCCCGAGTATTTTGACAAAGAGGTTTTTTTAGAAAGAAGCTGCAAGGCTCTTATGGCGTCATGCGCTTTGCCCATAGCCTGCAGAGCGGTGAAAATTAACGATGTGGAGTATTTTGACGGCGGAGTCTCCGACCCGATTCCAATAAGAAAAGCAATCGAGGACGGCTGCGACAGGGTTGTGGTGCTGCTCCCGAGAAATGTGAATCTCAGAAAAAAGCCCGAGAGCCTGAGATATGTCTATCTCAGAGCCCTCAGAAAATATCCCGAGATAATCGAAGCTATAAACCAAAGGCATGAAAAATACAACAGGGCGATTGACGAACTTATTGAACTCAGAGAACAGGGCAAGGCTGTTATTATCTCCCCCGCGGTACAAATAAACGCGAGGATAAACTCAAAGAACCCGGCATTGCTTGACAGACTGTATAAGCAGGGCAGGCGTGACGCGGTTAAAGCTTTGCCCGAAATTAGAAAATGGGGTTTATAAAATATAAAAAGGGAGCGGCAATCGCTCCCTTCTATTTTTTATTTGGTTAGTCCAGAACTACCTCATGTCCCAGCTCTGCCGACTTGTAAACCGAGTCAAGTATTCTCATTATGTCAACGCCGTCCTGAGCGGGCGCAAGGCAGGGTGTTCCGTTAAGTATGCAGTCGACAAAATGGTTAATCTCGTTTGCGAAAAGACCCTTAAAGCTGAGAGCCGTGTCATGCGGGAACTCGATATTAACCATGTAGTCGTTAAGCTCGGTATAAAGCTCAACCTGAGGCTTAATAATAGCTCCGCCCTTTGTGCCGAACAGCTCAATGTCGCCCTTGCCTTCTTTAAGGTTCAGGCTGTAGCTTGTCTCAAGGGATACAACAGCGCCGTTGTCAAAGCGGATAAGAGCTGTCGCAAGGTCCTCAACATCGCAGATGTCGTTATTGCCTGCCTCAGCAGATGTATAGCCCTTCTTGCCCTTAATGTGGGGACGGTTGAACAGCTTCTGGAATGTGGCGCCGTAAACCGAAATCGGCTTAGGATTGCCCATTAAGTATCTTACAAGGTCAATTACATGAACGCCAAGGTCAATCAGCGGGCCGCCGCCGGAACGGGACTTATCGCCGAACCAGCCGCCGGGGTTGCCGTTTCTGCGCAGATATTGAGCCTTTGCGTAGTAGATTTCGCCAAGGTAACCTTTGTCGATATAATCCTTTAAAAGAGCGCAGTCATTGCCGTGACGGCGGACAAAGCCTATCATCAAAAGCTTTCCTGCCTTGTCGGCGGCTGCCTTCATTTCCTTTGCCTCTTCCTCATTCATAGCCATCGGCTTTTCGCACAGAACATGCTTGCCGGCATTGAGAGCGGCAATGGAGCACTCAGCATGAGCCGAGTTCCATGTGCAGACGCTGACAGCGTCAATTTCAGGCAGAGCCTTGAACATTTCGTCCTTGTCGGTAAATGTTCTCTCCAGCGGCACATTGTACTCCGCGGCTCTTTTTTCAACGCGCTCCTTGTTTATATCGCAGAGAGCGTAGATTTCTACATTGGGATTCTCCTTATAGGCATCAAGGTGCTCACGGCTGATTGAGCCTGTACCTATAACAGCAATTTTAAGTTTCTTTGACAAAAAGGCCCACTCCATTCTATTTTTCGTAGCATTTTGCTTTATATAATAATAGCACTAAACCGCAAATTTTCAATAGCTTATAATCAAAAGACAATAAAAAAGCAGGGAGTTTTCCTCCCTGCTTTGACCCTTATTTACTTGCAGAAAACATGCGAGCCAATTGTAACGGTGACGGGTCTTTTTCTTATCCACTGGTTGGAGGTTTTTGCGGGATTATAATAGTATATAGCTCCGCCTGTGGGGTCCCATCCGTTTACGGCGTCCTGAGCCGCCTTTTTAGCTGTGGCGTTGGGGGCTACGCTCCAGTTGCTGTCGTAAACGCAGCTGAATGCGCCCGGCTGATAAACAACGCCGCCAATTGTGTCGGGGAATGAGGGGTGCCTTACTCTGTTGAGAATAACCGCGCCTACCGCAACCTGACCGGTATAAGATTCGCCTCTTGCCTCAGCGCCGATGACTCTTGCCAGAAGGTACATATCGCTGGAGCTGAATTGTCCGCCGCCTCCGCCACCNNCCGCCACCGAGACCGAGATACAACAGAGTCTGCGGACCTGCGATTCCGTCAACCTTGATGCCGACTGCGCGCTGGAACGCCTTAACCGCGTTCTGAGTCATAACTCCGTAAATTCCGTCAACATTACCTTTATAGTAACCGAGCTCTTTGAGCTTTTTCTGAATTCTCCTTACCTCATCGCCCCTTGAGCCGAGCTTGGATAAGGTATCATCAGCCGCAATCTCTTCAATCGAGCCGTCATATATAGCCGTATAGCTGTCGGAAACGGCGAAAATCCCGTAAGCGACAGAGAATATAAGAGCAGTCACCGTTACAAAGTAAAATGCCTTTGAAATCGGACTGACTTTTTTGCTGGATTTATTCTTAGGTTTCATCTCGATTCCCTCACAATGATGAATTTCAAATACAGTTTATCCACTATGAGCAAATTTTTTCAAAGAAGCATAATATAAAATTTGCCAAGAGCGGTTTTATTCAATTTCTCGACAGAAAAATCTTTAATATTCTTTCAATATTAGTCTTTTTTAACGCATAAAAACTGCCTTAAAGTCACAAAATGTTATTAGTGGCCGAAGTATAAGAAAGATTTTAAAAAAATCAAAAAAAATTCTAAAAAAGGAGTTGACAATATCAAAAAAGCTATGCTATTATACTTGAGCCGTCCGGAAGGGCGGTAAACGA
>LFSO01000023.1:0-10392 GCA_001512765.1 Clostridiales bacterium DTU053
AGATGTGTGGGGGGGCGGGGTCTTTTCTCTGCGGCGGGCGGGTTCGCTCGTTGGAGGGGCGGGTTCGCTCGGTGAACGGGCGGCACTCCCCCTCTGCGGCGGCTCGGCGGCTTGCAAGCATCGGCACTCCCCCTCTGCGGCGGCTCGGCGGAGGGGCGGGCGGCGCAACCTCTGCGGGCGTGGTAGCTCGGGGTCGTAGTTCGGCGGGCGATTATAGCTCGGGCGGGGCGGCGTTCCTCTGTCGGCAATCTTCATAGGTGTCGGGCAGGGGTAAGACGCTCCCATTTGCGGCGCTCCCCCTCAGCAGACGGCATTCCCCATCTCGATGGCGAGGCGCTCGGCGGCTTGCAAGCATCGGCACTCCCCCTCTGCGGCGGGGCGGGGCGGACGGGGCAACAGTTATCCATCAGGTGAAGTCATATTGGTGTGAGGATGGGAAGATGTTAAAAAATTAACAATTAATATGGCAAAATATTGTACGAATAGCCATTTTTCGAGGGGGCGGGGGGAAATAGTCTTGAAAATGTCAATCTGTTGTGATAGAATTTCCTTAAATTACATATATGTTAGCTTGGGTTAAAAGGCCCTAATTTGGATGTTTTACTTCAATCGCAAACCGAAATACTTTTGAATCGGGGGTTAAAATGAGCAACAAAATCATTCCGACCGTTATTGTTCCCGGCATCGGCCAGTCAAAGGTCGACCTTATCGACGATAACGGCAATAAGACAGGCAGCGCATGGCCGCTCCACTTTGACACAGAGGCCCTTATAAAGGACATAAAGGGCTCGCTTATGAAGATGATGATTCTCCGCAGGGACGCAGGCTTTACCGACAAGCTGCTGGAGTTCCTGGGCAAGGCGACAAAGCCCATTGCCTGCGACAACGAAGGCAATAAGGTCATGAAGTGCAGGGTTGTATCCTATCCCCAGTCGGTTAAGGATTGCTCTCCCGAGGACAGGGCATACATATACAGAATGGTTCCCCTTGAGGCTCTGGGCGAGGTTATAGGCGAGGAAAACCTTTATTTCTTTGCTTTTGACGCTTTTGTCGCTCCCTATGAGAACGCAAGGCTCCTTGACGAGTTCATTCAGATGGTAAAGAAAAACACCGGCAGCGACAAGGTAAACCTTGTTGCCGTTAGCCTCGGCGGCGCCGTATCTGTCGCGTATCTTGACGCTTACGGACACAAGGGCGACATTCACAGAGTGGTAAACTTCGTCGCGGCTCTTGACGGCTCAAGGATTGCGGGCGACATCTTTACCGGCAGAGTCGACCTTGAGTCCCTTGACAGCTTTTTGGCTTTCCTTATCGGCGGCAACGGCGGCAAGGTAGCGGATTTAATGAAGCTTTTGCCTAAGGATGTTCCGAAAAAGCTCGCTCAGAAGCTGCTGCTTGAGAGCCTGCCGGGCTTCCTTTCAAAGTCCCTTTCAATGCTGAGCCTTATCCCCCTTTCCCAGTACGAGGAGGCAAGGGAGAAATGGCTCATGGGCGAGGAGGCCGCATATCGCCGTGAGATGTCCGACAAGTACCAGAACGCAAGGCGCAACTACAGGGATACCGTAAAGAAGCTGGAGGCTCAGGGCGTAAAGTTCTTCAACCTCTGCGGCTACGGTCTGCCGCTGATTGACTTCATCGAGTCAAAGAATGAAAGCTCCGACGCCGTTATCAACATCTCCTCAACATCTATCGGCGCGACCTCAGCTCCCGTGGGCGAGACCTTCCCCGATGGCTACACCCCCGCAAATCCCGATATAGAGAACGCTGAGCAGTTCATCTCCCCCGACAGGACCATAGACGCCACAACATGCCTTCTCCCCGAGAGGACCTGGTTCTTCAGAAATCAGGTTCACGACGATATCGCCTACAACGATGTGGCTCTTGAGATTGCCAAGAAGATTCTCAGCGAGGATGAGTTCGACAGCGTCTTTTCGGACCCCAGATATCCTCAGTTCAACGGCTCAAGGAATATCAGGAAGATTAAGTACAACCTTATGCCGAAGGCTAAGTCAGCCGACCGCTCAAAGCTCAGCCCCGAGCAGGTTCAGGCTCTTGACGAGGCAATTGCATATACAGAGGCTATGCTTGCCAATACTATAATTGTCGACAACTCCGAGGCAAAGAAAGCAGAGGAAAAGCTGCAGGCCGCGCTTGCTCCTTTGGAGGAAAAGAAATAATCAATAAAGGGGCATAGGCAAAGCCCTATGCCCCGTACTGTCACGCGGCGGCAGCCGTTTTTGGAGGCTTTGTATGGCAAACGATGTAATCATTAAAGTCCGCAACCTTTCAAAGTCATACGGCAAAAACCTTGTTCTTGACGATATATCCTTTGACCTTGAAAAGGGCAAAATCATAGGACTTTTGGGACCCAACGGCAGCGGCAAAACGACGCTGATTAAGATACTTTCGGGTCTTATTCACGACTATGACGGCATTGTAAGGATTGACGACAATCCGACGGGAATCCACACAAAGGCAATGACCGCCTATCTGCCCGAAAAGACCTATCTGGCGGACTGGTTCAGGCCCATTGACGCCATAAATTATTTTAACGATTTCTTCTCCGATTTCGACAAGGCAAAGGCCCTTGAGTTCGTAAAGCGTTTTAAGCTGAATCCGAAGCAGCCCATCAAATCCATGTCAAAGGGTATGCAGGAGAAGGTTCAGCTCCTTCTGATAATGTCAAGGTCCGCAAAGCTCTATCTTCTGGACGAGCCTTTGGGCGGCGTGGACCCTGCCGCAAGGGCGACCATACTTGACATTATAATGAAAAACTACGCGGAAAACTCAACCCTACTGCTCTCAACTCACATGGTGAACGACCTTGAGGGCAGCTTTAACCATGTTCTGATGCTGGGTCACGGCAAGGTGCTGGTCAACACAAGCATTGAAAAGATTCACTCCATGGGCAAGTCGGTTGAGGAAGTATTTAAGGAGGTCATAGGCAATGCTTGGGAAACTGATTAAAAACGACCTTAAATTCGGCGCCCACAGCGTATCCCTTGTCTATCTCTCCGCCCTTATCGCCTCCGCGGTTATGGGCATTTCCCTGCTTGCCGACCTGGAGAGAGTAAAGTACTTCTCGTCAATCGCCTTTATTATCTGCGCCTTTGCCATTGTTATAGTGACGATAATTACTATAATCCAGAGCGTTTCAAGGACCATGTACGGAAATCAAGGGTACCTTACCCATACCCTGCCCGTTAAAACGGGAGCCCTTGTTTTTTCAAAGTGGTTCTCCGCGTTCTTCTGGGTATTTTTAAGCCTTCTGTTCCTTTACGCCTCCATCGTCTTTATGTACTTCTACATCTCCGGTGAGAGCGCGTTCCAGATGATAAAGTCCATCCTTCTCTCCGATGAGCTGAGCATGCTCATAAACGAGAAGGTTTTAAGGGATGTCGCGATCATAGAGGCTGTAAGGCTTGTTATTATGGTCGGAGTCATTTCAATGTATGTGATTTTCGGCATTACCCTTTCGAATGTCCGCCCGTTTTCGGCTCTCGGAAATATCGGAACGGTCATCTATTCCTTTATAACCATTGTCGGCGGACATTATTTGGGCAAGGGCGCGGCTAAACTCGCCGACCTCAACATCGGCGTAACTCCGGACAGCTTAAAGCTGATTGCCACAGAGGCGGCAAAGGACGCGATTCTTTACGAAAACGGAGCTATCCGCCCCCTTACCGCCACATTTACGGAGATTGTTTTCGCTATAATTCTTTATTTTGCGGTTATCCTTTTAATTGAAAGAAAGATAAATCTGAAATAAGCCGAAAAAAGGGGTGCAGAGCATGAATATAATCGATATTTCAAGAGATATTCTTGACTGTGAGATTTACCCCGGTGACCCTGAGCCAAGGGTTGACATCATACGCAGGATTGCCGACGGCTCGGAGTGCAATCTTGCCGCCCTTTACACGGGGCTTCACTGCGGAACTCATGTGGACGCTCCCCTTCACTTCATAGACAAGGGAATGCCAATAGATATGCTCCCCCTTGACGCTTTTATCGGCGAGTGCACGGTGATATCCGTTCCGTCGGGCCCGATTACGGGCGAGTATGTTGAAAAGTACTTCCCCCGCTCCAAAGAGAGAATTCTTATCAAAGGCAGAGGCAGAGCCTACTTCCACGAAAGCGCCGCTACGGAGCTTTCCCTGGCGGGCGTAAAGCTGGTTGGAACCGACTCATTGTCGGTGGGCACAAAGGGTCAGCAGACCGCCGTTCACAAGGCGTTTTTGAGGGAGGCGGTGGCCCTCTTGGAAGGATTGAATCTTGAAGAAGTGGAAGACGGCGACTACTTCCTTATCGCTCCTCCTTTAAAAATCGGCGGAGTTGAGGCGTCGCCCGTCAGAGCCCTGCTTATTTCCGACTACATCTTCTGGAGCGCGTAACAACGGCATTTGGTGCGAAAGCACTTACCGCGTATGCGGATATATGGTATTAACTCTTTTCTATATTTTAATTGTAAGGAGAATTTGCATGAGCGTATTGAACAAAAAGACCATTGAGGATTTGGATGTTAAGGGCAAACGAGTTCTTGTCCGCTGCGACTTCAATGTGCCGATTCAGGACGGCAAAATCACCAGCGATAAGAGAATTCAGGAATCCCTGCCCACAATCAAGTATCTTATAGAAAACGGCGCAAGGGTTATCCTTTGCTCCCATCTGGGCAGACCGAAGGGCGGCGAGTTTGAGGCTGAGTTCTCCCTTGCTCCCGTAGCGGCCCGCCTCTCCGAGCTTTTGGGCAAAGAGGTTAAGATGGCTAAGGATGTCGTAGGCGAGTCCGCGCAGGCTCTCTCAAAAGAGCTTCAGGACGGCGATGTAATGCTTATTGAAAATGTCCGCTTCGAAAAGGGCGAGACAAAGAACGACCCCGAGCTCAGCAAGAAGTTTGCGGCTCTCGCAGACATCTTTGTTAACGACGCTTTCGGCTCCGCGCACAGAGCCCACTCCTCCACAGCAGGTGTAGCAGACTATCTGCCCTCCGCTGTCGGCTACCTCATCCAGAAGGAAATCTCCTTCATGGGACAGGCTCTTGAGGCTCCCAAGCGTCCCTTAGTCGCAATTCTCGGCGGCGCAAAGGTTTCCGACAAGATAGGCGTCATCAACAACCTGCTTGAAAAGGTTGACACCCTTATCGTAGGCGGCGGCATGGCATACACCTTCTTTGCCGCCAAGGGCTACAAGGTTGGCACATCCATCTGCGAGACCGACAAGATTGACCTTGCGAACGAGATGCTGGAAAAGGCAAAGGCAAGGGGCGTTAAGTTCCTCCTTCCCGTTGACAACAAGGTGGGCAAAGAGTACAAGCCCGACACAGAGTCCATGATAGTTGACTCCGACAAGATTCCGGATGACTACATGGGACTTGACATCGGACCCAAGACCGCCGAGCTTTTCGCAGAGGCTATCAAGGGCGCCGGCACAATCATCTGGAACGGCCCCATGGGCGTTTCCGAGTGGGAGAACTTCGCTCATGGCACAATAGCTGTCGCTAAGGCAGTGGCAGAGTCGGGAGCCATCTCCATCATCGGCGGCGGCGACTCGGCAGCGGCAGTTCAGAAGCTGGGATTCGCCGATAAGATGTCACACATCTCAACAGGCGGCGGCGCATCGCTGGAGTTCCTTGAGGGCAAGGTACTTCCCGGCATCGACTGCATAGACACAAAATAAATCGAAAGAGTCTGCATATTGAAAAATATGCAGACATATTTCATATGCACAAATTTCCGCCCGAAATTTTGTGATATTTTTACTGACAATTCTCTCAGAGCGAAATATAATAAAAACATCCGATAAAAAGGAGATTATATATGAACAAAAGCCTTCGTCCCGCTGTTATCGCGGGCAACTGGAAAATGAACAAGACTCCCGATGAGGCGGTCACACTTATAAAGGAGCTTATTCCCCTTGTAAAGGACGCGGACTGCGAAGTGGTCGCCTGCGTTCCCTTTGTGGACCTTCACGCCGCAATTGAGGCGGCTAAGGGAACCAATATAAAGATAGGCGCTCAGAACTGCCACTGGGAAAAGAGCGGAGCTTTTACGGGCGAGGTTTCAGCCGAAATGCTCAAAGCCGTCGGAGCGGAGTATGTTATCATCGGTCACTCCGAGCGCAGGACACTTTTCGGCGACAACGACCTGACGGTTCAGAAAAGAACAAGGGCGGCACTCAACGCCGGTCTTAAGGTCATCCTCTGCGTGGGCGAGTATCTTGAGCAGAGGGAGCAGGGCATTACCACGGAGGTTGTTCGTATTCAGACCAAGATTGCCCTTTTGGGAGTAGCGAAAGAAGAGCTTAAAAACATCATCATAGCCTATGAGCCCGTTTGGGCAATAGGCACCGGCAAGACCGCGACAGCCGAGCAGGCTAACGAAGTCAACAAGGCTATAAGAGACCTTATCGCCGAGCTTTACGGCAAGGACGCGGCGGACGCCATGGTCATCCAGTACGGCGGCTCAATGAACGCGGGCAATGCCGAGGAACTTCTCGCTCAGCCCGATGTTGACGGCGGACTTATCGGCGGCGCTTCCTTAAAGGCCGAGGACTTCTCAAAAATCGTCGCGGCCGCAAGCAAATAAGCCAAACTCATATTGTTAAGGAGTAAACCATGAAAAAACCTTATGTTCTTTGCATCATGGACGGATTCGGCGAGAACCCCGAAAGGGAAGGCAACGCCATAAAACTCGCCAGCACACCCCGTCTTGATGAGATATTCTCAGAATACCCCACCACATTCATAGGCGCGTCGGGCATGGATGTGGGTCTCCCCGACGGTCAGATGGGCAACAGCGAGGTCGGTCACACAAATATCGGCGCCGGCAGAGTTGTCTATCAGGATTTGACCAGAATCACAAAGTCCATCATGGACGGCGATTTCTTTGAGAACGAGACCTTCCTTAACGCCATAGAGCACGCAAGGAAGAACGGCGGAGCTTTGCATCTGATGGGTCTTTTGTCCGACGGCGGAGTTCACAGCCACAACACCCATCTTTACGCCCTTTTGGAGCTTGCAAAGAAAAAGAATTTTGACAATGTCTACATCCACTGCATTATGGACGGCAGAGATGTCTCACCCACATCGGGCGTAGGCTTTGTTTCCGAGCTGTTCCATAAGACAAAGGAAATCGGCGTTGGCACCATTGCCACCATTATGGGCAGATACTACGGCATGGACCGCGAGAAGAAGTGGGACAGAGTCGAGAAGGCTTACAACGCCATCACCAAGTGCGAGGGCGTGCGTTTTAGCTGCGGCAAGGAGCTTATGGAGAAATCCTATGCCGACGGCGTAACGGACGAGTTTGTCATTCCTTCCGTTTCCGACAAGGCTCAGCCCTTAAAGGACGGCGACAGCGTAATATTCTTTAACTTCCGTCCCGACAGAGCAAGACAGCTGACAAGAGCCATAGTCGACCCCGACTTCAGCGGCTTTGAAAGGGAGATGCTGAAGGACATTTACTATGTCTGCATGACCCAGTACGACGCCACAATGCCCAATGTTGAGGTAGCCTTCAAGCCCGACAGAATCGAGTGCCCCATCGGCGCTGTTGTAAGCCGGTACGGCATGAAGCAGCTCAGAATCGCCGAATACACAAAATACGCTCATGTTACATTCTTCTTAAACGGCGGCGAGGAAAGGGTTTACGAGGGCGAGGACAGAATCCTCATCGACTCCCCCAATGTTCCCACCTATGACTTAAAGCCCGAAATGAGCGCTTATGAGGTTGCCGACACCGTCACCGAGAAAATCAGAAGCGGAGAGTACGACTTTGTGGTCATCAACTTCGCAAACTGCGACATGGTAGGTCACTCGGGCGTTCTTGAGGCGGCAATCAAGGCCGTTGAGGCTGTTGACGCCTGCGTGGGCAAGGTTTACGACACGGTTATGGACATGGACGGAGTTATGATACTTACCGCCGACCACGGCAACGCCGAAAAGATGTTTGACACCGACGGCTCACCCTTCACCGCCCACACCACAAACCCCGTACCCTTTACGGTTATAGGCTATAACTGCCAGCTTAAAGAAGGCGGCAGACTCTGCGACATCTCCCCCACGATGTTAGAGCTTATGGGTCTTGAAAAGCCCGCCTCCATGACAGGACAGAGCCTTATAAAATAAATTTAAGCCCTCCGGACGGAGGGCTTTATTATTAGCGTTTCGCCCAAATTTAAATGGACGGCGCATGTAAAAATCACGACATTATCGGGAAGGCTTTCGCCCTTTTAAATCATTTCGGCGTACTTTCTGTTTTCCTTTTTAGAGCAATCGGTTATCCCCAGAAAATCCGCGTCACGCCTTAGCCGCGCCAATTTTCCGAAGAACGAGTCTATCTCTCTCCATAAACCGCATCTTTTATAAAATTCACGCAAGGAATTTTGTCCGATCGCAATAATAAAGCCCCTGCCTGGCAGGGGCGATTTTTTATGCTGCGGGTTTTCTTTCGTAGACTCTTACATAATCGACCACAAAGTCAATGGGGAAAGCGCTCGGGGGATTCATGGTAATGTTATTGTCCTTTGCGAGAACGGGCACCCTTTGACCGTTTATGGTCTCCACAGTGCCTGCAACCTCAACAGAGAGAAGCAGATACTCGGCAACCTGAGGTACCCATACGCCCGAGAGCCTGTCGGTCTCAACTCCGTTGATGTAGAAAATCAGCTCGTTCTCGTTCCACTCAAGTCCGTATGTATTGTACTCGGTGTATATATTCTTGCCCTTGTAAACGCCAACCAGAACGGAGGTATGACCGTCGCCGTAGCCGTCATAGTGAACCGCGTGGCTGATTGCGTCGTGCCTCGCTCCCTGATTGTAGTTGAAGGACTCGAAAATATCGATTTCGCAGCCGTCAGCGGCTGAGCCGTCGGGGGGATTGGACATGCCGTCGCTCATTGTCCAGAAAGCGCCCCAAAGACCTACGCCGGGAGGGCATTTGCAGCTTACTTCAAAGTAGCCGTACTTCTTCTCAAACAGTCCTCTTGTGTCAAGACCTGCGGAATACCAGCCGGGACCGTATTTGCCGTCCTCTTTATACTCGGTGCGGATAATTAAATTGCCGTCCTGTACTATTGCCTGGTCTATGTCCCAGTAGCCGCCCCTTCTCGGGCCGTTGCCGTTGCTCCTCCACTTTGTAAGGTCAAGGCTGTCGCCGTCAAACTCGTCGCGCCAGACAAGCTCCCACTCGTCAAGATTTATGACCTGTCCGCGTGGGGTCTGGGGATGGCCGAAAAACAGCGCGCCAAGCAGTTCCGCCACAACTACAAGGGAGGCGATTATACTTTTGAAATAGCCGAGACCCTCTCCCGTGGGTCTGAGAGCGCTCTGCAGAGCGTCAAGAAGCCTTTGAATCATCCTGTGTTCTCTAAAGGAAAATAGCGAATCCAGCATAATATCCCTCCTTTAATCTTTAATTTCATATTAGCCAGTAAATTCCACAATGTCAACAAATAAAAAACGCAAAATCAATAAAGTTTCAGCAAAGTGACAAAGGCGGCGTTTGGGCGGTGACACTCGCTGAGGATTGGCGCGCGGGGTAAAAAATACCCCTGCGTGCGGCGGGGCGCGAGGGCGACGACTTTACTTTTTGGGCGGGCGGCTCCCCCTTCTTTTTCACCCCGCCACTTGCGGGCGGGGGTGTCGGCGATGGGCGTGGGGTATATATAAAAAGCCCCCATCGGACGGCTGGGCGGCGTTAAACGAGATGGGGCGGTGTTACGCTCCCCATCTGTGGGCGGCTCTACCCGTGTCGGGGCGGCGGGCAAAATTAAAACCCTGCCGTGTGGCAGGGTCTTAAAATAGTCCCCCCTTTAAGAGTATTACTCTGGATTAATTCCCCCCTTTATTGTTTAGTGCGGCTGCCCTCCTTTATATCAAAATATACATTAGAGCAATAAGTAAAGGCATATCGCCGCCCTCCTCCGCAAGGAGGAGAATCAAAGTCAAAAGCAGCAGCTCGTCGGTGTCAAGGGCGCTTTCGTCAAGGTTTAACGCCTTTGCGAGCTTTGAGATGCCGGCGCTTTTCTCCGCGTGTTCATGATGATGGTGCTCATGTCGCTCCTCAGGCTCCCTTTTCTTTGGGGGAGAATCGAGAGAGAGCTTTAGTCTCGGCTCATCCCGCTGCTTTCTTACCAGCTCCTTATAATCTATCTCCTCTTTCTTTTTGGAGGGGATTACATACCTGTACCTTTCGGGGATTTCCACAGGCATTGATATGTGGTGCTTTTTGCTTTTGTCTATGTAATCCGACGCTCTCCACGCGCTGGACCTTGAGGGCACGGAGACATGTACCGTGCTTGTGTCGTAGCCACTGTTATTCATCTCCCTCTCATCTCTCCTTTCGGGGCTGCCTGAAACTGCCTTGCTCGTTTCCTCGCTTTCCTCTTCCCTTTCTG
>LFSO01000023.1:10417-15322 GCA_001512765.1 Clostridiales bacterium DTU053
TTGCTCCTGTTTACGGGCAAAGGCAAAAGCTCGGATTTGGAGGGTCTTTGCTCTTCCTCCTCGTAAAACTCCTCATTCAGTTTCTCCGCAAAAATCTTCGCCCTCTCCTGAAAGCGTTTTACCCTCTCCTCCGCCCGTTTGGTCATCTCAAAAATATCGTCCACTTTTCAGCCCCCTTTCTATCTTTCGCCTTTAAGAAGGGGCAGCAAGCTGAAAAGACGCATTATCTTTACCGCTTCGTCCACTTTGCTCTGCCTGTGCTTCTTTAAAAGGGGCTTTAGAGCAAAGAGAAAATCGGACCTGGCGTCCCTTTTGTTCATATTCTTTTCCAGTTCGCCCATAGCCTTTAAAAGCGTCGGCAGAGCCTTGTTGGACCCGAGGCGCGACACAAGAGCGTTTACCATTTGCGCGTCGTCTTCTTTTACGGACAGCTCCTTTGTGTCCTCTTTCCTTTTGTCAAGGATAGACGCCACGCTCTGAGCCTTTTCCTCGTTATCTCCCAAAAGGGAGGCGGCGGTTTCTTTCAGCTTTTCTATGTCATCGGGGCTTAGCGATGATAGCAGCTCGTTTATATCCATGATTTCACTCCTTTTTATGTGGATTTCTTTTCCCTTCCGCTTTTTACATATCCTCTATTTTCTTTCTGAGCTCCCTGCCGAGCTCGCTGTTGAGCATCTCATTCAGCTTTTTGTCGTTGCTTAAAACCTCCTCCAGCCTCTTTTTCTGGCGGGAATCAAGGTTTCTGTCAATAAACTTGGACAGCTTATCTTTATCGTAAGACTTCAGTGTGGAGATAAGCTCGTTTATCTGGTCGTCCGAGCCGCGCAGCTTCATAAACTCACCCTTTTTCTGCTAAAATCGATATAAAAACACCTCAATTACCATATATATGCAAAATTCTTCTACTATTGCTTGTATGGCTTTTTTTAAATTTGCAATTGACAATATCGGCGCGATTTAGTATAATACTTACCTGTAAAGGAAACAGGCTTTACACTATACTGCTTCAGGAGGGCTTTTCGGTGGCGAAAAACTTTGAGATTTCCGTGCTTCTTGATTTTTACGGCGATATGCTCACCCAAAAGCAGCGCGAATTTCTTGAAGACTATTATAATCACGACCTCTCTCTTTCCGAGATTGCGGAAAATGTGGGGATAACAAGGCAGGGAGTGCGCGACTCCATTAAAAGAGCGGAAACCCAGCTTTACAAAATGGAGGAAATGCTGGGACTGGTCAAAAGGTTCGAGCAGATTCGCGCCGGTCTTGAGGAGATAATAGCCTGCGCGTCGGAAATCAATAAATACAATCTTAACAACGGTCTTTCAAGAGAGATTAACGACTATACGGTCAGAATAAAATCCATAGCGACCGCTCTTTGCGAATAGCTTTGGACTTTATTAAAAATAAAGGAGAAATGTATGGCATTTGAAGGTCTTTCTGAAAAATTGGAGGCCGCGTTTAAAAAGCTGAGGAGCAAGGGCACCCTTACCGAGTCCGATGTCAGAACCGCCATGCGCGAAGTGCGTCTGGCGCTCCTTGAAGCGGATGTCAGCTATAAGGTGGCAAAGGATTTCACCGCCGCCGTCACCGAAAGGGCAATCGGCTCAAAGGTAATGGAAAGCCTTACTCCCGCGCAGATGGTTGTAAAAATCGTCTACGAGGAGCTCACGGCTTTAATGGGCGGCACACAGGCAAGACTCACATACTCCCCCCGACCGCCAACGGTAGTTATGATGTGCGGTCTGCAGGGTTCGGGCAAAACCACCCACAGCGCGAAAATCGCGATGAGGCTTAAAAATCAGGGTCATCACCCCATGCTTGTCGCCTGCGATATTTACAGGCCCGCTGCTATAAAGCAGCTTCAGGTTGTGGGCGAACAGGCGGGCGTGCCGGTCTTTGAGATGGGCACCGAAAACCCCGTCACCATAGCCAAAGAAGCCGTAAAGCATGCCAAAGACATGGGCTATGACTATGTGTTCCTTGATACGGCAGGCCGTCTGCACATTGACGAGGCTCTTATGAACGAGCTGAAGGCAATAAAGGCAGAGGTAAAGCCCCATGAAATTCTGCTTGTGGTCGACGCCATGACAGGTCAGGACGCCGTAAATGTGGCAGCCTCCTTCAATGAGGCTCTGGGCATTGACGGTCTTGTCCTTACAAAGCTGGACGGCGACACAAGGGGCGGCGCCGCCCTCTCCGCAAGAGCGGTAACGGGCAAGCCGATTAAATTCGTCGGTCTCGGCGAAAAGCTGGACGCCCTTGATGTCTTCTACCCCGACCGCATGGCATCGAGAATTCTCGGCATGGGCGATGTTCTCTCCCTTATCGAAAAGGCTGAGATGGCTCTTGACGAGAAAAAGGCAAAGGAGCTGGAGGAGAACCTCAGAAAGAACAAGTTCGACCTTGAGGACCTTCTCACTCAGCTTCAGGAAATGAAAAAAATGGGCTCCGTGAAGGATATACTAATGATGATACCCGGCATCGGAAACAAGATTAAAGACACCGACATTGACGACAGCCATCTGAGAAAAACCGAGGCTATCATTCTGTCGATGACTCCCGAGGAGAGAAGAAAGCCGGATATTATAAACCCGTCACGCAAAAGGCGCATAGCCGCCGGCTGCGGACTTAAAGTTGAGGATGTAAACCGCGTTCTCAACCAGCACAGACAGATGCAAAAGATGTTCAAGAGCCTGAACGGCAAAGTCGGCGCCAAAAAAATGCGCCGTCTGGGTCTTACAGGCAGCGGTCTTGAGCAGTTTTTGAAGTAAAATGGAGACTCTCAAACTAATCTATACAAACTTTGGAGGTAAATTTTAATGGCAGTAAGAATCCGTCTGCGCCGCATGGGCGCAAAGAAGGCACCTTTCTATCGCGTTATCGTCGCTGATTCCCGTTCACCCCGTGACGGCAGGTTCATAGAGGAAATCGGTTACTACAATCCGATGACCGCCCCCGCCGAGATTAAGATAGACCTTGAAAAGGCCGAAAAGTGGATAAAGAACGGCGCTCAGCCCACCGATACAGTTAAGGCTCTGCTTAAGAAAGTAAAGCCCGAATAAAGGTGCCCACAAAAATCGCTGTCAATAGGCTTAGCCTTTGCCGAATAAATTACCACTTCGCATCTTTAGGAGGAAAAGAAAATGAATGAACTGCTGATCACAATGGCAAAAGGACTTGTTGAGGATCCCGATGCCGTCTCCGTCACCGTAGATGAGCCCAACGAAGACGGCGTTGTAGTTTATCATCTGCATGTCGCTCCCGATGACATGGGCAGAGTTATAGGCAAACAGGGCAGAATCGCTAAGGCTCTGCGTATGATTATGCGCGCTACCGCTAACCGCAGAGACATGAAGGTTCAGGTGGAAATCGACTAATCGGCTTTGGCTAAAGCCCAAAACCCATACAGTCCGAAGACCGCAGCTTTTTAAGGCTGCGGTTTTTTTAATATTTCCATATTTTCGATTTATGCTATAATATATAGGCTCAAAAATATTTTGGAGGGCAAGATGCTTAAAAAATATCTGGAAATCGGACAAATAGTCGGAACTCACGGAATTAAGGGCGAGGTAAGAATAAATCCCTGGTGCGACAGCCCCGAGTTTCTGACGGGTTTTAAAAAGCTTTACAAGGATGAGGGCAGGTCCCATTTCGAGGTGACCTCTCTCAGAGTGCATCACAATATTGTCCTTGGAAAGTTTAAGGGCATTGATACGGTAAACGACGCGGCGAAACTCCGCGACACCGTTTTGTTCATCGACAGGGATGACGCCGAAATCCCCGAGGGCAGCTACTTTATTCAGGACCTTATAGGCTGCGCTGTCACCGATGTTGACACGGGCGAAAACTTAGGCGTTCTCGGCGATGTATCAAAGACGGGCGCCAACGATGTATGGCACATTAAAAGGGGAAACAAGGAGTACCTCATCCCCGCCATTGACGAGGTTGTTATCGAAACCGATGTTGAAAACAAGAGCATCAAAATCCGTCCGCTGAAAGGTATATTTGACGATGAGGATTGATATTTTGACCCTCTTTCCCGAGATGTGCGAAAGAGTTTTTACAGAGAGCATAACGGGCAGGGCGATAAAAAACGGCTATATTGATATTAACGCCGTTGACATAAGAAAATACGCCGAGCCGCAGCGCAAAGGCAGAGTTGACGACGCTCCCTACGGCGGCGGCGAGGGCATGATTATGCAGGCGGAGCCCATAGCCCGCTGCTTTGAGGATATCGCGGGAAACTCCCCCGAAAAACCCTATTTTATCTATATGTCCCCGGCCGGACAGACTCTGACCCAAGACAAGGTTAAGGAGCTCTCCGAGCGGAAACACCTCGTGCTCCTTTGCGGTCACTATGAGGGCGTTGACGAAAGGGTCATAGAGGAGCTTGTGGACGAGGAAATTTCAATAGGCGACTATGTCCTGACCGGCGGCGAGCTGCCCGCCCTTGTGCTTGCCGACGCGGTGGCGAGGATGATTGACGGCGTGCTCTCAAGCAAGGAGGCTGTGGAAGGGGAGAGCCACTATAATTACCTTCTGGAGCATCCCCAGTACACCCGCCCCCCTGTCTGGCGGGGCAGGCAGGTGCCCGAAGTGCTTTTGTCGGGTCACCACGCAAACATAAAAAAGTGGCAGCGAGAGCAGTCGCTGATAAGAACATACAAGCGCCGCCCCGACCTTTTTAAGAAGGCCGAAGTTTCCGACAAGGAAAAGGAATTTGTCGAAAACTTTATTGCTGAGGAGAACGGTGAAAAGGATTAATTGCAGTAAAAAATATTAACCAAAGAAAAAAGCACTCCTAAAGAGTGCTTTTTTATTGTTTGCGCAAGGAAAGGCTGTTGTTCGGTCGGCCGGAATCAGCCCAAAACTCCCCGCCCGCAGAAAGCTCCCCCGCCCGCACGG
>LFSO01000023.1:15378-15870 GCA_001512765.1 Clostridiales bacterium DTU053
GGGAAAGGGCGGCGGCTGCCCGTTTCCGCCACCCCCGCCCGCACGGTCAGGGGAGGGAAGGCACTCCCACGGCGGTGGTGCGAAATCACCCCACGGCGGAGCGGCGGAGAGAGCACACCCCACGGCGGGGGGATGGGCAAAAAAATAAAAGCACCCTTTCGAGTGCTTTTTTTCTGTTTACGGGGCTTTACTCCCCTGCTTTTTATATCTCCAATAACTTCGCGGTGACGCCTTTTATGGAATTGAGGGTTTCGAGGAGCTTGTCTATTTCCTCCTTGTCGGGTACAAGCTCAAGAATTATAAGACCCTGGTCGGAGCAGACATTGCCCGCTTCGTGAAGTCCCAATCTCATCTTGATAATGCAGCCGAATTTGGTCAGCACCTCCTGAACGCTCGGAGCCTTTTCGCTGCGTCTGTCTATTCTGAGGGCCGCAATATAAAACTTATCCATATTTTTACCTCCTTAATTTCAGAATCATTATACTAATTATT
>LFSO01000023.1:15936-21868 GCA_001512765.1 Clostridiales bacterium DTU053
TTTTTTTGACTTTAAGCAGGACTTTTAAATCAGTAATGGAGGTTTACTATGGAGAAAACGCTTTCCAAAAAGTACGGCTTACCCATGGCGATTTCCATGGTCATCGGTATCGTCATAGGCAGCGGCGTATTCTTTAAGGCCGAAGCCGTTCTTAAGGCAACCGGCGGCGATGTCAAAACCGGCATCTGGGCATGGCTGATAGTCGGACTTATCATGATTATCTGCTCTTATGCCTTCGCAAACCTTGCCACAAAGTACGAAAAAGTCAACGGCGTTGTGGACTATGCAGAGGCAACTTTGGGCAAGAGATACGGCTACTACATCGGCTGGTACCTTACAGTTGTTTATCAGCCCGCTCTCACATCCGTTCTTGCTTGGGTTTCCGCAAGATACACCTGCGTACTTCTGGGCATTGACGACATTGTGGGCGGCACCTGCATGACAATTGCGGGTCTTTACCTCATCGCTATCTACGCTATGAACGCCCTTTCACCGATTCTCGCGGGCAAGTTCCAGGTTTCCACCACTGTCATTAAGCTCATCCCCCTTGTTCTTATGGCTATTGTCGGCACAATCAAGGGTCTTATGACAGGCGTTACCGTTGAGAACTTCACAAGGGTAACATCCGAGGTCGCAGCCGGTGGCGGCGGACTTTTCGCGTCGATAGTCGCTGTTGCCTTCGCTTATGAGGGCTGGATTATCGCCACATCCATCAACGCGGAGCTTAAAGACGCCAAGAAGACCCTGCCCAAGGCTCTTGTAATCGGCGCTCTTATCGTTGTTGCCGTTTACATCTTCTACTACATCGGCCTTGCAGGCGCTGTAAGCACCGAGGAGATTATGGCAGACGGACACGCAGGCGCGGCAAACGCCTTCAAGAATGTGTTCGGCACAGCTCTCGGCTCCCTGATTTTCGTATTCGTTATCGTTTCCTGCCTGGGAACCCTTAACGGTCTTATGGTAGGCACAACAAGAGCTGCATTCGCTCTTGCTTCAAGAAACGAGGGTCCCCGTCCCGTTACATTTAAGCAGGTTGACCAGATTACGGACATGCCCTCCAACTCATCCGTTCTCGGCCTCTTTATGTGCGCTCTTTGGCTCCTTTACTTCTACGGCTGCACACTCATGGGCTGGATAGGCGACTTCGGCTTTGACTCCTCAGAGCTGCCGATAGTATTCCTTTACACCTGCTACATCCCGATGTTCATCGCGGTTATGATTAAGGAGAAGGACTTCTCACCCTTCAAGAGATTCGTCGTTCCCCTTGCGGCAATCATCTCCTGCGGATTTATGACATATGCCGGATTTATTCATCCCGTTATCTCCGCCTCTGGCGACAGAGAGCCCTGGAAGGGAATTCTCCTGTTCTTCCTTGTTCTCTTATTCGTCATAGCTTCAGGCGCGCTGATTAAGTTCAAAGGCGAAAAGAGACTGGCTGCAGAATCCAAATAAACCTTAAATAAAAAGCCTTCGGAAAAACCGAAGGCTTTATTTTTGTCTTTTATTTGGCAGGAGCTTGAATTCGTAGCCCTGCTGCCTTGCGTAGTCGATTATATCGCCGAGAGCGTTGGCGTTATCGGGCGACACAGAGTGAAGAAGTATTACCGCTCCCGGGTGGAGCCTTGATGTTACGGTGTTGAAGGCATGCTCCTTGCCCTTTTGATTGTTCAAATCCCAGTCAGCGTAGGCGACCGACCAGAACACGCATTTAAAGCCGAAGGAGTTTAAAAGCTCCAAGGAGCTTTCGTTATACTCGCCCATGGGGTAGCGGAAGAAGGGGGCGGTGTAGCCGAATTTCTCCCTTATATAGTCGTCAAAGGCTTTAACCTCCTCCATCATCTTGGTTCTTGAGATTTTCGCGAAGGAGGGGTGAGTCTTTGAGTGGTTGCCAACCACATGACCCTCAAGTATCATTCTGGCGATAAGCTGGGGGTACTGCTTAATCTGGGGCAGGGTGCAGAAGAACATGGCCGGCACATTCTTCTCTTTCAGCACATCAAGGATTTTTGCGGTGTAGCCGTTCTCGTATCCCACATCAAAGGTAAGATACAGAACCTTCTTATCCGTTTTGTTGTCATAGGTTATGGCGTTGTAGTTTTTGGAATCGAAAAACGCCTGAGAGCGGACGGAGATGTCGTTGGGCTTTCCGTCCTTCGCGACGCCGTACGCGTGGGCTATGAGCTTAGTGGGAAGGTTCCTTGAGTTATCGGGGTCGTGTACCTTAAACTCGGCTTTCGGCAGGGGCTCGAGTCCCGTATAGGTCGCCTCGGTTTTTGTGTACTCCCCGTAGAGCGAGACGGTATTTTTCTTAATGCCGCTTGGCAGCTCAACCACTTCCGCCACTATCGGCTCTGTGCTGCTGTCGGGCACGGGAGCGCCGTCGGGGCTTGTCCACTCGGTCTCACCCTCGGTCCATGTGGCTGAGGTTGTGGCGTCGTCCTTTTCAGTCGTCAGTTTTTCGTCGCCCGATGTGGTGGTCGTGGTCATCAAATCCCCCTGCTTCATACAGGAGAACAGGGACAGAATAAGACAAACACATAGTATAAAGCACAATACTTTTTTAAAGCTCATTTGCGGTTTCCTTTCAAGTGAGATTTTCACTCTTATTATCTCCAAAAATTCATTTGTTATAAGCGTTATGTTAAATTTTTCCTCTGCCCCTCTAATAAAAAATACACCCGCCCTTTAGGACAGGTGTTTTTCAAGGCAATTTTATTATCCTATAATATCCTGTACGCTGTCAATAATATTTTCGACAGTTTTTACGGCCTTAGTGGCGGTCTTTTTTGCCTTGCGGGTATTTCTGGTGCTGTTCATCATGGAACCGATTACGGCAGCAGTACCGCCGATAGCCAGGGCCGCGCCGACACCCTTCATCAGGTTGGTTGTCTTCTTGGTCATTATCTTACCTCCAATAAAGTTTTCATCCTTATTTTTAACCTCCTGTCAAAATTTATTTGAGGTAAAATTTATGGATATCTTATAAAATAATCCATCTTTGATTAAATTTATTGACAATCTGTTAAAAATAGGACATACTGAAAATACATTAAAAGGGGTTTTTTAGGAGTGGACTTATGAAAATTAAGTTGTTTTTTAAACGCGTTTTCAATTTGTTTCTGACCTTTTTATTCTTCATCGGCTCAGGCGGCTTAAAGCCCACCCCAAACTTAGACGACCCGACCCTAAAGGCTCCCCAGTGGCCCAAATGGGTGCATGAGCACTGGGTTTGGGAGAATGTCGGCACGGAGGACACCGCAAGGGAGTTCGTAAACGGCTTTTTGGAGAGAGGCATTCCCGTGGGCGCCGTTATCATAGACAGACCCTGGGCTACCGATTCCAACACCTTTATACCCGACCCGAATTTATATCCGAATCTTGACAAGCTTATTGAGGAGTTCCATTCAAAGGACATAAGAGTCATAATGTGGGCGACCAGCATTGTGAACGAAACCGCCTCCAACTTTAAAGAGGGCAAGGAGAAGGGATATTTCCTCAGCGGCGGCAGAACGGTCAAATGGTGGGGCGGTAAGGGCGCTCTGCTTGACTATTCCAACCCGGAGGCAGTCGAGTGGTGGCACAAGCAGATGGACCCCATTCTGGACATGGGCATTGACGGCTGGAAGGTTGACGGCACCGACCCCTATGTAATGCTGCTGGCTCCCGCCATCGGAAAGAGCGGTCTTGTAACATGGAATACATACAAAGACTGGGTTTACAGAGATTTCTACGAATACACAAGGCAGAGACTCGGAAACGACAGAATCATATCCGCCAGACCCGTTGACGACCAGATTACCAATCTTGGACTGCCCCTTGTTTCCACCAGCAGGGACATCAATTTCGCAGGCTGGGTCGGAGACAATGACAACGACTGGGGCGGACTCAGACACGCTCTTAACAATATGTTCTCCTCCGCTCAGTTCGGATTTGTAAGCTACGGCTCCGACATCGGCGGATTCAGAAACGACGGCAATATGTATAAGGATGTGTTCATCCGCTGGGCGCAGCTTGGCGCATTCTGCCCCATTATGGAGAACGGCGGCGGCGGTGAGCACAGACCCTGGATGTTTGACGAGGAGACAAACGAGATTTACCGCAAGTTTGTAAAGCTCCACCATGAGCTTATTCCCTATATCTACAGCCAGGCCGCATATTCATACGAAACAAACAGACCCACAATGAGACCCTTAAAGGGCGAGTATATGTATATGCTGGGAGACGAAATTCTGGTAGCTCCCTACTTTGACGAGGGAGAAACACGCCTTGTGTACTTCCCAGAGGGCGAATGGATATATATGTTTGACGAGTCAAGGCACTATAAGAAGGGCGTAGAGGCTATTAAATTCCCCCTTGACGAGTTCCCGGTATTTATAAGAAAGGGCGCGATTATTCCGCTGGATGTTGCAGACTCCGAGAACGGACACGGCTCAGAGCTTTCCGCTCCCTTCACCACCGTAATGCTCTACCCCGAGGAGGGCACAAACAAGTTCGGTCTTTATGAGGAGAACAAGACGGGCGCCATGCTCTCCTACACTAAGAAGGGCAGCCAGCTTACAATCAGCGCAACCGAGTCCGAACGCTCATTCCTTTTCAGAGTCTACGGCGAGAAGGCTCCGAAGCAGGTTAAACTCGGCGACACAGCTATCCCCGCGGCGTCTTCCTTTGAGGAGCTGACCGCTACGGACAGCGGCTATTTCTATGACGGAAGCCTTCTTTGGATTAGCCTTAAAGACGCCTCACACGGCGCTGAGATAAAAGCATACTTCTAAAAACAGGGGGCTTAAAGCCCCCTTTAATTTTTTCCTGTTATTTGCTATAATCGTATAAAACTATTTAAGGAACGGTATATGAAGCATTTTTTTAACGCGCTGCCCGAAAGGGCGCATTTTCTTTACAACAAAAAAGACGGCGATTTTAAGGTGAAAATAGCCTCAAGAGGCAACAGCCTTTTGAGTGTAAAGCTTTTTGAGCCGATTTCGGGTGAGACAAAGACCCTCAATGAGGGCAAGGAGTACATACACGGCGAGGATGAAATCATTTTCAAGGCGGATTTCATGAAAACTCTGCCCGAGGGAGTTTACAGCATTTTCACCGCAAGATACTCAAGGGGTTCCGCTGTGAATATTCCCGTTTACATCTCTGCGGGCGAATTACCGAAATCCGCTGTTTTGTTTGACCCGTCGGACTATAAAGGAGACAGGCTAAAGGAGATTTCTCTGCCGAGGGTTACAAGGGCGGCAATCGAAGAAGTTACGGACGAAAATCTGCCCTTTGAAAACTGCCTTAGTCTTTCATATGATTTAAGGCGGTTTGTGGGGCTTAGAAAACCTGCGGCAAGGCTTAAAAAAACGCCTTTATGGCATCTGCCCGCCTTTAAATGGGTTTCTGTTTGGCTCTGCGGCGACGGGTCGGGGAATATAATAAGGTTCTACATAAACTCAAGGGACAACACCCCTTCCCATTCAAAAAATGAGTATGTGATTAACTGGCATGGCTGGAAAAGGCTTTGCTTTAATATTAACGACGAGTTTTCCCAGCCCTTTATGTTCCATCAGCTTTTTGAGTTTGACTATACATTAGAGGGCGCCCAGCAGGGCACGATTAAGGTGGGCAAGATTGAGTCTCTTTATGACGAGAGCCTTTGCCCTTCCGACATGGGCAGACCCGTCAACAAATACGAGCCGCCCGCCGAGCCCTTTATGCTTGATTACAAAAAGGGCGAAAAAGAGGGGGAAACTCAGTTTTTCCTTAAATATCTAAATGATAAGCACAGAAAAGAGCGAGCCTTCCTTGTGCTTGACTCCTGTCGGGACAATGAGGGAAGGAAAATTGAAATACCTTTTGAGCCTTTAGCCTTTGATAAAAACGGCGTTTTAAAAACAGACTTTTTCGCTGCTTTCCCTTCAGACTATGCCTTTTGGCTGAGAGC
>LFSO01000023.1:22114-29602 GCA_001512765.1 Clostridiales bacterium DTU053
AATACAGAGAAGTTCAGTCTTGTTTTCCTTGCCGACTCTCAGCTTTCTAAAAAAGAGGATTTGCCTTTCCTCAGAAAGACCTTTGACGAGGCGCTTAACAACTCGGACAAGCCCAGACTTATCGTGAGCCTTGGCGATATGGTGGACAACGCGGGCAGCGCGCGGGAATTTCAATATATTTTAACTCACCTTTCGCCCTTTGCGGCTGAGGAGATTTGGCTTCCCACCCCCGGCAATCACGACCAGGACGATTTAAAGGATTTGGATTTCTTCCTCTCCCGCTACAATCTCCCGGACAGAGCCGACGGAGCAAAGGACGGGCTGTGCTTTCACCTTACTATGGGCGACTATGCCCTGATTTCCGCCCTTGGCAGCGGCGGCGGCGTGGATTTAAGCTACAAAGAGCGCCTTGAAAGAGAGCTGACGGCTGCGCGGGACAAGAAGTGGAAAATCGTCTTTATCCACGCCTCGCCCTACGGCAAATCGGGCGAGAGGTTTACAAAGGCGCACTATGCCGAGCTTTTTGACAAATACGAGGTTGACGCCGTATTTTCGGGTCACGACCATATTTATATCCGCTCCAGTGTCAGAAACGGACAGCGGGCTGAAATCGGCAAGGGCACCCTCTACTGCGTCATGGGCACTTGCGGGGTATCCTTTGACAGAGCCGCGTATCTGCCTTGGCATGACTATGTTTACGGCGATTTTGACGATGAGGTCAAAGACAGCGAGGGAAATACCGACCAGACCTACGGCGTTGCATGGTGCGAAAGCGATAAGCTCACAATAAAGGTATTTACCCGAACGGGCAAGGTGGTTGACGAGATTGTCCTTACAAAATAAAGATGCCGCTATCTTAAAGATAGCGGCTTTTTTTACGCGTTTGCCTTTTCCTTTTTGGCTGCTTCGTATCTTTCGAGGATTTCGCCGTAGCGGCTGTAGTTCTCTTTCTGCAAAAGCAGCTTTTGGGCGTTTATATAGGGCTTTGCGGCTGTGAGGTAGATGGAAAACTTTTTCGACGCGTCCTTGAAAGCGGAGTTTACCGCCTGCTTTCTTAATTGCACGGCTTTAATATCGGCCTTAATCTCCTTCTCAGACTTTTTATCCTTTTTCTTCCGAGCTTCCGAGAGAAGGTCTATAAGCTCCTTCTGCTTTTCTTCCAGCTCTTCCATTTCTTTTTGGAGTCTGTCAAATATGCTTTTGTCAAACTCCTCAAGACCGTCGGGGTAGTATTTTCTGATGGTTTTTCTCGCGAACTTTATGTTCTCGGCCTGAATTATGGCGTTCCTGCGCTTTTCCTTCTCGAAAGCGGTGCCCTTGGGCATGGCTTTCGCCTCCTCAACGCTGAGGAGTTTCAAATCCGCAAAGCCTTTAAGACCCGCTTCCACAATGAGCTTCGCGGTTTCGATTTCAAGCTGCCCTTCCTCTGTGTCGAACCTGTTAATCTCTCGAATCACATATTCGGCAATCTCGATTTTTTCGTTTTCCTCTTTTTTGCGCTTGTATTTAGCTTTTGCCTGCTTTACCGCGGCTTTGTCTTTTGATTTTTTCGCCGCTTTGATTTCGTCCTTTGTGAGTTTATGAGGCTCTCTGCCGTAAAACTCTTTTGCCTCTTCAATAAGCTCAATCGCTTCAATGAGGGAGTCGTCGGAGAGTTCTCCCGCGGCGTAGTCCTCAAAAAGAGCCCTTATTTTAAGCACCGTAACCATAGCCCGCTGCTTGGTTTCCGTCAAATCATAGAAGAAGAAGGGAATGACATTTAAGGTCGCGCCAACGACGGCGGAGAGAATCAGCACAGAGGCAATCTTTACGAAAAACTCGGAGTTGTAAAGCACATCGTAAACATTATCGCCGCTGTAGCCCAAAGATACGGCTACCCTTTCGTTAAGACCCACCCTTTCGTAAATGGCGGGCAGCACAAAGCTGGTCGCAAGGGACACGGCGGCGCCGATAAGACCCACCGCGGCAAACATTCCGTCAATTCTCTCGCCGGTTATATAGTGCTGATAGTCCCTTATATCCGCCTCTATGCTGGGGTGCAGAAGGTGACCCAGAGCGGTGATAAGGCGGTTTATAAAGATGACGGCGGTGAGCATCCATATCATGACGGCGGGCGCAAAGGACTTTACAATCGGGTACAAAAGGAAAATCAGGAAGATATTCATTAAATTCGTAACTATCAGGATTTTGCGCTTGCCGTACTTTCTTATAAAGCCGGGGGCTATGACATTGTTCCAGAAAGAGGCGTTGCCGATAATGGCGGTTATCGCGGAATACTGGGCGGGTGAGCAAGCCTTTTGATAGTTGTAAAGCCAGCCGAGGATATTGTCAAAGGCTCCTTCAAGAAAGCCCAGCCAGTTGGCAAGGGAGAAAATCCAGAAATACTTGTTTCTCCAAACGGCTCTGAGAGCGTCTATTAAGCGAACCTGAATAATATGGGTCTTTGCCTGCACGATTCTCTCTTTAGTGCCCGTGTAAGCGATGATAGCGAGGAAGAAGCCGCCGAACAAAAGCGGCGGGTAGATGTATCTGTAAATCCTTATGTCATAAAGGGTGCTGTCGCCCGTAATCCATGAGGCGACTATGGGCAGGAAAATTCCCACGATGGAGGGGGTAAAGTTTTCTATAATGCTTCTGATGGCGCAGACATCGGAGCGTTCAATGGTGTTGGGGGAGAGAAGAAATACAAGGGAGTAGTAGGCGTCGCTAAGGAAGTTATAGAAAAACTGAAAGCCTATGTTAAAAAGCAGCACCGTAACGCACTTTAAAGCAAGGCTCATTCTCTCATACGGCATCCAGACAAAGCCTATGCCCAAAATTACGGTGGGGATGCCCATTTTTATTATGTATGGACGGTACTTGCCCTCTTTGCCCCTTGTGTTGTCAATCATTCTTGCTCTGAGAGCAGTCAGCGGGAAGCCCGAAAGGACGCTGATTATGTAGATGATATAAAGGGGTCTTGGGGCAATGCCTATGGTGTTGCCGATAAGGGTATTGCCCACGCCCAGTATCATGTTCTGGACAAGGAAAACAATAAGTCTTACGCCCATTCCGCCCGATGAGTAGGAAATAATCTCCTTGTACGGCATGTATCTGCCTTTGGGCGGGACTTTCCAGTACTGCTTTTGAGTTTTAAGGAAGTTCTTTATCTTTTCCATAGGCTCAAAATTCTCTCCCTCTTATTCGTTTAAAACAACAGTGTTTACGGAGCGGGGTGTGAGCTTAATATTTTCAAGGCTTGAAAGCGGGGTTTCCTCCAAGTTCTTATTGTCGTCGGTTACGATAAGTCTTGCGCTGCCGCTGAGATTATTTATCGTAACCGTTTTTTCTTCCGCTGTGGGGTTAATCAGAATAACAACCGTATTCTCACCTTTAAAGGCAAGGGGCAGAATATCGGGGTCGTCGGTTTTAGCCTCGACTCTTTTTGCCATATGGGAAACATATTTTGAAAAATTGCCCGTGGCAAAGTAGCGTTTTGTAAGCTCAAAGCTTTTATCCTCAAGGTTTATGTAAATAAGACCGTCGCAGTAGTCAACTTCCGAGACCGCAATCCAGTGCTGCCATGAGGTGACATGGAGAATCGAAATATCCTCGTACATGACCCTCGCCATCTCCAAAGCCGAGTCCATGCCGTAGTCCCGCCCGCCCTTCATGTGAGTCCATTCGCTCATCTTAACGGGAATTTCGGGGTAATGCTTATCCATCCATTTTCTGAAGCGTTTAAGGTACGCCGTTCGGTTATTCAAAAACTTAAACGGCGCGGGCAGGCAGTAGGAGTGGACATCAACGGAGTCAAGGTATTTGCGCACCATGGGAGATTTAAGAAGCTGCCTTGTGTAGCTTTTGTTGAACCAGCGTATATCCCCGTTTTCCGCTCCCGATAATTTCAGTCCTTTGAGATTCGGTCTCTTTTCCAATTCTTCCGCAAAGACCTCAAAAACTTTTCGGACGCTTCTCGGGCGGTAGTGGCAGCCCTCCTGCCCTCCCGTCCAGACCCACAAGGGCTCGTTTACGGGGGACAAGTATTTTACGGGCAGACCCTCGGAAATGAAATGCTGTGCCACATCAAGGCAGTAGTTCGCGAACTTTCTGTAGTTTTTCTTTGGCAGGTTCTCTCTGCCGGCGGTGTCGGAGTGGGCCTTTCCGTTTTTCGTGAAACAAACGGGCGGTGAGTTTACAAAAAAGATAAGCTCCTCCGCGCCGTCATTAACCGCTTTTCGCATCATATAGACGGCGTTTTTGTCTTTTGTAAAATCCGGCTCGCCCTTTTCGTTAAGGAAACACTCGGCGCGCCTTAAAGGATTGGGGAACTTGCCGTTTCCCGCCTCTTTTGAGCCGCCGCCGAGATTATAGCGGTAGGTTCTTAAAGCTATGCCTTTGTCTTTGCTGAAAAGAAGCTGAGAAATACGGTCCCGAACAGCCATGCCGCTTACAGGGTCCGAATGCTCCCAGCCGCCGACAAGCTGCGCCCACCAGGCTCCGCTGGCTCCAAAGCCCTCAAAGCTCTGATACTCCTTTTTAAGGTCTACGCTTATCACCGCCATAAAATCACCCTTTGCCATATTACCACAAAGTTGCAGATAAAAAAAGGCGCAGCATATTTTGCCGCGCCTCATTTTTTGCATTTAGAGTTTAATAATTATCTTCTTCTTGTCAAGGATATAGGCGACAACGGTCAGCAGCACGCCCACGCCGATTACAAAGGCGGCTCCTATCGGAGCGGGAGCGGTCTCGAAGTAATCTCCCAGAGCCGCGGTGAGTGCGCCCACAAAGCCGAACTCAATGCAGTACATAAGAATCGGGTTCTTGCCCCACCATGCGAGGATGTCAAACTTGGTCTCAAGGGAGTTAAAGAGCTCAAAGATGTAGAACACCAAGAGCGCAAGGTAGGTGGTGATAAGCACATAGGAGGGGCTGACGCTGCCCTTGTTTATGGGAAGGAAGCCTGACAGAGCGCCTGCCCATGTGTCCGTTTCGGGGAGAGTCTTAAAGATGCTCCAAAGAAGGCCGATGAAAACGATTGTGAAAATGCCGAAGGACGCGGGCGGGAGGTACTTGTTCTTTCTCTTTCTGAACTCCTCCGCAAAGAAGAGGTACAGAAGGAGCATTGCGCCCCAGGCAAAGCCTCCTATAAAGCCGCCGTCCGCCACCTTGTCTATAAGCTCAAGGTTATTCGGGAACAGGTCGTTTTTAAGGTTGCCCTCATGGAATACGGCGTAAAGGGAGAGGATGCCGAGTCCCGCAAGCAGGCGGATATAATGACCCGTCTTATCGGGCAGCAGGGCGAAGGGGATAGCCACCAGACCCGCAAAGCCTATGTGGTGCAGAACAAGCCAGTGTCCGTAGGATTCATCTGTTCTGCCCGTTACCAGCATAAAGGCGTTGATGATGGCGACAACAATGCCGAACACGCCCACAATGCACATATAGACCCAGTAGACTTTGTAGAACTTTTCCCTGTTTTTGACCTTTGCCAACTTGAGTATCAGGGCGATGACGCCGAAAAGGAGCACAAGGGCGGTAAGTCCGATGGCGATTTTTGAGACAAGGTCGTCGTTACCGTCAAGGATGTCATTTATGCCGTTCATCGCGATGCCGATGCCTATTAAAGTCAGGTAACGCCTTAAAAAGTGGCTTACCGCTTCCTTTCTGCCCTGCTTTTCGATTCTCCTTTTCATAGAGGGCATAAAGGTAAGACCGATTGCGAGTATGAAGGCGGGAGCCACAAGGTCCGCAAGGGAGAGGTTGGGAAGGATGTAGATTGCGTTCTCGTTCGGAGCGTGGAGTGAGACCGTTGCCCATTTGCCCAGATTCTTAAAATGCTCGGCAAACTGGAAGAGTATCATGCAGATGATGACAAGTCCTCTGAAACGGTCTATGGAAGGAATTCTTTTTGTTGCTAATGGCGACGGTGAGTCTTTGCTCATGTTCTTACCTTCCTTTCTTCATTTGTATAAGGTCACGGTAGTTTATCATGGTAACGCCGTGGTCTTTGAGATATTTATGCGTGTCGGGGTCCTTTAAGAGGTCGTACTCCCACTGTCTGTCCCGCCATGAGCCGGTGATGGATTTCATTTCATCGGTGGCAAAAGCGGGGTGCACAAAGGTTTCGGTCACTCCGTCGGGGATATTGGTCCAGAGCTTTAATATTAAATCTCTGTACTGCTCGTATGTGCCTTCTCTCAGCTCCCGAGTCCAGTCGGGGAAAAGGAGATAGTCGGGCAGGATGACCTTGAACTTTTTAGCCCAATGGGATGTAAACAGGCTGGAGATTTTATAGACGGGATAGGGTGTGCCGCGGGGCACCATGCTCTTGTCAACCTTTGTGTAAAGGCGGTAGGAGTAGCCCAGCTCGCCCAAAATCCTCAGAATCATCTTTAAAAGCCCGAACCTTCCCGTGCGGTTGCCGTAGAGGGTGCCCATGTGGTTGTCTATGTGCGACGGGGTAAAGCCGAAGGAGAGGGCGTAGTCTATCTGGGCTCTTATCTCCTTCTCCAAGTCCTCGTATGTAGCGTTTTTCTCCACATCCTCGGTCTTTGGCCACATATAGCCGTCTTTGTCCACAAGGGATTTGCCGTCGGTCAGGGGCTTCCATCTGTAAGTGGGCCATTCGCTGGTAAGCGTCAGATGAACGCCGATTGCGTATTCGGGGTGCTCAGCCGCAAAGCGGGCCGCCTGCTCATGCCCCGGGGCGGGGAACATTATTGTTGAGGAAAGGAGCTTGCCGTCAAGGAACAAATCTATAACTGCGTCGTTGGCGGATTTGCACAGACCGAAGTCGTCGGCGTTAACAATCAAATATTTGCCCAATCTATCACCTTCATAAAATTACAAAATATTTACTCTTATTATAATAATATACCAATATTTTATTAACATTCAATGTAAATTTTATGAAGAACTGACTAAAAATAGCCGCATGGCAAGTCCAATTTGGTAAAACCGAGACCCAAAAAGTTCATACGGGGCACTGATTTTTAGTTTCTCGGCGTCCTTTTCTTTAATTTACCGAGCTTGCCAAAGCGGCGGGAATTTGCCTTGTATTTGCCGAAAATCCCGCCTGAGCGGGGAAACTCGGCGGCGGGCGGTTCGTGGGAGAGCCGGCAGCGGGGCGCCCCCCTTTGATGGCGGGCGGCGGGCGGGGACGGCGGAAAGCCCGCTGTGTGGGCGACCGATCCCCCTGTCGGTGGCGGAGCTCGGCGGCGCTCTTTACAACGGTGTCACCCATGCGGGCGGACACTCCCCTCGGGCGGGGTGGATTGCTCGGGCGGCGTGTGTCGCTCCTGTCGGTGGCGGGGACGGCGGAAAGCCCGCTGTGGAGGCGACCGCTCTCCCCTGTCGGTGGCGGGGCGGGGCGTTTGGGTTGTTCGGCGGCTTACCTCTTTGGCAGGGTGGGATGGGGTGGTTTCCCTTCGGCGGTGGGTTTGGGGAAATACGCGCGGAAACTTATGTAAACTGCATAAATTTCAGTAAAGTATATAAATTTAT
>LFSO01000023.1:29679-32036 GCA_001512765.1 Clostridiales bacterium DTU053
AGCCTTGGGATATCTACCCGCAAGGCTTTGATTCGTTTCCGGAGGTGCAACAATGAAAAAAATCTTCAAATCCGCTGTGGCGGTAATCCTTTGCGCCGCGCTGCTCTGCGGCACTGCGGTCATTTCCTTTGCGGGCGGCGACACCCTTAAAATCGCCGTCGCCACTGATATTCATTTCTCCAGTTTCTCTGATTTGGGCGAATTCCCCGCAGACCCCGAGGCTGTGCCTTTTACCGAGGGACTGCTTAACAAGGAAACATACGCCTACGCCTCGATTCAGGGTCGGATGGACTGGGAGTCAAAGGCTATAATTAAGCAGCTTTTAAAGGAATTCGCCGAGAGTGACGACGAGTTCCTGCTGATAGCGGGCGACCTTACCAGCTCAGGAAAAAGGCAGTCCCATCTGGAGCTTGCCGAGATTCTGAGAAATGCCGAAGCCGAGAGCGGCAAAGAGATTTTCGTCATCGGCGGCAACCATGACTTTGAGGCTAAAGGCTCAGAAGGCATCACCATAGACGAGTTTAAGGAGATTTACGCCGATTTCGGCTACAATGAGGCTCTTTCCGTGCATGAAACATCCGGCTCTTACACTGCGGACCTCAGCGGCAATTACCGCCTTATCGCTGTCGACTCCTGCATTTACGGAGAAGTGGGCGGCGAGATTAATCACGCAGTTTTAAGCTGGATAAGAAAACAGGCTGAGAAAGCAAAACTTGACGGCAAAAAACTCATCGCCATGATGCATCACCCGCTGCTGCCCCATTTCGCCGTTCAGCCCCTTACAAATTCGGGCAGCTACTCACAGCTCCTTCGTGAGCTTTCGGATTTAGGAATAGACATTGTATTTACGGGTCACATCCATGCCAACGACATCTCCTCCGCAAAGACGCTTTCGGGCAAGACAATTTACGATGTCATGACAGGCTCGCTGATTGTCTATCCCCACGCTTACAGACACGCTGAGTTCGGCGGCGAGAAGGTAAAAATCACATCCGATTACATAACCGAGATTGACACCGCCGATTTAACCGAGGGCTACACCGCCGAGCAGCTGCAGATGATAGAAAACAACTTCCCCGAATACTCTCAGGGCTTCTTTGAGGCGTGCATGTGCCGCTGGCTAAACAAGTATGTGGGCTCCGCCGAAAAGGTTGGCGGCTGGCTGGGTCTTAAAAAGGGCACAAAGGCTTTCGATGAGCTAAACCGCCTTATGAACGCCATCGGCAAGGCTATAAGCCTTCCCATCTACGACGACGGCTCGGGCGATGACAGCATTGAAAAATTCGCTTTGGAGGCGGGCTTTACCCTCCCCGAAAGCGACTATGAAAGACCCTATCAGATTGTCGCCGCCGTTATGTCCAACTTCTACTATGGCGACGAAAGGGAGATGGAAAGCGAAACCGAGCTTGTATTCCTCTGTCTTAAGGCCATCGTTTTACACTTTGGAGTAACACTTGCTTCCGACGCTCCCGTCGGCAGCCTGTTAAACTTCCTCGGAATAAGACTTGATGAGGACTTCTCGCTTTCAGGCGAGGAGTTTCCGAAAGTCGTTACCGAAAAATCCTTGCAGGCACTTCTCACTGCCCTGCTTGGCGGAATTACGGAGGACTATTCCGAGCCTTCCGATATAAACGCGGAGTTGGACACTTCCGCTAAAGCTCCCGATATAAGCCTTATAAGCAGAATCGTTAACTTCCTCCTCAGCGTTTTCAAAGCATTCTCAAAGCTTTTTATAAATCTATAAATCTTATAAGTTTGAGTTTTTATGAAAATTAAAGAGAAGATTTACTACTACAAAAATGACTTTCTCAGCGGAACGCTGCCGCTGAAAGAGCAGCTTGGCTACGCCGGCGGCATCTTCGGCAACGCCATGGGTCAGGACGCTGTCTTAACTTTCAGCGACAAATTCAACCGCAACTACATGGGCATCAGCAACAAAAATCTCCTTATCCGCGGCAATGTGTCCACGATTCTCAGCTTTATAATCCCGCCCGCCGCGGGAGCATGGTACGACACAAGCCAGGGCAATATCAGAAAAGCTCTTAGGATAATGCCCATCCCCTTTGCGGTAACCTCCATGCTTTTGTTCGTGGTTCCCTCGACCTCCGCGCTTTTTAACTTTATCTGGGTGTTCTTCTTTGGACTGTTCTTTTCCATTGTGGACACCTTCTACGACATAGCTCTCAACGCTCTCGCTCTGAAGCTTGTCACCAACCCCAAGGACAGAAAGAATTTCTATACCGCCGAATCCCTTGCCGCGACTCTCGGCTCAATGCTGCCGGGCTGGCTCATCCCCATTGTGGTGGGCACAACCGACGACGCGAAAAGACAGCAGATGCTTTACTTCTTCGTGGCTC
>LFSO01000023.1:32077-41821 GCA_001512765.1 Clostridiales bacterium DTU053
GCGGCAAAGAGTCAGCAGGAAGAAAAAATCAAATGGGACCTTGAAAAGGTCAGCATGATTCTTCACAACCGCCCGTTTATGGTTCTCCAAGCCGCGTCCGCCTTCGAGATGATAAGAAAGATTACATACGAAGCACTGCCCTACCTTTATGACGATGTTTTCGGCGATTATCAGATGAAGGCAATCATAGACATTATAAGCGGCACATTCTCCTACGCCGGTCTTTTCGCCGTACCCTTTGTGGGCAAAAAGATTTCCGCCCGCGGCATGCTTATGGGCGGCTACGCATATACGGGAATTCTTTATATCTTCATGTCCCTGTTCAATCTCGGCTTTGACCTTGAAAACCTTCGCAAAAAAAGGTATGTGGTGGGTATTCTCATCGGCTTTGCGGGTATGCCCAACGCCGCACAGGCAGCGGCAAGAAAAATCCTTGTCGCCGACTCCACCGACTATATGGAGTGGTACGCATGGAAAAAGTACGGCGACCCCATGCGCTGCGACGGAATGCTGGTCGCGGCTTCAAGCATAGTAGGCAAGGCTTTGGAGCTTATAAAGGCAAACCTCTACAACGGTCTTTTCGCCCTTGTAAAGTATCAGACCAAGGACCCCGCAAGCAATGTAAAGCCCGTTCAGACTGTAAGCACCCTCAGAGGTCTTTACGCAATAATCACCCTTTGCGGTCTTATAGGCAATTTGCTTGCCGCATTTGCCCTGCTGTTTGACAACTATACAGGCAAGCGGCGCGACGCTATCTTTAAAGAGCTGACTGAACTGAGAGCCGCCCGCGGCGCTGAGGCTCGGGAGTGTGATACGGTATGCTGACCGCAATTAAAACAGAACTGCCCGTGGCTAAAAGCCCCGAGGCGGCGGGAGTATCCTCCGAAAAGCTCATTGAAATGCTCTCGGAGCTTAAAAAGATTGACTGCCACGGCTTTATGGTGATAAGGCACGGCAAAATCGCCGCCCGGTGGTTCAGATACCCTTACGCCGCCGATACTCCCCACGCCATGTACTCCGTAAGCAAAAGCATTACGGGCATCGCCATTGGCTTTGCCGTCAGCGAGGGACTTCTCTCCCTTGACGACAAGGTGGCAGACTTTTTCCCCGAGTATGTCCCCAAAAACTGCGACGAGAATTTAAAAAAGGTAACTTTAAAGCACCTTATAACTCTCAGCGCGGGCAGGAATGTGTCGCCCTTTAAAAGCAAGGTCAGACACGACTGGATAAAGCTCTTTATGGACTCCAAATGCGACTACGCCCCCGGCGAGGGCTTTTCCTACATAAACGAGAATTTTCATATGGCCCTTGCCATGCTGAGAAAGGTTACGGGCGTTTCCGCCGTAGAGTTTTTAAGACCCCGCCTTTTTGAGCCTCTCGGAATTGAGGTTCCCTACTGGGAGACCGACCACAAGGGCGTTGAGGCCGGCGGCTGGGGACTGCATCTCTCCCCCGTGGACCTTGCCAAAATCGCCATGTGCTTTTTGTACGACGGCAAATATGAAGGAAAACAGATTATCCCCAAAGAGTGGGTAAATGAAGCCGTAAAAAACACCAAGGTTAAAAAGCAGACGGGCTATAACTTCGGCTACGGCTGCGGCGTGTGGATAAGGGAGAGCGAAGACGGGCCGGTAAGGTTTGACGGTATGTTCGGTCAGGTTGCGGAAATACACAAAAAGTATGACGCGGTGACGGTCACCGTCGGCGGCGACATGAACGCAAGGAACAGGAACATCATGTTCAAGTACTTCCCCGACGCTTTTATTGACCCCATCCCGAACGCCGAGCCGAGCGAGGAATATTTAAAGGCTGTTTCCGAGGGGGATTACATCCCGCCCTACAGTGAATACAGAAGTCCCATAGAGTCAAAAATAGATGGCAGGAAGATAGCTTTTGAAAAAAAGCTCCTTCTAAACATGATTGACTTTCCGGTCAGCGTAATTCCCGCCGCGGTTACATATATGTCAAAGGACAAGGCGGGAAACATCACCGATGTGAGCTTTAATTTCAAGGAGGATTCCCTTGCCTTCTCATGGCATGAGGGCGGGCAGGATTACTCCATCGAATGCGGGCTTGACGGCAATTGGCGCGTTTCAAAGGCGGTTATAGGCGGCGCGCCGTATACTGCTTACTCCGCCGCCAAGTGGGAGAGCGAAAACACACTTCTCGTTCACATCCGCCCGTCGGAAAGCCCCTGCGCTAGGAATTTGAAATTTACCTTCAACGGAAACAAGGTCGAAATGCTGCCCAGCTCCGACCCGCCGTCGGACGCTATTCTTGACAGCTTAAGAGGCACTGTCAGAGATTTCTTAAAGTCTGAAAAGAGAGCCGACGCGCTTTTAACCTGGGCTAAAAACACTCTTGAGCCCGTACATAAGGGACGATTCAAAAAATGAGAGGAGAGTCGCTTTGAAAACACTGCTTTATGTACTCATAGCCGCTGAACTTATATTTGTGCTGATTTACGCCATGCCGAATGTGCGTAAAAGCAAAAGCAAACTGCCTGTTAAAACCGTCTGCGCGGTTACCTATGTGCTAATCGGCATTGCCGCCGCGCTGGCGTCGGGGGGCTATTTTACCTCCTACGCTATACTTTTAACCATCGGCGCGGTTTTCGGCGCCATCGGGGATTACTCCCTTAACATGGACCCGAAATCCAAAAAGTTCATTATAGGAGTAGGCAGCTTTCTTATAGGCCATGTTTTCTACACCGCCGCGTTCGCCACGGCTTTGGTCAAAAACTCCGCGCTCCAGAAAAAGCAGATTATAATGCTAACGATTTCAGCGGCGGCAGTTTCCCTGCTTGTTGTGGCCGCGGGAGTGCTGCTGAAGGTATCGCCCGGCGTGGGTCTGCCTCCGGTAATTCTTTATAATCTCGCCATCAGCACAATGCTGGTTTTCGCTGTGAGCACGGCGGTAAATCTGATAAAAAATCAAGGCAGCGGCGCCTATCCCGCGGCTTTGATGGTGTCCCTCGGGGCTGTATTGTTCGTTGTCTCCGACGCGGTGCTGGCTATAATACACTTCTCAAAGAGAAAAATCAAAATCCCACACGCGGTCAACTCCTGGACATACTTCCCCGCCCAGGTAATGCTCGCTTTAAGCATCTACTTTATACAAAGCCTTATGGTATAAAAAAAGGACCTGTTTGGCAAACCAAACAGGTCTTTATTTTGCTATTTTAAACTGCCGTAAAACTCGACCGCTTTCTCAATTTCTTCCCTAGTCGGGTGACCTTTTGCGAAACCGCCGAATAATTTAAAAATTCCGACGGTGTCGTAGCCTAAACAGCCGTATTCGCCGAGTATCTTCGCGTTCTTCTTTCTCGCGATCTTCTTTGCGGCGTTGGTGTATCTGTCTTTCATCACGCCGCAGGTAAATATGAAGAACACTTCTTTTCCTTCGGGCAGTTTTTCTTTCATGGCTTTGAGCACCTTGGAGTAAAACTTGCCCACGGCGATTCCCGAAGCAAAGCCGATTCTGTCATACTGAGACAAATCGTAGTCCCGCTGTTTTTCGGCGTCTATCAATGTGACCTCGTATTTTTCCGCTATGGCGTCCAAAAGTTTCTTTGTGTTGCCGTGATGGTAAGACTGATAAACAATCGCCGTTTTCATTTTTTCTCCTCCTTTTATTTTCTCTGCCAATTTTAGGGTAACCCCAAATTAAAAGCCTGTCAACTCCGCAAAAGAAAAAAGCCGACGCTATTTTAAGCATCGGCGCTTATCTGGTGCGGGTAACAGGGGTCGAACCTGCACGCCTATTGGCACAAGATCCTAAATCTTGCACGTCTGCCAATTCCGCCATACCCGCGTATTTGCTTTAAGAGTTAATGAGGAGTATCTGAAAACCGCCCATACAGTTCGGATTATCTTGAGCGTCATTTGAGTTTTTAACGCGAAGATATAGAATTGAAATTCTTTATTCGGGGAATCCTTTCGGACTCCCCGAATATATTTTAGTTTGTTTCGCTTTTTGGGCGCAATACTCCTGCAGTATTATAGCAGAAAGAAAGGGCATTTTCAATCATCAAATTTATTGCAAAATCTTCCGCTTATTTTATGATGTCGGTTCCCATGTAGGGCACAAGAACCTCGGGAACGGTGACGCTGCCGTCGGCGTTCTGGAAGTTCTCAAGGATTGCCGCGGTTGTTCTGCCCACAGCGACGCCGGAGCCGTTGAGGGTGTGAACAAGCATCGGCTTATCCTTGGGAGTTCTTCTGAACCTGATTTGCGCCCTGCGCGCCTGGAAGTCCTCAAAGTTGGAGCAGGAGGAAATCTCCACATACCTGCCGTAAGAGGGCATCCAAACCTCTATGTCGTATGTCTTAGCCGATGAGAAGCCCAAATCGCCTGTGCTGAGGGCAACAACTCTGTATGGCAGACCCAGAAGCTGCAGAACTCGCTCGGCGTCGTTGGTGAGGGACTCCAGCTCCTCGTAGGACTTTTCGGGGTCGGCGAACTTTACAAGCTCAACCTTATTGAACTGGTGCTGCCTGATAAGACCCCTTGTGTCCCTGCCGGCGCTGCCCGCCTCCGCTCTGAAGCAGGCGGAATAAGCGCAGAACTTGATGGGAAGCTGACTTCCGTCAAGTATGTCGTTCATGAACATATTTGTAACGGGAACCTCGGCTGTGGGGATGAGGAAGTAGTCGTCGTTGGCTACCTTAAAGGCGTCCTCCTCGAATTTGGGGAGCTGACCCGTGCCAGTCATTGATGCCCTGTTTACCATGTAGGGCGGGAAAACCTCGGTGTAGCCGTGCTTTGTGTGGGTGTCGAGGAAGAAGTTTACAATGGCTCTTTCAAGTCTTGCGCCGAGACCCTTGTAGAAGTGGAACCTTGCGCCCGTTACCTTCGCGGCGGTTTCGGGGTCCAGAATGTCAAGGCTCTCGCCCAGCTCCCAGTGGGGCTTGGGCTCAAAATCGAATTTCCTCGGCTCTCCCCAGCGGCGGATTTCCACATTGTCCTCATCACTGGCTCCCTTGGGAACGCTCTCATGGGGCACATTGGGGATTTCAAGGAGGACTGCCCTCTGCTTGTCCTCAAGCTCGGAGAGCTCCGCGTCAATCTCCTTAGCCTGCTCTTTAAGGGCGTTCATTCTCTCCATAATTGCGGAGACATCGCCGCCCTCCTTTTTGATTCTGGGAATCTCCTTGCTGGCCGCGTTCTGCTCGCTGCGAATTGTGTCGATTTTTACGGTGAGCTCGCGCCTTCTCCGGTCGATTTCAAGAACACTGTCTATAAGGGCGTCCATGTCCTTGTTTCTGCTCTTCATCGCCGCCTTGACAGCCTCGGGATTTTCTCTTATGCGTCTGATATCAAGCATTTATTACCATTCCTTTAAATTAGATTTCTTTTAGTATATGGAAATTTTTATATTTTATTGCCATTCGTCAAAGAGTGAGGCGAGTTTCGTCAAATCCTCGGTGTCGAAAAACTGGATTTCGAGTGTGCCGCCCTTTTCGTCGCCCCTTACCTTTATTTTTCTGCCGGTTGTTTCTGAGAGAGAAAGCTCAACTTCGTCAAAGTAGGGAGCCCTTTTGGGCAGTGATTTTTCTGCAATCGGCCTTTGTTTTGTAAGCTTTTTAACCAGCTTTTCCGTTTCCCTGACCGAAAGACCCTTGGAGATTACCTCTTTAGCTGTTTCTTTTATAAGCTCGGGGTTTTCAAGGCTGAGCAGAGCCCTTGCGTGACCCGCCGACAGCTCGCCGTCGCTGACAAGCTGAAGAACCTCATCGGGAAGGGACAAAAGCCTTAGGGTATTTGCCACGGCGGACCTGGATTTTCCGATTTTCTCCGCCGCCTGCTCCTGAGTATATCCGTAGTCGCTGATTAGCTGCTTTAAGCCCTTTGCTTCTTCAATGGGGTTTAGGTCCTGCCTTTGAAGGTTCTCAACAAGAGTCATGGCAGCAACCTCTTCGTCGCTGAGGGCTCTGATATATACGGGAACCTCGGTAAGTCCCGCCTTTCTTGCGGCTCTCCATCTTCTCTCGCCCGCCACTATCTGATAGGAGCCGTCCGCCATGGGCCGCACAAGCAGGGGCTGGAGAATGCCGTTTTGCGCTATGCTCTCCGCCAGCTCATTTAGAGCCGCTTCGTCAAAAACCTTTCTCGGCTGGTTTCTGTTTGGTTCTATATCCGTAATTTTAAGTGTCACTTTGCCCGACGAGGATAGCTCCTCGGCGGAATTGCTGCTGAAAAGAGCGTCAAGGCCCTTGCCGAGACCGCCTTTTTTTGCCGCCATTTTCTCACTCCTTTATTTTTGCTTCTCCAAAAACTCCTCTGCCAGCCTCATGTAGCTCTCGGCGCCCTGGGAGCGTTTGTCGTAGTAGATTACCGGCTGACCGAAGCTGGGGGACTCGGAAATCCTGACATTTCTCGGAATCACTGTTTTGAAAACCTTGTTGGGGAAGAATTTCTTTACTTCCGCCACAACCTGCTGGGTCAGGTTAAGTCTGCCGTCGTACATGGTCAAGAGCACCGACTCCAGCTCAAGATAGGGGTTGTACCTTCTTTTAACCTGCCTTACCGTTGACATGAGCTGGGACAGACCTTCAAGGGCGTAGTACTCGCACTGAATCGGAACGAGGAATGTGTCCGACGCGCACAGGGCGTTCAGCGTCAAAAGTCCCAAAGAGGGCGGGCAGTCTATGAATATGTAGTCGAACTTGTCCGAGACCTTCAGCAGAGCGGTTTTGAGTATGGACTCACGCTTCTCAACCTCGATAATCTCGATTTCCGCCCCCGCAAGGTTCATGTTTGAGGGCAGGATATATACATTCTCGCAGTCGGTTTTTAAAATGGCGTCCTCTATAGCTGCCTGCGAGGTGATGATTTCATATGAGGAAAGGCTGATTTCCCTTTTGTTGACTCCGAAGCCGCTGGTGGAGTTGCCCTGGGGGTCTATGTCCGCAAGAAGGACACGATAGCCCATCTGCCCCACGGCGGCGGATAAATTTACGGCGGTAGTGGTCTTGCCTACCCCGCCCTTTTGGTTGACGATAGAAATTATTTTAGCCATACCTACCCCGTATTTTTTGGAAAATATTGCTTTATAACGAACTTATGGCTTTATTATATCACTTTGACCCCAAAAATCAATGAACTTAGCCGAAAATTTCGATTCTGTCTCCTCCGCCCCGCAAAAGTCAGCGGGGCTTTTAAAATTAAAATGTTTCATGTGAAACAATCTGCGGCTTCCCTGCCCGAATGTTTCATGTGAAACATTTTATTTTGCCGCATATTTTCCCCGTACATGCCCATATATATAATGAAAAGTTTTAATAGGGGCATTTCGCTCGGGTCGTTCCCCTTGTCGGGGCGGCGCTCCCCTCTGCGGCTCGGCGGGGTGGGGTACGCTCCTATCATCTGTGTCGGCGCTTTCCTCTGCGGCTCGGCGGGTGGCGGCTGCGGCGTGGGTGGTAATTCTCTTGTGATTTCTTGCGGGGTCGCTACCCTCCTCGCCGGCGGGTTGCCTCCCCCTCTGCGACGGAACGAAAGGTTCCCTCTTTGCGCCGGCGGGTCATCGGCGCTCGGGCGACACTCACCTATGAACCGCTGGGCTTTCCTCAGCGGGCGGCGGGTTTCTTCCACTAACAAGTCTCTGCGGCGGTGCGACTATCGACTGCGGAACTATGAGGTGGATTCCCTTCACCACAGCGGCGGGATGTTGTATGCGGGGCTATGGGTGGGTCGGCTCGCAGCTCCCCCTCGGCGTGGAGCGCCTCCCCTCGGCGGTCGTCTGAGTTTCCTCTCGGTGACGCCTCCCCTCTGCCACGGCTCCCTCTTGCGGCTCAACTGTCCCATTAATAAGACTTGTCGAACATTGGAAGAATTTTATTGTTTATTTTCGAACATTTGTTTGGTATACTATAAACGAACAAATGTTCTATTAAAAGCCTCTGCGGCGTTTTTATAAAAATGTGTTTTAAGGCTCGTATCAGGGAAGAATTTAAAGGGTGATATAATGAGGGCCATACTTCATTCCGATATAAACAACTGCTACGCCGGGATAGAGGAGATTTTCCATCCCGAACTAAAGGGTGTTCCCTTCGTTGTGGGCGGGGATGAGTCCAAACGGCACGGCATTGTGCTGGCTAAAAACTATCCCGCGAAAGCCTACGGAATCAAAACAGGGGAGGCGCTGTTTTCCGCAAGGGCAAAATGCCCCCATTTAAAGGTTCTGCCCGCCAGAATGGAGCTTTACAGCGAGTACTGCAGCGCGGTGCGGCGGATTTACCTTGACTACACCGACATGGTGGAGCCGTTCGGCATGGACGAGTGCTGGCTGGATGTCACGGGCAGCGTCATGCTTTTCGGCAGCGCGGTCAAAATCGCTCACGAGATAAAAGAAAGGGTCAAAAAGGAGATTGGCGTCACCGTTTCGATAGGCGTGTCTTTCAATAAGGTTTTCGCGAAGCTAGGCAGCGACTACAAAAAGCCCGACGCCGTTACGGTGATTGACAAGGACAATTTCAAGGAGATTGTCTGGCCCCTTGACTGCGGCGAGCTTTTGTATGTGGGCAGAAGGACAAAGGAAAAGCTGAGGGACAGAGGAATTCTCACCATCGGCGACCTTGCCAACACTTCTCCCGAAAAACTGAAAAGGTTTCTCGGCAAAAACGGGGAGATGCTTTATATCTACGCCAACGGCTACGACACCACTCCCGTTCAGAAGTTCGACTACAGCAGGGAAATAAAGAGCGTGGGCGCCAGCACCACCACGCCCAGAGACCTTTACACCCTCGGGGATGTAAGGGCGGTGGTCTTTTCCCTTTCCGAGGAGGTAGGGGAGAGGCTCAGAGAAAAGGGTCTGGAGGGCAATCTCATAGCCCTTAGCGTAAGAGACAAGTATTTAAACTGGTGCGAAAAGCAAAGGTATCTTGACAGATACACGAATCTCTCCTCCGAAATAGCAGCGGGAGCCATGGGGCTTTTTACGGACAGGTTCGACCTCAGCGTACCTTTAAGGAGCATAGGCGTTCGGATAGGCAATGTAAAAAAAGAGAGCGAGGGCGCGGTGCAGCTCAGCCTTTTCTGCGATGAGACAAGGCGGGAGAAAAGGAGAAGGATTGAGCTTACAACAGACAAGATAAAAAACAGGTACGGCGAGACCTCCATTTTAAGGGCAGTCACCATGAATCCCCTTTGCAGAAACAACCGCAGCATTACGGCTCTGGGCTTTCACTCCGCTAAGGAGGATATGTCAAAGCTGTCGGAAAGTTTTAAACAATGAATTTAAAAATGTTGAAAAGTTAAAGGCAGGGCGGGGAAGCGCCGCTCTGCCTTGAAAACGGATATAATAAAAGCGCATTGGCAAATTTTTAGATTGACAAAAGCTCCGAAACTGTGTTAATATATGCTTCGCAAAATAAGGAGAGATACCGAAGTGGTCATAACGGAACGGTCTTGAAAACCGTCGTACCCCCCGGGTACCGTGGGTTCGAATCCCACTCTCTCCGCCACCATATCCCGCAAGCCTTGAAACAAAAAGGCTTGCGGGTTTTGCTTTTTCGTTATCCACGAAAAATCCACGAAAAATACGAAAAAAATTATATTTGAATTTGGTTTAGTACCTTAATGGCGTATTTTTCATCGCTTGGATACAGATGAGCATAGGTGTCGAGCGTTTGCTTAATGGTAGAGTGTCCCAACCGCCTTGAGATTTCTACAATGTTTACTTTCTTGTGAATTAGATAAGAAGCGTGAGAGTGTCTGAAATCGTGAATTCGGTTTTTTTTATCC
>LFSO01000029.1 GCA_001512765.1 Clostridiales bacterium DTU053
GAAGAAAGCTGATAATAATCGGTGGTGAAGAAGGCAACATGAACTCTCTTGTTATCGCTGTTGTCAATGCTAATCTCGTCTGAAACCGCTAAATTTCCGTCATCGTCAAGAATAGAATCGCTGTTGCTTACGGCACCGCCGAATTTTAACTTTTTGCCGTTATATTCAACCGCAAAGCTGCCGCCGACAAATTTGCCGCTGCCGCTTACTCCCACTCTAATAATCAGCGGAATGGGATAGACGCCGTCAGCCTCCGTGGGCAGGTCCTCGTTCAAATCGCCCAGGAAGCTCTCAAGCTCATCTCTTGAAAGATTTAACTTAGTTACAGAAAACTTAATGTTGTAGGTATCCTCAGCAAAGGTTGCAATTGGGAAAGCTGTAAACAACAAAACCGCTACCAAAGCAACCGAAATTGCGCTTTTAAATCTGTTAAGCATTTTGTATGCCCCCTATTTACTCGTGGTTTAATTGTATCAAATTCGGATTGTCTTTTTCAAGCGTTTTTTATGAATTATTAATGAATTGCACAATAATTGTATGGACTGCACTAACAGTTATATGTTATATTTACAAAAGGAGGAAGCGGATGAAAATTCTACTATCGGATGAAGTAAAGTTAGTGATAGACAGATTCTCTGAGCACGGCTATACCGCCTATGCGGTGGGCGGCTGTGTCAGGGATCTGCTGCTTTCCTTAAACCCGAAAGACTGGGATGTCGCCTCCCCCGCTTCTCCCGATGAAACCAAGGAAATATTTAAGGACTTTAAGGTTCTGGATACGGGCATTAAGCACGGAACGGTTACGGTGATTATTAACTCAATGCCTATTGAAGTAACCGCATTCAGAACCGAGGGTGCGTATTCCGACAGGCGTCATCCTGATTTCGTGGAGTTTACAAAGGATATTGAGTCCGACCTTAAAAGGCGGGATTTTACCGTAAACGCCCTTGCCTACAACCCTATCAGGGGGATTGTGGACATTTCCGGCGGGCTCGATGATTTAAAAAATAAGGTCATAAGAACCGTAGGAAATCCCAAAGAAAGATTTGACGAGGACCCGCTGAGGATACTCAGAGCCTTGAGATTTGCCTCGGCTTTGGGCTTTACAATTGAAGAAGAAACAGAGAAGGCAGTACACAAATACCATCCGCTGCTGGGGGAGATAGCCGCGGAGAGAATTTACGCGGAGCTGAAGGCTCTTTTTTCGGGTCAGCGCATTGAGTATGTACTGAGCGGCTTTAAAGATGTGGTCGCCTTTTTGTTCCCTGAGATTAAGGAGAGTCTTTATTCGGGTTATGAGGCTTTGTTTGGGGAAGTGAGCCTTAAATCCGAGGAAGTATTTAAGGCAATATCCCTTTTAAGAGGAGATTTTTATTTAAGGGCGGCGCTTTTGTTCTCGTCGGGAAAAGAGGCGGACGCGGAAACGATACTGAATAGGCTCAGGTCCGATAAGGCGACATCGGGAAAAGTTCAAAAGCTCGTAAAGGCTCTTAAGCTGCCGCTCCCCAGCACAAAAGCCGATATGAAACGCTTTATTAACGCTTTCGGCTTTGACGCAGCGGAGGATTATCTCATTGCCGCCGAGAAAGTTGGTTGTGCAATTGAAAGCAAAGCGCTGCCAAACCTTTCATCGGCAAAGTCCTTTTTTGAGACGATAAGAAAAAACAAAGAGGCGGTTACAATACATGACCTTGATATAAAAGGTACGGATATTCAGAATCTGGGCTTTAAGGGAGCTGAGGTCGGCAAAGCTCTCGAAATTCTGCTCGATGCCGTATTTGAGGAAGAATGCGAAAACACAAAAGTGGATTTAATTCGGTTTATTAAAAACCGTTCGGAGGATATAAAACACAAATAAATGGGAGGTATGGATTTGAGAAAGGTTATTAATTTAAACTTTGGATGGAAGTACTCCCCCGTCTTTGAAGACGAAATGCTGAAAAAAAGCTTTGACGACAGCTCTTTTGAAACTGTTGACATTCCTCACGCCAACAAGGAGCTGCCTCTTAATTATTTCGATGAACGGGAATATATGTTCGTCAGCTGTTACAGAAAGAAATTCAAGCTGGATAAAGGAGACTATGCGGACGGCAAGAGGGTGCTCCTTCATTTTGAGGGCGTTGCCTGCCGCTCCCTTGTGTATGTAAACGGCAAGTACGCCGGAGAATACAAGGGCGCATATACTCCCTTTACCTTTGACATTACCGACCACCTGTCCTCAAGGGATAATGTGATTGCGGTAAGGGTCGACTCTACCGAAACTCCCGATATGCCCCCCTTCGGCAAGGTTGTGGATTATCTTTGCTACGGCGGCATTTACAGAGAGGTCTGGCTTGAGTGCGTGGAAAAAGAGCATATTGAGGACATCTTTGTAAGGACCGGCAATGTGCTTGACAAAAAGAAGCTCCTTACGGCGGACATTACATTCTCAGATAAACTGAAGGGCGAATTGAAGCTCGAGCTTTTGGACGGAGAAAAGGTTATAGCGGAGAGAACCACCGAGTTTGACGCCAAGGTATTCAGGGTCAAATGGGGCATTCAGGGCGTTCAGAACTGGGATATCGAAAATCCCAAGCTCTACACCCTTAGAGTCACTTTCGGCAAGGATGTTAAGGAAGTAAGGTTCGGCTTTAGAGAAGCCAGATTTACAAAGAACGGATTCTATCTTAACGGCAAGCGTATTAAGCTCATAGGTCTTAACCGCCATCAGAGCTATCCCTATGTGGGCTACGCAATGCCCAAATCCGCTCAGGAGGCAGACGCAGACCTTCTCAAATTCACCCTGGGCTGCAATATAGTCAGGACCTCCCACTACCCCGTTTCAAAGCATTTCCTTAATAGATGCGATGAGATTGGCCTGCTTGTCTTTACCGAGATGCCCGGCTGGCAGTACACCGACATGAACCCGGGCGAATGGCAGGATAACGCCATTGAAAATGTAAGGCGAATGATAATCAGGGACAGGAACCACCCCTCAATAGTGCTTTGGGGCGTCAGAATCAATGAAGGCGCCGACTGCGACGCTTTGTATGAAAAGACAAACGCCCTTGCAAGGAGCCTTGACCCCACAAGGCAGACGGGCGGAGTCAGGAACTTCCCGCAAAGCCATCTGCTTGAGGATGTTTATACCTATAACGACTTCTCACACTCCGGCGGCAAAATAAAGCTCCTGCCCCCGACGGTTGTAGCGGGTCCGAACGCTCCCTATCTTGTAACCGAATTCAACGGACACATGTTCCCCACAAAGAGCTACGACAGGGAGGACATAAGAACTGAGCACGCTTTAAGGCACGCGAGGGTTCAGTCAGCGTCATTCGGCAACGACAGGATTTCGGGCGCCATCGGCTGGTGTATGTCCGACTACAACACCCACTGCGACTTCGGCAGCGGCGACAGGATTTGCTATCACGGAGTTACGGATATATTCAGAATCCCGAAGCTCGCCGCGGCGGTTTACGCCTCCCAGCAGGATTACATCCCCGTTCTTGAGGTATCCTCCTCAATGGATATAGGCGACCATCCCAAGAGCTTCAGGGGTCAGATATATATCTTCACAAACTGCGACTATGTAAAGGTTTATAAGAACAACAAGCTGACAGAGATTGTATACCCCAACCGCAAGCTGTTCCCGAACCTTCCCCACCCGCCCATGACTCCGAGAGATTTCCTCGGCAACGCCCTTGAAACAGACCCCGACCTCAATAAGACCTCCGCGAAGTACTTTAAGGAAGTTCTGCTTGCCGCGGAGACTAACGGCTTTAATGTACCGCCCTCCGCATACGCAAAGCTCCTTATGGCAATGATAAGCGGCAAAAAGACAATCTCCGAGACCATTGACATCATCACAAAGTACTTTGCTAACTGGGGCAATGTTCAGCCCGAGTACAAGTTTGAGGGCTATATTGACGACAAGCTCGTGGCAACCGTTGTAAAGTCGCCCTCCAACATCTGCAAGGTCACCGCAAAGGCGGACAAAAAGGTGCTTGTTGAGGACGCGACCTATGATGTCACAAGAATTGAGCTTATCGCAAAAGACCAGAACAACAACCGCCTGCCCTACGCTAAGAACGCCATTAATGTAACGGTTGAGGGCGCGGCAAGGATTATAGGCCCCTCAGAGTTCGCTCTGCTCGGCGGAGCCAGGGCATTCTGGATAAGGTCAATCGGCAAGTCGGGCGACATTAAGGTAACTATAAAGGGCGAGGGAATAGATGAGCCTATTGTCCTTAATCTCGAGGCGATAAAGAAATAAATCCAAAGATAAGAAAGCAGGGACTTTAAGCCCTGCTTTTTTTAATTGCAACCTGCACAAAAAATAAAAAATGGTAAAATTAGACATTTTTCACACGGACAAGCCTCTATTATAGGATAGAGGCTTTAAATATTTTTCAGGAGGTAAAACCATGCCTGTCAGGATTTCTACCGAGGACAATGTGGTGACTGCGTATCTCTCCGGCGAGATAGACCACCATTCCGCAGCCGCCATAAGGGATGCCATTGATACTGAGATACAAATTCAGCGTCCAAAGGTTTTAAGGCTTGATTTTTCGGATGTAAGTTTCATGGACAGCTCGGGTGTCGGGCTGATTATGGGCAGATACAAAAACGCGCTGAATTTCGGCGGCACAACAGAGGTTCACAATTTGCCCCCATTCTGCGAAAGGATTCTGAAGCTTTCGGGGCTTGAAAAGATAATTCGCTTTTATAAGGAGAATAGAGATGCAAGTAATAAATGAAATGAAAATGGTGATTGACGCTCTCTCGATAAACGAAGGCTACTGCAGGGTTGCCGTTGCGACCTTTGTGGCTCAGCTTGACCCCACCATTGACGAGCTGAACGATATTAAGACATCGGTCAGCGAGGCGGTCACGAACTGCATTGTCCACGCCTACCCCAAAAAGAAGGGCAAAATCTACATAACCGTAAGACTCTATGCTGACGGTCTCGCAAGAGTGATTATCAAGGATAAGGGCATAGGAATAGAGGACATAAAAAAAGCCCGCGAGCCGCTTTTCACAACGGCCGGCGGAGAGCGTTCGGGTCTTGGATTCTCGGTAATGGAGAGCTTTTCGGACAGGCTGCTGGTTCGCTCAAAGCCCGGCAGGGGCACCAGCATTACGCTTGAAAAACGAATAGTGGGAAAGGGAAAATAAAATAATGAACGAGGCCGACAAAAAAAAGCAGGCCCTGATTACCGAAAATTTGGGACTTGTTCATGCCTGTGCCGCGCGATTTAAGGGCAGGGGCGTTGAATACGACGACCTTTTTCAGGCAGGCTGCGTTGGGCTCATAAAGGCCTCTGAGGGCTTTGATGAAAGTCTGGGCTACGCCTTTTCCACTTACGCGGTGCCCGCCATTCTGGGCGAGATAAAGCGGATTTTCCGCGACGGCGGAACGGTTAAAATAGGCAGAGCCGCAAAGGAAAAGGCTCGTCAGCTTTTAAAGGCTAAGGAGGAGCTGACAAATCAGCTTGACAGGGAGCCGACGATTTCTGAGCTTGCCGAATACAGCTCAATGAGCGTACCGGAAACCGCGGAGCTTATTTGCGCCGCCACCCCTCCCCTGTCCCTTACGGCTGAGAACGAAGACAACGAAAATCAGGAGATGGATATACCCGTACCCAGCTCTGATGAAGGAATAACCGATAGGCTGGCTCTGCATCAAGTCATGCAGGCACTTGACGAAACGGACAGGAACATAATAAATTTGCGGTACTTTAAGGGTCTTACGCAAACCGTTACCGCTAAGAAACTGGGTATGTCCCAGGTGCAGGTTTCAAGGCGGGAAAAGGTTATACTACTTAAGCTGCGAGAGCTTTTAAGCTCTTAAAGCTGCAGCGGTTCTTTCCATATCGGCCGCTGCGGAGTGCATAATGAAAGCGGTGGAGGTGTTCCACCGCTTTCGCCTTTTATTTATTCAGTTTCTCTTTAACTCTGAGGGCAAATTCCTTGCCGTACTCCTTTGCTTTTTCGATGTCCTCATCAGAGGGAACGAAGCAAATCTTGAGACCCTGCTCTTCCACCGCCATTCTGAGACCTTTAAGTCTTGCGATGATGTTCGGAACGCCCTCGCCGCTCCAGCCGTAGGAGCCGAATACTATCGCGGGCTTGTTGCGGCTGTTGACAGCCTCAACGAATGCAAGGAGATTCCAAACGGGAGCAAGGGCGTCGGCATTGATTGTGGGTGTGCCGATCGCAACCGCGTCGCAGGTGTTGATGAGCTTTGCGAGAGCTCCCATATCGTGCTTTATGATATTGTAGGTTTCAGTCTCGGCGCCGCCATCAAATACGGAGTCGATGCCCTCTTTAATGGCATTTGCGATTCTCTCGGTATTGCCGTAGGCGGAGACATAGAAAATGGGAATCAGCAGCTTGTCCCTCTTAACCTCTTTGCTCCACTCGGTATATTTGCCGATTACGAACTCCAGTCTGTTGCCCTTTGTGAGAATGGGTCCATGACTGGGGCATACTGCGTCTATCTCAAGACCCTCAATCTTTTTAAGACCGTTCCTTACATGCTGGGCAAAGGGGTGCATGATGGCGTGATAGTATTCCTCAAGGGCTTTTTCATAGCCTTCCGCGTACTTGATGTTTGTATCGAAAACATAAGGCTCGCAGTAGTGGCAGCCGAGGAAGTCGCATGAGAACAGGAGCTTGTCCTCGGGGAGATAGGTGAATATGGAGTCGGACCAATGAAGGAACGGCGCGCTTATAAACTTAAGAGTCTTGCCGCCGAGGTCCAGCTCGTCGCCGTCGTTTACGGCGTTTATCTTAATATCGGGATTGTTGGTGATGTTTTTGAGGAACATAGCTCCCGCGCGGCTTGCGAAAACCTCTGCCTTGGGGCAGTGCTTTATAAACTCCGCAAGTGCTCCCGTATGGTCGGGCTCGGTGTGGTTTACTATGATGTAGTCGATTTCCTCGGGAGGAACGACGGAGCTGACATTTTCAAGATAAGCTTTTGTAAATGAGCCGTGGCAGATGTCGATAAGGGCTGTTTTCTCGGCTCCCTTAACAATATAAGAATTGTAGCTGGTGCCGTACTCTGTTCTGAGAACAATATCAAAAACCCTCATGCCGGGGTTGAGTATTCCAACGGCAAAGACGCCTTCTTTAACCTTTGTAAGATGCAAATTCAACACTCCTTTTTTCGGGATGAGAATAAAATATCACATTTTAGTTAATTGCAACAGAGAAAATTTCAAAAAAGTCCCTGTACTGTTCGAAAACCAGCTTAATCTCGTCCGATTTTACGGGCTTTGAGGTGCAAATTCTCTCGCTGCCGATAACTGTGCCCTTGTAAAAGAGCTTCCATTTATTTTTCTCGTTTTTGTAGTATACCCTGAATTTTTCCACATGCTGCCCGTTCGCGATATTTTCGCTGATTACAATCTTGTCGAACATATCGGGCTCTGAAAGCTTTATTATTAGCTCCGGCTTTTTATCGCCCTCGGCGGGACGCCAGAAGCCGTTTTGAAGCTTAATTCTCTCTGGGCTGTAAAGCTCGCTGAGCGACGAGCTTGCAGAAAACTCTGCGCTATCGGCAAGGTTATAGCCGAACATCAGCTTTAAATCCTTGCCTAAATTTTTAAGTATCTGGCTGTCGACTGAAGGGATTCTGCCCCGCTTGTCGACGGCTACGCCTAAATACAGCGCGGTGTTGGCTCCAACCGAATTATAGTAGAGCTTAATGATTTTATCCTTGGTTTTGACCACCACATCGTCTTCGCTGCGGTAGAACCAATTGGGTCGCATGGGAACAAGGGCGACAGCGGGATACCAGATGAACTCCTTTTCACGCTTGATAGCCTTGCGGCTGCCCAAATCCAGCTTCATAGTGTCGCCAAAGTGAATTAAGCCGTTCTCGTCGGGTCCTAAGGACTTGGGCACAACGCTCCATTCGCTTGTTCTGCAGACTCCCCTGTGGTTGCCCACATCCCTTGCGTCGGGGCCGTGCCCCGCTATGATTGCGTTGGGCTGCAGGAGCCTAATCAGCTTATAGTAGCCGTTCCAGTCAAAACTGCTTTGAATCTTGCCGTTGTTGCCCTTGCCTGCGGTGTGGTCAAGCCAGACCATGAATATATCGCCGTAATCGGTTAAAAGCTCCGCCAGCTGACC
>LFSO01000039.1:0-19160 GCA_001512765.1 Clostridiales bacterium DTU053
CGCCATTCAGCTCATGGCGGCTGATGTGGACGGCAACGGCAAGGTCAACGCCGCCGACGCGAGAAAAATCCTCATATTCTTCGCAAAGCTGGAACCAATGGATTAAAAAACGGCACGGCAAAAAACGCCGTGCTGTAATATTACTGCCTGTATTGCGGCACCCAAGAAAATGGATGCGGGGGAGAGAATTTGAAACTTAAGGTAAAGGCTTTAATTACTATACTCATAACGCTTCTTATATTCCCCTTGAACTTAAACGCCAAGGCGGACGACGACTACTCATGGGTGGGAGCATGGCATACAAGCCCGGTCAAAACAAATCTCACCGTCGCGGACAGGGATATTACCCCCGTACTCGCTTACACCACAGTCAGAAGCGTCATCACCGTTTCTTTGGGCGGCGACAATCTGCGTCTTTGCCTTACTAACAAGTACGGAAACAAAGCCGCGTACATTAACAGGGTCTATGTCGCCAAAACCGACCCGAATAACGAAAGCTCCATAATCGGCGACCTTTATACCGTCAGATTCGGCGGCAGCAAAACCTTAACTTTAGGGAGAGAATTTGTTTATTCCGACCCCATTGATATGAAGGTGGAGCCCCTTGACAAAATAAGCATTTCCATTTACTTTACCACCCCGACTACCGTCAGTACAGCGGGTCTTACAGGCGGAGTTACATATATCGCCGCTGCAAATCAGGTAAAAGAGAAAAATCTTATTGCCCCCTCAAAGCTCAGACTCGACCTTGACGGCGCGTCATACTATCCCATACCCTTTGTAACAAGCGTTGATGTGGATAACCCAAACGCCTATTCCGTTGTGATGATCGGCGACTCATCCCTTGCAAACAGGGTGCCGAACCTCCTTTCCGAAAAACTCATAAACGGCGGCACAAGGAATATCGGAGTTCTGCAGTCTTCAATAGCCGCGAACAGGCTGCTTACTGGCGGCTACAGCGGCGGCGACGGCGGCAGCATACAAGGGGATTCGGCAGTAAGCCGCTTTGACGACGACGCCCTTAAACTCTCGGGCGTTAAAAAGATTTTCGTAAAAGTAGGAGCCAACGACATACTGCACCCGAAGCTGAAGAGCTTTAAAGGCAGCGTGCCGGAATCCACAGCCGCAGACATAATAAGGGGCTATGAGAGCCTTATTTCCAAAGCCGTGGCAAAGGGCATAGAGATTTACTTTTTCGGCATAACCCCCTTTAAAGGCTACGGCGGCAGCGACTTGCAGCGTTACAGCGACGCTGAAAAAACCGCTCAGGAAGTCAACACTTGGCTTAAAAACAACAGAAGAATAAACGGATACATTGATATTGACAAGCTGCGGGACCCGGCGGATTCCGCAAAGCTCAGAACCGCCCTCACAACCGATGGGCTGAATCTAAATAACCTCGGTCAAATCGCTCTTACGGATTTAATTCCTCTTGAGGTTTTCGGACTAGACGCCTCAAGATACAAAACCGCTGCTGAACTTAATAGAGTAGACCCTTACAAAGGCTCACAGAGCCCCACCGCCCCCACAAAACCCGCTGAGGAGAGCACCACAAGGAGAGGGGAGGAGCCAACGAGAGAGGATGAAATCACAACAGAGCCCGTAATCGAGGACTTTGAGCCGATTGAGGAAGTAACCGAGGATATCCCTGTAAACAGCCCCGGAAAAAACAATAAAAACCCCTACGCAAATCTTCACGAAATCCCCGGCGCGTACAGAAAAATGAGCAAAAAGCAAAGGTCGGGAATCATCTTCTTTACTTCCCTCGCGGTTGCTTTAACCGCTTTCGGCAGTATGTATTATGTTAATAGAAAAAAGATGTGGGAATCGACATAAAAAAGAAAGGGCAGAGTAATCTGCCCCTTTTTTATTTAAAGAAAAGCCCTGTTTTAAGGAAAACATAAGCGTCGTCCCATGCGGGATTCAGTCCCTTGCGCCAGATATTCGAGATATGCATAAAGGTATGCGGGCCAAGTCCGTAGGATTCCTCTTTCAGATGGAAGGGACCCAAAAGGTTTCTCAGCGTACCGACGGTTTCAATTTCGATTATGTTTATACCTTCTTTTAAAAGCCCGCCAAGCTCTGCGCGGTAAGGTCTCCAAAGAATTTCGCCCGCAAGCTTGCCGTTTGCCCATACCCTTGTTACAGTGTCTGGCTTTGCGGCGAATTCAATATACCTGTTTTCGGTCTCTCCCGCTTTTAGCTCTATTTTCTTTCTGTACTTTATTCTGCCGTTAAAGAAGGGGAGTTTTTGCGTTGCGATTTCACCGCATTTAACCGTTTTCGGCGGCTCTGCAACGCTGAAAGAGCCTTTGAAGCTCAAAGCGTTTCTCGGGATTTCTGTAAACTCTCCGTCCGTCTCCACGCCGAAATTGCCGATTATATAGACGGCGTCAATCTCCATATCGTAGCTGAGCTTGTTGCGGTAGCTCTCAAAGCCGCCCGCCTTGGATATATTCTCATAGGTTTCGGGCGACTGCTTAAATAGGGTTTTAAGGGCGACGGTATTCCTTCCCTTTCTCAGAAGCCCCGAAATATCCAGCTTTCTAAAGCTCTTGTCCCTATAGCAGCCGCAGTCTTTTTGCGCGAGTTTCTCCCCGTTTATCTCAATGTCAAAAAGCTCCGGAGTCTCACACACAAGATACAGCTCGCCCTCGGGCACAGCCTTAACATTAAAGCTGAAAACAGCCTCAAGGTTTACGGGCTCGCCGTATGAGCATGCGATTTCCTGAACATCCACAATCGGGATATTTTTGCCCTTATCTTCACCGTTAATTGTAAGGTCGCAGTAGTCCAGAACAAGGGCATTCAGGTCCATTTCAGCAATTTCCCACTCACCGTTGAGCTTTAAGGGAGCGGAAGTTGCATTTTGTAAAGCCCTGTATTTCGGAGCGTTATCCCCTGTCTTTCGTCATAAGCAAAAAGAACAATCGAACCCTTTTCTTCAATAAATGCGCTGAAAACTATTTTGTCGCCTCTCTTTTCAAAGTCCACGGAGTAAATCTCGTCATTCAGCGCGTCATAAAGCCTTAAATCCTCGGCTTTAAGAATGATGTCAATATCGCTGCCCTGGGCGTAGGTGTTTACGATATAAATAAGCCTGCACTTTGACTCGGGATACTCCCTAATAAGGCAGGTCATGCCCCTTGCGTCGCTGCCGTCTTTGGTTTTTACTCTAACGGTTTTCGCATAGTCGGGGATAAGAGAGATAAGCTCAGAAGGCTCATCCGCAAAAGCGCAAGTGTCGGAGAGGGCTTTTGCCATATCTCGCTTTTCGCCGTCAACCATTGACGGAACCTCGCCGCACCAAATAATCCGCCCGCCGTTTTCTTTGAACTCATAGAGCATTTTGAGGGTGTTGGAATTTATATTCATCGACGGCGGAACGATTACTGTCTTATAGCTCTGAGTGCCGATTCTAAAAGTATCTCCTTCAATTTTTCCGTGACGCCTGATAATTCTGTCGTCGCCGAAATGATAGGGAATCTGCGAGTGCTCAAGAGCCTTAACAACCGACATCAGATGCTCGTTATATATAGCAATGTACGCATAGCCGCTCTTTTTGTCGTTGTATAAAAGCCATGCGGTCGACTGAGTATGCAGCACAAGCACTTTGTAGTCGGGCTTGCCCTCGGCAATCAGCATTCCGATTCTGCTTGAGTAGTCAAGGAATTTTTTATAGTCGTCCCACCAGGGGCTTTGATAAAAGTGGAAGGCGGGGTAGTCCCTCTTTCTGATTCCCGCCATGCTGTATGGGCTCAGGTGCTCGCACATAAGATTTACGCCCCTGCCCATCTGCCATTCGTAAATCCATTTCATTTCCTCAAAGCTGAGTCCCCAGCCGCAGCAGGCAAAGGTCTCGGTGAGTATCTGCTTTTTGCCAAGCTGATTCGCCGCCGATACCAGCTGAACGGGGGTAAGGCAGTTGTTCGCGTGTCTGCCAAGCCGGTCCATGCCGGGGATGTGGAAAAACTCGTAGTTGGGCATTACAGCTCCGTTTGATGTGACCTGGTCGCCCAGAGTTTCCTCAAGAACCCTGTGACCCGTAAGCAGTACCCCTTTTTTTCTCGCACCACTCGTATATTCTTTTTGCGAAATTGTCCGCAAACAGCTCGCATACAAGATGCCAGAACCTAAAGCGGGTTTGCATAGATGTATCCGTATCAAGGAACAAATCGGGAAGGACGCTCAGCAAATCCTCGTTATATGCATTTTTATACTCATCGGGCAGAATGAAGGACCAGGGAATTCCGTTTCTTGAAACCTGAGGCTCATCGGTAAAAAAGCCTTTAAGGCGGCTGAAATCCTCGCCCAGCTTCAGTTTATACTCCTCATAAATGGCCTCAATGAACTTGTCCGTCACTTTGGCGTTTAAAGTATCCACATAAAACTCGTTTACCTCATAGTAAAAATGCAGATTCTCTCCGCCATGCTCTATGTTGCGAATCGTGGTTTCCGTTTCCTTAGGTTTGCTTGTCACTTCCATGCGGAGATATTTCTGCTGATACTCTATTCCAAGCTCATTTACCCTGCCGTCGCCAAAGCCGGAGGGCCAGCCGTTTTCGTCATAGCCCCATGCGCCCATATTGTATTTTTCGCCCTCATCAATGGACGCCTTGACATTTTCCATTCACTCATCGCCCATAAAGGGGGTGGTAAGTCCGCCTCTTGCGTGCATAAAAAAGCCGCCGTTGCCCTTTTCGAAAAGCTCTCTGACCTGACGCCTTGACTCCTCAGCCTCAAGCCTTGCGTTCCAAGCCCAGAAGGGTATGGGGCGGTATTCATTCGGGGGATTATGTAATAAATTCCTTAAATCCTTCATGCGCACCTATCCTTTTTGATTATAACAAGACAGACAGCGGTACACACTGTCTGTCGCATTTTACTTATTAAGTATTTCTGCCAGCTTTTCTACCGTAGCCTTTTTGCCGGGAATGCAAAGGCTGATATCATCGGTTTCACCCGACGCAAGAGCGGCGGCATAGCCCTGACAGCCGGGATATCCGCACACGCCGCAGTTGTAGCCGGGCAGAGCCTCCTCGATTTCCTTTGCCTTGTCATCGTCAGATGGTACGGAAACGAGGGTATCCACTATTGACAGAACCAGTCCCAAGACAAGTCCCAGACCGGACAGCAATAAAACAGCATTTAAAATATCCAAACAATCACGCCTCTTATATTTAGATTTTTACGCAAGGCCAAGACCCTGAGCTATGCCCGTAAAGCCCATGAAGGAAAGTGACACGATAGACGCGGCTATAAGTGTAATGGGCATTCCTCGGAATGAAGGGGGAACATGAGCCTCGTTGATTTTGCTTCTAACAATCGAGAACATAAAAATCGCGAGCAAAAAGCCAAGTCCCGCGCCAAGCGCGCTGACTATGCTCTGCGGGAATGTGTAAGCCTCCTGAGCATTGATGATGACAATGCCCAAAACGGCGCAGTTGGTGGTGATAAGGGGAAGATATATTCCAAAGGCCGAATAAAGAGCCTTGATATACCTCTTTATAAAGACCTCAAGAATCTGAACAAGTGAAGCTATTATCAGTATAAAAACGGTGGTCTGAAGATATTCCAGTCCCATGTTGTTTAAAAGAACATTAAAGGGATGCGAGATTATCGCGGCAAGGGTCATAACTCCAGTAACCGCAAGTCCCATGCCCACCGCGGTATTAGTCTGCCTCGAAACTCCAAGGAAGGGGCAGATGCCTAAAAAGCGGGAGAGAACAAAATTCTGTGTCAATATGCCCATAACGAGCAGAGCTATATAGGTTTTCATTATTTCGCCTCCTTATCGCAGGCTTTGCAGGAGCCGCAGCCGAGTTCCACCGAGGGCTTGCCCTTTTTGTGATTTATGCGGTTTACCAGAGCCATTAAGAAGCCGAAAACCATAAAGCCGCCTGCGGGAAGAATGAATATCTTTATCGGCTCAAGGGCTGTGTATTGCGAAACCGCGGACGCTACATCAACGCCGTTAAAAGAGCTGCCGCTCAAGAAGGGCAAAAGGCTTTGAATGCCGCTGAGTATTGTGCCGCCACCGACAAATTCCCTTATAAGGCTTATGGAAAAGAGAGCGGCGAGGAAGCCGATGCCCATTCCAAGTCCGTCAAGTATGGACAGCGCAACGGAGTTTTTGGAGGCAAAGCTCTCAGCCCTGCCGAGTATTATGCAGTTAACGGTGATAAGGGGCAGGTAAACTCCCAGAGCGTCGTAAATGACGGGCAGGAATGCCTTAACCAGCATCTGCACAACTGTAACCATTGTGGAGATAATAACTATATAAGCGGGAATCCTGACCTTTGAGGGTATTACCTTTTTAAGCGCGGAAATAATGGTGTTCGTCATTACAAGAACCATTATCGTGGCGATTCCCATGCCGATTGCGCTTACCATTGTGTTGGAAACCGCAAGGGCGGGGCAGGTTCCCAGAACCAGCCTTAAAACAGGGTTTTCTTTAACAAATCCCTTTGAAAAGGTCTCCAAAGGGCTGACCTTAGTTTTTGCCATATCAGTTAGCCCCCTTTTCTATCAGAGCGTTTACTTCAAGGGCGGTATTTACGCAGGAGGATACAGCGCCTGAGCTGACCGTAGCTCCCGAAATCGCGTCTATAAGTCCGACCTGACCGAGACTTGCGCCCGTATTTCCTGCCTTAGAAAGGATAAGCTCTCTGCTTATGCCCTTGAACTGATTTAAAAAGCTCTCGCTGTTTACCTTTGAGCCAAGGCCGGGGGTTTCGTGCAGTTCGAGTATTTTAAGCCCTGTGACTTTGCCCTCGGCGTCAATGCCCGTAACCAGCCTGAGTATGCCGCCGTAGCCGTTTGTGCTGGTTATAAGAACTCTGCCTATTCTGTTTCCGTCTTTGTCAAAGGCATCGTAGTAAGGATAGGGCTCGCCCCTGCCTGTGCTGTATTCCTTCTGCTCGGAAAAGCGGTCTGACTCTATTACCGAGGAGAGCATGTTCAAAATCTGCTCCTTCTCAGCCTTCTCTATATACTCCTTTGTAAAGCCGTTCGTAAATGCCAGAAGACCGGCGCAAACAAGGCATATCATAAGAAGGGACAAGGTGGGCAGCAGAATGCCTTTAAGCTTTTGCATGAGCTTTGCCCCCTTTCTTTGTTTGTCCAAAGGGTCTCGGTCTTGTGAGCCTGTCTATAAAGGGTGAGAATATATTCATTATAAGTATTGCGTAAGAAACACCCTCATGCAGGCTGCCGAACAGCCTTATGAAGCAGGTTATAAGTCCGCAGCCTATGCCGAATATGATTTTTCCCTTTATGCTCATGGGACTTGTGGTGTAGTCGGTTGCCATGAAGATGGCTCCCAGGAGAAGTCCGCCCGAGAGTATCTGACCCGCGACGAAATTTAAACTTCCCTTGCCCGCAATCAGCATTACAACCGCCACAGTGCCCACGAACGAAACGGGGATGGAAAGCCTTATTACGCCTCTGTAAAGAAGGTATATAAAGCCGAGAAGCAGAGCAAGCGCGCTGATTTCACCTATGGTTCCCTGCATTTGTCCGAGGAACAAAGAGGTCAGCGACGGGAAGTCTTTGGCGGCAGTAAGGAAAGAGTCGGGGCTGCCGGACTTGAACGCCTCGTAAAGGGTATATAAGGGCGTTGCGGTGGTTACTATCTCGGAGCTGCTTTTCCACTGGAAAGGCATTACGAAATTGTTCATTGCGGCGGGGAAGGAAAGCAGCATGAAAATTCTTGCGGTAAGGGCGGGGTTAGCAAAGTTCCTGCCGAGTCCGCCGAAAAGCTGCTTTACAATCACAATGGCGAATACGCTGCCCACAACCACCATCCAAAGAGGGATAGTGACGGGCATATTAAGAGCTATCAGCATTCCCGTAACCGCTGCGCTCAGGTCGCCTATGGTATTGGGCTTTTTCATAAAGCGGTTGTAAAGATACTCAGCCAAAACAGAGCTTAATACTCCAGTAAAAGCAATAAGGAACGCTCTGGGACCTTGTATCCATGCGCCCGCAGCCAGAGTGGGGATAAGGGCGATTATAACATCAAGCATTACTCCCTTTGTGGTAAGGCTTGATTTTATATGGGGCGAGACTGTGAGTTTCAGCTCGCTGAGATTGTCTTTATTGTTATCCTGAACCGAGTTTGCGCTTTTATCCTCAGATATCGCAGGATTCTTTGCATTTTCCATTATTGCCTGCTCCTTTCGCTTTCGCTTTCGCTACAAGCCGCTTTCCTATATCCAGACCTTTTACAAGGGGAATTCCCGCAGGGCAGATGTAGGCGCAGCAGCTGCAAAGTATGCAAGCCTGAGCGTTGAGCGCCACAAGCTCATTAATGTCCGGCTTGCCGTAATCGGTAGCTGCCTTGTATATATCGGTAGGCACGATTCTCATCGGGCAAACCTCCGCGCACTTGCCGCAGCGTATGCAGGAGGTCTCCGTCTTAACCCTTGCCATCTTTTCCGCAAAGGCGAGAATGCCGTTTGTTGTCTTGGTGACGGGATAGTCCGTGCTGTCAACGGCGTGACCCATCATGGGACCGCCGATTATCAGCTTGTACGGCTTGGCCTCAAAGCCGCCCACGAAATCGATTATGTCAGAAATCAGTGCTCCCAAGGGGGCGATAATGTTGGCGGGCTCTTTGATTGCAGAGCCGGCTACGGTAATGCAGCGGCTTACAAGCGGTCTGCCTGTCAGAAGGTAATTGCCGAACGCTGCCGCTGTCGATGTATTCATTACCATGCATGAGGCGTCGGAGGGCAGCTTTCCTTCGGGCAGACTAATTCCGAGAAGAGCCTTAATGAGCATCTTCTCAGCGCCCGTTGCGTACTTGGGCTTAAGGCGCACAATCTTAATTATGTCTTTATACTCTGACTTTTCTATCCTCTCAATAAGCGCCTGCTCATCGCCCTTTTCCTTTTTATCTTCCTCAGCGATAAGCACCCTTTCAAAGCCTATGTGCTTTATAAGGGCTTCAATGCACCTTATAATGTCGTCGCCGAAGTCTATGCATGCGCGGTAGTCAACGGTAATATAGGGCTCGCACTCAATTGAGTTGATGATAAGCGTCTTTGCCTTTGCCTCATAAACGGACCTGAGTTTAATGTGTGTCGGGAAGCCGGCGCCGCCCATGCCGGCAAGACCCGCGTTGAATACGGCGTCTATAAGGCTCTCAGCGTCTGTGACGGTCGGGGGAGCGATTGTTTCAAGCCACTCATCATTACCGTCGGATTCTATTGTGACGCAGACCGCCTTTTCCTTGGGGGCGATTTTTCTTACCGAAATATCCGTAACAGTGCCGGAAACGGAAGCGTGTATCCTTGCCGTGGCATCGCCCGCGTCGCCGATAAGCTGACCCTTTTTGACCTTGTCGCCAACCGCTACAATAGCCGAAGCGGGTTTTGTGCAGTGCTGAAGCAGCGGAATTACAACCCTGCTGACGGACAAGCTCTTGGGAACAGAATCAAAGGTGGTCTTGTTGTCTTTAACAAGCACGCCGCCTTTAATCCTGGAAACGGGCTTTAAAAATATGTCTTTTGCAGTTTTCATTACCGATTCTCCCGTAAGGATATATTTTTACACAATAGTATTTGTGATATTGCCTGATTTATATAAATAAGCGGTTCAGTGATGCGTATTTTTCGATTGCGGGAGCGGAGAGATTAAGCACTATTCCCGTAATCAGCCCCGAAACTACCGATGCGAAAAGCATAAAGGGCAGATAAGCCGCAAAAAAATCAGTGCACGTTACATACACCGCGGCGGCAAGCTGAAGGATATTGAAGGCCGCGGCAGAAAGCATGGACACTCCGGCAAGGCTGATATGTCCCTTTTTGTAAAGCACACCGATATTCAGTATTATTGCGGAAATCACAAACGCGCCCGCGCCGCCGGCAAAGCCGATTAAAAACGCGAATGTTCCTCTGGTCAAAAGGGCGAAAACGCTCTTTGCGATGAAAATAAAGAGAGAGCCTTTGACTCCAAGGAATAAAATCGCAAGCAATATCACCACATTGGACATGCCGAGCTTTGCTCCCGGCGGGAAGAAGGGGAACTGGGGCACAAGGTTTTCAAGATAAGAAAGGCAAATGGCAAGAGCGCTTAGTATCCCGTACAGGGAAATAAGCAAAGGATAATTCTTTTTGCCCTTTTTGCCTTGTCCTTTCATAAAATCCCCCAAAATAGTATAAAGCATTTTTTGGTTTTGGCAACAAAAAATAATAAATAGTTAAAATAATATTCAAAAAGCAATTTGATTAATAAACCACAGCGTCAAAATCCGCGTCCGTTTCCCCGCCCTCTATAATGAGCACGAGCGACAAGGGCAGGCAGACGCTTGCGTCAGCCTGCTTTGAAATATATCCCCTCTGTATGCACAGCTTGTCATGGCAGTCGGAATATATAAAAGCTGCTGAGCCCTTTTTATATTTTATTACAGCCTTTGAGCCGTCAAATTCATAAGTTTTTTCAATCGGCTCTTCAATTCTGTCAAGGCTTATTCTCTCAATCTCCTCGCCCTTGTGATAAAGAACGGCAAACCTTTCGCCGCCGCCTTTGCCCGCGGGGGCAAGCACGAATGAGAGCAAAGATATGCTTATCAAAAAGAGAGTGATTGCAATATCGCCTTTTTTTATGCCCGCTTTGTGTAACTTCAATAGCCTGTCTTTCATACAAGAGTAAATTCCGAATTCTTAATTGTGATGCTGTCTTTAATGCCGTCGGTGGCTTTAACCGTCTTGTCGGGGAAAACGAAAACCGCCTCCGCGGAGTATTCCTTTAAAACGGGGAGGCTCTTTTCATAGCCCAAAACGAAGCATATTGTTGAGAGGGCGTCGCTTAAAAGCCCGCTGTCGGAGAACACCGTAACGCTGACAAGACCGCTGTCCGACGGATAGCCCGTAACGGGTGAGAAAATATGGTGGTATCTTACGCCGTCTTTTTCAAAGTATTTTTCGTAGTTGCCCGAAGTTGAAACGCTGGCGGGGCCCGTTTTAACGCTTGCGAAGGTTTCGCTGACAGGACCGAATGGGTCGCGGATGCCGATGCTCCACTGAACGCCTTCATTTTTCGAAAACCTTGAGAAAACCCCATTTGCGGGCTTTAAGCCCACAAAGGTAACGCTGCCGCCGACGCTGATGCTGGCGGCCTTGACGCCCAGCTTTTTAGCCGTTTCAGCCGCTATGTCGCAGGCGGCGCCCTTGCCTATGGCTCCGAGGTCCACAAGCTGACCCTCGCCGATTTTAGCCTTGTTTCCGTTTAATATTATTTTCGATAAATCCGCTGTTTCAAGGGCGGTTTTAATTTCTTCCTCAGCCGGCACCCGGGGATTGTCCGTATCAATGCCCCAGAGCTTTACGAGTTTGCCCAGAGCGACATTCAAAGCCGAGTCGCTCTTTGCGCAAATCTCAAGAGAAGTCTTAAGTATCTCAGCGGTTTTCTGAGAAATCTCAAGCTCAGCGCCCGCGTTTTCATTGAGCCTAAAAATATCCGAGCCTTCAACAGTCGGCGAAAGGCACTTTTCGTCAAGCTCTTTTATTGCGCTTATCATGGCGTCGGCGTTATCCTCCGTGCCGCCGTAGAGGGTGATGAAAACTGCCGCGCCCATGGCGGAGGAGCTTTTGTTTACGCTCTGAGCGCCGCCCTTAATGTCGCCTGCAATTAACATCAGCAAAAGAACAACCGCCAGAAAAGCGAAGGCTGAAAGATTTTTGTTTCTTTTATTGCTGCTATTTTTCATAGCTGAATCTCCTAACAGTGGAAAGTGCGTCTTTGGCTTTGACCGTTCTGTCGGCTATTTCATCCAGCAGAGCGCGGTCAAAGTATCCCGTTAAGTGATTTCTCTGAGCCGAAGCCGAGAGAATGGACACCGCGGCTCTGGCGATTCCGAGCCTTTTTACTATAAAGTCGGACTTAATATCAATCTTTTGAATGTCGGAAAAATTAATAACCACCGTTTTCCTGAGGAGTATTCCCGACACTATTTTCACGAGTCTTTCGTCAAAGGTAATGGCCTTTGTTCTGTAGGACATATATGCGAGAATAAAAGAAAAAATTGCAATGGCTATAAAGGAAATCCAGGTTTTTTGAATTGGGACAAAGATTAAAGGCGCCGAAACGCCGCTTGAGAAAACCGCGGCAATCATATATGGCACCAGTGACTTTTTGCTTGCGGGAATAAGCTGTGAGGATGTCATATAATCGGGGGCGCAAAGCTTTAAAACCCTTTCGGCCTCGCTCTTGGTCGTAAGCAAAGACAGCACGGGCGTTTTCTCCTGCTGAGTGGTAAGACCTATAACGGCGGCCTCTATGGAGTAAAGCCCGAATATCCTTGCGAGAAGGCTCTGCTTTATTATCACGCCGTTAATCTTGTCCGCCCCGAAGGCAATTGACGATGTCTTTATAAGACCCTTTTTTATATAAATATTCCCGCCGTCCTTCATTAAAGTAAAATTCCAGTTTTTGAAAACGGATTTTACTACTGAAAACACGGCGCCAATAAGCAGCAGCCATAAAAGAAATATCCTTTGGTCGGTGCCGCCCGCAGAGTATCTTCCATCCTCCAAAAAAACGGGGAGGAAGGTAAGAAGGGCAAGCAAGCCCTGAGCAAAGGGAATACTCAAAAGCTGATGCCTGATAACCTCTGAAAATCCAAACTTGATTATCGTATCAGCCCTTGATTCCTCAAAGGCAGAGATGAGCGGCACTGCGGTCTGAGTATTTTCTTCACCCGCTTTTGCCTTTATAAGCTCCTCTTTAAAAAGCTCGGCAAGAGGGAGTTTCAGCACAAAAGTGAAGTCGGTCTGCTCCGCCGTTGTTGATGAGTTGATGTCAACCTTTACTTTTGCTGTGCCGATTAGCCTTTCTATGAGGCTTCTCTCAATGTTTACCGTTGAAATATTCGACGCGGGCAGCTTTGACACCTTTTTAAAAAGGGTCTTTTTATCAACCACCAAAACAGAGTCCCGGATGCTGAAAAAAGTCTTTCTCCAAACATAAAAGCTGATGACGATTACGATTACGCAGATTAAAAAAAGTCCCGCGCCGGAAAGCAGTACGCTAAAGTCGCCTGATTTAAGGGTATAGAAAAATCCCCGCCAGTAGGTTACAGAAAAAATCCTGCTTTTGCCCTCAAGGAACTGGGAAAATCCCTCGGACAAAAGCATAACCGCTATAAAGCCCCAAAAGGCGGCGAGCTTTTCAAATATAACAGAGGGGTGATTTCTTATAGGCTCCTTAAACATCGCCTTCACCCGTGCCTTCGCCTTTTTGGGCCGCGGCGAGCCTTTCCTTTATCATTTTGTTCAGTTTCTCCGCGACAGCGTCGGCTCTTTCCTTTTCAAGAAAGCGGAAAACCGCCCTTGAGCCGGCGGTGGTCACAATCACCTTTGCCACGCCGAACCTTGCGTCAATGGGATCGAAGGCGATTTCAACCTGATGAATCCTGTCAACGGGCACGATTGTGTGAGAAACGAAAAAAACTCCCTCTATTATGTCGATTCTGTCGTCAGAAATCCTGTATTTATATCGCCTGTGGCGAAACTCGGTTATTTTGAAGAAATAAACCAAGCAAAGAATCAATATGACTAAAATCATCAATACTGAAAATACTGGTCTTATGGGCAGCTTAAAAAGCAGAAGCGAGAGAGCCAATACCGCAAGGCACTGAATGCCCGCTGTAACTCTCAGCACTCCGAGAGCCTGCTTTGTTAGACCCATAAATTCTCCGCTTTGTTTGTTGTCCATAAAACCTCCGTAAATTGTGCCGACAAAAACACAAAAAATTTTACCATAAATATTAAACCACACAGCTTGGGCATTGTAAAGCATTCGGGCGGATTTAAAAGTGTCAAAATATTAACGAGCTCAAGCCTTCCCACCGTTTTAAGGCTTATTAAAGCAAAGCCTATTTAAATGCACATGCGGATAAATTTAATGACTTTACGCCTTTAATACTAAAGTGCCGATTTAATCTTTATATTTTAATTGTGATATGCTACAATTAACAAAAATGATTTAAGCCCGAATTTAAGGGAGGGAGCCAAATGTCGTCTGTAAGCGAAAAAATGCCCGATGGCAAGCTCTATATATCAAACGATGTTATAGCAACCATAGCCTACAACGCCGCAAAGGAGGTTGAGGGCTTTGCGGGGCTTTCAAAGCTCAGCCCTTCTTCAAAATCCCTCTTTAAGGCAAACAAGCACTCCATTGAGATAAAATCGGGACAGACGGGCATAGAAATCAGCATCGCCGTCGACCTTAAAAGCGACGCGTCGGTTCAGAATACCGTCAAACTCATACAGAGCAACATAAAAAACGCGGTTCAGAACATGACCGGCAATGTGGTTAAAAGGGTCAATGTAACCGTAAACGATATTGTATTTGAAGATTAAAGAAACCCAAACGGAGGTAAGGATGGGACGCAGAGAAGAAAGAGAACAGGCGTTTAATATAGTATTTTCTTCCCTATTTCAGCCGGAGGAACCCTTAGAGGATATAGTCAAGGCTGAAACCGAGGCGGAGGCTTATGTTCCGTCGGATTATTCGCGGAGGCTCATTAAGCTCATAAGCGAGAACTTAGAGGAAATCGACCGAATCATTGAAAAGAGGACGGTCAGGTGGAAAAAGGAAAGGCTGTCTAAGGTGGCTCTTTCTGTACTGCGGATTTCCCTTTGCGAGATACTGTATTTCGACGAAATTCCCGTCAGCGTCAGCGTAAACGAGGCGGTGGAGCTGGCGAAAAAATACTCAATTCCCGAGGACGCCGCTTTCGTTAACGGACTTTTGGGAAGCTATATAAGGGAAAGAGAAGGTCAAAACGCCGAAACCGAGGCAAAGGAAACCGAGGAGCAGTCAGTAAAGGAAGAAATCGAGGCTCTCGCTGCCGAGTCCGAGGCGGAAAAGCAAGCTGAGATGGAAGTCACAAGCTAAAACTATGGACATTTATCTCGGAATAGACACAAGCAATTACAAAACCTCCGTGGCTGTTTACGAGCCCGAGTCGGACTCGATTATAGCCGACGAAAGAAGGTTTTTGACTGTAAAAGAGGGTGAACTGGGTCTTAGACAAAGCGAGGCCCTTTTTCAGCATGTAAAGGAGCTTCCCGCTCTTATAGAAAAAGCCTTTTCGGGGCTCAAAAACTTTACGCTGAGAGCCTCGGCCGCGAGCGTGAGCCCTACAAACCGGGAAGGCTCATATATGCCCTGCTTTCTTGCGGGGGAGTCAGCGGCAAGGGCAATCGCCGCCGCAAACTCGGTGTCTTTTTACAGAACGAATCATCAGGCGGGGCATGTCATGGCGGCTCTTCACTCGGCAAAAGCGTTAAGTTTGCTGGACGAAGGCTTTGTGGCAGTTCATCTGTCGGGCGGCACAACGGATGTGCTCGAAGTAAAAAAAGACCCCGAAAGCATTATAGAAATAAAACCTCTCTCGGCCTCCCTTGATTTAAAGGCGGGGCAGGTAATCGACAGGGTGGGCAAAATGCTGGGCATCCCCTTCCCTGCGGGTGAAGAACTCGAGAAACTTGCCCTTAAATCCGATAAAGAGTTTAAGGTAAAACCCTATTTTAAGGACGGAGAAGCCAGCTTTTCCGGGCTTCAGAATCAGTGCGAGCAGAAACTGAAAAAAGGCGAGAGCAAAGAGGATATAGCTAAATACTGCATTTCGTATGTGACCGAGGCAATAATACTTATGGCTCAGTCCGCCCTTCAAAGCACAGGCATGAAGAAGGCCCTTTTCTCGGGCGGGGTTACGGCGAACTCATATCTCAGAAAAAAGGCTTTAGAACGCCTTGACTGCGTTTTCGGCTCTCCCGAGATGTCGGGGGACAACGCCGCTGGAATTGCGGTGCTGTGCTGCCTTCTTCACAACCCTCAAAAGTAGGGGGAATTTCATGGCTCAGGAATATGTATTAAGCGTATCGCAGCTGAATTTCTATATAAAGTCCATAATCGACGCTGACAGAAAGCTATATGACCTTTATGTAAGCGGCGAGATTTCGAATTTCACCCGCCATTTCAGAACGGGTCATCTTTACTTTACCCTTAAAGACAAATCGTCCGCCATAAAGGTGGTAATGTTCAGCAAAGCCGCCGACAGACTTCGCTTTACCCCCGAGGACGGTATGCAGGTCATAGTCCGCGGTCGAGTTTCGGTTTTTGAGCGTGACGGAACATATCAGCTTTACGCCGAAAGCATTGAGGCTCAGAGCGTAGGCGAGCTTGCCGCTGCTCTGGAAAGATTGAAACAAAAACTTAAAAGCGAAGGTCTCTTTGATGAGAGCCGAAAGCAGCCCATTCCCCGTTTCCCCAAAAGGGTGGGAGTGGTAACCTCCGCAAGCTCTGCGGCTATTCAGGACATTCTCAGCATTCTTGAAAGGCGCTGGCCCCTTTCCGAAGTGGTTTTCTGCCCCGTCAGCGTGGAGGGGCTTAAAGCGGCGGAGGAAATCTCAAACGCGATTAAGGAATTTAACGACAAAAAAGCGGCGGATGTGCTTATAGTCGGCAGGGGCGGCGGCTCGGTGGAGGAGCTTTGGACCTTCAACGACGAGAGAATCGCGAGGGCGGTCGCAGCAAGCCGCATCCCCGTAATCTCCGCCGTGGGTCACGAAAGCGACTATACTCTCATCGACTTTGTCGCCGATTTAAGAGCCCCCACGCCCTCCGCAGCGGCGGAGCTGGCAGTGCCCGAAAGAGCGGAGCTGCTTCACAGAATCCGACTCCTTGAGCAAAGGCTTAAAAACAGCGTGGACGAAATAATAAACACAAAAACCTACAGACTCAGGCTCCTTGAAAACAAGCTCAGCTCAAGAGAGCCGACGGCAATGATTGAAAACAGGATTCAGCTTATCGACAATCTCATTCAAAGACTCAATAAAACTGCGGACATATACTTATCCAATAAGCAAAACAGACTTATAAAGAACATATCCATGCTTGACGCGCTGTCGCCGCTGAAAAATCTTCAAAGAGGCTACGCAATCGCAAAATCCGAGAAGGGCAAAATCATAAAAAGCGTATCTGCTGTAAAAGTCGGGGACAAAATAGATGTCAATTTGACTGACGGAGCATTAAAGTGTAATATATTAGAAATGAAAGAGTTGTGATAAAATGCCCGAATTTTCCTACGAAAAGTCAATAAAAAGGCTTGAGGAAATCATCTCAAGGCTTGAGCAGGGCGACATTGAGCTTGAGGAAGCGGTAAACCTCTTTGACGAGGGAACAAAGCTCGCCGTTTCCTGCCGCAAGAGCCTTGAGGAGGCAAAGCAGAAAATCACCCTGCTTAAAAACGCCGGAAGCGCAGAGTCTAATTAGATAGGACAGAATTATGGTTAAAGAAGTACTGAACGAAAACCTGAAACTGATAAATCCCTTTTTAAAAGAGAGGATATCCGGGGCAAATCTTTCTACCGCCGCCGAAAATCTGGTTCTTGACGCGGCGGCGTACTCCCTTTCCTCAGGCGGCAAAAGGGTGCGCCCCGTTTTGACCTTGGAGTTCTGCAAACTCTGCGGGGGAGACAAAAAAGACGCCCTTCACTTTGCCGCGGCTGTTGAGTTTATTCACACTTATTCTCTGATTCACGACGACCTGCCCTGCATGGACGACGACGATGTAAGGCGAGGACAGCCGTCCTGCCATGTAAAGTTCGGCGAGGCGGTAGCCCTGCTTGCGGGCGACGCTCTTTTGACCCTTGCCTTTGAAACCCTTGCCGACGCCCCCTTAAAGTGCGAGCAAATCGTAAAGGCTGTTAAGGCGCTTTCATCTCTTGCCGGCGTCGAGGGCATGATAGGCGGTCAGAGCATAGACATTGACAGCGAGAACAAAAAGCTGACTGTAGAACAGCTTGAAAAAATGGACCTTATGAAAACAGGGGCGCTTATTAAAGCCGCCTGCGTTTTGGGCTGCATAGCCGCGGACGCAAGCGAGGAAGAAATCCAGTCGGCAGGCACCTTTGCGGAAAGCCTTGGGCTTGCCTTTCAGATTATCGACGATATTCTTGACGGAGACGAACAGGGCGAGGATGAAAAGCTGAATAAAGCAACCTATGTTTCTGTTCTTGGTATGGAAGGAGCAAGAGCCCTTGCCGAGGAGCACACAAGAAAGGCCCTGTCGGCGCTCGCTCCCTTTGGCGAGAGAGCTCAGTTTCTGAGGGAGTTTGCGATAACGCTCCTTGAGAGAAGCGTATAAGACTGTATGCGCTTTGTTGTCAGGTGAATTAAGATGGAAGAATTTAAGTTATTAAAAAACATCAGCGGACCTGCGGATGTAAAGAAGCTCAAAAAGGAAGAGCTGCCGCAGCTCGCGGATGAAATAAGACAGGTGCTGATAAACACCGTTTCAAAAAACGGCGGGCACCTTGCCTCAAATTTGGGCGTGGTGGAGCTTTCAATCGCCCTTCATAGGGTATTTTGCTCCCCATATGACAAAATTGTCTGGGATGTGGGTCATCAGTGCTATGTTCACAAGCTCTTAACCGGCCGCTTTGACAGGTTCGACACAATCAGAACCGAGGGCGGCCTTTCGGGCTTTTGCAGACCCGACGAGAGCGAGCACGATACCTTCTACTCCGGTCACAGCAGCACATCCATTTCCGCCGCCTACGGAATAGCCGCGGCGAATAAACTAAAGGGCAACAAAAACTACACCATAGCGGTAATAGGGGACGGCTCATTTACGGGCGGTCTTGTGTATGAGGCCCTTAACAACGCGGGACGCTCAAAAACAAGGCTTATAGTCATTCTTAACGACAATGATATGTCAATTTCAAGGAATGTGGGAGCTCTCGCAAGGTACTTTGCCGCCATTAAGGCAAGACCCGGCTACTTCAGACTCAAGGCAAAGACCGAGCAGCTTATTAATAAGATACCCTTTGTAGGCAAAAAGCTGTCCATCACCCTTTTCAGAATCAAGACCTATATTAAAAACATGATATACAAGAGCACCATTTTCGAAGATTTCGGCTTTAGGTACATGGGCCCAATCAACGGACACAACATAAACCAGCTCATCGACGCTCTTGAAGGCGCGAAGGCGGCAAATCACCCAGTTGTGCTCCATATCAATACCGTAAAGGGAAAGGGCTACGACCATGCTGAAAAATCCCCCGAGGTGTTCCACGGCATCTCCCAGTTTGACATAAATACGGGCGAGCCGCTTTCCGCCGGAACGAATTTCTCCGCCGAGTTCG
>LFSO01000039.1:19209-42137 GCA_001512765.1 Clostridiales bacterium DTU053
CGCCCGTTTCCCCGACAGGTTCTTTGATGTGGGCATAGCCGAGGCTCATGCGGTCACCTTTGCGTCAGGTCTTGCCAAGGCGGGAATGGTGCCCGTATTCGCGGTTTACTCCAGCTTCCTTCAAAGGGCTTATGACCAGCTTATCCACGACGGAGCTCTCCAAAGGCAAAAGATGATTATAGCCGTTGACAGAGCAGGCTTTGTGGGCGAGGACGGAGAAACCCATCAGGGAATTTTCGATGTCGCGTTCCTGAACAGCATTCCGAATGTAACCGTCTATTCCCCGTCAACCTATGCGGAGATGCGCCGCTGCTTTATTAACGCCTTTTATCATCAGGACGGTCTTGCGGCGGTCAGGTACGCAAGGGGAACCGAGTGCATTCTGCCGGACGATTTTGAGCCCACATTCTCAGATTACGAGGTCTACGGCGACAAAGAGGCGGATACGGTTATAGTCACCTACGGAAGGCTTTTCGGCTTTGCCGCCGCCGCTGTCAGAAGGCTTAAAGAGCAGGGTATCCCCGTCATGACTCTGAAGCTTACAAAGATAAAGCCCATAGACAAAGACGCCGTTACCATTCTCCTCGGCAAAAAGAAGATTTTCTTCTTTGAGGAAGGCGTAAAATCGGGCTCAGTGGGCGAAAGGCTTGCTTTGATTCTCAAGGAGCAGGGCTATGAAGGCGAGTACACCCTCACCGCCGTAAACGACAGCTTTGTGCCCCACGCCCCCGTAAAGAGCCTTCTTAAGAGATACAAGCTGGACACCGACGGCATGTGCGAGATTATAACCCAATCCTTTCAAAAACCCGCGGCGATAGGCTTTGAGCCGTAAAGCGGAGGCAGTATGTCGGAACTTCAAAGACTTGATACCGAAATAGTAAAAAGAGGGCTTTACGACAGCCGTCAAAAGGCAGCCGCCGCCATAGCGGAGGGCAGGGTAAAGGTAAACGGAAAGACGATAACCAAAAGCTCCTATAAAGTCAGCCCCGCCGACAGCATAGAAATAGAAAAGGGCGTTTCTGACGAGTATGTTTCAAGGGGCGCTCTTAAACTCAAAAAAGCCCTCGATGTTTTTAATATAAGCGTGCGGGGGCTTGACTGCCTTGACATTGGCTCCAGCACGGGCGGTTTTACAGACTGCCTATTAAAGAACGGAGCCGCAAGAGTCATTGCCGTGGATGTGGGCACAAACCAGCTCCACGATACACTGCGGCAGGACAAACGAGTTTTTGTGTATGAAAATACAGACATAAGGGACTTTGCAAAGGAAACGCTGCCCTTTAATGTGCGGTTTATTTCCTGCGATGTTTCTTTTATTTCTCTTGTATTAATTTTGCCTTCAGTATATAATCTTCTTGAAGACAAAGGGCAGGCCGTTCTGCTTATAAAGCCCCAGTTTGAAGCGGGCAGGGAGAACATAGGCAAAAAGGGCATTGTGAAAGATCGGAAAATTCATACAGAAATTATTCATAAAATTTATAGAAGCGCAAAGGATTTAGGCTTTTTTGTCTGCGGTCTTGATTTTTCCCCAATCAAAGGCGGCGACGGAAATATTGAGTACCTTATACACCTTAAAAAAGGCGACAATGAAGGGGAAATAACAGACTTTGACGCCCTTATAGAAAGAACGGTAAACTTTGCTCAAAATTTAAACTGATACGGCGGTGAATAAAATGCTGGCTGCCATTATGCCAAACCTTACAAGAAAAAATGCCTTTGATGTCACCGTTGCAGCCTGCAAAAAACTCGACTCCGCAGGAATTGCCTACGCTTTTCCCGAGGAGTACAGAGGGGACTTTCCCGTTCTGCCAAACGCCTCTTTTTATAAGGAGGATAGGCTTTTTAAGGACTGCGATTTGATTATTGCCGTCGGCGGCGACGGCTCCGTAATGCACTCTGCAAAGCACGCGGCCTTAAACTCAAAGCCCCTTTTCGGCATTAACGCGGGAAACCTTGCCTTTATGGCAAGCCTTGAGAGCGATGAACTGGACTACCTTGAAAGGCTAAAGACAGGCGACTTTAGAATCAGCCGCAGAATGCTCCTTGAATACGAGCTTTACGATGAGGAAAAGCTCATAAAAAAAGACTACTGCATTAACGACATAGTTTTCGCGAGGGGAAGTCAGATAAAGCTCTCCCATATCAATGTGGAGTGCAACGGCAGAAAAATCGGCAAATACTCGGCAGACGGCATTATCCTCTCAACCCCCAACGGCTCCACCGCCTATTCTCTCGCGGCGGGCGGTCCAGTGGTTGACCCCGATATCCAGTGCATAATACTTACCCCCGTATGCCCTCACTCTCTTTTTGCCAGGTCCGTAATCTTCTGCCGCGACAGCGTTTTCNNCTGAATAAAAGCGGCAAATGCGTCATAAAATGCGCCGATATTGATGTGGGCTTTATAATCTTCAAAGAGGATACTTTTACGGATGTTTTATACAACAAACTCGCAACCAACAGCTAAACTGCGGTCTTAATCCCTTAACACAACGAAATAGGAAGGAAAGAGCTTTCGTATGAAAAAAGCAAGACATGAGCTTATCTTAAAGCTGATTGAAGAAAACGACATCAGCACTCAGGAAGAGCTTCTTGAAAAGCTGAAGGAAAGAGGCATCAAGGTAACACAGGCAACCGTTTCAAGGGACATCAAGGAATTAAGGCTCATAAAGCAGCCCTCCGCAAGAGGCGAGTATCGCTATACCTGCGCAAGGAACACCACCGATGATGAGGACGCCCGTTTCCATACGGTTTTCGCAAGCTCCGTCATCTCCGTGGACTACGCCCAAAACATCTGCGTCTTAAAATGCCATACGGGCACTGCTCAGGCTGCATGCGCGGTGTTTGACGAGATGAAGTGGCACGATACGGTGGGCACCCTTGCGGGCGACGACACCATATTCCTCCTTTGCAGAACCGAGGCTGCCGCAAAGAACATCTGCGAAACCATTGCAAAGCAGCTTGATATATAATTAATTCTTTCTTAAACCGAGGCGGTGGTTTGTTGCTAGCCACTTTAAATATTGAGAATATTGCCGTCATAGAAAAAGCTAACATAGATTTTTCCGACGGCTTTATTTGCCTAACCGGCGAAACCGGCGCGGGCAAATCTATTATTATCGACTCAATTAACGCCGTAATGGGCGAAAAGACATCCAGAGAGCTGATAAGAACCGGGGCGGAAACCGCAATGGTCAGCGCCCTGTTTACAAATATTCCTAAGGATACCGCCGATCTTCTTGCCGAAATGGGTCTCCCGGCAGAGGATGACGGTAGTCTTTTAATTCAGAGGATAATAAAGAAGAACGCGGGCAATATTTGCAGAATCAACGGCGCTGCCGCGACGCTTTCAATGCTTAAGAGCATCTCCGCGACGCTGATTGCCGTTCACGGTCAGTCCGACAGCCGTGAGCTTATGGCACCCGAAAATCACATAAAATACATCGACAGGCTGGCGAACAACGATGAGCTTTTAAAGGAATACGCCGAAGTTTATAACCGCATCCGCAGCGTAAAGCGGGAGATAGAGAGGATTAGCGCCGACGAGAGCGAAAAGGCAAGGCGACTGGACATCCTCTCCTTCCAGATAGATGAATTAAAAAACGCCAACATCCGAGCAGGGGAGATGGACGAGCTGAAAGCCCAAAGGGATTTGTTCCAAAACTCCCAGAGCATTATAGAGAATCTCAGCGCCGCTTATGAGGCGTTGTCCGGCTCCGAATACATAAGGGGAGCGGCGGAGCTGAGCGGCGACGCGGCGTCAAGAGTGGAAAGCGTTTCCCAAAACGCCCCCCAGCTAAAAAAGATAGGGGAGCTGATTCGTGAGGCGTCCATAACCTTAAGCGAATGCGCGACGGACATTAGCGAGTTTATAGACAGCCTTAATTTCGACCCCGCCCTCCTTGACAGCATTGAGGAAAGGCTTGACGAGCTGTTCAGGCTCTCAAGAAAATACGGCGAAACCGAGGAGGAGATGCTCGCATTTCTCCATAACGCAGAAAAAGAGCGGGAGGAAATAGAGCTCTCGGAAGAAAGGCTGAACGCCTTATATGAGGAAATCGGAAAATTAAAAGAGGAGCTTATCTCAGCGGCGGAAAAACTGACGGAATCCAGAAGAAAAACAGCAGAAGTCTTTGAACAAAGGGTAAAAGAAGAATTAAAATTTCTTGACATGCCCTATGTGCAGTTCAAGGTTGACATACAAAAGTCCGCCTACAAAGCCGACGGAGCTGACAAAATCGAGTTCCTTCTTTCCGCCAACCCAGGCGAGGAACCAAAGCCCCTCATCAAAACAGCGTCAGGCGGCGAGCTTTCCCGCATAATGCTGGCGATAAAGTGCGTTCTTTCCGACGCGGACACCATCGGAACGCTGATATTTGACGAAATCGACACGGGTGTCAGCGGCAGAGCGGCGGGCAAGGTCGCCATAAAGCTCAAAGAAACCGCAAAGAGCCGTCAGGTCATATGCGTCACCCATTTAAGCCAGCTTGCCTGCATGGCGGACAGCCACCTGCTCATAGAAAAGACCGTCAGCGGCGGCTCCACTTTTACATCGGTGCGGGAGCTTGATTTTGAGGGCAGAAAGAGGGAAATCGCCAGAATCAACGGCGGCATGAACATCACCCCCGCCCTTTTAAAGAGCGCAGAGGAGATGCTGATAGCGGCGGGAATCGCCCCGACACATGGAAGTTAATACAAAGTTTATAATTTTTCATAAGAGGAGTTCATATTATGAGTGTAAAATTAGGAATGTGCACCTCCGCCAAGGATTTGGAGCGAATCAAGAAACTTGCGGAAATCGGCTATGACTATGTGGAGATAAATTTCACAGGCATGACCGAAATGCCCGAGGATGAATTTGAGGCATTTTTAAAGGTGCTTGAGGAAACAAACTTTAAATGCGAAGCCGCGAACTGCTTTATCCCCGGTGAGATTAAACTTACGGGCGAAAATGTTGACTATGATAAGGTCAGGGAATTCGTCAGCAAGGGTATGGCAAGGGCTGAAAGAGCAGGCATTAAGTCCGTTGTTTTCGGCAGCGGCGGCGCCCGCAGAGTGCCCGAAGGTTTCCCCATGGATAAGGCTTATGAGCAGCTTGTAAAATTCCTTAAAGAATACGCGGGCCCCATAGCCGCCCGGCACGGAGTCGCCATCGCAATAGAGCCGCTGAGAAGCCAGGAAACCAACATCATAAACAAGGTTTCCGAGGGCGTTGAGCTTGCAAGAAAAGTGGGCCTTCCCAATGTAAAGGGCCTTGGCGACATATATCACATGGCAACCGAATATGACAGCGACGACGAGCTGGCAAAATTTAGGGGCGAGATTCAGCACACCCACATCTCCCACCCCCTTACCAGATACGCCCCCAAAAAGGACGACGGCTACGACTATTCGGTATTTTTAAAGGCCGTCATCGACAGCGGCTGCGAAAGATGCTCCGTTGAGGGAAGACTTGACAACTTCCCCGAGGACGCTGTCGAAGCCCTTGAGGTTCTTAAAAACGCGGTAAAAAACATATAATGCGGAGCAGAGAATGAAAAAACTTTATAACTGGGCGGTGAAATTGCCCATTATCCGAAACATCATGCAAAAAGAGCTGTTTCAAAAGCTCTTCTCCTATGAGGTATTCATATATCTCTTTTTCGGAGTTTTAACCACCGCAGTAAATCTTGTAAGCTTTAAGCTTTTTAATATGCTTTTGGGCGAAGGCACATTGTTTGTGATAAAAGTCGCGTCAAAGCAGCTCCCCGTTGGCTCATACCTTGTGGCAAACGCCATCGCCTGGGTTATAGCCGTTTTGTTCGCGTTCTTTACCAACAAGCTCTATGTTTTTGAAAGCAAAAGCTTTAAGTTCAAGGTAGCCTTTGCCGAGTTCATGGCATTCATGGGCGCAAGAGTATTCTCCCTTATTGTTGAGCAATTCGGGCTTGTGTTCTTTGTAGAGCTATTAAAGCTCAGAGAAATGACCGCGAAAATAGTGCTTGCGGTTATAGTGGTGATTCTCAACTACTTCTTCAGTAAGTTCTTTATATTCAAAGAGAGAAAGGCTAAAAACTTGGATTTAGCCGAAGGCGGAAAATGAAATCCTTGAAAGGAAAGCGCAATGAGATTCAAAGAGATTGACAAAAGCGGCACTGTGGAGGGCTTTGCCCTTGTAAAACACATGGAGAAAAAGACCTCCAAAAACGGCTCGTATTACCTTGATATGGTGCTCGCCGATTTGGACGGAGAAATATCCGCAAAGCTGTGGGATTACAAGGAGGATATCTTCCCCGAAATCCCGCTGCACAGCATTGTCAAGGTAAGGGGAGTAATTCTCCAGTACAACGGCATGCCCCAGTTCAGAATTGACAGGATAAGACCCGCGATTGCAGCGGACAATGTTAAACTTGAGGACTTTGTGCCCACCGCCGAATACACGGGCGAAATGATGATGGCGGAGATAAGGCGCGTCGTTGAGGGTTTTAAGGACAGTCAGCTTAAAGCTCTTGTAAACGCCCTGCTGGATGAATACGAGGACCGACTTCTTGTCTGGCCAGCGGCGGTAAAACTCCACCACGCGTTCAGAGGCGGACTTTTGTATCATACCCTTTCAATCATTCGTCTTGCTCAGGCGGTAAGCAAAATTTACCCCAGCGTGGATGAGGATTTGCTTTTAACGGGCGTCATTCTCCATGACATAGCAAAGACCGAGGAATTTAATCTCTCCCCCGCGGGACTTGCCGAAAACTACACAGCCGACGGAATGCTGATAGGTCACCTTGTAAGGGGTGCCATGGCGGTGGAAAGAGTGGGCAAGGAACTCAAAATCGACCACGAAACCCTTATGTGCGTCCAGCACATGCTCATCTCCCACCACGGCTCGCCAGAGTACGGCGCTGTTGTCAGACCCATGTTCCTTGAGGCAGAGCTTTTATCCCAGCTCGACCTTCTCGATTCAAGGATATACGAAATCGTTTCCGCAACAGCCGAGGTTCAAAAGGGCGACTTTACGCCCCGTCAGTGGGCGCTGGAAGACAGACGCCTTTACAACCACGGCAGAAAGCCCCTTATACCCGAAGCACAGCTTGGAATTAACCCTGAAAAGAATTAATCCTGAAGAAAAGCCATAAGACCCCATCGCACAGCCAAATTGCCAATAATAATTTACGGGAGGATATATATATGTCTACAAGAAATCACGAAATCACCACCAGACAGAATGTACTTAATCCCGACGGCTCGCTGAGGGAGCCCGGCTATTCAAAGCGTCCGATTCAGATTTACAGCAGGGACCAGATCAAAGCCTCCAAGTTCAGAATCAAGGAATGGGACTACTACCTCATTACATCCAACGAGTACGGTCTCGCCCTTACCATGGCTGACTTAGGCTATGTAGGCATGCTGTCCGCGTCGCTTTTGGACTTCAGAATCCCGTGGGAGCATACCGAAACCGCTCTGGTTCCGTTCCCGATGGGCAGGTTCAATCTGCCGGCATCCAGTACCGAGGGTCACAGCACCTTCTCAAACAAACGAGTCACCATGGAGTTCTTCAACAACAAGGGCAGCAGGGACATACTCTGCACCTTCAAGAACTTCCTTGACGGCAAGACCCTTTCCTGCGAAATCCACCTTGACGAGCCGGAAATGGATTCAATGGTAATCTCCATCCCGTGGAAAGAGGACAAAAAAGCCTTCTACTACAACCGCAAAATCAACTGCATGAGGGCTGACGGTCAGGTCAAATTCGACGGCAAGGTTTATAAGTTCGACCCCTGCACCGACTTTGGCTGCCTTGACTGGGGCAGAGGCGTTTGGACATACAAAAACCGCTGGCTTTGGGCTACGGGCAGCGGACTTGCGACCGACGGCGTACCCTTCGGCTTTAACCTTGGCTACGGCTTCGGCGACAACTCAGCCGCCACCGAGAACATAGTTTACTATGACGGCGTGGGTCACAAGCTGGACGATGTAGAGTTTATAATTCCGCCCGAAAGCTACATGCTGCCGTGGAAGTTCACCTCAAGCGACGGAAGATTCGAGGGCGACTTCTATCCCATAATCGACAGGCAGGCTAAAATAGATTTACTTAAAGTTGTTGTGTCAGACCAGCATCAGGTATTTGGCAGGATGACAGGCAGAGCGATTCTTGACGACGGCAGAACGGTTGAATTCAAGGATTTCCTTTGCTCCTGCGAGGATATATATAATCAGTATTAATAAAAGTGCCTTGAAGGCAAGCAGAGGCGAGCCTTCAAGGCAAATTTAAACAGAGGAAGCATATGAACTGGACAGAGATAAACATTGAGGTACCATCTAATTTTACCGACACAGCGTCGGACATAGCCAACATGACCGTTCCCTACGGAATCTATGTGGAGGACTACACCGACCTTGAAGAGGGAGCCATGGAGATAGCCCATATTGACCTTATTGACGAGAGCCTTTTGGAAAAGGACAAGTCTAAGGCTATAATCCATGTTTATATCCCAGAGGAGGAAAACCCCGAGCCCCATATCGCCTTTTTAACCGAAAGGCTGAATGAGGCTAAAATCCCCTTTGAGATTAAACTCGGCGTTTCCGACAGCGACGAGTGGGAGAACAATTGGCGAAAGTACTTTAAGCCCATTGAAGTCGGCGAGAGGCTGCTTATCAGGCCCATATGGGAAGACGCGCCCGACACCGACAGAAAAATCATAAACCTTGAGCCCGGCGTAGCATTCGGCACCGGAACTCACGAAACAACCCGCCTTTGCCTTGAGGCCCTTGACGAAAACATGAAGGGCAGAGAAGGAGCGGCGGTGCTTGATGTTGGCTGCGGCAGCGGCATACTTGCGGTTGCCTCCATGCTGCTGGGAGCAAAAAACGCCCTGGGCGTTGACATCGACCCCCTCGCTGTTAAAATCGCTAAGGAGAACGGAAAACTCAACGGCTTTACTGAGCCCGAACTCAGCTTCATTTGCGGCAGCCTCACTTCACAGGTAAGCGGTAAATACGATATTGTCCTTGCAAATATTGTCGCCGACGCGATAATAGAGCTGTCGAAGGATGTAGAAAAATTCTTAAACGACGGCGCAGTATATATCGTATCGGGAATCATAGACATAAGAGAGGACGAGGTCAAAAAGGCGCTTTCCGATTTCGGCTTTACCGTCACAAAACGCAGAGCCGAAAACGGCTGGGTATGCCTTGAATGTAAAAGGGACTAAATGGGAGCAATCTTCACATTTTGTGTCCGGGGGTAAATATCCCCATTTTTCTTTCGTCGATTTGAACAAAATAGCATTAAATTTTAGATTTTTTTGCAGGATATGTAGAAGTTAAAAAATCCCTGTAAAAAACTTGCGACTTTGCCTCATATATGATATAACTTGCGTGACAAAGGACATTTTTGTTCGCTTGCCTGTCAAGGAGGAGATTGTATGCTTCCCGATAATATGCTATCCAACCAACCTTTTCCTTCGGAGTTTAAGGAAAAAGCTTCTGAGCTTATAAGCCCCGAAGAAAAGGTTTTATTTTGCTTAGTAGGCGATTTGGATTTAAACGGCTACTATAATGATTCCGCCGTCATTACAACGGATAAGAGAATTCTTGCCTTTGACCGCTATCATGAAAACGGCGTCCTTATTGTGAATCTCGCGGATGTCACCGACTCAAAGGTCAAGAGAATGTACGGCAACGCTGTGCTCAGAGTTTACTGCGGAGAGAAGAAAATCGACCTTTTCCGCTTTACATATTCCATTGCCTCCCTGGCAGACGGCGTGGCAATGTTCTATCAAAAGATTGCAGAGGGCGGCGACCCGGAGACCGAAAAGGTAATGGTAGAAGCCACCTTTGAGAAGATGCGCTCATTCTGCCCCAAATGCGGCAGGGCTCTTTCAAGCCCCGGCGCCGAGTGCATAAGCTGCGCCTCAAAGGGAAAGCTGGTCAAAAAGCTGGCGGGCTACATACTTCCCGAAAAGTACACCCTTATGTTCTGCCTTTTCCTCTCCTTTATCACAACCACAATGGCCCTTGCCCCGCCCTATATCACAAGGACACTTGTTGACGATGTTATAGTTTCAAAAGACTTAAACAGACTCTTCCAGACCGTTGTTACCCTCCTTCTTATCTACATAGTACAGTACACCATAGGAGCGGTAAGGGGCCACTATATGCGCAAGGCTGGCTCAAGAACGGTTACAAGGCTGCGCAACGACATATACGCCAAGGCTCAGTATCTGCCCATGACCTTCTATGACAAGATAAGCACAGGCTCTGTCTTTTCAAGAATCAGCAGCGACACGAACAACCTCCAGTCATTCATGCTGAGAATCACTCAGGAGGCTGTTGTTCAGGCCTTCCTTGCTCTGGGCATTATCGTGATAATGCTTTCCCTTAACTGGAAGCTGACCCTCCTTTCCCTTATCCCCGTTCCCATCGTGGTTCTGGGCGCAAGGTATTTCGGCAAAAAAATATCGCCCATCTACAGGCGCATCTGGCGCCGCTGGTCATCGGTCAGCGCGATACTCTCCGATACCCTCCCCGGCATCAGAGTTATAAAGTCCTTCACAAGCGAACAAAGGGCAATAAACAAGTTCAACGCCTATAACGACGAATGGCTGAAAGAAGATATGAGGGCTTCTGTTCTAGCCAATATCTTCCCCAACGCCGTTACCTTCTTTGTAACCTGCGGCTCCCTGCTTATCTGGGGCATCGGCGGCAAATGGGCTATTGACGAGGAAATTACCCTCGGTATGCTTGTATCCTTCATCTCCTACGCAAGTATGTTCTACGGCCCCGTAAACTTCTTCGCAAGCCTTAACGACGGCTATCAGAGCGCCCTTACCTCCGCGGAGAGAATCCTTGACATCATCGACGCCGAGCCCGAGCAGAACTTCGGCAAGGGCAACACCGTCGAAAGCCTTAAGGGCAAAATCGAATACAGGAATGTCAACTTCTCTTTTGACAAAATCAAAAAGACCCTTACAAATATAAACCTTACCATAGAGCCGGGCGACATCGTGGGAATAGTCGGCACCACCGGCTCGGGCAAGAGTACCCTTGTAAACCTTCTTATGCGCTTCTATGACAACTACGAGGGCGAAATCCTTGTAGACGGCATAAACATAAAGGATATTGACATCCAGTCCTTCCGCAACCAGATAGGCTATGTTCAGCAGGAAGCTTTAATGTTCAGGGATACCATATTCAACAACATAGCCTACAGCAACCCCTCCGCTACCGTTGAGGAAGTCATCCACGCGGCGGATGTTGCAAACGCCCATTCCTTCATAGCAAAGCTGCCCGACGGATATGACACCATGCTGGGCGAAAGAGGCACAGGTCTCTCTGGCGGCGAAAGACAGCGTCTTTCAATTGCCCGCGCGGTTCTCAAAAACCCGTCAATCCTTATCTTTGACGAGGCTACCGCGGCCGTTGACTCCGAAACCGAGGAGCTTATCCAGACAGCTATCGAAAGGCTTATCCGCGGCAGAACAACTCTTATGATTGCTCACCGCCTCTCCACACTCAGAAAGGCAAACAAGATTATAGTTGTCGACAAGGGCGAAATTATAGAATGCGGTTCCCACGAGGAGCTTATGGCTCTCAAGGGCAAATACTATAAGCTCATCGAAATCCAAAGCATGTCCGAGAAAATCAGGAAGAACAAAGAAGCCGAAAATTTTGAATAAGGATGGTTTTCTTATGGAACGCATATATATAGAATACGATAACGCCAGAATAACAAGAGGCGAGGGAATCCTCCTCAATGTCGAGCTCTACGACGGCAGAAAGTTTGAAAACCTTGAGGCGAGAAGGCTTTTCCCCATCACGGGTCTTGATAAATACATAACCCTCCTTGACGAGGAGGGCGTGGAAAAGGCGATTATCAGAGATGTAAACACCCTGATGGAGGAAAGCAAGAAGAATGTCCTGGACGCCCTCAGGGAATACTATCTCATACCCAAAATCACAAAGATTTACGAGGCGTATGAAAAATACGGTCTTTTAAAGATGCGTGTGGAAACCGACAGAGGCGAGTTCTCCTTTGATGTAAAGAGCAGAAACAACGACATCAAACATCTCTACGACGGCAGAGTGCTCATAAGAGACAGCAGCGACAACCGTTATGAGATAAGGGATTTCAGAAAGCTGGACAAGAAGAGCCAGCAGGTATTCAACCCGTATATGTAAATTTGTGCCATTTTGTGACTGGCAGTGCCATAGCGTAAAAACAGTTGATTATTTTTGTAATAAAGTGTATAATCTTAGCAGAAGATACATTTTATAGTTACCAAAAATGCGCAGAGAGTAAAGCTGCGTCTCTTCTTTTTATATTTAAAACCTTAGGGGGTTCTTCGCAATGAAGTTAATCTTGGCAATAGTAAATAACGATGACAGCGCAGCAGTAGCAGCCACCCTTACAAAAGAGGGTTTTTCCATAACAAAGCTTTCTACAACGGGAGGCTTTCTTCAAACGGGCAACACAACCCTCCTTATAGGCGCTGAGGACGACCGGGTTGACAAAATAAAGCAGATTATAAGGGAGCACAGCTTTACCCGCACAAAGACCGTTCCCACTGTATCGTCCCTGGGCAGAGGCCTCGGCGTTGCGGACACAACGGTTAAAACACCCGTCAGGGGAGCCACGGTTTTCGTCCTCTCCGTTGACGATTTTGAGAAGCTTTAATATGCTTTTTTGAGATTTGCTTTCTTTGTGTTTCAAGCATCCTTTTTCATAGATTCATAATAAAGCGGGGGCTTTTTGCCCCCGCTTTGTGTTTGTATTTTCAGTACGCCCGATTTATCTCCTCAGCCCATTTTTCTTTCAGTCTTTCAAAGCTCCATGACGCGTTTGCGGAGCTGGTGGACGGGAGATTTACAGCCCTAACCCCCGTTATGGGGTAAATATGAGTATTGTAAAGCCTTGAAGCCAGCGCGCCGTTTGTAAAGACTCTTTTTATGTCCGTTTTCTCCAAAAGCCCCTTCACATCGTTTACCTTAACATTTCTGACGGAGCTGTCAGAGCTTTTTTCAATATCGCATGACTCAATTACATCCCAAAGGGCAATTCTATGCTTTTTAAGAAACGCCTTTTTCTCATCGACAGTATGAGGAGTATCAGAGCCGTAAACATAGGCCAAAACGCTCCAGAACCTGTTATTTTTGTGCGCGTAGTAGAAGCCTGCCTCCCTTGAGCGCACGGAAGGAAAGCTGCCTAAGATAAGAATCTCAGAGTCCTCATTGTAAAAAGGCTCAAAGGGATGTACCGTCATTTAAAGCCTCACTCCATACTTTTTCATTAAAGCCCACCAAAACTTTTTCGCCCAACAGAAGTATCGGTCGCTTAACAAGCAATCCGTCGGTAGATAAAAGCTCTATTTTCTCGTCAAAGCTCATGCCGTCAAGCTTGTCCTTCAAACCCATCTCCCTATAAAGATTGCCGCTTGTATTAAAGAGTTTTCTTATATCAAGCCCGCTAACCTTTTGCCATGCTATAAGCTCCTCTTTGGTGGGGTTGTCCTTTGTAATGTCCCTCTTAATAAAGTCTGCGCCCTTGCTCTCAAGAAACTTCTCCGCCTTTTTGCAGGTGGTGCATCTCGGGTGGCAAATAAAAATCGCTTTCATATTTCCTCCTTAATTCCCAAAATATATTGAAATTTAGCATTTTATGTGATATTATAATAAAAAATTTAATAACAGGGGTGCTGATGCAAATCGGCTGAGATGAAGGCTAGTGCGCCTTCGGACCCTCAAAACCTGATACGGATAATGCCGTCGTAGGGAGCTGTAACAACTTGTATTTCGGCCGCTGCGGCATTATTGGACCGCAGCGGCTTTAAGTTTCCTCTGAAGCTCAGGCGGCACATTTAGGAGGAGAGAAAAATGGAGAAAAAACTCAGTAAAAACGAATCACTTTTAAGGCTTGTTGAAACCGCGCTGATGCTTGCCCTCGCAATCATACTCAACAGCAGCCTTGTGCCACATTACCCCCTGCCCTTTGGCGGCAGCGTGACTATTTTCGGTCAGCTTCCCATAGTCATTATAGCCTACCGCTACGGAACCAAATGGGCGTTCCATTCCGCGGTGCTTTTCGGCTTTACGCAGCTGCTTTTCGGCTGGGGCAACGCCGCCGCAATAGCTAAGACCTTTATTTCTTACTTAATCTTCATTCTATTTGATTATCTTCTTGCCTTCGGAGTTTTGGGACTTGCCGGAATGTTCAAAAACAAGATAAAAAACGCTCCGCTGTCCTTAGCCTTGGGCTCAATAGTGGCGTCCGCTTTAAGATTTTTATGCCACTTTATAAGCGGTGTCACCATATGGAGCGCCTATGCGGATGAAAGGGGAGTGCTTGTTTATTCCCTTGCGTACAACGCCTCATACATGGTGCCCGAGATGATACTCACCGCCATAGGAGCCTTCGCCGTCGCCGGAGTGCTGAAGCTCCAAAAAAAGAATCGATAGTACATAGCTGCGGCAAAACGCCGCAGCTTTTAATTTGTGTCGGTAAATCTGATGTAAGCCCTGTCGTCAAAGGAAAGATTGCCGCTGATTAAACCTTTTGTTTCCTTATGGAGCCTGAACAGCAGCTTGTCGTTTGAGAGTATGTATTGAAGTTCCCTTTCGCTTTCCTCAAGTGTTCCCCTCAGAACGGGATAGCCGTCGGAAGCAAGCACAATTTCCGAATTCGCCTCGGGTTTATAAATTACGGTGCGGTCGGCATCAATCTCAAAGCCGTCAAGCACATCATAGCCGAACTCGCCCTTTGCGTTGGCATAGTCGGTCTGCTTTAAAAGATAGGGCATAATATGTTCCCTGCCCGTATCGTGCCGCATTAATTCCTCTACGGTTTTGCCCCTTTTAATTTCTTCCTCAAGGAATTTGCTTCTTAGCTCAGAAGTAAACCTGTCAATTGCCTTTTCGTGAAGGTGAATTTCTCCGTTCGCAATGCAGCGGCAGTCGCCAAAGCACCAAACCTCTTTTTTGAAAGCCGAATAAAGAATTATATTCGCCTGCAGCCGCTCCTCTTTATTCTCTTTGAAAAACTGAGTATTCTCTCCGTATTCATCAAAAAGGGAGCGGTTAAGATAAAGAATCATTTCTCTTGCTCTAAAGTCCGCAGGGGCTTTTTTTAACGCCTCGAGTATAATATCCCTTGCGTGCCTGCCGCTTTTCTTGCCGTTCCATTTCAGCTTTCCCTTAGCCGTAACGCCGTCCACAACCGCAATATAGCTGTCATTTATGAAAATTCCGTCCTCGTTTGTTTCGGGATTTCCGTCCTTTGAAATAAGCTGTTTTTCATATACAACAATCATTCGCATCTGTCCTGTCCGAGTTTACAAAAATTATATCACCAAATTATTATACATTAAAGCGCAAGTTTAAGCTGAGTTTAATTATTGGGTGTATAATATAGGTACGAATACTCCCATCAGAGGATGTGTAATATATGAGAATTCTGATAGTAGAGGATGAAGTAAGGCTTGCGAGAACGCTGAAAGACCTTTTGGAACAGCATAACCATATAGCGGATATGTCTTTTGACGGCGAAAGCGGGCTTGACAACGCCCTCAGCGGAATTTATGATGCTGTTATCCTTGATGTAATGCTCCCGAAGCTTGACGGTTTCGGCGTCATAAAAGGGATGAGAGAAGCGGGACTCCAGACCCCCGTTTTGATGCTCACCGCAAGGTCGGAGCTTGAAAACAAGGTCAAGGGTCTTGATTTGGGCGCCGACTACTACCTTACAAAGCCCTTTGAGGCGGCGGAATTCCTTGCCTGCCTCAGAGCAATCCTCAGGCGCAGGGGAGAAATCCAGCCGGACGAGCTAAAGTTCGCGGATTTGACTCTTAACATCAACTCCGCCGAGCTCAGCTGCGAGGGCAGGAGAGTAAGGCTCAGGGCAAAGGAGCTGGAACTTCTTCGCATACTTATGGAAAACGGCAATAAGTTTGTCCCTAAAGAAACCCTCCAGCTAAAGGTATGGGGCTACGACTCCGAAGCGGAGGGCAATGTGGTAGAGGTCTATATGTCCTTTTTAAGAAGAAAGCTGAGCCATATAAAATCAAAGGTAAAGATAACATCGTCCCGCATGATCGGCTATCGCTTGGAGGCAGACAATGATTAAAACGCTGCGCAGAAAATTCATCTTTATTATGATGAGCATGGTAAGCCTATTGCTCATCACGATTTTTATGACCGTTATCGTGGCGACAAGCAGCAGCATACAGGAAGAGAACATAAATAAACTAAGGCAAATTCTGCAAACAGGCGTTGTGCAGGACTATTACGGCAATGCCGTTGACGCAAGGTCAAGAATGAATGTAATTGTGGTGGAGCTATATGCCGACGGCTCCTATTATGTTGCCACAAACCAATTTTTGCTTTTGGATGATAACTTGCTCTCCGATATTGTAAAGCAGGCGGCTAAAAGCCAAAGCGACAGCGGGGAACTAAGACAGTACGACCTCAGATTCTTAAAGCGCCAGACAAGCAATACACTCAGAATAGCCTTTGCCGACACATCCATGGAGAGAAGCATAATAAGGAGCCTCGCTCTTGTATGTATACTTATTTGCACCATGTCGCTTCTCGCGTTCTTCATTCTCAGCGTTTTCCTTGCGGGCTGGGCGGTAAGACCCGTTGAAAACGCGTGGATGCGCCAAAAAAGATTCGTGGCGCACGCCTCCCATGAGCTTAAAACTCCCTTGACGGTAATACTGTCAAACGCGGAGATGCTTCATAACAGCGGTCTGCAGCCCGACAGCAAGGCGGCTGAAAGGGTGGACAACATCCTTGCGGAAGGCATCAGAATGAAAAAGCTCATTGAAAATATGCTGAGCCTCGCGAAATCCGATTACGCCAAGAACGCCCTTATTCTTTCAAAAGTAAACCTCAGCGACATTATCCTTGACAGCGTGCTTTTGTATGAATCCGCCGCCTACGACGATAAAAAGCAGCTTTTCTACAATGTGGAGGAAGGCATTATCGTAAACGGCGACGCCGACAAATTAAGGCAGGTTATTGACATCCTCCTTGACAACGCGCTCAAATACTCAAAGGAGGGCGCAAGCATTACTGTGAGCCTTACCTCCCAGTTCAGCATTCATTACAGAAAAGAGGCAAAGCTGGTAGTAAGAAACGAAGGCGAGCCGATACCTAAGAATGAGCTGGAAAACATTTTCATCCGCTTCTACAGAGTGGACAAGGCAAGAGAAAACCACGGCGGTTTCGGTCTCGGTCTTTCCATCGCCCAGGAGATTATCCAGAGCCACAAGGGCAGAATCTGGGCGGACAGCGACAGCACCGGAAATGTTTTCAGCGTTACCCTCCCTCTGGCAAGCAGCTATTTTTAATTTTTTTTGCGTCATTTTATCATCATTTTGATAAATTATGATATAAAGAGAATGTGAAGAATGATTAATAGGCAATTTAAGAGCAGCCGAAGGAGTATCATTTCCGTTCATATTCTCTTTTTGGAAGGCAGGAAAACGGAAAGCTTATGTATTCCCTAAACCTTGTACTGGTAGAACCCGAAATTCCGCAGAACACGGGCAATGTGGCAAGAACCTGCGCGGTAACGGGCGCGTCCCTTCATCTTGTGGAGCCTATGGGCTTTAAGATTGACGACAAGAAGCTGAAAAGGGCAGGTCTTGATTACTGGCACATGCTTGACATCCACTATCACGCCTCACTTGAGGACTTTATGAAAACAATAGAAGGCAAGCCCTTTTACTGTTTTTCCACCAAGGCGCCCCTTGTGTATACCGAAGTTCAGTATCCCGATGAGGTGTATCTGCTTTTCGGAAAAGAAACCGCGGGTCTGCCCGAGGAGTTTTTGAAAAGTCATCTTGAAAGAACAGTCAGAATCCCTATGATTAACGACGCCAGAAGCCTTAACTTGTCAAATTCCGTCGCAATCGGAGCTTATGAAGTGCTCAGACAATGGGGATTTCCGGACCTTTCCCTCTACGGAAAGTTTGCAAATGTGTAAAAAAACCACATTTGTATACAATTGACTGAAAGCCTTTTATGTTATAATTAAACCAGTATTCTACATTTTTTGTGCAGCTTCTTCTAATTGTCTGGCATTAATATGTTTTCTGTTTCTAACATTTTGTGTTGTTATTTCAATGGCGCAAAATGCTTTATTATTTATACTTTTGTCAATTTAAAGAAGGTTGAAGAATGCTTGTCAGATTTATAGCGGATACCGGCTGCGATCTTCCGTCAATTAAAAAAGAAGTTGCGTGCATAAAATTGCTTCCTGTTTATATGATTATCGACGGGGCGCCATATTATGAGAGCATCAATATTACCCTTGACAAATTTACCGCAGAGAACGGTACGCTTGATGCAAAACCCATTGTTCCGTTTCAGGTTTATTTGGATGCCATAATTGAGGCGCAGGAAGACGGGTGCAGCGACATCTTCATTGTAACGCCCGACAAAAACCTTTTCGGCATGTACAGAGAGGCGGTAAAAGCCGCAAAGCTCTTTTCAAGACGAAAGGTTTCTGCCGGAATTAATGTCAATGTAATAGACTCCAAAACCTTTTCTGTAGGCTACGGAGTTCCTTTAGCATCCGTAGCCCTCGATTATGAAAGCGGGAAATTTAAGACTGCGCATGATATTGAAAAGGCACTTTTAAAGCGAATGTCCGAAACACTGATTGTGTGCAGGAGTTCCCACGGCACAAGAATTTTTAAAAGAAACGGCGACGGCAAAAACCATCCCGAGAAATACATAGTTTTCCGAGGCGGTTATGAGCGTCTGACCAACGCCCCCGTTGAGGAAAGGGCGGAAACCATAGCGAAAAAACTACATTCGCTTGATTCTCAAGATTTTGTTGTTTTCTTTTTGTTCAACCGCAAATGGCCATTAAAAAACGAGGTGCAGGGGACGGCATATATAATGTCGGTTGTTCTTTCTGATATAAATATAAAGGCTACTAGAAGCATAAAGCCGGGAATCTCTACTACTTATGCTGGGGGAATGGACCTTAGCATGATGCTTATTACTCCGGCAAGCAATTTTGAACAGATTGATGAAATACGAAAACAATAAAATTTGAAATATAACGGGTATACTGCTTGGCATACCTTTTTTTATTGGAATGACGCTTGAATTTTTTCCTCCGATAAACTAATATTATTTTATAAATTCAGTGGAGGAAGGTCATGTTCTCACATATTAACAGCATGGGGCTGATGGGTCTTGACGCCTTTATGGTTGATGTGGAGGCGGACATTTCATCTGGCCCACTGCGTTTTGACATTGTAGGTCTGCCCGATGCGGCGGTCAGCGAATCAAAAGAAAGGGTCAGGGCGGCGGTGAACAACTGCGGCTATGAGTTTCCCGTTTCCCATGTGACCGTAAACCTTGCCCCCGCCGATGTGAAAAAGGCAGGCCCTTTATATGATTTGCCCATTTTTATGGCTCTCCTAAAGGCAACGGAGCAGATAAGCGGCGATTTGTCCGATACGGCGTTCATTGGCGAGCTGTCTTTGGGCGGCAGTCTCAGGCATATCAGCGGAGCTCTCCCCATGGTTCTCGCGGCAAAGGCTGCGGGAATTAAAGAGGTTTTCCTCCCTAAAGAAAACGAGGGAGAGGTCGCCGCGATAACGGGCATTTCCATCTACCCCGCAGAGAGCGTGGAGGAAATAGTAGACCACATAAACGGCATAACCGCATTAAAACCCTTGGAGCCTGTGGAGTTTAGGCAGGCGCAGGATTTATCCGCTTTGCCCGACTTTTCTCAGGTCAAGGGTCAGTACAAGGCAAAAAGAGCCCTTGAGGTAGCCGCCGCCGGCTCCCATAACATACTCATGATAGGACCTCCCGGTTCGGGCAAAAGCATGCTTGCCAAAAGGCTGCCCTCCATCCTGCCCGACATGAGCTTTGAGGAGGCGCTGGAATCCACAAAGGTTTACTCCATAGCGGGTCTTTTAAAAGGCAAGGATACCTTAATCAGAACGAGACCCTTCCGCTCGCCCCATCATACGGTATCGGCGGCGGGAATGTCGGGAGGCGGCTCAGTTCCGAAGCCCGGCGAGCTGAGCCTTGCCCATAACGGAGTTCTTTTCCTGGACGAGCTTCCCGAGTTTTCAAAGGCGGCGATAGAATCCCTAAGACAGCCTTTGGAGGACGGCATAATCACAATATCGAGAGCCTCCTACACCCTCTCATACCCCTGCTCAGTCATGCTTGTCTGCGCCATGAACCCCTGCCCCTGCGGTTTTTTGGGGCATCCCAAAAGAAAATGCACCTGCCCCAAAGGAGCGGTGCAGAAATATCTTTCCAAGATTTCGGGCCCCCTGCTTGACAGGGTGGACATACATATAGAAGTCCCGCCGGTGGATTTCAGCGATTTGTCAAGAGAGGGAAACGAAGAAAGCTCAGCGGCAATTAAAGAGAGGGTTGAAAAGGCAAGAAAACTTCAAAGGGAGAGATTTAAGGGCACAAAAATCACATCAAACGCCCGCATGGACAGCGCAGCGGTAAGAAAATTCTGCGTTCTTTCAAGCGACGCCGCAGAGTTTTTGAAATCGGCATTTGACAGACTTGACCTCTCCGCAAGAGCGTATGAGAGAATTCTCAAGGTCGCCAGAACCATCGCCGACCTTGACGGTAAAGAAACCATTGAGAAAAAGCATATTATGGAGGGTGTTCAGTACAGGAGTCTTGACCGAAAATACTGGTATTAGCGGCCGCTCGGAATTGAATAAATTAATAAATTCTGCAAAAAATACCTTTGACATCATCAAGGGTATTTTTTATATTACAGCAGAAAGAGTGAATAGGACAAATGATGTTCTTAAAGGCTTTTATTGTAGGCGGTCTGCTGTGCGTCATTGGACAGCTCATAATTGACAAAACAAAGCTGACGCCGGGCAGAGTGCTTGTCGGCTATGTTATTACAGGCGTAATCCTCGGCGCGATCGGACTTTACGAGCCCTTAAAGGAATGGGCGGGGGCGGGTGCCACAGTGCCGCTGACGGGCTTTGGCAATCTCCTTGCCGAGGGAACAAGAAAAGCCGTCAACGAAAAAGGCCTTATAGGCGCCTTGTCGGGACCCTTGACCGCAGGCTCCGTCGGCATAATGGCAGCCGTTATCTGCGGTCTCGTCGTTTCGTTTTTTGCAAAGCCCAAGTCAAAATAAGGAAATAGAAAAAAAAGAGGGCGAAAAGCCCTCTTTTTTCTTGCCTTTATGCAGCTTTAAAAGCTGACGGGTCTTTTTTCTTGACATTTTTCAATGTTGACAAAAACTTGTAAGAATTATATACTAAATTTGAAGAATTGGTGATTGCGCTTTATACATATTTAACAGCTTGCAGCGCAGTCTCAGTGCGTTTTAATACTTTTATGGAAAGGTGAAACAAATGCAGAAGAATGTTTTCAAAAAGAGTATGGCTCTTATGCTCTGCCTCACCCTTCTCGTCACCGCTTTTTCATTTGTGGGTACGGCATTAAGCGCTGATGTCGAGTTCAAGATAACCAACCCCTATGAAACGGTTGACTGGGAATCCTGGGACAACTTCAGACTCAGCTTACATAACCATTCCTGGGTATCCGACGGCAGAGACAACTTCAAGGATATGGTTGAAAGACACTATGAGCTCGGCTACGACGCTCTTGCTATGACAGACCACGGCACAGTCGACTACGGCTGGATTGGCGAGGTCAACAGAGTAGATCTTCTTGAGACCGTTCTTGCGCTTAAGCGCAAAAGTAGCGAAAAGCCCTATGGTCTTACACCCGAAAGGTACGAGGAAATCACCACAGGCGTCGGCAGAAACGGCAGACCCATGATCCGCATACCTTACGGCATTGAGCAGAACCCCACATCCCTCAACAATGCCCATGTCAATAGCTGGTTTGTTGACTACGGCAACGCCATTCTCGGCGGAACAAGCGACTATGAGACCCCCATCAAAGAGGTCAACAAGCTTGGCGGCGTATCCGTAATAAACCATCCCGGCGAGTACACCGGAGCTAAGAAAGAGAATAATCCTGATAAGGCTTACGATTCAAGCTATGCTTACAAGATAGACAAATTCGCAAACCTTCTTATCAAATATCATACCTGCATAGGCATTGATGTTAACAGCAAGAATGACGGCAGAACAAAGAACGACCGCAAGCTGTGGGATATCCTCCTTCAGAAGGTTGTTCCCACCGGCAGGAATGTTTTTGCCATCGGCTCAAGCGATGCCCATTCCCTTAGCGCAATCGACACCGGCTGGGTAATCGCGGTAATGCCCGAAAACACTGTTGAGAACATTAAGACCGCTCTTCTCACAGGCACATTCTTTGCAGGCAGCAGACATATTAAGAACTCCAAGGAGCTGGCAATCCTCAGCGCTGAGGTCGGCAGAGACCTGGGCAAAGAGTGGGAGGCAAATCCCGAGGCTCCGGAACCTGTAGTTACCGGCATCTTTGTTGACGAGGCAGAGGATACAATCAGGATTGAAGCTGTAAACGCAGAGACAATCCACTGGATAGCAGACGGCAAGGTTATCGCAGTCGGCAACGAAATCGACCTTGACGATTACGCCGATCAGGTTGGCTGCTATGTGAGAGCTGAGATTTTCGGCGACGGCGGAATCCTTTATTCACAGCCCTTCATTCTTGAGCATGATAACGCTCCCAAGGAGGGCGGCGTAAAAGGCTTCTTCGATTTCGGCAACCTTCTTGCTATGATCCGCAAGTTCATCCTCACTCTCTTTGCGCCGATAATTAAATAATTAAAGCAAATCAAAGCACAGTACATTCGTTGTACTGTGCTTTTTTGTACCCTTTTGCCTTTTTGCTGAATTGGAAAATTAAACGCATCGGCCTCGGTTTTATGGGTTTTCTCTACACTTATGCGTACGAATTTTTAAGTTTACTAAAACTATGAGAAGAATTTTTGTGAAATTTATCAGTTTTTATCAGAAATTTTGTGAATTTTATTCACAAAGCGT
>LFSO01000039.1:42176-42952 GCA_001512765.1 Clostridiales bacterium DTU053
AAACTATGGAAAAATTCAAATGGGAGATCGTTGAAACTGAGATTTGTACGGAAGATTCGCAATCTTTCAGAACTTACGGAGTAAAAAAAGTTGACCAATGGGGCTTTGAGTTCGTTTACCCCGACATTTCTCTGGTTAAAGAAGATGTCCAAAACCTCATCAAAAGAGTAGGTCACATGGATATAGCCAGGGAACATCTTCTTGACATAATTCATGACTACATAGAAGAGCTTGCGGGCGTAGACATCTATGTCCCAAATAAAGTCCTCGTAAGCGCATAAAAAGGCTGCAGCGCCAGACTGCAGCCCGTAAGAATCATGCAGTTATTCTTCTGTTTGTTTACCTAAGAACGATGCCGCAACCTGAGCCAACTTAATGTCGGTCTGTGAGGGCGGTGTACCGCTTTCATTGAAGAGGAGCACAACGCTGCCGGAAACATCGCCGCCTCCGATAATTGGGTAGACGATTGCAGCATTGCGGTCTAAGCCTTCTATTGCAATAAAGGGCTGAGAGTCTGATGTTGCGATATAGCTAGAACGATTTTCCATAATAGACTCAAGTGCAGGGCTTACTCTCTTGTCAAGGGTATCCTTTTTCGGCAGACCCACGCAGGAGATTACATGGTCGCGGTCTGTAATAATGACAGGCATATTGGTGGCCCTGTATAATACTTCTGCGTACTGGGTTGTGAATGCCGAAAGTTCGCCCATCGGGGAGTACTTCTTAAAGATAACTTCTCCGTCGGAATCTGTATAGATTTCAAGAGGGTCACCCTC
>LFSO01000015.1 GCA_001512765.1 Clostridiales bacterium DTU053
AATATGTAATCTAAAGGTTAATCCCGTTTGTTGTTAAATATTGCAAGTCCGGAGCCGAGTACGGTCCATAAAAGCTGGAGCAGTATTATACCTATGTTTCCCGCTTTGGAGATATATCCTGCAATTGCCATAAAGAGAACAATTACGGCTCCCGCGATGCCGCCCGCCGCAAAGAGGGGAATCAGCATCTTGCCGGTTTTTGCAAGCTTCAAAGCCGATGCAAATGCGGAGAACAAGGAGAGAGCTCCCTGTTTGTGAATTACCGACGCGGGGACCTCCTTTGACCTTTCGTTCTCTATGCATTCCTTAAAGAACTCCGCGGAGGCGGAAGTAAGAACTCTGACTCCGTTTTTGCCCGTGCCGAAGCTGCTTTCTATAAATTCCTCTGTGATATTGGAATCTCTGGATGTTACAAGCACCGTAATTCCCTGATTCACAAGGGCGTTAAGCCCCTTCTTGACCGCCGCGGAGGGGTAGTAGCTTACAACCAGCATCGCCGCGAGCTGCCCTTCAACCGAGAGGTAAATTACCCGCTTGCCGTCCTCCGTGTATTTCTTTTCAAAACTGTCGTCGGGCGCCTTAACGCTGTGATTTCTGAGAAGCTGAGCGTTGCCCACAAGAATTCTCTTTTCGTTTATCCATGCGGAAAGGCCGAGTCTGTCCTCATAGGACAGCGCCTCAACGGGCAAAAGCAGCTTGTCGTTGCCCATTATGACCTTTTCGAACGCGGGCTTTAATGGGCCGCCCGCCTTGATGACTGTGGAGGCTATGTATAAAATCGCCTTATCCAGCTTCATTCCGCCAAAGGTTTTTATGCCGTGTATCTCGCAGGCATCCGGCGGGAAAAGCTCGTTCGCGTCGATTATGAAGGTATCTGTTTCAGTAAGGTTTAGCGCCGCCTTAAAACCTGTCACATAGCATTTCGCCGCAGTTTTAAGGTTCTCGAGCAGAAGCCCGAGTGACGACGCGGGCAAAACTCCGACCGGGAAGCTGATTATCGCCAGAGCCGCGAGAGCGAAAAATCCTTCAAAAACATCGCCCTTAAATGTTGCGGCTATAAACGCCACAACAGCCTCCGCGACTATCAGCGCAAAACCCCTGGAGAGAATCTTTGCCGAAAGGCTGTCGCCCATGGACTCAGAAATAAATGAGGAAATAAACTCAGGCTTTGCCGAGTATTTGATGCGGGGGTTTTCCAAAGGCAAATGCCTTTTTATATCCGCATACGCGTCGGAAGCTCCAAGGTCCGCCACGGCGCACATTTCATCCTCGTTCTTAACGAGGAAAGCAAAGCCCCTCTTTATGTTCAAGGCGTTTATGTATTTGCCCGCGAAAACTATTGAGCAGAGTATAAGCGCAGAGGGGGCGAGAAGACTTAAATCGTGCGCCAAAGACTCATAGCCGAAAAGCATTACAAGGCTTTGAATCGCAGCCGCAAAGAGCATCAGCATTACGCCGGAATTTGCGTCGGGCTGCTTTTTAACGGCGGAGTTAAGGCCGAGTCTAATCTCGGGCAGAGCCACAAAGAAGGCTCCCGCAAGGATTATAAGCTGCAAGATTATGCTTGCCAGTAATCTGTTTTTAAGCTCAGACGCCAAGGGCTCGCCGACCTTATAAAACAGCGGCAAAAGAATCGATACAATGCCGAGAGCGAAAAACAGCGCAGCCTTTGCGCCCTGCTTGCTCTTGTAAAGGTTTAAAAAGCCAGCGATTCTCTTTTTATCCTTCGGATTTCTGTATTCGGGATATATTCCGAGTGAGGCTGACGGCATTTCCAGCACTATGCCCTCTGCCTTTTTTTCTTTAGACTTTTCCTTTGAACGAGGCGCTTTGGTTTTTTGAGTTTTCTTCTTTTCGGTTATTTCTTCAATATCCGCGTCATCAGATACAGCCTTTTTGGGGACTTTCTTTTCTTCTGACGAAATGTCGTCCCACTTGTTTTCGCCGTAGAGATTGAAGGTCTTAGCCTGTTCTATTCTGCTTTTTCTGAGAGCTGCCTCGATTTTTCTTTCCTCAAGCCTGTCGCTGCTGTCTATAGGCTCAAAGCCCGAGAAAAAGAGCTGCTGAGGAATTTCCTCGTCCTGCTCAATTTCACCCGCCTCCAAGGCGCCCGATTCCGCAATAGCCTTAATGCGGGCTATCTGTCTCTTTTTCGTGTCCGCTCTGTCGAGGGTATCCCACAGCTCATCGTGGAAAACCATTGTATGGGCAGGGTCGCTCTCCGTTGTGCGGATAAACCTCTGCCTTTTCTGCGGCATTTCCTCGGTCACTGCGGTAAAAGCCTTTGTCTTTTCCAAATCGAGTTTACTCAGTTCATCGGGTGTAATGGTGCCGGGTGGGAGAATATCATGAGTTGTTTGTCTTATAAGGCAGGCCTCTTCAAACCTGTCGCAATATGTATCGGGAGCGTTTTCCGCTTTTATAAGTATTGAGCCGTCCGTTGAACGGGTCCTTACGACCCTGCTTTTCGCTATCTTTCTGTTCTGGTGCCGCTCTTTCGCAGAGGACTGCAGCTTTTCGGGAGAGGCATGGCTTTCCGAGCCGCCCGTTTTGCCGCCGGCTCTGCTCAATGTTTTTTCGTTTTCCTTATTCAAGCCTTTCCCTCCTTTTCAGAATTTGCTGCATGTTTAATATCTGCGGCTCGAAATTTCAAACATCAGCACCGCCGCCGCCACGGAGGCGTTGAGAGAGTTAATCTTGCCCTTCATGGGAACGGAAACCACGCCGTCTGCGTTCTTTTTTACAAGGCGGGATATGCCGTTGCCCTCAGAGCCGATAATAAGAGCCACGCCGCCGCCGAAATCGGCTTCCTTATAATCTATTCCGTCAACATCCGCGGCCCATACCCACACGCCGCGGCTTTTAATATCCTCAATGGTAGTATTCAGATTCTTAACCCTTGCCACGAGCATATATTCGAGAGCGCCCGCAGCCGTCTTGCCGACGGTGAAATTAAGCCCCACGCTTCTGCGTTCGGGGATAATCACGCCGTGAACCCCCGCAGCCTCAGCGGTTCTGATAATTGCGCCAAGATTATGCGGGTCCTCAATGCCGTCGCAGATTACTATAAAGGGAGCTTCGCCCATTTCCTCCGCCTTGTCGAAAATATCATCGACTGTGCAGTACTCATGGGCCGCGGCGTACATGATTATGCCCTGATGGTTGCCGTGACCGCAGGCAAAATCCAGTTTTTTAACATCCGCTTCTTTGACCACAATGCCCTTTTCCCTGCATTTTGCAATCAGGGGCATAAGGGAGTTCTTTTTGTCTCCCTTCGCCACAAGCACATAATCAACGGGTCTGTCGGAATTCAGCGCCTCTTTAACGGCGTTCTTTCCGATTATGAGGTATGGGTTTTTTGCCTGCCCTTCTTTGTTCATACTGCCACCTTTTTAAGTTCCTGCGAGCTTTTTTCCGCTCACGAAAAAAGCCCGAATTATATTAAAATATTCTACCACACCAATGACAAAAAACAATAGGGTGCGGCAATTTTTTGTATAAAGTGTCAAAAATTCAATAAATATTATATCAATTGCCGACGGATTTAGTAAAGAAAATAGAAATGTATCTTTTCGGTAAAATGCGTCACTCAAAAATCTTTGCCTTCGCCCGCCTTTGCGGCTTCTATCTCCTTGTCGCTCAGCGGTTTTATCATCATAGTGCTGTAAACATGGTAGATGACATAGCCGGGCTTTGCGCCGGGGGGCTTTTTAAGGTTTTTAACCTCTGTGTAGTCAACCGGAACGGTTGTGGCGTTTCTCGCCTTGCTGAACGCCGCGGCGCACGCAGCCGCAAACTCCATAGCCTCTTTAGTCGGCTCTTTGCCCTCGGTCACAAGTATTACATGTGAGCCGGGCACCTTTTGGGCGTGGAACCAAATATCATCTTTAGCTGCCTTTCTGAATGAGAGCCTGTCGTTCTGGGTGTTGTTCCTGCCCACAAGTACCTTAAAGCCGTCGGGGGATTTAAGCTCAATGAAAGGCAGAGCGGCGCGCTTTTTGTCAAGGTCTTTTCTTGAGCGCCTTTCTTTAATGTAGCCGCCCTCCGCCAGTTCCCTTCGTATATCGTCAATTTCGCTGTCGGAGGGAGCCCTTGAAAGAGCGTCGAGAACGGTCTCAAAATAATTAATTTCCTCAAAGCCCTTTTCAATCTGCTCCCTTAATATCTTCTCCGCAGTCTGCGCCTTTCTGAACTCCTTGTAATAGAGCCTTGCGTTTTCCGCGGGAGTAAGCTCGGGCTTTGCTGGGATTTTTATTTCTTTGCCCTCGTCATAAAAGTTTTCCAGCACATAAAAGCTTTCGCCCTTTTTGAGCCTGTAGAGATTAGCGTTTATAAGCTCGGCGTAGATCTTTTTTATCTCCCTGTCCTCGGACTGCTTCAGTTCCTCCCTTTGAGCCTCCAGCTTCCTTGCGGTTCTCTCGGAAAGCTTGTTTATAAGCTTTATCAAATCCGAGGCGCGGGAGTTAATCCTTAAAATCCTGTCCTTTTCGTAGTAAAACTCGTCCAGAACCTGAGAGAGAGAATTTAGCTTTACTCCCTTTGCCATATTGCCGTACTGAGAAATGGGCATAAAGCAAAAATCAACGGGGGAGTCGTGGTTGTCGTAATATATGTATGGCTCAGCCATATTTTTTTCAATTCTGAGCTTGAGCTGGTCGAGGAAAAACGCCAGCGTCGCTTTGGTGTTCTCATTTAATTCTGAAAGATTCGGGTCCGAGCCCGTTGCAAGGAAAGCCAACTCCCTGCACACAAGGGGAGAGAGACCACCGATTGTTTTAAGTATAGCCGAGGAAAGAGCGGTGCCGGGGAGGTTTTTAAATACCGCCTCAGCAGCCTCATCAGCGGAAATTTCGAGAAGACTCAGTTTATCCTGCGGGGGAGGGGAGATATACTCCCTGCCGGGCAGAATTTCTCTTACCGAGGATTTAAGACTGTCGACCCTCTTAATTGAATCGATTATCCTGTTCTCCTCGTCAATCAGAATAATATTGCTGTATGCGGCCATTATCTCAACCGCCAGAGTCCTTAAAACCCTGTTGCCGATTTCATTTACCGCGTCGAACCTGAAAAGCAAAGCCCTTTCAAGCCCGCTTTGCTCTATGCCTTTCAGTATCGCCCCCGAAAGGTGCTTTCTGAAAAGCATGCACAGCATGGGGGGATTTGCGGGGTTTTCGGGCGGGTGCTCGGTTATGTTTACCCTCGGAGTGCTGCCCGACGCGGACAAAAGGAGCTTATACGCCCCCGTTCGCGAACGAAAGTGAAAAACAAATTCATTTTTAGTCGGCTGATGGATTTTTTCTACCCTCGAGCCGACTAAAATGCTTTCCAGTTCATTTTTTAAAAGTCTCAAATATATTCCGTCAAGCGCCATTATACCACCGTCATTATGGGACTTTGCTGCCCGCAGAGCACGATTTTCAGCGTGGGGCAGGCTATTTTAAGCTGCTCTGTCAAAATATTCATTGCGGGGAATTCGGTTTCAAAATGCCCTGCCGCGAAAATGGAAAGCCCCTTCTCCTTTGCGTCCAGGAAATTATTGTAGGAGACCTCTCCAGTAACAAAAGCGTCATAGCCGGCTGAGATTACAAAATCCACAAAGGACTTGCCCGAGCCGCCGCTTACGGCGACCTTCTTTATCTTCTTTCCGCCGTCGCAGAACCTGACGCCGCCGCCCAGCTTCTTTGCGATGTACCTTGCGAATTCGTCAGCGGTTTCAAAGCTGGTTCTGCCCTCTCTTAAAATAGAGGAGGTCTCTCCGGGCACATTTACGGCTTTAATCCGCTTTAAGCCCAGCGTCTTTGCCAGAGTGTCGCTGACACCGTCCGACGCGCCGTCAAAATTTGTATGCGCCGCGATTACGCTGACGCCTTGAGCCGCCGCTTTGAATGCCAGCATATCTGCTGTAAAGGTCTTTGTCGGCTCAAATATGGGCGGATGATGGGTGATGATTACCTGAGCCGCCATGTTTTTCGCGTGGTCCAGAACCTCGCTGGTCAAATCAAGAGCGACTATGACTGTATTTACCTTTTGATTAAAGTCGCCAACCACAAGACCGCTGTTGTCCCAAGCCTCTTGACCGGCAAACGGCGCAATTGAATCTATAGCATTTAAAATTTCGCCAACGGTCATAAAAACCTCCTGAATGGGTTTAGTTTTTATGAGTATTCCAATAGAGGGGCGCAATTATTTATTGAAATCCCGTAAACTGACTTGTAGCTTTTCGGAAATTTCATCATAAATTTCATAAAGCTCTTTCGCTTCTTCTTTAAAATCTTCGGTGTTATTAAGAGCGTCTGCTTTGTGCTTAATCCTTGAAAGCAGTTTTTCCGTATAAAAAATAATATCGTCCGATATTTCACCGCTTAAAAGCTCGCCAATATAAAAATAGGCTTTGCTGACATTTTTAGTTTCTCCCGAATAAACAGCCCTTAGAGCTAAATACGCATGGGAGCCGTCACGAACAGCGGTTTCTTTTTCGATAACAAAGCCGTTATCTGCAAGGTATTTTCTTAATTCCTCTGCCTTTGTCATGGGCTGGAGCACAAGAGCCTTGCCGCTGTCCTTTAGCCAAGGCGCTCTGCCGATGATTTCGCACATCAGCTCTCCGCCCATGCCCGCCATAACGATTTCTTCGCCGTCGGGAGGGACATTATCAAGCCCGTCGGACAAAATCAGCGATACCCTATCCGCTATGCCGTATTTCTCAATTGTCGCCCTCGCGTTCTCCAAGGGACCGGGGTTTATGTCCGTCGCGGCAGCGCAAGGAGAATAGCCCATAATAACCATAAATGCCGGCAGATACCCGTGATCGGTGCCGACATCAATAAGTTTTCTGTTGTGGCGCAAAAGATTTGCCACCATTCTGAGCCTTTTATCAAGGCGGGGCGCAGCGGCCCCGCCTCTTAAACTTCCCTGCATATTATTTGTTTGCAAGATGCTCATTGATTTGCTCGAGAATCTCGTCAGGGTCGACGCCGTGAACCATGCAAGCCTCTTCGATTGTCTCGTTTCTCGAAGCGGGGCAGCCGAGGCAGTGCATGCCCATGTTTAAAAAGATGGGAGCCAGTGTTCTGTCAGCGTCAAGCAGCTCGCCGATTTTTGTATTTCGATCAACTGTCATAATTAAACCTCCAGTGAAAGCAGTCTACAGGGTTATTTTACCCTGAATCCATAATACACCCTTATGCAAAACTTGTAAATAAGCCTTAAACGGATTTTACATAAATGGTGACATCCGCGTCATTGACCTCAAAGGTCTTGTCCGCGTCGAACTCGCCGTCGCCGTTGATGATAAGCTCATCGGCAAGCAGTTCGTTCTTGATATATTCGCTCTTATTCTCAACAGCGGCTTTTGTAAAGTCATCGGCAGTTTTAATGGCTGCGATAATTCTCTGTTCAACGGAGTAGCCGGTGTCTTTTCTTAAAATCTGCCACTGTCTTACTATATCTCTTACAATACCGTCGGCAATAAGCTCATCGGTAAGGTGAGTGTCGATAGCTACGGTGATTTCGGGGCTTACCTCGCCGTGGGCAATGCCCTTCTTGGGAGCGGTCTGGACATTAAAGAGCTCGGGAGCAAGGTCCATGTCAAATTCATTGAATCTGACACTGCCGCCCTTTGAAACCGTCTCCGCGGCCTTAGTCATCTTGTCAGCGGGGAGAGATTCAAGCACAGCCTTCAGCTTGTTTACATCCTGCTTTAAAACCGCGCCCGCGCTTCTGAAGTTTACGGTAAGGTAGCTGTCCTGTAAAATGGACAAATCATTGATATATTCGAGCTTTCTGATATTCAGCTCGTCAAGGATTGTCTTTTCGAATACCTTTATCTTCTCAGCGTCCTCGTCGCTGCAGCATACATAAAGGGTTGAGAGGGGCTGACGAACTTTAAGTTGCTGCTCGTTTCTAAGACGCATAGCGGTGTTGATGACATCCCTTGCGAGAGCCGTCTGCTCCAGAACCTCAGTATCCTTAATGCCCTCAAAGGGTTCGGGCCACTCGGAGAGGTGAACTGAAATCGGAGCGGAGGGATAGAGCTTTCTGATAAGCTTCTGCCAGATGTTCTCCGTCAGGAAGGGGATAATCGGCGACATGCAGCGGGTAGCCGCGTCAAGAGCAAAGGTCAGTACCCAGTATGCAAGGGTCTTGTCCTTAACATCGCCTGTCTTCCAGAAACGGCGGCGGTTGGTTCTGATATACCAGTTGGAAATATCGTCAACAAAGACCTCAAAGTCCTTGACAAGGGCATAAGTCTTAAAGTCTTCGTAGCACTCTGTAGCCCTCTGAATAAACTCATTTGTCCTGAGTATCAGCCACTTGTCGGTGGGAGTCATGGCGGATACATCGGGAGTGTAGCCCTCAAGTACGGGCTTGTCTATGCTTGCGTAAGTTTCGATAAAGGTATAGATATTGCTGAAAGCAAGCAGCTTGCGTCTTGCCTCGTCGCCGAGATTGTAGCCGAAGCGTACATCGTTCGCGACGGGAGCGCCAGCGTACAGATAGCGGATTGTGTCTGCGCCCATATTCTCCGCGGCCTCGTCGAACTTAATCATATAGCCTGTCTTGGAGAACTTTCCGCCGTCCTCTTTTACGACCGAGTTGTGGCAAAGAACACGCTTATACGGAGCGCGACCTTCAAGAACCACGCTCATAAAGAGCATTGAGTAGAACCAGAGCCTTACCTGCTCCCTCATCTCAACGACCCAGTCGGCGGGGAAGTACTTGTTCCAGTACTCTCTGTCGTCAAAGTAGTGGAGTGTGGAGTAGGGGACGATGCCCGCGTCAAGCCAAACATCGCCGACCTCGGTAATTCTTGAAACCTCTTTGCCGCACTTTTCGCACTTAATGCGTACCTCGTCAATCCACGGACGATGGAGCTCGGGCAGAGAGTCCACAACCTCGGGGTTTACGCTTCTTTCCCTCAGCTCCTTGCGGTTGCCGATAACGGTAATGTGACCGCATTCGCAGGGGTAGAAAGGCAGGGGCAGACCGTAGTAACGCTTTCTTGAAATATTCCAGTCGCCCATGTTCTGCAGCCAGTCAACCATTCTCTTGCCGTTTGCCTCCGGCTCCCACTTGACCGACTGAGCAGCCTTAATAAGCTCGGGCTTAATATCCTCTGTTCTTATATACCATGCGGGAACAAGCCTGAAGATAATCTCCTGCTTGCAGCGCCAGCATACGGGGTAGCTGTGTTCATAAGGCTCTACCTTGTAAAGTTTTCCGTCTGCTTTAAGTCTGTCGAAAATCTCGCTTGCGACCTCATGGCACTCCTTGCCGGACATGAAGCCGAAGCCACTGAGGAATATACCCATATCGTCAACGGGCATAATCTGAGGCAGACCGAGTTTCAGACCCAGCTCATAGTCCTCGATACCGCAGCCGGGAGCGATGTGAACGATGCCCGTACCTTCGTCGGCTGCAACCTCGTCCCAAGCGACAACCTTATGCTCAACATCTTTCTGAGCCTCAAGCTCGGGGAAGCAAGTCTCGTAATGCAGACCCACAAGCTCAGAGCCCTTAACAACGCGCAGAACCTCCAGCTTGTCGTCGCCAAGCCTTGAGATTGCGTTCTTAGCGAGGAACAATGTCTGGTCGTCGCTCTTAACTCTAACTTCCGCATAATCTATTTCGGGGTTAACGGCAAGAGCCACATTCGAGGAAAGCGTCCACGGAGTGGTTGTCCAAGCAAGAATCTTAGAGGGGATTTCCTTTAAGGGGAGTTTAAAAAATACCGAATTGTGAGTGAGCATTTTGTAGGAGCCCGTCATCTCATGCTCGGAAAGGGATGTTCCGCAGCGGGGGCACCAGGGCATGGGACGGTACTCGCGCTCAATCATACCCTTTTCATTGCAGACTTTAAGGAAGTGCCAAATGCCCTCAATGTTCTTATCGGTATGTGTATAATATGAGTTATCCCAGTCCATCCACTGACCGAGCCTCTTTGACTGCTCGGTAATGATGGACGAGAACTTCTTTACTCTGTCAACGCACTGACGGGTGAACTTGTCCATGCCGTAGGCTTCAATATCCTTCTTTGTCTTAAAGCCCAGCTCCTTTTCGACCTCGACCTCAACCCAAAGACCCTGAGCGTCAAAGCCGTTCTGGCAGCGGCAGGAATAGCCCCTTTTCATCTTATAGCGGATGAAGGTGTCCTTCAGCGTTCTGCCCCATGCGTGGTGAATGCCCATGGGGTTGTTGGCCGTAATGGGACCGTCAATAAAGCGGAAGGGCTCGTTGCCCTCATTCTTCTTCATCAGCTTTTCAAAGCATTTATTCTCTTCCCAAAACTCTAGGATTTCATGCTCCATCTCAATAAAAGTGTTTTTCTCATTCTCTGCCAAAGATGTTCCCTCCGAAAAGATAGAATAAAAATATATACAGGTGCGTTTAAGCTTTTTCTATGTTTGTTTCGCTTACAATGAAAATAGGTCTGTCTCTTGACTCGTCATATATTCTTGCAAGGTACATTCCCATAATGCCAAGACACTGCAAAATTATACCTGCAAAAAACATAATTGCGGTAATTATAAGGACAGTACCGTATGAGCCCGAAGTGTTTACTATCTTTGCGATTATAATTCCGATGAAGGTCAGTATGGAAACGGCGACGCTGACGCTTCCCAAATACAAGGGGAGTCTCAGCGGAGCGTTTGTAAAGGACAAAAGTCCGTCAATAGCGTATTTTAACAGCTTTCTGACCGACCACTTTGTTTCTCCCGCGGCTCTCTGCCTGTTTTCGTGCTCGAACCACTTGGTTTTAAAGCCCACCCAAGTGAAAATTCCCTTTGAGAATCTGTTTTTCTCGGACAGCGATATAATCGCCTCCACAACTTTGCGCTTCATGACTCTGAAGTCCTGAGCGCTTTCCTCAAGGTGCACATCGGAAAACTTATTATATATCTTATAGAAAAACTCCGAAAGAGCGCTTTTGAGCTTTGCCTCGCCGGCTCTGTCGGTCCTTCTCGCGGCGGCCACATCGTAGCCCTCGTTCTCAATTGCCTCAATCATGGGAGGCAGCAAATCGGGTGAGTGCTGAAGGTCCGCGTCGATTATTCCTATATATTCTCCGCTCGCGTATTTTAAACCCGCCAGCATAGCAGCTTCTTTGCCGAAATTCCTTGAAAAAGAAATAAACTTAACCTTAGAGTCCTTTTCGGCAAGCCTTTTCATTATCTCAAGAGTATTGTCCCTGCTGCCGTCGTCAACCAGCAAAAGCTCAAGTTCGTACTGGGGCAGCGCGTCAAAAACCGCGGTAACTTCTTTATATAAAAGGTCTAAGACATCCGCTTCGTTGTAGCAGGGAACCACGAGCGATACCTTTTTCATCCATACACAACCTTTCGGCAGGACACAAATTCATCCGATATTGTAGCATAATAATGACAAAAAAACAAACATATTTATGCAAAACTATTAATTTTTCGTTTGTAAATTAAGCTATGAAGTTTTATGATATAATAAGTTCAAACCAAAGGATGGGAGAAATTAATCTGAAAAGCTTTGAAATAGGCAAAAACGACGCAGGTCAGAGAATGGACAAGTTTCTATCCAAAGCCGCGCCCTCACTGCCAAAAAGCCTTTTATACAAATACCTCAGAACCAAAAGAATAAAGCTCAACGGAAAAAGGGCTGAGCCCGCCAGCCGCCTTAATGAAGGGGATATTGTAGAGCTTTATATAAATGATGAGTTTTTTGCCCGCAAGGAATACCATTATGATTTCCTGAAAGCCCCCAAGAAACCGGATATTCTCTATGAGGACGAAAACATCCTTATTATAAACAAGCCTCCGGGAGTTCTGTGCCATCCGGACGGTGACAATTACACAAATAATCTTATAGCAAGCGTTCGCCGCTACCTTTTCGAGAAGGGGGAGTACGACCCCGAAAAAGAAAACTCCTTTGCCCCCGCCCTTGCAAACAGAATAGACCGCAACACGGGCGGGCTTGTAATGGCGGCAAAGAACGCCGAGGCGCTGAGAATCCTCAATGAGAGAATAAAAAACAGGGAGATAACAAAAAAATATCTCTGCGTCGCAGAGGGCGCTTTTAAAGAAAAGTCGGGAGTTTTGGAAGGTTTCATTTCCCTTAACAAGAGCCAAAACAAAGCGACTGTTACCAAAAAAGAAACTGAGGACTCAAAGGCGATTAAAACGGGCTATACGGTTTTAAAAGAGAAAAACGGTCTTAGTCTATTAGAAATCGAGCTTTTTACGGGCAGGACGCATCAGATCAGAGCCCAGTTTGCCGCCATCGGTCACCCGCTATACGGCGACACAAAATACAAGGGCAAGGCCGCCGGCGAAAACAGCCCCTACAAAAAGCAGTATCTCTATGCCTATAAACTGGAGTTTTCCTTTAAAACAGACGCGGGTGCTTTAAACTACCTTAAAGACAAGGTCTTTACCGCCCCCGAACCGGAGTTTGTCGCCGAATTTAATAACGGTAAACTAAAGTAAAAGGTGAGCTTTATGCTCACCTTCTTTTTATGAAATCATCTTTTCAAACTCTTCTTCGTTTATAACTTTGACACCCAGCTCCTGAGCCTTTGTCAGCTTGCTGCCGGCGTTCTCGCCCGCAAGCACCACGGAGGTCTTTTTAGACACCGATGAGGACACCTTGCCGCCAAAACTCTCTATTATTTTTGATGCCTCGTCACGGGTATATTTTGAGAGCGCGCCCGTCAGAACAAAGGTCATGCCCTCAAAGCGCCTGTCTTTGCCCTCCTCCTCGGACTCCGTCATGTTGACCGAAAGGTCTTTAAGCTCATTTATAAGCTCCTTAACATGGGGCAGGGAGAAGAAGTTTATAATGCTCTCAGCCATAATCTCGCCAAAGCCCTCAATGGAGAGAATGTCCTCTTTAGTGGCGTTAATCAGGTTTTCCATTGTCTTAAACCTTGCGGCAAGCAGTTTTGACGCCCTCTGACCGATATTTCTTATTCCCAAAGCGTTTATAAGGCGTGAGAGGGGATTCTGCTTTGATTTTTCTATGGCGTTCAATAGGTTCTCCGCGGACTTTTTGCCCATGCCGGGGATGACGCTTATCTCCTCAGCCTTTAGCCTGTATATGTCGGCGATTCCCTTAATCAGACCCCGCTGTGTAAATGTTGTCAGAACCGCCTCGCCCAGACCCTCAATGTCCATAGCCTCTTTTGAGCAGAAGTGAATAAGACCCCTCAAAAGCTGAGCGGGGCAGTCGGGGTTTACGCACCTTACGGCCGCCTCATCCTCTTCCCTAACAACGGGGCTGCCGCATGAAGGGCATTCTGTTGGGTAAACATACTCGGCGCTGTTTTCCCCATGCTTTGTAACCTTCACAACTTCGGGGATAATATCACCCGCTTTTCTGACTATAACGGTATCGCCTATGCGGATGTTTCTTTCTTTAATATAGTCCTCGTTATGCAGGCTGGCCCTGCTGACCGTCGTTCCGCCAAGGAGCACGGGCTCCAGAATGGCTGTCGGGGTCAAAATTCCCGTTCTGCCCACATTTATTTCAATGTCTTTGAGCACAGTCTCCTTTTCCTCGGGCGGATATTTAAACGCCGCCGCCCATTTGGGGAATTTGGAGGTGCTGCCGATAACCTGACGGAGCGCAAGCTGATTTACCTTAACCACAGCTCCGTCAATGTCATACGGCAGGCCCTCGCGCCTCTCGCCCAGCGCTCTTATAGCCTGGAGCGAGCCCTCAATATCATCGGAAACCACATAATCGGGAATGACATTAAAGCCAAGACGCCGTAACAGCTCCAAACCTTCGGCATGGGTTCTTACCTCCACGCCGTCTATCCTCTGAATGTTGAATACGAAAATGCTAAGCTCCCTCTCCGCTGTGATTGCGGGGTTTTTCTGCCTCAGACTTCCCGACGCGGCGTTTCGGGGATTCTTGAAAACCTTTTCCCCTTTTTCCTCCTGCTGGCGTACCAGCTTATAAAAGCTCTCTCTTGGCATAAAAACCTCGCCCCTGACCACAAGATAGGGGATTTCCTCAGTAAGCCTTAAAGGCAGAGCCTTAATTGTGCGCAGGTTCGCCGTAACATTTTCGCCCACAAGACCGTCGCCCCTTGTGGCGCCCCTTGTGAAAACTCCGTTTGTGTATTCAAGCGAAACGGAAAGACCGTCGATTTTCGGCTCGGTCACAAAAGTGATTTCTGGATATGCGGCTTTAAGCTTCCTTGCAAAATCTATAAGCTCTCCCTCTGAGAACAAATCCTGCAAACTCTCCAATGGCACTGGGTGGACAACGCTTTCAAACTGACCCGCCGCGCTGCCGCCTACCCTCTGAGTAGGGGAGTCGGGCGTTTTTAATTCGGGGAACCGGGACTCTATTTCTTTCAGCTCATTCATCAGCATATCGAACTCATAGTCCGATATTTCGCTCTCGTTCTCCACATAATATTGACGGCTGTATTTGTCAATCAGCTTTCTTAATTCCTCAGCCCTTTTTTCTGCGAAAGTCCTGTCCATATTAATTTCCTTTCTCGAAAAATTAATATTTCTATATCAAAAAGTAATCAAATCTTAATTTGCTGTTCTAACTTTAAGCTCATTACAATGATACTATTTAACAAAGGAATTGAAAAGATACAAAAAATCTTCTAAAGCAGCATAAATGCTTTGAAAAAACGACGAGCTGTGATAAAATATTTAATTTGAGCGGAAACTAATTCGTGCACAGCAAAGGAAATGAAAAATGAAGTTTTTAGCAGGAGATTATCAGGTTGCGGTTATCGGCGCGGGTCATGCGGGAATCGAGGCGGCACTCGCTTCCGCAAGGCTTGGCTGCAGAACCGTTGTCTTTACATTAAATCTTGACTGGATTGCGAATGTCGCCTGCAACCCGTCCATCGGCGGCACCTCAAAGGGTCACCTTGTAAGGGAAATCGACGCTTTGGGCGGCGAGATGGGCAAGGCGGCGGACAGCACCCTCATCCAAAGCAGAATGTTAAACTCCGGCAAGGGTCCCGCCGTTCACTCCCTCAGAGCGCAGATTGACAGACGCAAATACAGCGAATATATGAAGCACACCCTTGAAAAGTGCAAGAATCTTGATTTAAAGCAGGCTGAAATTGTAGATCTTAAAAGAACCAAAGACGGCAGATGGGAGCTTACCACCCATCTTGACGCCATATACCTTGCCGACGCGGTAATAATATCGACAGGCACATTCCTAAACGGCAAAATCTTTGTGGGCGACAAGTCCTTCAGCGGCGGTCCCGACGGAATGTTCCCCGCTGTAAGACTCGGCGAGGCCCTTAAAAAGCTGAATATCCCTTTAAGACGCTTTAAGACAGGCACCCCGCCGAGGGTAAACGCCCTCAGCATAGATTATTCCCGTCTTGAGGCTCAGCCGGGGGACGAGAAAATCGTGCCATTCTCCTTTGAAACAAGAAGGCAGCTTAAAAACAAGGTGGTTTGCTATATTACCTACACCAACGAGAAAACAAAGCAGATTATCCTTGATAACCTCCACCGTTCGCCTCTTTACAGCGGCGAAATTGAGGGCGTGGGACCCAGATACTGCCCCAGCATAGAGGACAAAATCGTAAGGTTTAAGGATAAGGAAAGGCATCAGATTTTCCTTGAGCCCTGCGGACTGAATACCGAGGAGGTTTACCTTCAGGGCATGTCCTCCTCTCTGCCCGAGGATGTGCAGTACGCTTTTGTAAGAACAATCAAGGGTCTTGAAAATGTAAAAATCATGCGCCCCGCCTACGCCATAGAGTACGACTGCGTGGACCCCTTGTATTTGAAACCCACCCTTGAGCTTATGTATGAGCCCATGCTCTACGGCGCTGGTCAGTTCAACGGCTCCAGCGGCTATGAGGAGGCAGCGGCTCAGGGAATAGTCGCCGGAATCAACGCCGCGAGAAAGGTTCAGGGAAAAAGTGAAATAATATTCTCAAGAACCGAATCATATATCGGAACGCTAATCGACGACCTTGTCACAAAGGGATGTCAGGACCCCTACAGAATGATGACCTCCCGCTCCGAGTACAGGCTTGTTCTAAGGCAGGACAACGCGGACCTGCGCTTAACTCAAAAGGGCTATGAAATCGGCCTTATCTCCGAAAAACGCTACAAGGCGTTTTTAAAGAAAAAGGCGGCAATAGAGGACGAATACAAAAGAATGAGCAAGGTCATCATCCCGCCTATAAAGGAAGTAAACGACAAGCTGCAGGAGCTCGGAACCGCCCCAATTGAAACGGGAGTAAAGCTGTCGGAGCTTCTAAAGCGCCCGCAGGTCACATATTCGGATATAAAACCCTTTGACAAGGACGCCCCCGATTACGATGACGAAGTCTTTCAGCAGGTAGAGATAATGCTCAAATACGAGGGCTATATCAAAAGACAGAACGCCCAGATTCAGGAGATTCACAGGCTTGAGTCAAAGCTTATCCCCGAGGACATCGACTACTCTCAGATTATAGGACTCAGGAAAGAGGCGATTGAGAAACTTTCAAAAATCCGCCCCGTAAATGTGGGTCAGGCGTCAAGAATTTCGGGCGTCAGCCCCGCGGACATTTCGGTTCTTTTAATCTACCTGTCAAGGCTCGGCAAATAAATTAACTTTTGGGAAGAGGATAAAATGAAATACTTTGAAATGCCCGGCTTTGCGCTTTATGCGTTATTGGCGGCTGTCGTCGGCTACCTTCTCGGCAGCGTCAGCTTTTCGGTAATAGCCTCAAGACTTATCGCAAAGGACGATGTACGAAACCACGGCAGCGGCAACGCAGGTTTTACAAATATGATGCGCAATTACGGAAAGCTCCCTTCGGCAGTAACTTTGATAGGCGACTTCTCCAAAGGTGTAGCCGCGGTTCTTTTGGGCGGCTATATACTGTCAAAGCTGTCCCCGGACCTTAAAATTCTGGGAGAAGTGATAGGCAGCGTTTCCGTCTTTGTGGGTCATGTCTTTCCGCTGTTCTTCGGCTTCAGAGGAGGAAAAGGAGTTCTCTCAACCGCAGGCGCGGTGCTCATTATCGACTATAGAATATTTTTAATACTCGTTGCGGCATTCGCAGTCATAGCGCTAACATCAAGAATCGTGTCCCTCGCGTCCATCAGCACGGCGGTTCTTCTCCCCATACTCGTATTCGCTTTTTACAGGAATGACGGGGGACTGAAACTGCTGCTCATATATTCAATAATCATCTGCCTAATGGTGCTTATCACCCACAGGGAGAATATAAAGCGGCTTTTAAACGGCACGGAATACAGATTTAAGCGGAAAGGGAAAACCGAATGACCGAATTTGAAATAAGGCTCAAAGAACTATCTAACCAAGCGGAAATAGACTTAACCGAGGAAATGATTTCCCGCTTTAGCCTCTACGCCTCGCTATTAAAGGAATGGAACGAAAAAATGAACCTTACGGCAATTACCGACGACGAGGGCATTGCCGTAAAGCACTTTATTGACAGCCTGTATCTTTTGAAACTCGTGGATATTAAAGAGGGCAACAGCCTTGTTGATGTTGGTACGGGAGCGGGTTTTCCCGGAGTTCCGCTGCTGATAGCCCGCCCCGACCTTAAAGTCTGCCTTATGGATTCCACCGCAAAGCGGCTTAAATTCCTTGAAACGGTGCTCACGGAATTGAAGCTCACCGCGGACACAGTTCACATAAGAGCCGAGGAGGCGGGTCAGAACAAAACATTCAGAGAGAGTTTTGATATTGCCACGGCAAGAGCGGTCGCCCCCTTGCACATACTCTCCGAATACTGCCTGCCCCTTGTTAAAAAGGGCGGCGTCTTTCTCTCCCTTAAAGGCAAGCCCGAAAGCGACGAAATCGAAAGGGGAGAGAAGGCAATAAAAGTCCTGGGCGGCGAAAAGGCTCAGATTATGGAATATGAGCTTATCAACGGCGATAAAAGGACACTGATTATTACAAAAAAAATATCGCAAACCCCGCCAAAATATCCCCGCACATCTGCCAAACTCGCCAAAAAACCATTGGGATAATCAGATTTTCTGGCGAAGAGAGTTGTATTCCCCCGACCGATTTCCCTTTTTCTTCCATTTATTTTGTGGTAATCTAATCTCAGAAAAAGGACGACAAAAAGAGGCGGGGGTTTTGATATGCTTAAATCCGGCCAGAAACTTAAATCCGGCGGGCAAATCGTTCTTATTCCGCATGAGCTGATTTACCCCAATCCGAACCAGCCCAGAAAGCATTTCGACTACGACGAGCTGGAGGGGCTTGCGGAGTCCATAAGAGCGAACGGAATTCTCCAACCCCTGAATGTCCGCCAAGCAGAAAACGGTACATACGAGCTTATCTCCGGCGAAAGAAGGCTCAGAGCCGCGAGAATAGTGGGGCTGACCCGAATCCCCTGTATAGTAATGAGGGCAAACGACGAACAGACCGCCCTATACTCCCTTTTAGAGAACCTTCAAAGGCAGAACCTTAATTTCTTTGAAGAGGCTCAGGCTATAGAAACTCTGATGACCGAGTACAATTTAAGCCAGGAGAGCATAGCGAAGAAACTGGGCAAATCCCAGTCCTGCCTTTCGAACAAATTAAGACTTTTAAGACTTACCCCCGATATGCGGGAGAAAATAATGAAGGCGGGTCTCACCGAGCGTCACGCCAGAGCGCTTTTAAGACTTGACACCAACGAGCAAAGGGAGAGGGCGCTGGGCATAATAGCCGACAGAAGGCTCAATGTCGCCGAAACGGACAGGCTCATAGGTCAGATGCTCAAGCGCTCCATCCAAAAGAGAAAACCCGCAATCAAAGTCTTTAAGGATGTCAGAATCTTTATAAACACCCTTAACAACGCGGTTGACACAATGCGCAAAGCGGGCATAGAGGCAGACTCCGCAAAAAGCGAAACTCCCGAATATATAGAGTACATAGTCAGAATTCCCAAAATAACCTCAAGCAAAACCGATACGATTTCCTCCGCTGTATAGAGATTCCATAAGTTTTGAGGGTCCATCCGCTATAATATATTCATTCTCTTTCACACCCCACATCCACACAAAGAGGACAGCTTGTCTGTCCTCTTTGTGTGTTATTGCGGTCTTTTTCACCTTAAATCTTTAAGAAACACGCCCATTTTACTGCGCGCAAACTAACTCTTTGCTTTCGGCCCAAAAAGGAAAACCCTGCGTGATTTACGCAGGGTTCAAAGTGTCTGATATTCGTCATTTAGTGCTTATAAACCGCTTTGAGTTGCGGGATTTTTCACAACAGCCCGAAATTTCAGCATAAAGGGGTCAAATTTCGCTTTTACTCAAGGATGTATATCCTTACACCTCTAACGCCCCAGTTTCTGCATTGGGCCTTTGTGGGCATGAATAAATCGACTATTCTCGGATTCTTCCACTTGATAAAGCCGCCTGTGTCTTCAGCAACCGCAAATCCGTAGTTAACGGAGCCGTCAAGGGATACAATCCACATTTTTGTGCCGTAGGGAATAATCTTTGGGTTTACGGCTACGGTGCCAAGCCTCGGTACTGTTCCCGTAGCGGTCCTTGAGTTGCCGTAGCTGGTGTAGGCGGATGCCTTGCCCTCAATGACCTTTTTGTACTTTTTGGGGATTCCGTTTTCGTCAAACTCAATTCCCGACAGCCTGGTCATTGACATAGCCTTGGGAACGCCCGATACGGAAACGGATGATGAGGATATTGAAACCTCTGCGGATTTTGCGCTGCTCTGGGTCTTTTTAGCGGCAGCCTTTTTAACGGTCGCCTTTTTGGGCGGGTCAAAATTCGGTTCGGGCTTGTCGGTGCTTCCCGTATTCTTTTCGCTGATAAGAACAATTTCACCGTTCAGCTGCTGATACCTGAAAATCAGCGATTGATGCTCGGTTTCTTCTTCTGCTAAAGGTACGGAAGGAGCGATGTCAAGAACTTCCGATACGGGTTCTGAAAGCATTGTAATGTTTTCCGTCTCTTCTTCACTGCTTTCAGACTGCACATCATACAAAGCGGTTTTCGCAGGAGCCTTAAACTCCTCATAAGCGAGTGTTTTTGTGTGGCGTCCTGAGAATGCCAGCTCCAAAGGAGCCGCGGCGAACAGACATGGTATCAGCATCCCGGTTACTAAGGCATTCAGCGCTTTTGTCTTTTTGAGGGTCTTGCGCTGTGCGTCATTGCCTAATGGGGACGCATTAATTTCTGTCATAAAAATCTCCTCAGATATCATAGTACACCGCAAAAATGGGATTTTGCGGGCTTGATACATTATAGGCAAAAGGTGTCGTCATTATATTTACAGCTTGTCCGATTGTCAACTTTTTTGAGAATCATAAATTGTGCAGTATGCACAATTAGTTTTTGTATATACAAGGGAAATGATGGGAAAATCCGTATTTTTTCCCCGAAAAAAGCCGAAAAATCCCATAAAATCCCAATTGCTTTTGTTCAAAAAAGAGAAATCTTGCAATTCGTTACAAAGGGGTTACAAGAGCTGAAAAAATGGTTACAATTTGTAATAATTTGAGGTGAATTTATTACACTGGGGTAATAATCGGACAGTGTTTTCCATTGGTAAAATCGACGATAAATTGCATAAAAAATGGAAGGAGAAAAGCGTATATATAATGTAATATAATTTTTCGCAAAAGAAAAAAGCCCGCGCATTTTAGTGCGGGCTTTTCATTATTTTTGAGGTTTATTACAGCTCCAAACCGAAGTATTTTACAGCGTTGTAATAGGAGATGTCTTTGACCATTCTCTCAAGGGCGGGCAGGTCAAAGGGATATTCTCCGTTCTCAACAAGACCTCCCATAAAGTTGCAGAGTATCCTTCTGAAATACTCGTGTCTGGGGTAGGAAAGGAATGAGCGGGAGTCGGTGAGCATGCCGATAAATTTGCCGAGGCAGCCGAGATTTGCGAGCGCCTTTATCTGAGCCTCCATGCCGTCGATATTGTCATTGAACCACCAAGCGGTGCCGAACTGCATCTTTGAGCCTATCTCATCGCTCTGGAAGTTGCCTATCATTGTGCCGAGAACATAGTTGTCCTTGGGATTGAGTGTAAAGAGTATGGTTTTCGGCAGCATGCCCTCCTTGTCTATGCTGTCAAGCAGCCTTGAGAGGGGATAGGCAATCTGCCTGTCGTCAATGGAGTCAAAGCCAGTATCGGGACCCAGCTTTTCAAACATCCTTGTGTTGTTGTTTCTGAGAGCGCCGATGTGAATTTCCATCGCCCAGCCCTTTTTGTAGTATTCCTTTGCGAGGAACCGGAGAAGCGCTGTCTTGTATTTGTCCGCCTCCTCCTGTGTAAGTGTTTCGCCGTTTTTGCCCTTTTTAAAGATTGCCTCAAGCTCGTCGGGGGTTGAGAGAGCAAAGGGAACGCCGCCCAAAGCATGGTCTGTCGCCTTGCAGCCCATTTCAGCAAAGAATTCAATTCTTTTTAAGAGGGCAGCTTTAAGCTCCTCAAAGCTGTCAATTTTCATATCGGCGGCTTTTTCAAGGTCTTTAAGCCACGGAACAAAGGTGGGCAAATCTATGTTAAGAGCCTTGTCGGGACGGAATGCGGGCAGAACAAGGCAGCTGAAGCTCTTATCCTCTTTAAGAAGTTTGTGATACTCAAGGCTGTCGGCGGGGTCGTCGGTGGTGAAAACGCTCTTTACATTGGAGCGGGTAATAAGGTCGCGGGGTCTAAAACCGCCCGCTGCGATTTTGGCGTTTGCCTTTTCCCAGATTTCATCGGCTGTGGCCTCAGAAAGGGGAGTGTATATATCGAAGAATCTCTGCAGCTCAAGGTGAGTCCAGTGGTAAAGGGGATTGCCGATGAGGCTCGGCATTACCTTTGCCCATGCCTTAAACTTTTCATAGCCCGATTTGTTTCCTGTGATATACTCCTCGCTTATGCCGTAGCTGCGCATTGCCCTCCATTTGTAATGGTCGCCGCCCAGCCAAAGCTGAGCAATATCCTCGGGCTGCTTATTCTCGTATATCTCCTTTGGGGATAAATGGCAGTGCCAGTCAACAATGGGCTCATCCTTGCAGAGCTGGAACAGCTTTACCGCAGTTTCGGTCTGCAAAAGAAAGTTCTCGTCCATAAACTTTTTCAACTCAAATCATCCTTTCCTATCCGTTAAAGCGTAAACGCCGATGCCTAAAGCGTCACGCCGTTTTTCCATATAGCTATTTCGCGGTAGTCGTTAATCTCGTTATTTGTCTGCCTGCCGCTGGCTACGCTTATTACGAAGTCCAAAAGCTCCCTGAGTTTTTTGTCAAAGTCATCGCCCTCAAGAAGCGTTCCCGCGTTAAAGTCAATCCAGTTGGGCTTTTTCTCATAAAGCGCAGTGTTTGTCGACATCTTTATGGTGGGCACTGGCGCGCCGAGGGGAGTGCCCCTGCCTGTTGTGAATATAATCATATGAACACCCGCTGCGGTCAGGGCAGTGCTTGAAACAATGTCGTTTCCGGGGCCGTTTAAGAGCGTAAGGCCCCTCTTTTTTATTCTCTCCCCGTAACTTAGCACATCGGCAACGGGAGCGGTTCCGCCCTTTTGTATGCAGCCGAGGGACTTTTCCTCAAGGGTCGTGATTCCTCCCTCCTTGTTTCCTGGGGAGGGGTTTTCATATATGGGCTGACCATAAGAAGTAAAATACTCCTTAAAGCCGTTAATCATCTTAGTTTGAGCCTCAAACACATCAAATGTGCATGAGCGGTTCATAAGTATGGTCTCCGCGCCGAACATCTCGGGAGTTTCGGTCAGAACGCAAGTGCCGCCCATGGAGGTCAACAGGTCCGTCAGCCTGCCGCATAGGGGGTTTGCGGTAATGCCCGAAAAGGCGTCGGAGCCGCCGCATTTGTAGCCTATTTTAAGCTCGCTGACGGGGATTTCGGTCCTTTCCGCTTTGCAGCAGAGAGAGCAAAGCTCCTCAATTAGAGCCAAGCCCTCGTCCGTTTCGTCGCATACATCCTGAACATTAAAAGCCTTTACGGGCTTATTAAGGTTTTCTAAAAGGGGCATAAAGGATTTGAGCGTGTTGTTCTCGCAGCCCAGCCCCAAAACCAGCACGCCAGCGGCATTCGGATTAGCCGCAAGCCCCGCAAGAATTACTCTTGTAAACTCATGGTCGTCGCCAAGCTGAGAGCAGCCGTAAGGGTGGGTAAAAGCGTGAATGCCCGTTATGCCCTCGTATTTGCTTTGAAGCGCAGACCTTGCCTCTTTTTCAAGCCTCTTTGCAATATTGTTCACGCAGCCGACGGTGGGGATAATCCAGATATCATTCCTTATCGCCGCGGTTCCGTCGTTTCTTCTGTATCCCTTAAATGTGGGAATATCGTGATTCTTCGCGGCCGAGTCGCAGGAACAGCCGCAAGGCTCGTATTTGTACTCAATCTCCCCCGAAAGCCTTGTTCTTAAATTGTGGGTATGTATATGCTCGCCCTTTTTAATTTCTTTAATGGCGACGCCGATAGGGTAGCCGTACTTTATAACCGCTTCACCCGCGGCAATATCAAAAAGGGCAATCTTGTGTCCGAAGGGTATGTCTGAAAGGGCGGAGAGCCCCTCAATGCTCTCGCCCTTTTTTATTTCACTTACAGCCACCGCGCAATTGTCGTTCGGGTGTATTTTTATAAGCTTTGGCATATTTGCTCCTTTAAAAGTTCTTTTCCAGTGCTTTCCTTATTCCGAGGCTTTCAATGTCAATAAGATATCCCCTTACCTTTTCCTCAAGTCCCTGAATTTCGGTCAAATCCATATCCCAGAAAGAGATGTTTGAAAGAACGGCTTTCGCAGCATCTCCGCTTTCCCACGCGGAGCGCATAAACTCCTTTACATCCTCTCCGTCTCTGATTTCATACTCTCTGCCGCTGTCGTCTTTGCCGAGGTATTTTCCGTCCTCAAAGCGGCACTTGTAGAACCTAATGAGAGCGGCAAGGGAGAAGCAGAGCTTATCGGGGAGCGCGCCCTTAATCTCTTTGTATTTGAGCAGAGAGGGCAGGCACCTTGCCTTGAATTTTGAAACGGAGTTCAGTGAAATATCGTGCAGCCTATGCTTAATAAAGTGGTTGGAGAACCTGTCAAGCACCGACTCGGCGAAGCTGACAAGCTCCTTTTCGGGCAGGCTTAAAGTAGGAATAATCTCGCTGAATATAGCCTTCCTTATAAATTCCGAGAAAA
>LFSO01000041.1 GCA_001512765.1 Clostridiales bacterium DTU053
GTACTCGGCTCCGGACTTGCAATATTTAACAACAAACGGGATTAACCTTTAGATTACATATTTTTTACTCGTTAAAAATAATTATTTTTGGTATATTATATTAATATAGAGATTTAATGAAATTGAGGTGGTTCAGTATGGAAATAGCAATCATCAATAAAGAAGAAGTAGGGCGTAAGTATTTTAATTTCGTTGCAGGTAACTTCTATGTATATGATAACCCTTTCAAACCAGAAAAGGTAACTATCGAGAAGGTAGTTGTAATTAAGGATGCAAGCGTAGATCCAAGAGGAACCTTTCGTGGTATGACAAACGGAATTATAGGAGCAATAGTAGCAGGTGTTATTGGTGTAATGGTAGTGTCTGCTTTTTCTCATGTTAAATGGAATGTTGATTTCGACATTTATTTAACTGATGGACGTGTCCTTGAAATTAATACTACCAGTGAAAAATTAGTACGCGCACTAATGGAATATGTTCCGAAAGATGATCCTCGCGCGAAATATAGAAAAGAAAGAGGTAGATGATTCAACATGATTACGCAAGAACGTTGGCAACAGATTAAGGAGAATTGCAATGGTTGAATATACTCAGATTTTGACTTGGCCCGATATAACCATTC
>LFSO01000052.1:0-27758 GCA_001512765.1 Clostridiales bacterium DTU053
GGGGTCGCCCGATGTGGGGACGGCTCGCCCGCTGTTGGGATTGCCGCCATGTCTCCGCTCGTCGTGGGCGGGGGCGTAACGCCGTATCGCCCGTATGGGTCGCCGGCTTGAGCGGGGTGCTGCCGCCAAAACACCGCCCGCCGATGGAACGGGGTCGCCCGTTGCGGCGGAGTGTGCCCGCCGTTCTCCCGCTGTTGGGGAGGGGGTACTGTTTCGCCCGACATTGAGGGGGTACGCCCGCTATCTTGCCCGCATGGGGTACTGGTCGCCTTTCGGGGGCGGGGTTGTCCGCAATATTACCGCTTATTAGTAGTATGCCCGCTGACTAATAGTTTACGCAGTTTGCGGGTCTCAGCGGCAGGGCTTGTCCGCTCCCTTTACGCCCGCTGTCGGGCAGGGCGCGGGGTTGACCGCTGTCGGGGGTGTCCGCAGCGATGGGGCTGTTAGTCCTCGAAAATTTCGCCTATTAGGTCGTAGCCTTCAACGGCGGTTACCTCAACCTTTACAATTTCGCCCTCGTCGTGCTCGTAAGGCGAAATAAACTTTATAGCCGAGTCAATCTCGGGGGCGTCGCGCCATGTCCTGCCGTAGTAGCTGTCGGTGTAGGCGTCGTAGCCCTCGGTCACGACCTCCTGAACGGTGCCGATAAGAGCCTTCTGCTTCTCCTCGAATATCTTAAACTGGCTGAGCATAATCTGCTCCGCCCTTTCAGCCTTAGTCTGTTCGTCCACCTGATTATCAAAGGTCGCGGCAAATGTGCCCTCCTCCGCGGAATAGGCAAAGCAGCCCAGACGGTCAAACTTAGCCTTTTCAATAAAGTCGCGGAGGGTCTTAAACTCCTCCTCGCCCTCGCCGGGGAAACCCGTAATAAATGTGGTCCTTATAACAGCGTCGGGCATATAGCTTCTTATCTTTTCTATAAGAGCCAGCAGGCTCTCGGGGTCGCCTCTCCTGTTCATGCGCCTTAAAACATCCTTATGGGCATGCTGAAGGGGCAGGTCTATGTAGTGAAGGATTTTCTCATTCGACGCCATGGTTTCAAGCAGCTCATCCGTAATCCTGTCGGGATAGCAGTAGAGAATCCTTATCCATTTAAGCTCATCTATCTTCACAAGCTCCCTTAAAAGCTCGGGGAGCATTTTCTTGCCATAAATATCCTCGCCGTAGCGGGTGGTGTCCTGAGCTATGAGCATAAGCTCCCTGACGCCCTTTTCGGCAAGCTCCTTTGCCTCCTTAATAATGCCCTCCATGGGTCTGCTCCTGAAGGGACCTCTGATTTGGGGTATGGAGCAGTAGGTGCAGTTGTTGGAGCAGCCGTCGGCGACTTTCAGATAAGCCCAGAAACCGGGGGTTGTGAGAAGCCTTTCACCCTCAAGGGGCATGGCGGTCTTTTCGGGCTTTACGCTGACGGTCTCGCCCTCAAGAACTCTTTTGCACAGCTCCACAATGTCGCCGTTGCCGCCAAGACCTATAACGCCGTCCACCTCGGGCATTTCTTTGAGAATCTCCTCCTGATACCTTTCGGCAAGACAGCCGGTGACGATGATTTTTCTTACAAGTCCCGACTCTTTAAGCTGCGCCATCTCAAGAATGTTCTCGATAGCCTCTTTCTTAGCGTCCTCAATAAAGGCGCAGGTGTTAATAATGATTATGTCCGCATAATCTATCTCGTCAATAATTTCAAAGCCCGCGTTATTGAGCCTTGCGAGCATCATCTCGCTGTCCACCCTGTTTTTGGGGCAGCCGAGAGAAATAAATCCAACTCTTATACCCATTTTCTCACCTTAAAAATATTCTGTGTCCGTTTGGAGGCTCCCAAGCGCCCTTTCTATATCATATAGCTTGTAGCCCCGTCTTATGAGATTATTTATAACTCTGCGCCTTTCCTTTTCATCGGAGAGATTCGCGGAAAAGCTGTCCTCAATAAGCACTATGAGCCTTTTAAACTCGTCCTCGTCGCTTATAAACTCTACGGCGGCGCGGGCTGTATCGGAGGAAACTCCCCTTGATTTCAGCTCATCAATGATTCGGGCTCTGGCAAAGCCCTTACGCTCAAAAAGCTCCTCGCCAAAAAGGGATGAAAACTCAGCGTCGTTTATAAGCCCCATATTCTCCAGTTCATCGGCGGCATATTCCGCCGCCTCGCCGTCGAACTCTCGTTTGAGCTTTTGCACAAGCTCGCCCCGTGAGTGCATTCTAAGCGTTATAAGCCGCATAGCCTTGTTCAAGGCCGCGGCTTTTGTCTTTTCGTTTATTATGCTGTCTATATCTTCTACAGTTATCTCATCGCCGGCTTTGAGCTTTAAATCTCTTAAAAAGCCCTCTGTGACGATGGCAAATTGCTCTCCGTCGGCAAGCAGGCGTACCTTTCCGCCTTTAAGTCTTTCTATGGAAAACCGCATCAGTCGTCCACCGTAATATCAAGAATTGCCCTGTTCGCGGCTACGCTCTTTTTCTCCGTTTCGGGCTGAACTTCCGCAGTCTCCTGAATTACGGAGGAGACATTTCTCTTAGATACGCTTTCCTCTTTAAGCTTCTCCCTGATTTTCGCCTCAATCTCGGCGGTCATTTCGGGGTTCTGCTCAAAGAACAGCTTTACATTGTCCCTGCCCTGACCGAGCCTTGTGTCGTTGTATGAGAACCACGCGCCGCTCTTTTGGATTATGCCGTATTTTACGCCCACATCAAGGATTTCTCCCTCTCTGGAGATACCCTTGCCGTACATGATGTCAAACGCCGCCTCTTTGAAGGGGGGAGATACCTTGTTCTTGACGATTTTGACCTTGGTGCGGGAGCCTATAATCTCTCCGCCCGTTGCGGCGGATTTAATCTGCTCCGCTTTCCTGACCTCAATTCTCATGGAAGCGTAGAATTTCAGAGCCCTTCCGCCCGTTGTGACTTCGGGGTTGCCGTAGACCACGCCCACCTTTTCTCTGAGCTGGTTTATAAAGATAACTATGGTGTTGGAGCGGCTTATCGCGCCCGCGAGTTTTCTTAATGCCTGCGACATAAGACGGGCATGCAGACCCACATGGGAGTCGCCCATGCTGCCCTCAATTTCGGAGCGGGGCACCAGAGCGGCGACCGAGTCCACGACCACCACATCAATTGCTCCCGAGCGGGTCAGAGCCTCTGTGATTTCCAGAGCCTGCTCGCCGTTGTCGGGCTGGGAAACCAGAAGGGAGTCCACATCAACGCCCAGATTCGCGGCGTATACGGGGTCAAGAGCATGCTCCGCGTCCACAAAAGCGGCCTCGCCTCCCGCCTTTTGAGCCTCCGCAATAACATGAAGGGCAAGGGTGGTCTTGCCCGAGGATTCGGGGCCGTAAATCTCTATAATTCTGCCTCTGGGCAGACCGCCTATGCCCGTAGCGGCGTCAAGGGTCAGTGAGCCTGTGGGGATAGCCTCTATGTTCATGGCGGTGCTCTCGCCCAGCCTCATAATGGCTCCCTTGCCGAACTGCTTTTCTATCTGCGCCAGAGCGGTTTCCAGGGCCTTCTTTCTGTCGGTAGCCTTTTCGTTTGCCATATATTTATCTATTCCTTTCGAAATAAGAAATTTATCGCACAAATGTTCGCGGCTTAATAGGATTATACAGTTTTTCAGGTGAAAAAGCAATACAAATTTTTGCGGCAATAGATTCATAGCCTCCATAGAAGGAGGCTAATGGGTCTAATCGGTATTTTCGGGCTTTTTGACATCGAACCAGAACTTTACGCCGCCGCTGACATTCTGCACACCGTACTCCATGCGGTGGAGCCTTTGAATGGCGGCGACAAGGGCAAGTCCCAGTCCGCTTCTGCCGGCGGCTCTTGACATGGCCTTGTCCGCGCGGTAGAAGGAGGTCCAGATTTTGNNNTTTTGCCCTCGCCCATATCCTCAACATGGGACATGGCGTTGGAAAGGTAGTTGTTCACAACGGAGCCGAGAATGATTACATCTCCGTAGCCCAGAGCGTCGGTCGGGATGGCGTTTACAACGGTTACGCCCTTTTCTTTGAGCTGCGCCTTGCTTCTTACAAACCAGTCTTCAACCAGCTCAAAGACATTGAATACCTCTCGGTTGGGGCTGTATTCGCCCGAGTCGTACTTAATAATCTCCAGGAGCTTCATTATCATGTCGTTCATGCGTTCCGCTTCGCTCCTTATAATGTCCGCGTACTCGAGCGCCATTTTGGGATCCTCTTTTATAAAGACCGACAGTCCCTCAGCGTAGCCCTGAATTATGGCTATGGGGGTTTTAAGCTCATGGGAAACGCCGGTGATGAAAATCTGCCTTAAGTGGTCAAGGGTGTGCTCTTTTTCTATGTCGTCCTGAAGTTTTTGGTTCTTGGCTTTAAGGTCGGTCAAAGCTTCGTTGAGCGAATCCGACAGGGCGTTGATACTCTTGCCCAGCCTGTCAATCTCCTCGCCCCGCATCTCGCCCACTTTCTGAGAGAAGTCCAGCTTTGACATATTGTCGGTAATGCGGCACATCTCTTTAAGCGGGTCGGTGAACCTCTTAATAAGCCTTGCCACGATGAAGAGCATTAAGGTGACCATTATTGTCGAGAGGGTGGAGATAAATATAATACCTACCCTCGCGACATCGTCAATCTCGTTTTTGAGCTTAAACAGCTCCAGCCGCCCGTCGCTAAAATCTCTGACAAAGACAAGGTATTCACGCTTTACGGTGCCCGATGTGTCCTCTCTTAAATCAAAGTGGAAGCCTCGGTTTTGAATTCCCGAGTCCACAATGACATAATTCCTTTTATACTCGTCGCTGATTTTATCGTCCTTTTTAAAGGGAGGCTGTATGTAGGGACCCGAATATGAGGTGGAATAAACAAGATTGCCTGTGGGGCCGTAGATTTCTATGCTTATGTCGTTGTTAAGCTCTACCTCTCTTAAAGTATTGTAGAACCTGTCGGGGTCGGAGTAGGCGCTTTGAATAATGTCCGCGCTGGTCCACAAGTCAAAGCCGGTTTTTAAAAGATAGACATAGTTAATCATTCTGGAGTCGGCAATAACGACTATCGCTATGCCTATGATGAAAACCGAGGCAATGCTTCTGAACAGCAGCGCGCTGACGCTAAGCTTCTTTTTACTTTTCTTCTGTTTCGGAGCTTTAGTCTTCTCCGTTCTTCTCATTAGGCTCCACCTCTAACTTGTAGCCCGCACCGTAAATTGTCTTGATGTGCGCTGCTCCCCAGTCGCCCAGCTTGGTGCGCAGGCGGGCCATGTGAGAGTCAACGGTTCTTATGTCGCCGTAGAAATCATATCCCCATATGTCGTCAAGAAGGCTCTCCCTTGAGAAAACCTTGCCCGCGTTGGATACGAGCTTAAAAAGAACGCTGTACTCTTTTAATGTAAGGGTTACGCTCTTTCCGTTGAGCCATACCTCGTGGGCGGTGTCGTCAATGGTAAGCCCGTCTATGGAGTAAACCGACTCGGAGGTGGCGGCAGCCCTTTCGTTGCGGCGAATTAAAGCCTCTATTCTCTTTACCAGAACGCTGGGGCTGAAGGGCTTTGTGACATAGTCGTCGGCGCCCGCCTCAAAGGCGGTCAGCTCGTCAAATTCCTGACTTCTTGCCGTGAGCATAAGAACGGGCACATTGGAGCGTTTTCTGATGCGGCGGCAGACCTCCCAGCCGTCAACATTGGGCATCATTATGTCAAGGATGACCGCGCTAAAATCGCTCTCAAACTTGTCGAACAGGTCGAGCGCCTCCTGACCGTCGGCAGCCTCAACCATTTCGTAGCCGTCCTTTTTGAAAAAATCCACGACCAGTCGTCTTATAAGGTCCTCGTCGTCGGCAATAAGGATTTTTTTCACTTAAAGCAGCTCCTTCCCTTTTAAGGTTAAACAACAGCATTTATTTAAAGTTCTTAGCTTTCAAAATGCAAAGACTTTTTCACTCCCGATTTTTCAATCGCGACATAGAGCACAAGTCCCAGTCCCAAGCAGGCTATGAGCTGACCCGCAGCCACCGACAGAACTCCGTAGGCAAAGCCGATAAGACCCGCGTAGGCAGGCAGCATGATATAAAGCTCAAGACCGATTACCAAAGCGTTCACTATAATCGGCGGCAACGCCGAAAGAACAGGCAGACCCTTGATTTTGTAAGGCTTGAAGCTCCTTGTAAGGATTGCGGCAATCAGCGTCGCTACTGAGCCGAAGATAATGTCCACAATGCCGAGGGGGCTGCCGAGATTGCCTATAACGCAGCCGATAACAAGGCCGGGAATTGCCGCGGGAGTGAATACGGGGAGTATTGTGAGCATTTCGGACAGCCTAATCTGAAAAGGTCCGTAAGCCAAATTAAAGGCCGCCGAAATATAGGTCAAAGCCACATAAAGGGCGGCGATGACCCCCGCCTGAGCGATGTAGGTGATACCGTTTTTACTTTTCATTTCCATCTTCTTTCCGATTCCGTAGTTTGTTCGAAGCCTTAAAGGCTTCGGTCAGGATGTTGCGACTGACCGATTTTATAAAGGCGCCCGCCGCGCCGTGAAATCCCCGCCGCCGTGAGCCAAACTCCGACTTTTGGGGCTTGACCGAATTTAGCCGAGGAGCGCGCCCGCTTTGCGGGTCTCACCCGCCGAGCAGCCGATGGGCGCAAAATCCCTTTATAAAACCGATTTAATTATATCAGCAAATAAAATAACCGTCAACGAAACAGTTCAAATTTAACATATAAGCGGCGCGAAAAATATAATTTATAGGCAGATTTAACTATCTTTTCCTCATTTTAGTTTTCTAAAGGGTAATATTTTATTTTACCGTCCATCTTGGAGCGGAGATTGTCCGCTCGTTGCCGGAGCTCAACGCAAAGAATACTCCCGCCGTTCGCCCCGCCGTGGAGTCGGGGGACGCCCGACTGCGGGCGGGTGTTACTCGCCCCGCCCTGTTGTGCGGAAGTTGCCCGCAAACCTGCCGCAACTGAACCGCCTCCGCTGGTGGGGTGTCCCGGTTCATGGGAGCGGCACAAAAAAATAGGCGCGGTCGCACGCCTGCGGGGTGGGGCGTCTGCAAGGGATACCCGCTCGCCGTCGCCGTTGGGAAAGGGTCGTTCGCCTTTGCGGGAGCGGTCGCCCGTTGCCTCCCCGCACGCCGAGCGGGACGGGGTTGTTCGTCTGCAAGTGAGGGCGCCTGTGTGAAAAGCACCCCGCTCGCCGTTGTCGGGAGATGCCCGCCTGTGTGGAGGGTGTCCGTCCGCTGTCGGGAGCACAAAAAAAAGCTTGCCGCCGCCTTGTTATGCGGCAGTCACCCGCAAAACCTGCCGCCCCGAACCGCCGACCGTCGGCGGGATGCAGTCCGCTCCCCGCCCGCCGGCGGGACGGGGTAGCCGCAAAAATTTCCCTACCGCTTGTCGCGCTGGCGGAAGACGCCTGCCCTCCCCGACCGCGGCGAAAAGGCAATAAAAAAAGGGAGCCTTGCGCTCCCTATGATTTTCTTTAGAAATTAATATTGTCGGGGTCGCCGCCCAGTCTGCCGTAGGCAGAGATTGAGCTTATTCTGCCCATATCCTCGTCCGACAGCTCAAAGTCGAAAATCCTCGCGTTCTCGGCGATGTGCTCGGGATTGGTGGATCTGGGCAGGGGGAGAATATCCCTTTGCAGGAGCCATCTGAGAGTTACCTGAGCGGGCGTTCTGCCGTACTTGTCGGCTACCTCTTTAAGGGTCGGGTCAGCCATAATCTTGCCCGAACCCAAGGGGCTCCAAGCCTCAACAACAACGCCGTGGCTGTGGCAGTACTGAACCAGCTCCGACTGATTAAATCCGGGGTGAATCTCCACCTGATTTACCATAGGTACAATCTCGGCGTCCTCCAAAAGCGCCTCGAAATGATGAATAAGGAAATTGCTGACGCCGATTGCCTTAATCCTGCCCTCTTTGTAGAGCTTCTCCATAGCCCGCCAGCTTTCCTTAATCTTGGTCTGCCAGCTGTCTCTGAAATCCCTCGGAATGGGCCAGTGGATAAGATAAAGGTCAAGGTACTCCAGTCCCAGCCTCTCCATGGTCGCGTCAAAAGCTTTAAGTGTCGTGTCGTATCCCTGGTCGGAGTTCCAGAGCTTGCTTGTTATAAAAATCTCCTCTCTCGGAATGCCGCTTTCTTTAACAGCGGTGCCGACGCCCACTTCGTTTCTGTAAATGGCGGCGGTGTCAATATGCCTGTAGCCCGCTTCCAGGGCCTTTTTCGCTGAATTTATTACTGTCTCTCCCTCGGGAATCTGCCATGTGCCAAAGCCCACGCAGGGAATTTTAACGCCGTTATGCATTACAAAAGAATCGGTTAAGCTTTTCATAATAAAGCCTCCTTTTTAAAAGCCTTATTCACAATTATAAAGACGCAAGGTATAAAAGTCAACCGAGCGGGCAGGGAAATGGGAAAAAATAGGATTTAGATTGACAAGCAAAATATTTTGTTTTATAATACCCTGTACAATTGCGTGAGTTATACATTTTTTTGGCTTTGCCCCAAATTTTTAAACTTGTGTGTTTTGTTTGAATTTATCGGCATATGCTAATTGATGAAAAGCTCACAGCAGTTAATCACTATTTTTGAAAGGAGACCTTTCTTTAATGGACGACCCGGACCCCGGAGGTACATTCAGTATTTTGTCAGCGGCAGCCCTGCCGGAGCTATTGCAAGCGGAACCCGTAAGTTCCGACGGAATTCTTCTTAAACTCGCGATTCTCTTCTTCCTCATTCTTATAAACGCTTTCTTCGCGATGTCAGAGATTGCGATAGTATCCTTAAACGACGCGAAGCTGGAAAAGCTCGCATCGCAGGGCCACAAAAAATCAATGCAGATTCTGGCTCTTACTCAGAACTCTGCGGTTTTCCTCTCCACCATACAAATCGGCGTAACTCTCGCCGGCTTCCTCACAAGCTCCTCGGCAGCACAGTCATTCGCTCCGATGCTTGTATCTCTGATTGACCCCTATCTTCCCGACGCTGTTCCCAGGGGACTGCTTTTGGGAGTGTCGACAGTCATCATCACGCTTATCACTTCTTACTTCTCACTGGTTTTGGGCGAGCTCGTGCCCAAAAAAATCGCCCTTCAAAAACCCGAGCAGGTTTCATATTTCGCGATAGGGCTTCTTACATTCGTTTCCAAAGTATTTAAGCCATTTGTAAAAATCCTCGTGCTTTCCACAAACGGCATTGTAAGGCTTTTCGGCATTGACCCGAACGCCAACGAGGATACGGCAAACGAAGAAGAAATCCGCATGATGGTGGACCAGGGCGAGAAAAAGGGCTTTATCGAGAACACCCAGCGTGAGATGATTATAAATGTCTTTGAGTTTGACGACATCGACGCGGGCGACATCATGACCCACAGAGTCGACATGGTGGCGGTCGAGGCTGACGAACCGATTGATGAGGTTATTAAAGCCGCGATAGAGGAAGGCTATTCCAGAATCCCCGTTTACGACGACGAGCCCGATAACATCATCGGCATAGTCTATGTAAAGGACCTTCTTCAGTATGTCGGAACCGAAATACCCAAGACAAAGACCATTAGGGAGATAATGCGCGAGGCGTATCTTATCCCCGAATCCAAAAAATGCGGTGAGCTTTTCACAGAGATGACGGAAAAGCGTGTCCAGATGGCGATTGTCGTCGACGAGTACGGCGGCACCGCGGGTCTTGTAACCATGGAGGACCTGCTTGAAGCTATCGTGGGCAACATCCGCGACGAGTACGACACCGAAGAAGAAGAGGATATAAACAAGATTAACGACACCACCTTTACCATAGACGGCATTACGGACATTGACGAGCTGGGCGAGCTGACAGGCACCCATCTGCCCGAGGGCGACTACGATACGGTCGGCGGCTTTATTATAAGCAGGCTCGGCTATCTGCCCGCGGACGGCGACATGGATGTGACCGAATACAAAAACCTGCGCTTTACGGTTCTCAGCGTTGAGGACAACAAGAGAATCGACAAGGTTAAGGTTGAGATTCTGCCCGAGCCTGTCACGGACGAAAACGGAGATAAGCTGACAGAAACGGCGGAGATTAAGGAAAACGGAAAGAAAAAGAAAAAACAGTAACACTGTTATAATAAAAGGGAGCTTTTTAAAGCTCCCTTAGTTTTTATAGGGCTGAAACTCAGCCTTTTTTTATTTTATAAGATTTAGGATTTCCCTTGTTTCTTTAAGAATAAAGTCCGCTTTGTCAAAGCCCTCGGTTGTCTTTGAGCCCCAAAGAGCGAGACCGAACTTTACATCCGCGCCCTTTGCGCAGTCCATGTCGTAAACGGTGTCGCCGATATACACGGTTTCTTCTTTGGCGGCGCCCATCTCCTCCATGCACTTTAGCAAAGGCTCCGGGTGGGGCTTGTGCTTTTCGGTGTGATTGGCGTTGATTATGGAGTCGAAATAGTGATTGATTCCAAAGGGTTTAAAGTCTGTGTCAAACTCCTCCTGAGTTTTGGATGTGACTATGCCCATCTTAATGCCCTTTTCTTTGAGCGTTTCGAGGACCTCCAAAATACCGTCAAAGGGCTTTATGGAATCGGTGTGCTTGTTCATCTCCTGATTCCATCTGTACTGGAGTCTCTGCGGGTCCTTCGGCTTCAGCCTTGCCATAACGGAGGTGCCGGGAATTCCGAGGCAGAATCTTAAATCCTCAAGTGAGCACTGCCTGCCCTCTTCTTCCAAGAGCACTTTTTGAAGGGATGTGAGTATGGAGTATTCCGTGTCGATAAGTGTACCGTCTATATCAAAAATTATGTTTTTCATCATAGGCATTCTCCTTTATCTCTCTGATTTAATTATACCCCATATTTCGACTTAACGCTTGCCAAAAATCAGAGAGAAAAGCAGAGAACTTTCGCCTATATTAAACAAACACCCCCGCAAATTGACCGCAGGGTGACGAATCTCAGCCGCCTTTCGGGGCGCGGCGGCGGGGTTTCACAGATGGGCAGCCCGCTCCCCCACCATACGGTGCGGGGCGGTGGGGCGTGGGGTCGCCGCCGCAACAAGAGAGCACCGACTGTCGGACATGGTGTGGCGGGATACTGACCCGCTCTGACGGCGGAGAACTGCCGCTCCCCGCTCATCGGCGGGCGGCAGGGTTTCACAGATAGGCAGACCGCTCCCCCACCCGACGGTGCGGGCGGCGGGGGCGGGGAAATCCTCGGCGGGCGGCAAAAAGAAAAGGCAGGATTTCCTGCCTTTTTAATCTTTTTCTACATCTCAGCGGGGCGGGGGATGGCTTTCGGGGCGCTCGCTTTTTTCGGAGAGTGCTTTCTTTTGTAAACCTCGCCGAAGATTAAGAGAGCCAGCGGGATAATCAACTGGAAGGGCAAGGCGTAGTAGGCATAATACGCCACGAACTCAAACATTTCCATGGTGGAGCCGTAGTTTGTAAGCGACAGGGCGAACGCCGTTAAAGCCGCGGGCATTACCATCGGCTTAAAATCGGGTAAATTCAAGATTTCTTTAAGCCCCTTTGCCGCTCCCAGAAGGCATATCGAAATTTTGACTATTCCCGCCAGCAAAAAGTTTGTGGAAATGGAGCCCTCTATCCTTGAAAGGAAGTCTCCCACCTCAATAATTCTCGCAGTAACGAAGGACGGGAAATAGCTCAGCTCTATCATCTTCTGTCCCAGCAGCGTTAAGTTTCTGATGGAAATATTCATGAAAATGAAGAAGCCGAAAAAAAGGGAACGCAGGAAAATCTTTGTCCGGCTTTCGTTTGCGGCAAAGCAGCAGCCAAGACACAGGAAAACCACTGTCTCAGCGTAGGGGAAGGAGATTATCCGCACAGCGGTCCAGAAAATATCCGAAAACGAGTGCTCGAATATGGGAAGCATCGAGCTCAGCTCCATCTGATTAATGGACACCAGAAGTATCAGCACAACCACCGAGATAACCACAAACAGCATAAGCACCGACCACTTGCCCACTGTCTTTATGCCGCTGCGGGCAAGGTAAACGGTGGTGATGACAAGCAGAATCAGTATCGGCTCCTGAGGCGTTTCCACAAGGGTGCCGATCTGAGTAAACTCCGAGTAGTTTCTCATTACCAAAGAAGCCAGAAATATGCAGTAGCTCACCATAAAGGCGGAAACAATCTTTCCCCCCACTTTCCCGAAAACCGTTTCCGAAATTTCATAAACATTCTTTCCGGGAAAGTTATTGAGAATCCTGCCGTACATCATAAACAAAGGTATGGTCAAAACAGTTGCTATGATAATGGAAATCCACGCGTCCTGAGCTACCTTTGTGCTGATGCCCATAATAACGCTGCTGCCGAAGTTAAACAGCAGCACGGCGCATATCGACTGATTGAGGCTTAGGGTCTTGTTGTCCATATTTCGTCCCTTTCGCTATTTTGTTTTTACTTCCACGAACATATCTATAATCTTTTCTATAATCCCCGCAAAGGGAGTAAAGTCGGGGTTGAAGGTAAAGATTGAAAGCACAATAAAGCTGAAGGCGAACATAACAAAGTACGCCGCCTTGCCCGCTTTGCTAAGGCCTTTAAGGTTTGTTAAGGAATCATAAATCAGAACAACCGCGAAAAAAGCAACTATCAACAAAAAACACATATGCTACCCCTACTTTGTAAATGCCGAGTTAACGATTTTCACCTTGACCTCGACCTCTACCTTCGCGTTCTCATAAAGCTCATCCCAATAATCTTTAATCTCATCCCAAAGCCGAGGCTTTGTTTTATAAATATGGTCCGAAAAGCCCATAACATCGGTCTTTAAATCCTTCTGCAAGGTATTCATAAGACTTTCAATGTTGTACTTTATTTCTTCCTTGGTCGCGTCTTCAATCATTTTTACATTGTTCTTGTCCATAATGTCGAGCTGGGCCTGATTTTCCGCAAGGGAAAAAATCGTGCCGGTTTTGATTATTAGGGTCAGTTGTCCGTTTTCGTACTTAAAGGATTTTTTGCTGTGGTTTTCCAGCACTTCAAGCGTGGCGTCGGCTGTGGGTCTGCCCATTACCGAAATGGGCAGGATTGTGGTTTTCATTTTGTTGTCAGCCAGTAAAAGATATTTTGTCTCCTCGGGGCTTAAAAAGCCCACAAGAAAGCCGCCCTTAATTACCGCTACGCCCAGAACCTCTGGGACCACCCTTTCACCGTCCTGCGTTCTGTGGAAGGCGGGCAGGATCGCGCAGCGTCTGGGAGCGTTGAGAAAGTTATAAATCTGATAAAGCTGCGCTCTGAATGTGGTGGAGTTGACTTCTCCGTCCTCCCTTATAATGTCGTGCAGCCTTTCCGATACAAGACCCTTTGTATCCTTTGGCGGGGTTAAGATGTCCGACGCGGTTTCCGCGCGGGATATGGCGACGCAGATTGACTCACGGCACTCGGCGTCGCGTATAAACCACTCCATGACCGCCTCTATGCCCTGCTTGTACGCCAGTTCCTGGTCGATAATCAGCACATTGGGGCTGCCGAAAAACAGCTTGTCCTGCTCTCTGCGCTTTGTGTTCCTCGCCGCCTCAAAAAGGGTGCGGCCCTTGGTGTAAATCATTTTTCCAGAAATGCCGCTTTCGTCGGAGGAGCCCGTCAAATCCGCGACCTCCAGCGTCATGGCGTATTGGTTTGTCATTCTGTCATAATCGAGAGCAATACCCACGACTATATTCATCTCATCCAGGTCCCTGTAATTCCAGCAGCCTATGAGGAATACAAAAGACAAGGAAAGCGTCAGGGCGGTTATCTTTTTAAACATTACAAATCACTCGCCTCACGGGTAATGTTGGCTGTGGTCCTGTCGGGTCTGGTCTGCATAAAATTCCAGGGCATTCTTGCAAAGGTATCCTTTGACTTATGCAGTTTTAAGGAGCCGTCAAGCTGAACCTGGTCCACGCCCGATGAGGTAAGGTTAAGGATGTGGATTATCATAATGCTCATGGCGATGGTAAAGCCGAAAAAGCCTAAGACTGAGGAAAGGAACAAGAAGAAGAACCTGTAGACTATAATCGGGGCGTTGAGTTTCGGAACCAGAAGGCTTGTAATGCCCGTAGCGGCGACGACTATAATCATGGGAGCGGAAACAAGACTCGCCTCAACCGCCGCCTGACCAATGACAAGGGCGCCGACGATACTGAGGGTCTGACCTATGCTGGAAGGCATTCTGACACCCGTTTCCCTCAGCATATCAAAGATAAAAATCATAATCACAGCCTCAATGGCTGAGGGCAAAGGCACCCTCTGCTGCTCCATGGCTATTCTCGTCATCAGCGGCAGCGGCAGCATCTCATGATGGTAGGCGACAACCGCTATATAGAAAGCGGGTATTGATATGGTCAGCAAAAACGCCGCCATGCGAAGGATTCTCGCGAAGGAGGAATAATAAAAGTTAAAGTAATAGTCCTCGCTGCTTTGAAAGTTCTCCACAAACAGATAGGGTATGCTGAGCACCATGGGGGAGCCGTCCACAAGCACGATAATGCGGCCCTCCAGCATTTTGGCTATGGCGGTATCGGGTCTTTCGGTATAGCCCACGGTCCTGAACGCGCTGTAACGGTTGTCCCTTATCAGCTCCACAATATAGTTGGAGTCCAGAACGCCGTCAATGTCCAGCTTGTTAAGCTTTTGTATAAGCTGATTGAGAATATTCTTGTCCGCTATTATGTCGAAATAGCAAAGGCAGATTTTCGTCCTTGTGATTCTGCCGACGGTTAGATACTTGGTTTTAAGCTCATTGGTGCGCACTCGTTTTATTATGAGGGCGAGGTTTTTCAGAATATCCTCGGTAAAGCCCTCCTTGGGACCGCCGATGACCTTTTCGTTTTCAGGCTCCATTACGGCTCTGCCGCAGCACTCCTTGGTATTTAAGGCGATAGCCTCGCCCACGCCGTCCACGAACACAGCCGTATAGCCGGCGGCGACAAACTCCACAATATCCTTAAAGCTGTCGGTGCTGATTGCGTCGTTAGCGTGAATGACGCTTTTTTTGAGCGCGCCTATGAGGTCTTCCGTGTCCTCCGGGGGAGCGGACATCAGGGGCTTTAAGACATTGTCGTTAATAATTCCCCTGTCAACCATGCCGTCGCAGTAGATAAGAAGATATTTTAAACTCTGCTCTCCCTCGCAGGCAACCTCCTTAAAGGCAATGACATCCATATCCGCAAAAACCCTTTTGCAGATTTGAAGGTTCTCCTCAAGGGTCTCCCCTACCTTCAGCTTTTCCAGCGGGGCGTTTAAACTGTTTACCGTCTTTTCCAGTTCCTTTTGCTTTTTATCGTACAGCTTCTTTAAAAAGTTCAGCATAATATCTCCCTAACCACTGTATTGGCTCATTTTATTATGCTTTGCTTTTAGGGCTTTATACCAATTGATGAAAATGAAGGCAATAAAAAAGGGCAGCCTAAGCTGCCTTTGAGTTTTCCGCTTAATTCGGCGGGGTTATTCTGTTTGTGGTGATGTATCGAACGCCCAAAGAGTAAAGGGTGTCGTGGAGCTTAATATCGTCAATGGTCCACGCGGCGACCAGAATTCCCTCGTCCACAAAGGGTTTTATTTTCGGGTAATTCTTTTCGTTCTTTCCGTCAAATGAAAGCCCCGCGTTTATCTCCCTGCACTTTGAAAGGGTGTCCTCCTTAATCTCGCTTACAAGCAGCCACATCTCGGTATCGGGAGTGAGTTTCCTCAGCTCCAGCAATAAGGAGAAATTAAAGGATATTAATACAGGCTCCGCTTTGAGATTCTTCTTTTCGATTAACTCACACAGAACTTTCAAGTCCTCAGCCTTGCCGCCCTTAATCTCGATAACCGGGCGCATTCCGTACTTTTCGCAAACATCCAGAGCCTCATCGAGGGTGGGGATTTTAAGGGAAGGATAATCCTTTATATTGCTGCCGTACTTAATATCAAACTTTAGCAGCTCCTCGTATGTATAGTCCTCTATGTAGCCGCTGCCCGTCGTGGTGCGGGAGATTTTTTCGTCGTGCATCAAAATCCATACGCTGTCTTTTGTGGGATAAACATCAAACTCGCAGTACTTGTATCCCGCCTGGCCCGCCTTTTCGATTGCGGGCAGAGTGTTCTCGGGAGCCGCGCCCGAAAAGCCCCTGTGCGCCACATAATGCACTGTTTCTCCGTCTTTTATGATGGCGGACTTTTCGGCGGAAACTATCCTGAGGGCTCTGCCTCTTATAATCCTCGCTCCCGTAAAGCCGCCTATCGAAAAGACCAAAATCACGCAGACAAGTATCGCCGCTATAGCCTTCTTAGACATTAAAACACCCCTTTAGCAGAAAACCGCAGAATAAATCTGCGGCATTTTTTATACAAGCGCTCTGATAAGCTCGTCAGTGTCCCCGCAAAGGTAGTCAATGGGGGGAATCTGAATCATTGTATAGCATCCCGGCTGCTGCTTCAGAACAGCCCTGGCGGAAGAAACCATAATCTGAGCGGTAAGGGCGGGGTTGTTTATGCTCATGTTGAACTCAACCCTCTGATTGTCGGTAGAGCCGGAAACGCCCTTCCTGAAAATATTTACCCCGTGACCCATGTCCTTTAAAGCCTCAACGCTGTCAACCTCTATTACATGGGTTTCGTCATGGACAAAATAGTCGTCCGCTTTTATAGCCTTGGCGACTGTCTCGAAATCGGCGCCGTCCTTCAATTCAACATAAACCATGCGCCTGTGAACGCCCGAGCCTGCGGGAATGGTCATGGAAAGGGCGTCCTTGACGCCGTCAATCGCCTTTACGGCGACGGTGTGTCCCATGCTCATGCCGGGTCCGAAATTGGTGTATGTAATGCCGCGGGGAATCATGGCCAGCATGAGAGCCCTGACAACCGAGTCGCTGCCGGGGTCCCAGCCCGCGGAGATTATAGCCTTTGCGCCGTTTGCCTTGGCTATCTTGTCAAGACGCAGACGCACCTCGGCAATATTTGAGTGGATGTCATAGCTGTCAACGGTGGAAATGCCCCTTGAAAGCAGCTTTTCGGCGACCTCCGGCACCTTCCTGCTGGGAAGGCACAAAATCGCCACATCTATATCCTTTAGTTCATCAACGCTCTTAACCGTCGGCACGGGGATGTCAAGGTCCTTTGAAGATACAACGAATTTAAGCTCCATGTCGGGAGCTTTCATTATCGCGTCAAAAGTGAACCTGCCCACATTTCCAAAGCCGACTATCGCAGCCTTAATCATATTATCCCTGCTTTCCTAAAGCCAAATTACTTTAACAGCTTAAAGCCCTAAAGTACACTAAATTTTACTCCAATTCCCGCTTCAAGTCAAGGATTTCGCCGCCCCGCCCGCAGTAAATTTTATGCGGGGAAGGGAAAATTCAAAGCCCTTTAAACAGCGCTCAAAAGAAAAAATCCCGACAAAGAGCGTCGGGTTCTTTCAGCTTCCGGTGAATTTGAGCCAGGGTTTTTTTATTGAGAGGCATATTATGCCGCCGGTGAGGGCGACGACTGCCCAAAAGACTATCATGCTGTTCCAGCCGAAGCGCTCGGTATATGCCGCCATGCCGTACGCCGAGGCGGCGCTGCCGAGATAAGTGAAGGAATTGAAAAGCCCCGACATCAAGGATATTCTGCCGAACTTCTCATAGTGGCGGGGCACCATGCCGATAAGCATCAGATTCACGCCGTGCATGGAGCCGATAAGCAGCGACACAAGCGTCACCGTAAGTATGGCGTTTTTGTCCCTGAGTACCGACAGCATAAGAGCCGAGAACGCTCCTAAGAAGAAGATAATTCCCGCAAGACTCAGCTCGTTTCTGACCCTTGCCCTGTAGATTCTGGAAACCGCATAGAAGGCGACCACGCTGAAAAGCGGGAAGCCGACTCCCGTCAATATGGATATATTGGTGCCGAGATTGAATGTCTCGGAAATCAGCGACGGCATCCATGTGGAAACTCCGTCACGCAAAAAGCCCTGAAGGACAATGGCGGCGATGATTCCAAAGAGCATAAAAGAAAAGGGCGCCGCGCCGCCCTTTTTGCTTTCGGGCTGTGACTTTAAGGCAAGGGTGATTTTCGGGCACTTCATAAGCCAGAAAATCAGCATAACGAGTGCCGCAAGAGCGGAGAGCACGAATACCGCTCTCCAGCCGCTGAGAGTTATCAAAAGGGGCGCTGTCAGATACACCGCAACGGTGCCGAAGCTGCTGCCCCAAGAGACCAGCACAACCGCCTTTTTATAGTCGTCCTCAGTAAAGACATGGGTCATTATCTTTACAAGGGGCGGCCACATAAAGGCCTGGGCAAGTCCGTTCACCGTCCAAACCGCCGCCGTAAGGTACGGATTTCCCAAAAAGGGAACGGCAAGGTTCATCATAATGGTGGTGAGCAGCCCGGCCGAAATCATTGTTTTGGGCTGTATTTTGTCGCCCAGATAGCCGCTGAGTATCTGCCCGATTCCGTACGCTACGGAGCTGCCCGTCAGGGCAAGGGAGGCGGTGGATTTAAGTATCCCCTCGCTCCTTATAATCTCCGAGATTATCGCGGCGTAGTTGATTCTTGTTACATAGCTTGTGAAGTAGACAAGGGTAAAAAGGAGCATTAAAGCCTTCCTTTTACCCCCTGCCGTTATTTTCTCATCCGACAACTTTACCCTCCCATTCCATGGGGATTTTGGCTCCCATAAGGCTCGCAATCGTGGGAGCTATATCCTTAATGCTGACGCCCTCCAGCTTTTTGCCTTTCTCAAAGGGCTCGCCGAGGAAGAACACCGGTATGGTCATGTCCTCGTCAAGGTCGGTGCCGTGGGTTCTCTCATGTCCGCCGTGGTCAGCGGTGAAAATTATGGTGTATTTGTCCCCCAGCTCCCGAACAAGGTCATAAACCAAGTCGCAGGTGGTGTTAAGGGCATACATATAGCCCTCGCTGCACCAGCCGAAGTCGTGACCCGCGCCGTCAACCCAGCCCAGATACAGGAAGGCAAAGTCAATATCCCCGTCTTTGAGCCACTCTTTCGCGCGCTCACAAAGATACTTGTTTGTATCCTCAAGACCGTAGAACCTGTTATGTATAAACTCACTGCGGGCGATGGAGCCGGGTCTTGCCACATCCCTAATCGGCTCCCAGTTATATAAAATGGCGCATTTTTTGTCACTGTGTTCAAGCACCTCAAAAAGACCGTCAATGGGCCTTACCTGAGGCATGTATGTGTTGGTGACGATGCCGTGCCTTGAAGGGTCCACGCTGTGGAAAAGGGACATATGGCAGGGCAGTGTCACGGAGGGCATGACGGTGCGTCCGTCCATGCAGTAGGAGCCGTTCTCCTTCAGACACTTGGTAAGCCGATGGCCCTCAATACAATCGGGCCTCATTCCGTCGTTTACAATCAGCAGGATTTTCATGCAGCACTTCTCCTTTTCTCAGTTTTCCGCAAAACGGCGGGCGGGGAAAAGATGAATCTATTACCAATGTATTAAGCCCCGAAGGCTAAAAGACTAAAGAAAGCCCGATTTGAGAGCCGCTCGCAATTACATTAGTACTTTGAGTCCTTGTTTGTCAATAGACGGATTGTAAAAGACCGTCAAAAACCGTGTCATGGGGGATATTATCGGTGTTTCCGGCGGGGCGGCGGCGTAACATCCCCCTCGGCGGGGAGGAATTTCCCCTCGGCGGCGGGGCTGTGTACCCTCGGCGGCATTGCCTTTTTTGAGTAAGGCTCGCTCCCCTTTGCGGGCTTCACCCCTCGGCAGGCGGGTGTGGAGTCCCTGCGGCGGCGGGGCGGTACGCTCGGCAGGACGGGCTTTGCTCTCCCGCTTGTCCGTCCGCTGATATTCCGTTAGTACCCGCCGGGCTTACGCCTTTTAGAATGCGAAATAATAAAATCAAAAACTTTTTGTCTATTTGCAAAGTCTCGGGAAAAAGTTTATAATATTGAAGTTTACGCTAAAATCTTTCATCTATGGAAAACGGAGAATCTATGAACCCAAGAATCAAAACATTGTTAAAATATATAGTTCCCACTGTGCTCAGCCAGTGCGCCTTCTTTCTGTTCCTCATAATAGACGGCATATTCGTGGGCAACGGCGTGGGCACCGACGCTCTGGGCGCCGTAAACCTTGCCCTGCCCTTTGTTATGGTGGTGGGCGCGGTCTTTATGCTGACCACCATCGGCGGAGTGACCATCACAGCCATAAGAATCGGCAGAAAAGACTTTGACGGGGCGAACGACGCTTTTATGAACTCGCTTTTCTGCACCCTCGCCGTTTCGGCGGTCTTTACCCTTATAGGCGTTTTCTTCACAAAGCCCCTTGCCGCCATGCTGGGAGCGGGCGGAGTCTATGAGAAAATGGTGACGGACTACCTTTTCTGGTACAGCCTCTTTACCGTTCCGTCGGCGCTGGCAGTAGCTTTGCAGGGGTTTGGGCGCAACGACGGCGCGCCCGTCTTTGTGATGGTCTCAACGATTCTCAGCACCATGCTTAATATCTTCCTCGACTGGCTCTTTGTGTTCCCGCTCAGAATGGGTCTTAAGGGAGCGGCAATCGCCACGGGCATATCTCAGACCGTAGGTTTCCTTATCATCTCGGTCCACTTCGTTATGAAGCGGGGAGTTTTGAGGGTAAGGAGATTCAAGCTCAGCGGCTTGCTGTTTAAAAAGGTACTGAAAAGGGGCGTGCCGGAGCTGCTCTCTCAGCTTACGGGACCCGTAATGATTTACTGCATGAACCTTATGCTGATGAGATACATCGGCGAGGCGGGCATAAATGCCTATTCGATTATCTGCTACATCATTTCCTTTGCCTATGCGGTGTTCTTCGGCGTGTCGGAGGGTCTGCAACCTCTTTTCGGCAGGAGCTACGGCGACAAGAACGAGGGAGATTTAAAGTTCTATTACAGGGCGGGACTGATACTCAGCTTCGGCAGCAGCTTTGTTATATATTTTCTGACGATACTCCTCGGCGGCCCGATATGCAAACTTTTCGGAGCCGACTCCGAGACAACCGACCTTGCGGTAAAGGCGATACCCTTAAACAGCTGGTCGTTTATCTTCGCCGGACTTAACACGATTATCTCCGCATATCTCTACTCAACAAAGAGAACAAAAGAATCGGCGGCGGTAAATGTCCTTAGGGGCTTTATCCTCTCACCGATTTGCGTGTTTCTCCTTTCAATGGCCTTCAAAGACGCGATAATCTGGCACACCATAGGAATCGCCGAGGCTCTGACCTTCATCGCCGCCCTCTTGATAGTAAAGAACTCCGAAAAACACGGCGTGGATTTTAACAAAAAATAAAGCCCCGCCGGCGGCAGAGCTTTTATTGCACACAGCCCGCGGCCTTGCTGTGATGGAAGATAAAACATTGTTTCCATAAAAATGAGCAATTCCTTTAAAAATAAAACCCCCTGCTCGGCAGGGGGTGTTTTATTAAAGAGCTATTTCCTTATTGGTGACTATGAAAATCATTCTTTCCTGAATTGAGGGGCCGCCGTGCATGGTGGATATACCGCCGTGGTCGCTGGTAATAACTATGAGCCAATCCTCCTGGGCATAGGTTTCCCTTGCCTGAATTGCGCAAATCAGCTCATAGGCCGCTCTCTCGGACTCGGCGTATCCCTTTCTGTACTTGGGATTGTTAACGCTAAAGCCCGTGCTGTGTCCCGCCTTATCGAGATGCTCGAAAATGCCCATTATAAAGTCGGGGCAGTCGGCTTCTGCTACCGCGGCCATGAGAGACGCGTGGGTGCCTTCATCGTCAGGGTTGCAGTTAAAGACCACATTAAGACCCTTTTCCTCGCAGTACTGCTTTTCCAGCTTATAGGTGGAGTCGTCGTTTACAAAATGTCCTCTCCACGAAACCTGGAACATGGTAGAGTCAGCCTTGCCGCTCTCCACAAGGGAGGTAAGAAGGGTCAGGGGCTCAACCGCCTTTGTCATGCCGTTGTTGATAATGCCGTGCTCATTTGCCCATTTGCCTGTGAGAATCGAGCACCAGCCGGGGGCGGTGGATGTAAACTGCCTGTTAATCTTCGGGAAATTTACCCCGCCTGTGTAAGCGAGATAAGCCTTGCCGCCCTGCTCCAAAAGAAGCTTGGAGCCGCCGACCTCAAGGGAGGAGATGTCCAGGACATCTGCTCTGCCGCCGTCAAATCCGATGATGATTGCCTTCTTCTCGGTCTTGCCGTCGGGCAGGGGGGCATCGAAATGCTCTGAAACAAGGTCATAGACTATTATCTGGGGCAGAGCGGTTTCGATGGTGTTTTCATAAACCTGCAAATTCTTTACTCTGCTTTGGAAATACTTTGCGGTGTCGGTCAAATCGGCGCCGTAGCCGAAGATTGAAACAAGAAGGCTTGAAAGAGCCGTAATCGCTGCCGTAAGCAAAGCCATTAAATTCATAAATACGCACCTCCGAAATAAGGTAGTTTCCGGCAAGGACATCGTATCACAAAATATAGCCTTACACAAGTCGAAAAAAATAAAACCACCCTGCATTAACAGAGTGGTTTGGTGCGGATAAGAGGACTTGAACCTCCACCGAGTTGCCCCGACCAGAACCTGAATCTGGCGCGTCTGCCAATTCCGCCATATCCGCATTTATCGGCGGGNNCGGGCTGTCCCGCCGATAACATATTATATATTAAACTTTTTATTTTGTAAATCCCTTATTTTTATGTTTTAAAGACAAAAGCGCTCAAAATTTTGTTAAATGGCGCAATACTTAGCTCCCGCCGCAAAAAAAAAGACCCTTCGATTGAAGGGTCTTTGGTATTTTGATTATTATGCTTCCTCATCGAGTATGGGCCACTCGAACTCGTACTTTCTTACATTCTCAACCGTGAAGGAGATGTTGACTTCGCCTGCGGGAGCGAGCTTGCCAAGAAGCTCTGCCTTAGCGGTGACATCAACATTCTTTCTGTACTCGATGCTGATTATCTCGTCCGTGAGCCTGTTTACAACCGCGTAGATGGAGCAGTTCTTGTAAACGGCGTCATAGTCCTTCACATCGGCATAGCCCTTCATTGCGTCCTTGTTGAGGGCGTTGAAGATATCGTCCTTAGTCCTCAGGTCAAAGGCCTTNNGTTCTCATCGCTGTTGTCCTCGATGACTACCGCATAGGAGGTATCGAAAGCGGAGAGTCCGCCCGCGCCGTAGAGGATATCCTCATAAGCGGTCGCGTTGCCGTTTTTGTCGGGAACGGTTGTGGCGCTCTTCTGCTTGGGAAGGTTCTGGATTATGTAGTTCTTAACAATAGGAGCTATGTTGTTAAGGTCGTTTATAAGTTCCTCGGCGTCCTTTTCAAGGGTGACGGTCTCGTCCTCGGCGCCGGAAAGCTTAGCGGATGTAATCTTTATGGACTTATCGCTGACCTTTATAGACTCCTCCCAGCTTATATCTGGCCTTTGCTCTTTGGGGAGGCTTACCGCCTTTTCAAGCAGGCTGTTGAAATATGCTACTGCCTTTGCGGTATCCGCGGGTTTTTCCGTAAGGCTTGTGGAGTACTCGGTTGTGGTCGTGCTCTCTTCGCCTATTGTGAACATATTGCATCCGGCAAAGCTGAGCAGTATAAGCAGTACGGCAAGCATAGCCGATACGACTTTGAGCGTTTTCTTCATAACAGGATAATCCCCTTTCTTAATTGGAAAGCACATTATTATTCTGTTTGGTAAATTTAAACCGCAAAGAAAAGTATATCATATAACCTCAGTTTATTACAAGCCTTTGGCGGAAAATATTAGTTTATGCCTTGAGACCCTGCTCGTCAAAGAGGAATACCGTGTTAAGTACGATTTCAAGGCCCTTTTCGATTGTCTTGGGGTCAAGGTTGTCGTGGGAGTCAAGACGGGTATGATAGTACCTCGGCGGGCCGGGGTCCATTGCGGCAAGGGTTGCTGCGTGGTAGCCCTGTCTTGAGATTTCGGCCGCGTCGGACGCGCCCGCATAAACGCTTGCGTATTTAAGGTCCATGCCGCAGAGCTTGCCTGCCTCCTTCATAAGAGCGCAGACCTTCTCGGAGTTCCTGACAAGTCCCGACATATCCTTTGAGTATATGTTAATATGCTCATAGTCTCTTAAGGTTTCAACGCCTACAAAGATGGTTTCCACATTCTTGTCTTTGAGCATATCTTCGTGCTGCTTAGCGAATGCCTTTGCGCCTCTGAGACCCGACTCCTCGGAGCCTGTAAGCAGGGCGATGACCTCGGTGTTCTCAAAGCGGATGTCGTTATCGGCAAGGAACCTGATAACAGCGGCGCTGCAAAGGCTGCCCGTAAGGTTGTCGTTCGCGCCGGGCGCCATGACCTTTTCGTTAAGCATGAAGTAAAGACCTATAAAGAAGGGAGTAAAGCATACGGAGATGATAAACATTACAAAGGGATAGCCCTTTGCGGGAGCCTCTGTGATATAGCCCTTTGCGAGAGCTACCATGGTTGTTATAAAGAAGAAGGCAAAACCGACGGCGGCGCCGCCCAGCATAAAGAACAGAAGGAACTTGCCGCCCTTGTGGGTGTATCTCCACTCATAGGAGCTGTCCATATGACCCGAAACGATAATCCTTCTCTTTGTCTCGCCCTTTGCCTTTCTGACCGCCACAAGGTTGTGGGAGGTTGCGGGCTTGTAAAGAGCGTCCGTAAACTCGCGGTAGAAAAGGAACTCGCCAAGGAGAATCGCTGCCGCGGCTACAAGAAGCATGAATGTGAGTATCGGCATGCCTGCAAGGAAAACAATAAGACCGAAAATCAAAAGAATGGATACAATCTTAAACCAGCCCATAAAAGCCTTGGGGCGAACCTTAAAAGGCTCTATGGTCACGGAGTCGGCAACCTTTTCAAGGTCGCTCTTCATAAACTCCTGAGCCTTCAGCTCCTGCTCGCTGCCCGCGGCTCTGGGGCCGATTTCGGTGCAGATTTTCTTAATGCCCCTGATTATGTAGTTGGTGTATTCCCTTAGTTTGGAATTAAAGGCAGGTACAGATTCGCTTGCTTTCATTATCTCTCCTCCGTATCAGAAAACTTTAGATAGCCCAAAGTCGTATTTTTGTAGCATTTTAATATAAATTAAAGTTATTGTCGATACAAAATCCTATATTTTACAAAATAGACATAAGTTTTTTTGTTTAATTAAGGCAAAAACAGCCCGGAGGGCGGTTTAAACATCCAGACCGAAATGCTCCTTTAAATACACGGGGATTTCGCTGTCCGAAAGCTCCTTTGCGGAAATCAGCTCGGAGCCTTCAAAAATCTTAAATGTGTTCTTGTCAAGGGTCTTGCGTCCCGTCAGAGTCTTAATGGCTATCATGTAGTCCTTGTTGAATATGGAATCCTCGTGCTTTTCGCAGTAGAAAGAAGGCTGAACGAAGTCGATGGGGTGCTGAACCTCCTCGGTAAATGAGAAGACATCGCCCCAGCCCTTATTTGTTTTCTCGGTGAGAACCCAGCCGAAGAAGTCCCTTTTTTCAAAGCGGTACTCCTCGCCGAACTGCTTTTGGACAAGCCCCTCTTTTAAAAGCAGCGGACAGCGGGGCGCCTTTGCGCCCACGCCCACATCGCACATATAAACGCCGTCTGCGGCTTCTACTTTCAAAACTCGATGGCGGCGCATGGGAACGCCGACTTCGCCTCTTAAAAAGCGGCCCATGTACTCGGTGACGCCAAAGCCCAGAGCGCGAAGGAGCCAGGCTAAAATGCCGTTGAGCTCAAAGCAGTATCCTCCCCTGCGCCTTAAAACCACCTTGTCAAAAAGGGAGTCGTCGTCAAGTTTCAGGGGAGTACCCCTTAAAATGTCTATGTTCTCATAGGGCACGGCCGTGACATGGGCAAGCTGAAGTTTCCGCAAATATTCGCCGTTCAGCTCTGCGTTTTCATCGTATTCAAGCCCGATTCGCTCAAAGTATTTAAGTATCTTTTCTTTTTCAGTCATATTAACACCGTCTTTTATGTATTGCCCCGTGGGGCTTTTTTATTTTTAGGATGCGGGGCGCGCCTCTTGGCGGGCGGGCAGTAAAAATAAAGCGCTCCCCTGCCGCCCCCTCCCTGCCGCTCGCGCGGGCGGAGGTGATGCCCCTGCGGCGGGCGGACAAAAAAACTCTCGGCCGCCGCCTTTCCCTCTGAGTGGGTGGGGTAACCCTGCTGACGGGTCGTCGTCTTCTCCCTTCCTGCGGGTTATTCGGATATCCTGCGGCGGAGCATATCGCCTTTTCTTATGCTCTCGCCAAGATTTACAAGAACCTTCTCCTGAACAAGATGGGCGGTTTCTCTCTCGCTGCCCTCCATATCCCTTATTTCCTTAACCGTAACCTTCTTATTAAGGCTGTCGGGGGAGAGTAGCTCCAAAACATCTCCCTTTTTAAAGAAATTCCTCTGCTCCAAAAGGGTAAAGCCCTCGCTGTTTGTATCCTCAAGGGCTATTGCTATAAAGTCGCAGGTTCTTCTGTACTCGCCGTCGTTATAATGGTTGTGTATCAGTTCCCCGAAATAAAAGCCGCCGGAGTAGGGTCTGTGGCTTATGGTGTCAAGCTGGAGCCTTAAATCCTTTATATTATAGGTCTTGTCGATAGCTTTGCGGTAGGAGTCGGTGACAGTCGCCACATAGTAGGGAGTTTTCATCCTGCCCTCTATTTTGAAGGAGTCCACCCCCGCTTTTCTCAGCTCGTCAAGGAACTCAATGGCGCAAAGGTCGTGGGAGCTTAAAATCGCGCTGAACTCCCCTTCCTCCTCAATGTCAAAGCTCTGGTCGGGTCTTTTCTTTTCCACAAGGGCGTACTGCCAGCGGCACGGCTGGGCGCACTCTCCCTTGTTGCCGCTGCGTCCCGTAAGGAACGAGCTAATAAGGCATCTGCCCGAATAGGACATGCACATGGCTCCGTGGACGAAGGCCTCAAGCTGCAAATCCTTCGGGGTCTTTGCCCTCAGCTCCGCTATGCTCTCAATGGACAGCTCCCTCGCGAGAATCACCCTTTTTGCGCCCATGTCATAATAGACCCTCGCCGCCATGTAGTTCATGCAGTTTGCCTGGGTGCTGACATGCACCTCTATTTCGGGCACTTTTCTTTTTATTTCGGCCAATACTCCTATGTCGGAGACAATCACGGCGTCCACGCCGATTTCATAAAGCTCCCTTGCGTACTCGCCCGCCTTTTCTATGTCGCTGTTTTCGGCAAAGCAGTTTAGGGTTATATAAATCCTTTTGCCCTTTTCGTGAACACGCCTTACCGCCTCTTTTAAGGCAGCGTCGGACATGGCGGCTTTGGCAGCTCTGAGCTGCATTATCCTGCCGCCGGCGTAAACCGCGTCAGCGCCGAAATGCAGCGCCGCATCTATACATTCCAAATCTCCCGCGGGAGACAAAAGCTCAGCGTTTTTCATAGTTTACCTTCTTTTTGCGTTTCTTTATGAATTCTATCAAATCACGGCTGACAGTGTCAAGGAGGCAGCCTTTCAGCCTTGATGCGACGCCTTTCCAGCAAAATTCGCCTTTTATTGGTGTTTGCTATTTACATAAAAATTATGTTATATTATAATAAAACAGAATCTATATTTTTGGAACGATTCAGTCAAAAGTGGGAGGAATTAAAATGAAATTTAAGCCAAAGGGCAAGACAAAGCTGATGTCCGTTATCCTCGCGGCGGCTATGCTTTTGTCGGCAGTCCCCTCAGGTCTTATTTTGCCGGCGCTGGCTTCTGACACTCCCGATGTTTCGGTTGCGGTCTTTACAGACATTGGATATATGACCCCCGGAGAGCAAGGGGTCGGCAGTGAGGATTTCGACGCTTTCAGAAGGAATTCCGACACCCTCTATGAGTACATGGAGGGCATACTGGACTCTGCCCTTGCCTCCGTTAAGGACAAGGCTTTAAAGGGCGAGCTGC
>LFSO01000052.1:27813-28354 GCA_001512765.1 Clostridiales bacterium DTU053
CTTGCTGACGGTCTTTATGACGCGGCTGTATCAAAGGCGGGCGGACTTACATACACAGTTTCGCTGAACGGCGACATTCGCCTTATCATGGCAGATGTTTCAAAGTACAGCCCCGACATTACAAGCACAGGCACAGCCGCCGCTGAAAAGGGCGGCGTAATCGCGCCGGAGCTTCTTGATTACATAAAGGCCCAGGCTCTTGATGCCAAAGAAAACGGACAAGTCCCCGTGCTTGTTTCCGACTTTGCCGTCGTGCCCGTAAACCATGTAATAGAGAGCTTGAATTCCTCCGACTTTGTAAGGAACTACCACAAAATCGCCGAGGAGCTTGCCGACGCCGGAATTCACTTCCACATCGGCGGCAAGCCCGGCTATAACGATATAGCAAGCATAGTATCCGACGAGGGCGAGACGATTTACGGCATTCTCTCCTCCGCCCTTACATCCTTCCCCGCAACATACAGAATTATAGGGCTTACAAAGGGCGAGGGACAAACCCTCTCAGCCTGCGCGGAGCTTGTTGACTGCGACGATGTTCAGC
>LFSO01000052.1:28396-28732 GCA_001512765.1 Clostridiales bacterium DTU053
GCTTCCTTTGGCGGCAGCTCCCAGGCATATGTTGAGAAGTTTATAAGAAACCTTGCCGATGACTTCCTTGACAAGGTAAAGGCGGCAGGCGGATTTATAAAGTACTATGAGGACATTAAGGGCATTAACATCCGCTTTATGGTGGACAGCCTGTTCTTTGGCGGCATCAGCATCGACGGCACCCCCGTTCTCTCAGGTCAGAATGTGGAGAGCTTCCTTAACGCCATCGACAATCAGCTGATGAAACGCTACCTTAACGACCGCTCATACACCTATGAGCTGGTAAAGAAGGTTTCCTCAAGAATCGCCGGTCTCCCCGCGTCAAACCTCCCCTGC
>LFSO01000043.1 GCA_001512765.1 Clostridiales bacterium DTU053
GTGTGGTCAAGCCAGACCATGAATATATCGCCGTAATCGGTTAAAAGCTCCGCCAGCTGACCATTTACAAAATTGTCGTACTGCTCGCCGCTGCCGTAGCTTTCCTCGTGCTTATCCCAGACGGGAAAATAAATACCAAAGGCTATTCCCTGACGAGCGCACTCGTCAGAAATAGCCTTGACAATATCTCCGCCGCTGTCCATCCAGTTGGACTCGGCGATTGTGTAATCGGTTTGTCTTGAAGGCCACAGACAGAATCCGTCGTAATGCTTGACGGTCAGCACAAGGGAGGTCATCCCCGCGCTTTTTACGGCGGATACTATGTTTTCGGCGGAAAAGTCCTCGGGCCCAAAGGTCTTTGGGCTTGTAAAGCCGCTGCCTATGTTGGCTGCGGTAAAGGTATTCATTCCGAAATACACAAAAGCTCCGAACTTATGTGTTTTCAGATTGAGCTGTCTTTCACTTGGAACTATGTTTACCGTAGCTTTATAAGCATTTGTCATAAAGGCCTCTTTTCGAAATTATTTTCCTAAATCCTCAGCGGATGCCACAATGTCCGCGCCTGTGCCGAGGACATTGGGAATTATGACATCGCTGATTTTAACGG
>LFSO01000012.1:0-2500 GCA_001512765.1 Clostridiales bacterium DTU053
AGTTGACAATATCAAAAAAGCTATGCTATTATACTTGAGCCGTCCGGAAGGGCGGTAAACGAGCGAAGAGCTCGGGCGATTGAAAAAGCCGAAAAAAGGCAAAAAAATAGCTCTTGACAAGAAAAGCGAGATATGGTAAATTAAAAGTCCCGCGATACGGCAGGAAGCTGTCGTAGGGTTGGAAAGAGTTTCGGACCTTGAAAATTAAACAACGACGAAAGCAAAGAAACCCTGAGATTTCTTTGAGTAAGTGAAGAACTTACGAAGTAATTCCGAAAAGGAATAAATGAGCTTTAGAACGCTCTAAGATAGGTTATACCGGCATTAGCCGATGTAATACCATATTTTTAGAGAGTTTGATCCTGGCTCAGGACGAACGCTGGCGGCGTGCCTAACACATGCAAGTCGTACGGAGTTCACTTGGAAGCTTGCTTCCGAGTGAACTTAGTGGCGGACGGGTGAGTAACGCGTGAGCAACCTGCCTCACAGAGGGGGATAACACACGGAAACGTGTGCTAATACCGCATAATCCGATGAAGCGGCATCGCTTTATCGGCAAAGGAGCAATCCGCTGTGAGATGGGCTCGCGTCCGATTAGATAGTTGGTGAGGTAACGGCTCACCAAGTCTACGATCGGTAGCCGGACTGAGAGGTTGGACGGCCACATTGGGACTGAGACACGGCCCAAACTCCTACGGGAGGCAGCAGTGAGGGATATTGCACAATGGGCGAAAGCCTGATGCAGCGACGCCGCGTGAGGGATGACGGTCTTCGGATTGTAAACCTCTGTCCTTGGTGAAGAAGAAAGTGACGGTAGCCAAGGAGGAAGCCACGGCTAACTACGTGCCAGCAGCCGCGGTAATACGTAGGTGGCAAGCGTTGTCCGGAATTACTGGGTGTAAAGGGAGCGCAGGCGGGCTTGCAAGTCAGCTGTGAAATTCAAGGGCTTAACCCTTGACATGCAGTTGAAACTACAGGTCTTGAGTGAAGTAGAGGTAGGCGGAATTCCGAGTGTAGCGGTAAAATGCGTAGATATTCGGAGGAACACCGGTGGCGAAGGCGGCCTACTGGGCTTTTACTGACGCTGAGGCTCGAAAGTGTGGGGAGCAAACAGGATTAGATACCCTGGTAGTCCACACCGTAAACGATGATTGCTAGGTGTGGGGGGTCTGACCCCCTCCGTGCCGCAGTTAACGCAATAAGCAATCCACCTGGGGAGTACGGCCGCAAGGCTAAAACTCAAAGGAATTGACGGGGGCCCGCACAAGCAGTGGATTATGTGGTTTAATTCGAAGCAACGCGAAGAACCTTACCAGGTCTTGACATCGAGCGATGTACTCAGAGATGAGTATTTCCTTCGGGACGCGAAGACAGGTGGTGCATGGTTGTCGTCAGCTCGTGTCGTGAGATGTTGGGTTAAGTCCCGCAACGAGCGCAACCCTTGCCATTAGTTGCTACGCAAGAGCACTCTAATGGGACCGCCGCCGACAAGGTGGAGGAAGGTGGGGACGACGTCAAATCATCATGCCCCTTATGACCTGGGCTACACACGTAATACAATGGCCGTTAACAAAGAGCAGCAATGCCGCGAGGCGGAGCCAATCTCCAAAAACGGTCCCAGTTCGGATTGCAGGCTGCAACTCGCCTGCATGAAGTTGGAATTGCTAGTAATCGCGGATCAGCATGCCGCGGTGAATACGTTCCCGGGCCTTGTACACACCGCCCGTCACACCATGGGAGTTAATAACACCCGAAGTCAGAAGCCTAACCGCAAGGGGGGCCCTGCCGAAGGTGGGATTAGCGACTGGGGTGAAGTCGTAACAAGGTAGCCGTATCGGAAGGTGCGGCTGGATCACCTCCTTTCTATGGAGTATAGCTCTTAGGAGCAACTTCAAGGTCAGCAGGGTTAAAGCTTAGTCGTTGTTTAATTTTTGAGGTTCGGAAAGGCGAGCGTGGAAAGCTGCCGGGAGATCCGACCAGTATGGGGATGTAGCTCAGCTGGGAGAGCACCTGCTTTGCAAGCAGGGGGTCATCGGTTCGATCCCGTTCATCTCCACCAAGGGACTGCCGGTAGAAAAGTGCAGTGCCAAATGGGCTCATAGCTCAGGTGGTTAGAGCGCACGCCTGATAAGCGTGAGGTCGGTGGTTCGAGTCCACTTGAGCCCACCAAACTACCTGAGTGAGGTAGTCCAAACGAACCTTAAACTGTGGGGAAACCTGCAGGGAATGTACCTTGAAAACTGAACAATGGAAAAAGTAAGGCAACGAGATAATTAATTAGGGTAAAACTACAATTAATCGTCGAGTTGAACAACTTGAGAACCATAAAGATTCTTATGAAAGTCAAGCTAGAAAGGGCGCAAGGCGGATGCCTTGGCACTGGGAGCCGACGAAGGACGCAGCAATCTGCGATAAGCCACGGGGAGCCGAAAGCAGGCATTGATCCGTGGATTTCCGAATGGGGAAACCCGGCTGAGTGAAGCTCAGTCAGCATGCAGTG
>LFSO01000012.1:7500-41789 GCA_001512765.1 Clostridiales bacterium DTU053
AACAGCCCAAGGTCTCTCCCAAAGCTTAGCCTTTCTTAAAAGCCTGTAGCACTGAATAACTGGGATGTGCTGGAACACAAGGGCGGGGATGACCTTTCCGCCGTTCTGCTCTTTAAGAGCAAGAGCTGTTTTCTCATACCATTCTATTTGGTCCTGATGGACAATATCGTATTTTGAAACGCTAATGTCCTCATAATGATTGTTTGAATCAATGAACCAAAGGTTGAATACAGGCTTGTCGCCTTTACTGGAATATATAAGAAGGTTATAGTTCGCATTGCCTGTTATGTTCGGGTCGGCGTTGTCTATAAGGCAGCCTTCAAGCTCCTTATACATCTCAACCTGCTTGTCGGTGTGGTAACCGTCGTGGTCGTGATTTCCCAAAGCAATCGCATAGGGTATGCCCCTGTCAATCATGGGCTGAGCGACTCTCCTGATGGCAGCTCTAAAGTCTGCGTAGGGCTCTTCCTTTTCCCTGTTTGTAAAGATGTCGCCAAGGAGAACCACAAGGTCCGGCTTGATTTTATCAAGAGCCGTTTCCATGAGCAGCCTGCCGTCTCTCATCTTTTTCTTAGCAAGGGGAGAGGTGACATCCGCTTTTTCATGAATATCGGTCGCAACCATTATTGTAAACTTGCCGTTTTCATTAAATTTAAGCATCGCTAACCTCCGGTCTTTTAATGTCTACTATTATCCTTCAATTTCACACTTCTGTCAAGTTTCGACGGCAAAAAATGAAGCAACTGAAAAAAGCTCGGCATAGTTTTCATTTGTCAAAAAATGCAAAACATTGAAAGCAGAAAATACTATTGCTTTTTATGGTGTAATATGATAAATTGTTTTTAGTTATTCGGCGCTTATTTAGCTTAATTGCTAATTTTGCCGAAGCATTACATAACGGAGGTATACATATGGCGTCATATTGCCCCAAATGCAATTACAAGCTGCGTCTTAGAGACTATAAACCCGAATGTCCACAGTGTGGTGTAAATATTCTGTACTATGGCATGGAGGAAAGATTGGCAAGAGAGGCTGACGCTGCCGAGAAGGAGCATGCCGAATTCCAGCCCAAGATTGACAGAGTTAAGGCAGCGGTTTACGGCTCAAAGGTTGCGATTGCAAGAATACCGATAATTCTCCTTCCGATATTGGCCCTCCTTTTGCCCCTAGGCAAGGTTTCAATGATGCTTCCCTTCTATGAAGAGGCTAAAAACACAACCGTTAACCTTATTTCAATAGTAAAGCTTCTTTCAAACTTAAACTTTGACCTTGTGCTCAAGATGGTCAATTCCCCGATATTCGGCAAGGTGTTTGTGTTCTTCCTGGCATCAATCGTTTGCCTGATACTTTCGCTCCTTGTCATGCTCACAAACCTCATTGTGCTTCCGCTTTCCTGCTCACCCAAGGGACTGCCCAGAAACTTTACCCTTGCCGGCATGGGCATAGTATTCTCAAGCCTTTCGGCTGTTTTCTTCCACCTGATGGGCAAAGAGATTACAGCGGTTGTTCCCGAAGGCGTATACAGTTCATCCCTCAGCTTCGGTATTGCGTTCGTACTGCTTTCATTCGTTGCGATTATCGTAGTAAACGCGCTGTTTAAGATACTTAAGATTGAAGTAAAGTATACCGATGTCTCCGAGTATTTAAAGCCCTTTGAGGAGAGGCAGAGGGAAAAGGCTGAAAAGGAAGCTGCCGCAAAAGCCGCAGCAGAAGCCGCTGAGGCACAGGCAGAACCCGCATCCGCAGGCGCAGCCACAGAGTAGTATTGTTTATTTAAAACAAATAATCAACCGACGATGGAGTCAAAAGTTTGAAAGGACTTTAGACAAATCGTCGGTTATTGTTTTGTGAGGGTTTCAGGCAAAAGCTTGAAATTAAGGAAGAAATTCATACCCATCAGCAAAATAAAAAAGCTGAAACAGCCTGTCAAAAAGCTTGTTAATATGCCGCTATATGTGCTATACTGTTATAGTGTGCGGATAAATACGGTCAAATCCGACCACAATTGCAATTACTTATTACGGACGGTGTAATTTTTCTCATGGATTCTTATAATGTTGTAGTTATCGGTGCCGGTCCGTCCGGCATATTTACGGCTCTTGAGCTTTACAAGCATTTCCCGCCTGAGTTCAAGGTTCTTGTTGTTGACGAAGGAATGTCAATATTAAGACGCCGCTGCCCCGCAAGGAGCAAGGGCGTATGCGTAAGATGCAACCCCTGCAACATCATGAGCGGATGGGCAGGCGCTGGCGCATTCTCCGACGGAAAGCTTTCTCTCTCCGAAGAAGTCGGCGGCAATCTTACCGATTACCTCCCCGTTTTTGAGGTCAGAAATCTTATAAAGTATGCCGATTCAATGTACCTTGATTTCGGCGCTCCCAAAACCGTATTCGGACTTACCGACAAAAAGGTTGAGGAAATCGCATACGAGTGCAGCCGCCATAACATACAGCTCATTCCCTGCCCCGTAAGGCACATGGGAACAGAGTATTCATACGAAGTACTTAAAGCAATGTATGAGCACCTTGAGGCGATCGAGGGCTTTACATTCCTTGAAAGCACCCATGCGGACCCGATTATCACCGAGGACGGTCAGATTAAAGGAATCACTCTTACAAACAAAAAGGGCGAAAAGACCGAGGTTGCCGCGGACTTTGTTGTCGCTGCTCCCGGCAGAGGCGGCGCCGATTGGCTTACAGGCATCGCAAAGCTCCACAATATCCAGACCAGGAATAACGAGGTGGACATCGGAGTCAGAGTCGAGGTCCCCAATTCCGTCATGGATCATCTTACAAAGCACCTTTATGAGGCTAAGATGGTTTATTACTCCGATACATTCGAGAGCAAGGTACGCACCTTCTGCATGAACCCCAGCGGCTTTGTCAGCGAGGAGCATTACAACGCGGGCTTTAACAATACCTTTGAGCGCAGCATAGCCGTCGTTAACGGCCACAGCTACGCTGACAAGGACAAGCACAGCGGCAACACAAACTTCGCTATGCTTGTTTCCACAAGGTTTACAGAGCCCTTCAATCAGCCGATTGAATACGGCAGATATATCGCCCAGTTGGGCAATATGCTCACCGGCGGCGGCGTAATGGTTCAGCGCCTCGGAGATTTGCTCCTCGGCAGAAGAACCGACGCTTCAAGACTTAAAAAGTCCACAACTGTTCCCACTCTCACCACAGCCGTGCCCGGCGACCTTTCATTCGTTCTGCCCCACAGACACCTCACCAGCATTATTGAGGCATTAAGGGCATTCGACAAGGTCGCTCCAGGACTGTACTCCAAGAATACCCTGCTTTACGGCGTTGAGGTTAAGTTCTACTCCTCAAAGATTGAGGTAAACAATAAATTTGAAACCTCTGTTAAGAATTTCTATGCCATCGGCGACGGCGCGGGCATAACCAGAGGACTTATGCAGGCATCCGTCAGCGGCATAGTTGTGGCAAGAGATATTGCCGAAAAACTTAAGAAATAACACCAAAAGGGCAGGTAAGAGCATGACTGTAGACTTAAGGGTTATAGCGCAGCGTCTGACAAGCCTCGGCTTGACGCTAAGTTTAGCCGAGTCATGCACAGGCGGTCTTGTTTCAAAGCTGATAACCGACATCCCCGGCTCATCAGCCTTCTATAAGTACGGAATCGTCGCCTATTCAAACGACGCAAAGCTGCAGTTTTTAGGCGTAAAGCCAGAAACCTTATCTGCCCACGGTGCTGTCAGCCGCGAGACCGCCGAGGAAATGGCCGAAGGCGTAAGGAAAGCCGGCAGTACGGATATCGGCATCGGCATTACGGGAATCGCGGGTCCCGGCAGCGACAATACATCAAAGCCCGTAGGTCTGATTTGCATTTCCCTTTCAGCCGAAGGCTATTCGGTCACAAAGGAATTCAGAACCTCCTTCAGCGGCGATGTTAGAACCGAGAACAGAAACTTTGCCGCCAACGAGGCTCTGAAAATGCTCTCGGAGTTCCTCGAGCAGCTTTAACCCCATCACCGTAACTCCTTTTCATGGTGAAGTTTATGGACGAAAAGATAAATCCCCTTGAGAATAAAAACATAAACGCAGACAATAAGAGCCCCTCAAAACAGCTTGATGCTGATTTTGACGAGGCTTTGCGTCTTTTGAGCTTTGATATGGACTCTGTGACCGAAAAAAGCTCCGATTCATCTCAGACTGCTGACAAAACGGCCGATTTTGACGCCTTTTTAGAGAGCGCCAAAAGCGAAATAGAAAAAACAGCCGAGGAGAGCAAGGCTGCCACTCAGGAGATTCTAAACTCCGACGCTGCAGTCGACACACTCCCGTCTTCCCCGTCGGCAGCAGCCCCCCCAGAGTCCGAACCGGCCGCGGCATCGGCAGAAGAAAGTGAAGAAACAGACGAAATATCAAAATACCTTGACGAGCTTACTCCCGTAACGGACGCTGAGGGAGCGGTCGTCAAGGACAACAGAACCATAAGAAAAGAGCGCACTGTATTCTTTACCTTTGTTATCCTAACCATACTTATGCTGGCGTTCCTTATTTTCTATATACTTATCGGAAGCAGCGGCAGATACGGCATAGGAATAGATATCGACCCCGATATGCAGAACGCTGTTTTCGAGGCCCCGCAGGTATTCAAGACATTAAAGCCCAACGAAAAAGAGGGTATTCAGTACCCCGAGGGCATACAGGAAAAGTATAAGCGCCTTTACGCCGCTCATCAGGATTTTGTCGGCTGGCTCAGAATCCCCGGCACCCCAGTGGATACTCCCATTTATCAGGCAAAAAACAACACCTACTACCTAAAGCGCGACCTTGCGGGCAATTACTCAAAGTACGGAACCCCCTTCCTTGATTACACAAACAGAGTTGACAAGCTCAGCAGGAATACCGTCATCTACGGTCACAATTTTGAGCCGAAGTACGAAAACGACTTAGGCTTTGGCGGCATTGAGCAGTACAAGGATGTGGAGTTCTACAAAAAGCACCCCGTTATCGAGTTCAACACACTTTACAAGGACTATAAATGGAAGGTTTTCGCCTGCTTCCTCTCAAACGGCGACCCCAGCGGCGACAATGGCTACCTTTTCAATTATATTGCCACCTCAATGGGCAATAATAGCTTTTTGAAGTTCATTGACGAGGTTATGCAAAGGAGCTTTATCCAGACAAGCGTGGACATTAAAGAAACGGATAAAATCCTGACAATCTCAACCTGCGCCTACGACTTTGACCGCGGTGGCAGACTTGAGGATTTAAGGTGCGTCGTCATGGCAAGATTAGTCAGAGAAGGCGAGAGCGAGGAGGTTGACACCTCCAAAGCGGTTCAGCGAACCGATATTAGATATCCCCAGCTTTACTACGATATTTTCGGCGGAACCAATCCTTACAAAAACGCTCTCAAGTGGTACCCCTCCGCAGACTGAGTTTTTTCGCAAAGTTTAGAGAATTTGCCACAATTTTTGAGCAAAACAACCAAAAATATAATTGCAAGCGATCGAAATTAAAGGTATAATATAATTTACACAAAGTTCGCAGCCGTTTTTAAGCGGTTTAATGAAACTGAAAGCGCCGTTTTCGGTTGATGAAAGAAGTGATTTCGTTGTCGGAAATGAAAAGCGAAAAAGTAATGCACAACGACAGCCTGCTTGAGCAGGAGATAGAAAATATCCTCAGCTCTCTCAATTTAACGGGAGGGTCTGAAGGTTTTTCGTCCGAATTCACTGAGCTGCTTGAGCGATACGGTGTTAAAGAAGATATAATTCGCGATGTTCAGGCAATGAGCGCTCACGCCGCGAATTTGCCCGAATCTTACACTGATGACAATCTTTACTCCGACGACCTCTCACTTTATCCCGATGTTGAGGAGCCCTATATCCCGCCCCAGCCCGAAGCATACCACCCCGGCGCGGGCAGGGTCATATATGACGAGGATTATTCTTCAATGGGCAATATCTACATGAAGAAAACTCCTCAGACTCCCTATTACTACGACGAAAACGGCTTCAGAGTTATTTACGACGAGGACCTGGTAAACGGCCGCGGCAGCGCCCCAGTTCCCGAAAGAAGAAAGCCCCTCAGCGCAGAAAGCTACATTCATTCAAAAACGGTTAAAGAACCCGACCTTGAGGGATTTACCGAGATTTATAAAGAACCCGATATAGAAGTAGAAGTATCTGAAAGAGAAACTGAAGTCAGCGGCGCAACCGAAAAAAACGAAACTCCTTCCGACCTTAATTCCCTTATCGACCCTATTTCAAACGATTGGATAGACTATAACGCCAAGGGCAAAAAGAAGGAGAAGAAAGCACACGCCGCAAAGGGCGCCGATTCTTCTGATAACTCAGAAAAAGATACAGAATCAAAAGCGGTAAGGTTCTTTAAGAGCTTTTTACCTTGGAAGGGCGACCCGGGCAAGGAAATCGCCCGCAAGGTGATTATGCTGGCATCCATCTGCATAATCGTCTATTACAGCATTTACTTTATCAACTATTTCGCCCAGTACTACGGCAGCATAAACGATATGAAAGACCTTGCCGACCTTGCCACCGAATATGACAACTCAAACGACACTTCTTCCGTTTGGGAAACCATAAGGGCAAAATACCCGAATGTAAACTTCCCCGAAAAGCTTAACCCCAAGTGGGCAAATCTCTACGCCATCAATCAGGACTTCGGCGGCTGGATTTCAATCGGCAACACAAACATAGACGATATTGTGGTTAAGAGCTCCGACAACAAGGACTACCTCAAAACCAACTTCTACGGCAAGGAGAATAAATACGGCACACTGTTCCTTGACTACAGAAACTTCAGGAACGGCTTTGAAGAGCTTGACCGCAACACAATAATCCACGGTCACAACATGAAGGACGGACTCAAGTTCGCCCAGCTTGAAAAGTATATGACACCCGAGGGCTTTGCCGAGTCGCCGATTATCATTTACGAAACACCTTATCAGAAATACTATTGGAAGGTATATGCCGTTATCGTTACAAACGGTCTGCCAAAAGACGACAACGGCTATCTGTTCAACTACATCGTTCCTAATTTTACAAGCGACGAAGCATTTATGAAATATATTAAGGCTCTTGACGAGAGAAAGCTCTACGACACAGGAGTGGGCATGCTCCCAACGGACAAGATTCTCACCCTCTCAACCTGCAGCTATGAGTTTAAGGAAGCAAGGCTTGCCGTTATAGCAAGGCTTGTCAGAAACGGCGAGAGCCTGGATGTGGACACCTCCCTTGTCAAGGTAAATCCCAATCCTCGCTATCCTCAGGCATGGTACGACGCCAAAAAGCTGCCCAACCCCTACAAAGACGCATACAAGTGGCAGCCGTAACAGCCGAACCAATTGTTTTCTCTTGACGAAAGGACGCGTTATTTGATGAGAGCAGCGCTATTTTCCATAGGGGCTCAGAATACAGGAGAGTTTAAGAATCTTAAGGAGCATATTGACTCCGTATTTTCGGCAGTCGACCAAAAGGCAGCCCTTTCGGACTATGAAGGTCTTAAAAATGCCGTACAAGCTGTTTCCGCGGCGCTTAAAGAATGCAATATTCTTGTATTCTTCCTGCCATTAAAGGATTATTTCAGAAACAAAATCCTGCTGTTTAAGCTCTTCCGCCTTGAAGGTAATGTTTCGGAAGATGCGCTCAGAAAGCTTGAGGCTCTAAAGGTTTATGAAAGCCTTTCGGAGGCGGAAAAAAAGGCGGCAAGTGTTTTCCCGCCGAATGCGTCCGTAATCGAACCTGTTAAAAATGAATTTATAGCCTTCTCCGTTGCCTCCGGCAAGCAGGAGATAGCGGTTATCCCCTTTGCGGATGGACTTACACAAGGTTTATTGGAGTCTTATCTTGTTTCAAAGGGCTTAATTGAGGCAAAAAGGGAAGAAATCAGAGAAATCCCCGAGGACAAGTCTCAGGAAACAGCTCCCGCAGAGGAAACCTCAAAGGCAGCCGAAGAGGCAACTCCCGCCGAAACAGAGCGGGAAATAAAGTTCCCGAAACTTGAAAAATACCTTTCCGAAAACGATATTAAGGTAGGCGTCGCAAGCACGCCCTCATCAATATTCATCAAATCCGCGGGCGAAAATTTGAATGGCTTTGACACAGCCTTTAAGTTCATTCCCTATATCAGAGAGCGCAGCACCTATGACCTTAGGGAATACGCCGTAAACCTTGCCAGCCTCGCATCCGAAATGGCAGAGGCCCCCTTCGGCATCTCCATCACCAACATTCACACGATAGGAGAGGGCGAAGACGCCGAACGCTTTGTCTTTATAGCCGCCGCGGGCGAAAAATACGCAAAGGCGGCAAAGCTCTACGCCTTGCCCGGCGAGGGAGCGGAGGAGTTTTTATCCTCAGCCGCGGACGAGGCATTGAAGCTTCTTGAAAGCATGATAGCGGAGTACCTTGGCGATATGGATTATCCCAGAGAGGCTTACGAAACCCCGCCCAGACCCGTTCAGTTTATTTCCGGGGCAAAGAGCATAGCCGTAATCGCCCTGATTGCAATCTCCCTTATAGCCTCTTTCCTTGCGGGCTTCTTTATGCTCAGGGAGAAAAATCCCGATGAACAAATAATAGTATCAAACGGAATAGATTCTTATGAAACGGCGGAGGATTTTGTTTAAAAGACAAAATCCCTTCCGTTTTTTGCAAGGGTTGTGAGAGAATGAATAAAACAAACAGAATACATAAATATTTCAGCCTTCTTATCTGCATGGCGGTATTTGTGGGCGTTCTTTCTCCCGCAGCCTTTGCCGCAAACGCCGAGCCCAAAATTGTCTACGCAGGCGGCAACGCGAATCTCGACGGCAAAATCGACGCCAGCGACGCAAGGCTGATTCTCCGTCATTTTTCCAAACTCAGCGAGCTTAAAGGCGAGAATCTAAAGTACGCCGACGCGAATTTTGACGGCACGGTCAACGCCGCGGACGCGAGAATCGTCCTCAGAATAGCCGCAAAGCTTGAGTACCCCGTAATGGGTGACTTTGTATTTACCGTTTACGGCTGGGGTCACGGCGTTGGCATGAGCCAGTACGGCGCAGCTCGTATGGCAAACACCCAAAAGGAAGACGGCAGCTATTATAAATACAAGGAAATCCTCTCCCATTACTATAAGGGCATAGATTTTGACAAAGAAGAGATGCCCGAAAAAATGAAAGTAGGCTCCGAGCTGGTAGACACCAAAGAAATTCTTTGGCGCATAGTCCTGCAGGAGATTGGCGGCATTGACGGCATAAAGCTAGAGGCGCTTAAAGCCCAAGTAGTCGCGGCGTATACATATATCATGTATGCGTCGGGCAAGACAAATCCCGAGGACAATAAAGAGTATAAGGTGACGGGCGTAGCATACGCCAAAAAAGAAAAGTACGACGAATACCTAAAGCAAAAAGAGAACGAGGATTCGGTAAAAAACAAGCCCGACTTTGCCGTTAAACAAGCCATAGAGCAGGCAATAGACGAAGTCGGCGGCAAGTTTATGACCTATAACGGCAAGGTTATAAACTCCGTATTCTTCGCGCTGTCAGCAGGCAAAACCGCGGATTCCAAGAACATTTGGGGCGGCGATTTGCCGTACTTAAAGCCTGCTTTTAGTCTTACGGACAAAAATGAGAAAAACTACAAAACCGAGGTTGTCCTTACCTCCGCTGAGATGCGTACATACCTTGAAAATTATATAAAAACCCTCAGAGAAAAATACAAGGACAACGAAAAATATAAAACATTCAAGCTCTCAGAATATGAGCCGGAAAAATGGCTCTCTATTATCTCGCATGACAAAGCGGTAAGCGAATCTGTTGGCTATGTGTCCGACATACATATAAACAATTCCGTAATCGACCCCACTAAACCCGAGGACTACGGCTACATATGTATAAGGGGCAATTTCTTCAGAGAGAATGTTTTAAAGGACGGCAGCAAAATGCTCCTTCGCTCACCGTGCTTTACCTTTGAGTACATACCCAAATTCGCGCCTACAAAATAACAATAAGGAGGAAGGCCAGTGTCAGTTCTTGTTACCGGCGGCACAGGTTATATCGGCTCCCATACCGTTGTCGAGCTGATAAACGCAGGCTATGATGTTGTAATTATAGACAATCTTTCCAACAGCTCCGAGAAGGTCCTCGGCAGAATCGAAAAGATTACGAGTAAAACCCCAAAGTTCTATAAGTGCGACATCAGAGATTCAAAGATGCTGGATACCGTTTTCGAAAACGAAAACATAGATGTGGTAATCCACTTTGCGGGCTTAAAAGCTGTTGGAGAGTCTGTTTCAAAGCCGCTTATGTACTACGACAATAATATAGGCGGCAGCGTAAAGCTTTTTGACGCGATGCAAAGGCACGACTGCAAAAAAATAGTTTTCAGCTCCTCCGCAACGGTTTACGGAAGCCTCAGCAAACCTCCTTTTAAAGAGGATTCCCCCGTGGGCATGACCACAAACCCCTATGGCACAACTAAGCTGTATATCGAGAAAATCCTTCAGGACCTTTATTACTCAGACAACGAGTTTTCAATATCCATTCTCAGATACTTTAACCCCATCGGCGCCCATGAGAGCGGAGAAATCGGCGAGGACCCCCACGGTATCCCCAACAATGTAATGCCCTATATAGCGCAGGTCGCAACGGGCAAGCTGCCGATTTTCAATATTTTCGGCGACAAGTACCCCACAAGGGACGGCACGGGAGTCAGGGACTATATCCATGTTGTCGACCTCGCCCTCGGTCACCTCAAGGCTATGGACAGGGTATTCTCCAAAACAGGCGTTGATATTTACAACCTCGGCACAGGAAAAGGCTATTCGGTCTTAGAACTTTTAACCGCATTTGAGGAGGCAAGCGGCAAAGAAATTCCCCGCAGAGTCGTGGGACCCCGCGAGGGTGATATTGCCGAATCCTACGCAGACCCGACAAAAGCGGAAAAAGAGTTGGGCTGGAAAGCCGAAAGAGACCTTAAAAAGATGTGCGAAGACACTTGGAGATGGCAGAGCAAGAATCCCAATGGCTATGAGGAGTAAATAAAAGACGGGTGAGAACATGAAAAAGGCATTTTCTTTCCTGGCGCTTTTTCTTACTGTTCTTCTTATCACCACCCACGGTTTTTCTGCCTTAGCGGCAGACGCTCCGGATACTCAGTCCGCAATCACACTCACAGAACCCCGTTTGGGGATTAAGGCTAAGCTCCCGAACGAGGAGGCTTTTAAGGTTTTGCGCCTTGGAGCATATGAGATTGTCGATGGTGTGGACTTTGAAGTCGCCGACAATCTCTTGGGCGATTTTGTGTTCTCACTCTTTAACATAATGTTTATCCGCAATCAAACCGAAGTTTTAGAGCAGCTCGGCAGCCCCGCTCAAATCTTTTTGCCCATTCCCGAAGGCTATAATGCCCAAAAGTGCGCGGTATTTAGGATAACCGACGGCAGGGCGGTCGAAACCGATTTTACCTTAAACGGCTCTGAGCTAAGTTTCACTGCAAACGGCAGCGGCCTTTTCGCCATAGTTGATACAAGCAAAAAGCCGCAGCAGGTACTTCCGGGAGATGTCAATTTCGACGGCAAAATCAGGTCCGACGACGCAAGACTTGTTTTAAGAGCGGTGGCAAAGCTGGAAACGCTGACCCCCTTCAAGGAGCTCGCGGCGGATATTGACAAAAACGGCAAGGTAAATGCCGCCGACGCAAGGAAGATACTAAGAATCTACGCAAAGCTTGAGTAAAAAAAGACCGTCTTAGACGGTTTTTTTATTTAAAGCACTTCTTCCAAAATACTGTTAACAATTAGGTTAGATTTTGGTATAATAAATAAGATAAATTTTTACAAAGGACTATTTTTTATAAAAAATAATGAAAGGGTAAATATGACAACATCAGAAATATTCTTAATAGGTCTTAGCGTTTTAAATCTCATAGTGTTAATCTTAATCCTTATCAAAGTCTTTTCAAAAACATCCAACGCGGAGTATCTCACATTAAAGCAGGCTTTGGAGCATTTAATGAGGAGCACCGCGGACGAATTCCAGCGCAGCCGCAACGACAATATAGCTTTCCAGAACATAATGAGGGAGTCCCAGACAGCCCTTCAAAAGCAGATGTACGACTTTACAAACGAGTTCACCCGTCAGATAAGCGAAGCCCAGAACCAGTTTGAAAAAAATGTTCTTGTAAAGCTGGGCGACGCGGAAAAGGCAAATCTCAGGCACTACGCCGACCTTTCAAAACTCCTTTCCAATTCCCTTGAGAATATCAGAGAAAAGAACATAGAGCAGAACGAAAAGCAGGCAAAGATGGTGGAAGCCGCCATTCTCAGAATGCAGGAGAGCAACGAGCAAAAGCTCGAGGCAATGAGAATGACAGTGGACGAAAAGCTTAGCCAAACTCTTACCACAAGGCTCGACTCCTCATTCAAGACCGTTTCCGAGCAGCTTGAAAATGTGTATAAGTCCCTTGGCGAGATGAAGGAGCTTTCAAGCGGCGTTACCGACAATGTCACCGCCCTGAACAGAGTGCTCACCAATGTCAAGGCAAGGGGTACATGGGCGGAGATTCAGCTTGAGTCCATCCTTGACCAGACCATTCCCAATATGTATGTCAAGAACTATCAGTCCGAAACGGGCAAGGGAATGGTTGAGTTCGCGATAAAAATCCCGTCGGGCGAGAATAATTCGGAGATTACCTACCTCCCCGTCGACTCCAAGTTCGCCATGGAGGCATATATAAGGCTCTGCGATGCGGCAGACAGAGCCGACGCCGCAGCCCTCGCCGCAGCCCGCAAACAGCTCGAAGACGCTATTATAAAGTCCGCGAGGGATGTATCAAAATACATTAATCCCCCCAAAACCACCCCGTTTGCGATAATGTACCTCGCCACAGAGGGACTTTACGCGGAAGCAGCCGCCTCAAAGTCAGGTCTGCTTGAAAGGCTGCAAAGGGAATTCAGCGTCATGCTGGCAGGCCCCTCAACAATCACCGCCCTTCTTAACTCCGTCGCCATGGGCTTTAAGACAATCGCCATTAATGAGAAGGCAACCGAGATTTATAAGATTCTCGGCGCGGCGAAGATTCAGTACGAAAAATTCGGCGACATCCTCGTTAAGGCAAAGAAGAAAATTGAGGAGGCCGGCAGAACCCTTGACGAGGCTCAGCACCGCAACACCATAATTCAAAAAAGGCTCTCCAAAGTTGAGGCTTTGGATGTCAAAGAGGCAGAGCTTCTCCTTGAAGAAGGCGCAGAGGACGAAAGCGCCACCGCTTAAACCGCTTGTTAAATCTGGATACAATACCCATATTTAAGGTTTCAAAACATAAACTGGAGGGAATAACATGAAGTACGCTGAACTGATTGGCAAAATGACGCTCCAAGAAAAGGCTGAATTCTGCTCAGGCATAGATTTCTGGCACCTTGCCGGAAACGAAAGACTCGGCATCCCGTCCATCATGGTTACCGACGGACCTCACGGACTGAGAAAAAAGAAGGATAAAAAGGGCAAGGGCGAGCTTTTAAGCTCCGTTCCCGCCGTTTGCTTCCCCACCGCATGCCTTACGGCATGCTCATGGGACCCCGACCTTTTAAGGGAAATGGGCGAGGCTCTGGGCGAGGAATGCCTTGCCGAAAGAGTATCCATTCTTCTGGGCCCCGGCGTCAACATCAAGCGTTCCCCCTTATGCGGCAGAAACTTTGAGTATTTCTCGGAGGACCCCTTCCTTACGGGCAAGCTGGCAGCAGCCTTAATCGAAGGCGTCCAGTCAAAGGGTGTGGGTACATCCTTAAAGCATTTTGCCGCCAACAATCAGGAAACAAGAAGAATGACCATCGATTCGGTTGTTGACGAGCGCGCGCTGAGAGAAATCTACCTTGCGGGCTTTGAGGAGGCTGTAAAAAAGAGCCAGCCCTGGACCGTAATGAACGCCTACAACAAGCTCAACGGCACCTACTGCAGCGAGAACAAGTGGCTGCTTACGGATGTTTTAAGAAACGAGTGGGGCTTTAAGGGCTTTGTCGTCACCGACTGGGGCGCAGAGAATGACAGGGTAGAAGGCCTTAAAGCTGGTCAGGAGCTTGAAATGCCCACTTCAAGCGGACTCGGCGCCAAGAAGATAGTCGAGGCAGTCCAAAACGGAGAGCTTGAAGAGGCAGTTCTTGACAGAGCAGTCAACAGAATCCTTCATGTTATATTCAGAGCAAGCAAACACCTCCAGAACACAAGCTATTCCGAGCCGACACATCACGAGCTTGCAAGAAAGATAGCAAGCCAGTCCATGGTTCTTCTCAAAAACGAGGATAAAATCCTCCCGCTCAAAAAGGGCATGACGGTAGCTGTCATCGGCGAAATGGCTCGCTCGCCCAGATATCAGGGCGCAGGCAGCTCGCTTATCAATCCCACAAGGCTTGACAACGCCTTTGACGCGCTTATCGAAAAGGGTCTGAATGTAAAATACGCCCCCGGATATGACAAGTCCAAGGATGAAGTCAACGAAAAGCTGATTGAGGAAGCGTTAAAATGCGCCAAGAACAGTGACGCGGTTCTTATCTTCGCGGGACTTACCGACGCCTTCGACTCCGAGGGCTATGACCGCACCCATATCGACCTGCCCAACAGCCACAACGAGCTGATTGAGGCGGTCGCAGAGGAAAACGACAATGTCATCGTCGTCCTTGCCGGCGGCTCGGCAGTCACAATGCCGTGGCTTTCAAAGGTAAAGGCTGTTCTGCACACATATCTTGCGGGTCAGGCAGGCGGCAAGGCTGCTGCGGACATTCTTGTGGGCGATGTAAACCCCTCAGGCAAGCTGGCTGAGACCTATGCCTACAGTCTTGACGACATTCCCAGCACCGCGAACTTCCCCGGCGCCCACTGCACGGTTGAGTACAGGGAGAGCATATATGTCGGCTACCGCTATTTCGACACCGCCAAAAAGGATGTTCTCTTCCCCTTCGGTTTCGGTTTGTCATATACCGAATTCGAGTATTCAAACATAAAACTCTCCGCCAAGAAGATTAAGGACACCGACACATTGACCGTATCCTTCAAGATAAAGAATATCGGCGATATGGCGGGAGCTGAAATCGCTCAGGTTTATGTAAGCGCGGAGGATTCCGTCGTATTCCGCCCCGAAAAGGAGCTTAAAGGCTTTAAAAAGGTGTTCCTGGAGCCCGGCGAAGAAAAGACGGTTGAAATCGAGCTCGATAAGCGCTCATTTGCCTATTACAATGTTGAGCTCCGCGACTGGCATGCCCCCACAGGCAAGTACAATATCCTTGTCGGCGCATCCAGCCGTGACATCAGGCTCAAAGCTGCGGTACAGCTTACAGAAACAGAGGAAAGACCTCAGCTTAATCTCAAAGACAAAGCACCCTCCTACTACGGCGCGAATGTTCTCTCCGTTCCCGACAGCGAGTTTGAGGCTCTGCTCGGCAGACCCATACCCGAGTCCACTCGCCCCGAAGGAAAGCCCATCGACCTTAACTCCACCCTTGAGGACGCCAACACCACAAAGGCGGGCAGGGTAATCAACAACATTATAAGCAAAGCCCTTTCGGCAATGGGCGAGGACAGCGCCAACGAGAATATGATGAAGGCAATGGCTATGCAGATACCCATCCGCTGCTTTGTGTCAATGAGCATGGGCGTCTTTACTCAGGATATGGCGGACGCTTTCATAGACATTCTCAACGGCGGCAGCGTTCCCAAGGGAATAGGCAAAATGGTACTCTCACTTACCACAGCCATAAAGAATGTCGGAAAGCTGATGAATTCAATATAAATACAAAAAAGGAGGCCTAAAGGCCTCCTTAATTTGTCTTAAAAAGGGGAGCGGCCGTGCCGTTACCTCTTTTTCTTTATTTTCTTTTTTATTACTTTGACGATTTCTCTTGAAATCATATAGGGCCTTGAGCGGTAAATCGCTATGCCGACCTTGCCCATGGGCGTTCTGTACTTATCCAGAGCCTCTGAGGGAATCTTCTTGTCAACCCTGCCCTCGTATCTCAGCTCAAAGGGCTGGGAGTAGGTAACGCCGCCCTCACCCACAAGGCGGAAGCGTACATAGCAGCCTAATTTTTCTTCATGTTCATTTAGGTTTATAGAGGGGCCCGTCTTAATAACCTCGCCGTTCGCAATCCACTCAATCAGTTTGCAGTCGCGGCTTTCGTCCGGCTCTATGGAGATTGTGCCTTCCTCATCATTTACGGTAATCCGCTTTACAACGGGCACAAGACCGCTGGCGTCGTCAATTATATTGTTCGGGTCGGACTTGTCAAAGCGGCTTGAAGCAAAGAAGGTGCCGTTAACCAGAGCTTTCTTAAAGTTCTCCACGGTGTTTTCGGGCATCATGAACAGCTCAAAGGAGCAGCCCACATGGGAGAGATTGTGGGCGTCGTCATTAGCGAATGCCCAGATGTTCCTGCCCGTAGGGATGACCACCTGCAAAAGCTCATCCCAAAAGAGTCTGTCGTTGCGGGTGTCGTTGTCCCTGAGATTAAATATCTCCATGCCGAGGCAGCTTCTGAAGTCCCTGAAAATCTCCGCGAAGTAGGCTATGTATTCCTTATTTCTTGCTATCTCTCTGTCGTTCTTAGCGCCCGTCCAGTCGCCGAGGTGATTTAAGAACGAGTAGCCTCCTGCCTTGTGTATGCCTTCAACAGCCTCTCTGAAGCTGTTCTCTTTTCCTAAAATGCCCTGACCGAATGTGGTGAACAGACCGTTTACATGGTTCTTTGCAAGGACAGCCATATTTACCTCAACGCCGCCCTTTATGTCAAGCATACCCCTGCCGCCCCTGTCGGCGCCGGTTCTCATTTCTTTGTACCTTTCCTCGCTGACGGTTTTTACAGGGCGGTAGAAGTTGAAAATGCCGTTTGTCTTAACAGGCTTATTCCAGCCGTAGCCTATAACTCCGTGGTCGGTCATGGCGAGAATGTCGTAGCCCTTAGCGTAATAAGCCTCAACCATGTCCGCCATGGGAATTTCCGCGTCGCTGTTTGTGGAGTGGGTATGAAGGTTAGCCTTGTAAACGCCCCATGTGTCCCAGTCGACGCTCGCGTATGGATTAACTATGGTGTATTTTGTTTTCTTTACCTCAGATGTAACACCCAAACAAATCGCTCCAGTCACAAATATTGAGATTGTATCGATATTTATTTCAAAATACCCTAAAAGAGCTCTGAGGTCAATAATATAAGCTCATTTATTAAGAGCAATATTTGCATAGCTAATAGACAAAAAGCTTATTTCCTCTTTAAAATACAAAAAGGCTCCCGACTAAGGTCGGAAGCCTTGATATTTTAACCTTTCATCGCAACTTCAACAGCAACAGCGCAAGCAACGGTAGCGCCGACCATCGGGTTGTTGCCCATGCCTATAAGTCCCATCATTTCAACATGAGCGGGAACCGATGAGGAGCCTGCGAACTGAGCGTCGCTGTGCATTCTGCCCATGGTGTCGGTCATTCCGTAGGAAGCGGGGCCTGCGGCCACATTGTCGGGATGCAGCGTTCTGCCTGTGCCGCCGCCCGACGCAACGGAGAAGTACTGTACGCCGTTTTCTGTAGCCCACTTCTTGTATGTACCGGCGACGGGGTGCTGGAAGCGGGTCGGGTTGGTGGAGTTGCCCGTGATGGAGATGTCAACCTTCTCGTGGCGCATGATAGCGACGCCCTCGGAGACATCGTCCGCGCCGTAGCATTTTACCTTTGCTCTCTCGCCCTTGGAGTAGGGGATAGTTTCAACTATCTTCAGCTCGTCGGTATAATAATCATATTCGGTCTTTACATAGGTAAAGCCGTTGATTCTGGAGATAATCATAGCTGCGTCCTTGCCCAGACCGTTAAGGATAACCCTCAAAGGCTCCTTGCGGACTCTGTTAGCGGAACGGGCGATTCCGATTGCGCCTTCCGCAGCCGCAAAGGACTCGTGACCTGCAAGGAAAGCGAAGCACTTGGTTTCGTCAGAAAGCAGCATCTTGCCGAGATTGCCGTGACCGAGACCAACCTTTCTCTGGTCGGCAACGGAGCCGGGGATGCAGAATGCCTGAAGTCCGATTCCGATAGCGGATGCGGCCTCAGCGGCGGTCTTTGCGCCGGACTGAATAGCGACGGCAACGCCGAGTGTATATGCCCAAACAGCGTTTTCAAATGCGATGGGCTGAACGCCCTTTACTTCCTTTTCAACATCAATGCCCTTTGAAAGGCAAAGCTCTCTTGCCTCTGTAAGGCTTGAAAGACCGTACTTTTTAAGGCACTCGTTGATTCTGGGCATGCGCCTTTCCTTGCCCTCAAAGGAGATGGCGTCGTCATTTATGATAGCCTTGCTCATACTGGGAGTGCATGAAGGCCCACTGAATTTATTCTCTGTCATATTCGCTCCTCCTTATTCTTCCCTCGGGTCTATGTAGCGGCATGCTTCGTTAAAGCGGCCGTAGCTGCCCGTATTCTTTTTGAGAGCCTCGTCAGCGGGAACGCCGTGACGAATAGCCTCAAGGAATGTGCCGAGTTTAATAAACTCATAGCCGATAACCTGGTCGTTCTCATCAAGGGCAAGGCGGGTTACATAGCCCTCTGCCATCTCAAGATAGCGAACGCCCTTTTCTTTGGTTGAGTACATTGTGCCGACCTGTGAGCGAAGTCCCTTGCCCAGGTCCTCAAGACCTGCGCCGATGGGAAGTCCGTTCTCTGAGAATGCGGACTGGGTGCGGCCGTACGCAAACTGAAGGAATATCTCCCTCATTGCAACATTTATAGCGTCGCAAACAAGGTCTGTGTTAAGAGCCTCAAGCAGAGTCTTGCCGGGAAGAATCTCCGCTGCCATGGCTGCCGAATGGGTCATGCCCGAGCAGCCTACCGTTTCAACAAGGGCTTCCTCAATAATTCCGTCTTTAACATTAAGTGTAAGCTTGCAGGTGCCCTGCTGGGGAGCGCACCAGCCGACGCCGTGGGAAAGGCCCGAAATGTCTTTTATCTCATATGCCTTAACCCATTTGCCCTCTTCGGGAATCGGCGCGGGACCGTGATGCGGGCCTTTTGCAACCTTGCACATTTTTTCAACCTCATGTGAATAGGTCATTCTTGTACTTCTCCTTTCGAATTTACAATTGGAAAATGCTTCATGCAGCAAACAAAAATATTATATCTAAATGCGACAAAATCCGCAAGTAAAAAAATATATAGCTTTGAAAGTGTAAGTAAGGATATTTCATACAAATTGTCAAAAAACTAACGGTCTTTGCGGATAAATTAAAAACGCCCCCGATTTTGAGGGCGTGAATTCCAATTACGGCTGAACAGTTATTGTCTTTGAGTCGCTTTCGTGCTCTATTGATATGAAGTTGTTGCGCTTAGCGTATGCCCATCTCATCTCAAAGATTTTAGCTGCGCAGTCAAGAGGAACATAAAGCTGCCCGCTGTGACCTCTGAAAACCTTTGCTTTCATTTTTACCTCGCCCTTGTCGGTGAGTGCTATGTCGCTGTCCTCAAAGAAGGTCGCCGTATGCCCGTAAAGACTGCAAGTGACCTTGCCCTTTTCCTTTTTAACCTCGCCGCCGATGTATCCCACAAGGGTCGCGAAAGCGATAAACCACATTCCGTCAACCTGAACGGGAGGAACTGTGACGGAGCAAAGACCAAGATACATACCCTTGTAGTATATCCTCGTCTGATTGAAAACGGGAGCGAGAGCGTAGGGGAGTATCAGGTCCTTCTCTTTGTCGATAACGCACTGGTCGGCTATTCTGCCGTCGTTTAAAAGGGCGGTCAGGGTCATTTTGCTGCCGTCAACCTCAACAATGGTGACCATCTGATTTCTTTCTTCCTGATGATAGAAGGCGGCATGCCAAATCTTTGGAGAGGTGCGTGAGCCGGGCGGGTTGTTGTGAGCGTTGCCCAGCATATAGTGAATGGTGCCCTGTGAGGGTCTGTCAAACAGCTCTTCATTTTTAAGCGGGAAGCTCCTGCAGAAATTATGTATATGACCGCTGAACAGAATGTCCAGCATTTCCATACCCTCACGCATCTGCGGGTAGGCGTCGTAGTTTTCGTTCTCCACTCCGGAGTAGCAGATGGGGAAGTGATATACTCCCACTTTCCAGGTCTTGTCCGTCTTGTTAAGGTCGTCTATAAGCCACTCGTTGACCTCCTCGGGACCGTTTACGCCCAGGACGCAGAAATGCACATTGCCGTAGTCAAAGGCATAGTTTTCGGTTTTCCAGTTCTCGGGGCCGTTGTCGGGATAGGAGCCTTTAAACTGCTTTGCGAAAAACTCCGCGGGCTCAGAGTAGAACCTGCCCTCAGAACCGTGCTCCCTGTAAATTTTAAAGCCCCTGTTGTCGTGATTGCCTATACACATCATGTAGGGGACATACTCGATAATGCCCGTAAGACCGCTGAACATTCCGTTCCACTGAACCTCATGCTGACCGCAGTCGGTGTTGTCGCCGCCTGTGAGAATAAAGCGGGTGTCGGGGTGCTGCTTCAGAATATCTTTAAGGAACTTATTCAGCTCCGAATAATCGGGGCAGTCAAAGGGGCTTGCCTTCTGATGGTCAGCGATGCAGATGAATTTAAACTTTGTAAGGTTTTCGGGCTCTGTGGTAAAGTAATACTCCTCGCTCCTGTGTGTATCATCGCCGCAGGTGTAGTAATACTTTGTGCCGGGCTTTAAGTTTTCGGGCGTAGCCCAGAAAATGTGGCTTATATCAATGTCGCTTTCAAAAAGCCCCATAACCGCGTCGGCTCTTTTAACTTCCGCAGAGCCTTCTTCCCTGTAAAGCACATAGCCGTTTTTTATGTCTGTGCAGGTTCTCCATGTAACCGTCATGGAGGTTTTCGGGTCCTTTGAAAAGCTGAGCATTATATGATCGGGCATTTTCTGTGAGCCCCTGACGGGTTTTTGCTTGATATCTGACATCTGAGAACTCCTTTTCTTGTTTTTGCAAGGAAAGCTATAAATGCAGCCGCCTTTTTCGGGCGGCGGCTTTGTTAGATATTATCTTCACGATAGGAGATTACGATTTCTTTTATTTTTGTTTCGAGCTTTGTGAATTTCACGCCGGCGGCGGTGAACATTCTCTTTGACGCTCTAACGCTTACGGTGTCGGCGTACTTATCCGAGAGGTAAACCACCTCTTTGATGCCGCTTTGGATTATCGCCTTTGCGCATTCGTTGCAGGGGAACAGAGCCACATACAGCTTGCAGCCGCTAAGGTCCCTGCCGCCTGCGTTAAGTATGGCGTTAAGCTCCGCATGGCAGACATAAGGATATTTGGTTTCGTAGTCGTCCTCGCCCGTACGCTCCCACGGGAACTCGTCGTCGTTGCAGCCTGCGGGAAAACCGTTGTAGCCGAGGGACATAATCTTGTTTGCCTGATTTACAATGCAGGCGCCCACCTGAGTGTGCGGGTCTTTGCTTCTTTGAGCGGAAAGAAGGGCGATGCCCATAAAGTATTCGTCCCAGGAAATATAATCCGTTCTCTTTGGCATGTTAAACTCCCCACAAATTTATTTTCCAACGCAAAAGCTCCTGAAAACCTCGTCCACAACAGCCTCCGACGCCTTTCTGCCTGTGAGTACCAGCAGGCTGTTTATGGCAGAGTCTATGCAGACATTCACCGCGTCGCTTGTGACTCCCATTTCGAGAGCCTCAAGAGCGTCCGCAATCGCGTCCAAAGCCCTCTGACAGCAGCTTCTCTGCCTTTCGTTCGCCAGCATGGGAGCGGTTGTGTCAAAGTTTTCGGTGCCCAGCAGTTTTTCAATGGTTTCTCTAAGATTGTCCAGTCCCTTTCCCGTCTTGCAGGAAAGCATAACAAGTTCGGGAATGCTCTTTTTTATTTCTTCAATATCGGTTTTTATTTCAAGGTCTGCCTTGTTTATAACCGCAATCGCCCTTTTGCCCTCCAGAGCCTTTAAGAACTCTCTGTCCTCATCTTTAAGCTCCCTTGAGCCGTCAAACACCGCAAGGATAAGCCCGGCGTCACGCATACGCTTTACGGCAAGTCTAACGCCGATATTCTCAACGGTGTCCTCGGTATCTCTCACGCCCGCAGTATCCGCAAGGCGCAAAAGCACATTGCCGATTTTGACGGTCTCCTCGACCACATCCCTTGTGGTGCCGGGAATGTCGGTAACAATCGAACGCTCCATGCCGCAAAGAAGATTCATGAGAGAGGATTTTCCCACATTTGGAACGCCGCAGATTACGGTTCTGACGCCCTCGGTTATCGCCTGACCCGCCTCAAAGGTGGAGAGCAGCTCCGAAAGAGCCTCCTTTGCCTCCTCAAGGGAGCCTTTAACGGCGTCGAAATCCAGCTCGGGAATATCCTCCTCGGGATAATCGGTCCAGACGGCAAAGCCTGCGGAGATTTTTATGAGGGAGTCGGCGATTTCGTTTATTTTCCTGCCCAAAGCGCCCTCAAGGGCTGTCCTTGCGGCGGACAAAGCTTGCTCGCCGTGGGCGGATATAACGCTCATAACCGCCTCCGCGGCGGTAAGGTCCATTTTGCCGTTTAAAAATGCCCTCTTTGTAAACTCTCCCGGCTCAGCGGGTTCGGCTCCGGCGTTCAAAGCCGCCCTTAATGCCCTTGTCAGTACATAAACTCCGCCGTGGCAGGAGATTTCCACCACATTCTCGCCCGTATAACTCTTGGGCGCGCGGAAAACAAGGGCAACGGCGTCGTCAATTTTTGTCTCGCCGTCAAAAACATCTCCGTAAGCGGCGGTGTAGCCCTTCATTTCTTTAAGGCTCTTTCCGCTGTATGGTCTGAATATCTTGTCGGCAATATTTATGGCATCCTCGCCCGAAATTCTTATAACTCCGAGTCCGCCTGCTGCCAGCGGGGTGGCAATTGCGGCAATAGTGCTCATCCAAAGTTCACCTGTTTTTGTTTAGTAGAGAGGGAATCTCCTGCAGATATCATTTACTGTTTCTCTTGTTTTATCGGCAGTGCCCTCAAAATCAGTGGCGGTGTCGAATATGAGCTGAGCTATGGTCTTCATTTCTTCCTCGCCAAAGCCCCTTGTGGTAACGGCGGGGGTGCCGATTCTGATTCCGCTTGTTACGAACGGCTTTTCGGGGTCGTTGGGGATGGCGTTCTTGTTTACTGTAATGAAAACCTCGTCCAGCCTGTGCTCAAGCTCTTTGCCCGTAATCTTCATGGGTCTGAGGTCAACGAGCATAAGGTGGTTGTCCGTGCCGCCGGATACAAGGTCAAAGCCTTTTTCTAAGAGAGCGCTTGCAAGAACCTTGCTGTTGTTTACGACTCTTTGCTGATACTCTTTAAACTCGGGTCTTAAAGCCTCGCCGAAGCAAACAGCCTTGGCGGCGATTACATGCATGAGGGGACCGCCCTGAGTGCCGGGGAATATGGCCTTGTTTATAGCGGCGCCCAGCTCCTCTTTGCAGAGAATAAGTCCGCCTCTGGGACCTCTTAATGTCTTGTGAGTGGTGGATGTGACAACATCGGCGTAGGGAACGGGGCTGGGGTGCAGACCCGCCGCTACAAGACCGGCGATATGAGCCATGTCCACCATAAAGTAAGCGCCGATTTCCTTTGCGATGTTGGAGATGCGCTCAAAATCTATAATTCTCGGATATGCCGACGCGCCCGCTACAATAAGCTTAGGTCTAATCTCCTTGGCTGTCTTTTCAAGGGCGTCGTAGTCGATAAATCCGTCATCGTTTACGCCGTAAGAATGGAAATTAAAGTACTTGCCCGAAATGTTTACGGGTGAGCCGTGGGTAAGATGTCCGCCGTGAGCAAGGCTCATGCCCAGAACCGTGTCGCCCGGCTGAAGCAGAGCGAAATATACCGCTATATTTGCCTGGGCGCCGGAATGGGGCTGAACATTGGCGTGTTCTGCGCCGAAAAGCTCCTTGGCTCTGTTAATTGCGATATCTTCCACGACATCAACGCACTGGCAGCCGCCGTAATATCTCTTGCCGGGGTAGCCCTCAGCGTACTTGTTTGTAAGAATGCTGCCCATAGCCGCCATAACAGCGGGGGAAACAATGTTTTCCGAGGCAATAAGCTCAATGTTCCTGCGCTGACGGCTGAGCTCAGCCTCCATAGCCTCGGCAACCTGCGGGTCCTCTTTGGCTATTAAATCAAACTGACCGTTATAACAGTGATACATGCTTTCCATCCCTTCATTTTTCAAGGAAAAGGTTTAGCCCATGCCAATTCCTTAATATGTTTGCAATTTCTTCAAATTCTATCACGAATCACTGTTAATTTCAACAAATATTGACCTTTTAAAAAATAAAAAGCCGATGCCGCGGCATCGACTCTTTGTTAAATTTAACCAAATTCTAATCGAACCTTACAATCTCCGTACCGGGGTAGTAGTGGGCAAGAATTTCTCTGTATGTCTTGCCTTTTCTTGCCATATAGTCGGCTCCGTACTGACTCATGCCGACTCCGTGACCGTAGCCCGTTGTCTTAATGGTGAAATTTCCGTCTTTGTAAGTTATCGTAAACGCGGGGCTTCTAAGTCCAAAATATGCCCGAACCTCCGTACCCTTGAGCTTTACTCCGCCGATTGTAATGGATGTTACCGTTCCCGCAGTGGTTTTCTCGGCTTCTCCGACCCATTCCTTTGGGTTGTCTGAGAGCTTTACCGACGGAATTGTCTTTGCAATATTCTTAAACTGCTCTTTTGAAAGCACCGTAACCGAGCTGTAATTCGGAGCGAATACATCTCCCGTGCTGTCAACCGAAACAAGATAGGGAACGCCGCTGCCGCCCCAGATGTTCTTTGCGCTCTCGGTTTTTCCCGAGCTTATGGAATGAAAAAGAGTATTTGCAATCTGTCCGTTGTAGGTCACAACCTCACCGAAAACCTCTTTCACCGCGTTTGCGATCTTTTTGTAGTTTGTGTCAAAATTGTTTCCCCATTTTTCCTTCATCTTGTCAACGGTTATGTAAGCCTGATGTTTTGTGCTGTCGTCGGTAATTGACGCGCCTTTAAGGGCGGGGGAGGGGTTTTCTCTCTCGTTGTATATGTTTCTCAGAGCGTATGTATAGGCAGCCACAGCCTGAGCCTTCAGCGCCTCCTCATGGTAGGAGGCGGGCATTTCACCCGCGACTACTCCGATTATGTAGTCAAGAAAATTCATCGTCACCACATTTCCGCTGGCAACGGCGAGAACCTCAATCTCCTCCGGGGGCTTTGTTTCCTCCGTAACCTTTTCGGTAGTGCTCGTCTCCTCGGTCGTATGCTTTTCCGTGGTTTCCTCCTGCTTTGGGGGATTAATATCTTTTTTGTTTACCGCTGTCAGGGGAGTTAAAGTGAGGATCACGGTGGTTATTAAGCAAAGCACTGCAAATACCTTCATTTTGCTGCCTCCTGTAATGTTTGTCCGCTGCGTGACTAAAATAAAAGGAATAAAAAGCTTTTATGGCTAAATAAATATAAGTAAATCCGCGCGCTTATTGACTTTAAGGCGCCGATATAATAGAATAAGCAATAAATTTAATTTGGAGATGGTCCGATGCACTCATATATTTCCCCCATTTCAAATGAATCCTTGTCTATTCTATGCAAGTCCCTGATGGATAATAACCACATAGACCAGGATGATTTTGAGTTCTACAATGTAAAAAGGGGTCTCAGAAATCAAGACGGTTCAGGCGTTATGGCAGGTCTGACCCGCATTTGCAGTGTTGACGGATATTATATTGCGGACGGCGAAAAGCAGCCCAAAGAAGGCAGGCTTATATATAGAGGCATTAATGTCGAGGAGATAGTTGAAGACTGCGTCAAGAACGACAGGTTCGGCTTTGAGGAGGTCGTATGGCTGCTGCTTTTCGGCAGTCTGCCCACTAAGGAGCGTCTTGACCAGTTCTGCGAAACCCTCTCAAAGTGCAGGGAACTGCCCGCAAATTTTGTAGAGGATGTAATAATGAAGCTTCCGTCGCCCAATATTATGAATAAGCTGGCGCATTCCGTGCTGGCGCTGTACCCCTATGACGAAACCCCCGACGACAACTCAATCCCCAATGTTTTAAGGCAGTCAATTCAGCTCGTGGCTCAAATCCCCATCATCATGTCATACGCTTATCAGGTAAAGCGCAAAAATTACTACCACGAGAGTATGTATATACATCAGGTAAAGCCTGAGCACCGCACCGCTGAGGTTATCCTCAGAGCCATCCGTTCCAAAAAGCAGTTTACCGACAAGGAGGCAAAACTCCTTGACCGCTGCCTTATTCTCCACGCCGAGCACGGCGGCGGCAACAACTCCACCTTTGCAACAAGAGTTCTGACCTCAGCCGAGACAGATACCTATTCCGCAATCAGCGCGGGTATCGGCTCACTTAAAGGTCACAAGCACGGCGGAGCCAACCTCAAGGTTGCCGAAATGGTCGAGGATATTAAGGAACATGTAAGCGACATCACCGACCCCGGTCAGGTTGCGGACTATATTACAAAGATAGTAAAGAAAGAGGCAGGCGACCGTTCAGGTCTTGTATACGGTATGGGCCATGCCGTATATACCTATTCCGACCCGAGAGCGGTTATCTTAAAAGAGGAGGCAAAGAAATACCTCCCCGAAGCTCCCGAATTTGAAGATGAGCTTAGACTTCTTGAGCTTATCGAAGAGCTCACCCCCGAAATATTCAAGAAACTGAAGGGCAGCAACAAGGTAATCTGCGCTAATGTGGACCTTTATTCCGGCCTTGTATACAAGATGCTCAGAATCCCCAAGGATTTGTTCACACCCCTCTTTACAGTGGCAAGACTGCCCGGCTGGTGCGCTCACAGAATTGAGGAAATTATCACCGGCGGACGCATTATCCGTCCCGCGTACAAGAGCCTGTTTGAGTCCATGGACTATATACCTCTGAACGAGAGACAAGAGGATATAGTCGTAAAGGCAAAAAAGCACGGCCCCAAGAGTAACAGCTTCCTGTACTTGTAAAGCAAATCAGACTGATTCAATCAGCCTTAATCTGAATTAAGGGGAAAGAATAATGAAACTTAAAGGTTCTCAAAACGCCATTCATCCCGACGCGCTGCTGATACTGTTTGCGATAGCTTCCCTTTTCCTTCTTCCGCTTAGAACATATCAGCTCATAAAAATAGTGGACCCGCAAACAGGCTTTTTTACCGACGGCGCAAATCCCACTATAATAATTCTCTATACAATAATTGCGCTGGTAACCTTTATACTTCTTGCAGCGTCATTTCTTTCGGCAAATATCCCCGCGTCAATCCCCCCGTCGGGCAAAAAAAGACCTCTGGGCATCGTTTCCGCAGTCTTTGCGGTATCCTTCCTGGTTGACGCGATAGTGCAGATAACCTCCGTTGTGGTAATGTTCGGCGACAAGACTGAAACCTCACTTCCCACACTCACCGCCCGCAACGCATGGTTCCCCGTAGCACTCCAGGCTTTCTTTGCCCTTGTTTCAACGGTCTACTTCATAGCGGTCGCAATATCGTATATTTCGGGCAAAACCTCATACACAAACAACCGCCTTATGGCTCTTGCCCCGCTTCTGTGGACCTTCTGCAGAATGATTTACCGCTTTATGAGGGCAATCAGTTTTGTAAGGGTCTCCGAGCTTTTACTCGAAATCTGCGCGATAGCGTTCCTTATCATCTTCTTTATGACCTTTGCCCGCATCTCCTCCGATGTCAACCGCAAGGGCACAATGTGGATAATTTTCGGAGCGGGTCTCCCCGCCGCGATGCTCCTGCTGTGCGTATCGGTGCCTAGGATAGTTCTTGTCCTCACGGGCAACAGCAAGATGCTTGTAAATCATTCACCTCTTGAATACGCAGACTTCCCCGCAGCCCTGTTCATAATCGCCTATATCCTGACCGTCCTCCGCTCAGGCTATAAGACAGAGGCAGAGCTTGAGGCTGAAGAGGCTGAAAAGGCTGAAGAGGGCGCAGAAACAGAAGGCGAGGAAGAGCCTAAGGAAGAAACAGAAGAACCCGCCGAGCTTTCCGAAACAGATAAGAAGGAAAGCTCTGAGAATAAAATCCCCTTTGACAGAAGTCAGCTTATTGACGAGCTGAAAGATTAAGGATACTTACAATTTGTCGCAATATGCGGCGGCATAAGAGTGCTGCCGCATAATTCTATGTAAAGCCTAATTAATATTAAGAGGTGCAACGCCTTGTTTTGGGATAATGTTTTAACTGCGGGAACGCAGGTTTTAATACTTTACATAATAGTCTTTCTGGGTTTTCTGGCTGAAAGGCTGAATGTCTACTCCGAAAAAACCGCAAAGGCAACGACAAACTTCCTCTTTTACTTCATAACTCCCGCGGTTATAATCAACGCCTTTTTGTCAACAGAGTTTACTCGTGAAAAGGCGCTTTCCTACGGCACAGCCTTTCTGTGCGGAGTAGCGACCCATGTGGGAGCTATACTGCTCTCAGCTCCCTTTTTCAGAAGGGGCAAGCACCCCGACAACGCGGTATATAAGTACGCGGCGGTCTACGCAAACATGGGCTACATGGCTCTGCCCCTTGCCGAGGCTGTCGTCGGTCCCGAGGGAGTATTCTACTGCTCAGCGGGCGTCATAACCTTCAACATTTTCTCCTTCACCCACGGCGTGTGGCTAATGGAGAGCGACGACAAGGACAAAAAGTTCAACATTAAATCCTTAATCCTTAACCCCGGCGTTCTTTCCGTCATGGTAGGTCTCCCGTTGTTTTTGTTTTCTGTTAAGCTCCCGATAATAATACAAAAGCCCATTTCCTACATGGCGAGTATGAACACGCCCCTTGCGATGATAATTCTCGGAACATATATCTCAAAGGCGGACTTTAAAACCATATTTAAGGACACAAGGCTTTTCGGCGTGCTTTTCCTCAAACTCATTGCCGTCCCCCTCCTTATGTTCGGAATATTTAAGCTGGCGGGAGTCAGCGGGGCGCTTTTAACCTCGGTGCTTATCTCCGCCTCATCGCCCTCCGCTTCAAATACGGTAATGTTTTCAGCAAAGTACGGAAAAAACACAAGAACCGCATCAAAGATTGTAAGCTTTGTAACCTTCTTCTCAATCCTGACAATGCCCATAATCATCGCATTGTCAAGGCTGTAGCCGCATTTTTAAGCTGCGGGTGATTGAATGTATTCACCGATTTTGAACGCGATACAAGAACACATAAATAAAGGCAGGATCAGCTTTCACACTCCGTCGCACAAGGGAGCGGAAGGCTCTTACCTGTCTTTTTTTGCTGACTTTCTCAAATACGATTTAACCGAAATCCCCGACACAGTCGGACTTTTCGCAAACAGCGGTCCCGTCTATGAGGCCATGGAGCTCGCCGCCAAAGCATTCGGCACCGCCGCCACACTTTTCAGCGCGGGAGGCTGCACCCATGCCATTCAGGCTATGCTGCGTCTTGCCTGCAAAGAGGGCGGCAAAATAATAGCGGGCAGAAATCTCCACCCCGCAGCCGTAAACGCCATGGCTTTGCTCGATATTGACCCCGTTTTCATTCAGCCGGAAATGGAAGGAAAATGCGCCCTCGGCGGCAGAATCAGCCCCGACGCTGTGGAGCGGAAACTTAGCAAAAACAAAGACGCGCAGGTGGTCTACATTACCTCGCCCGACTATTTCGGCATTATGTCCGATATAGCCGCAATCTCGGGCGTGGCAAAAAAATACGGAGTGCCCGTTATCGTAGACAACGCCCACGGCGCGCATCTGCTTTACGCCGCTGATAACCTTCACCCCATTAGACTGGGAGCGGCAATGTCGGCTGACTCCTCACACAAAACCCTGCCCGTTCTGACCGCCGGCGCATGGCTTCAAATCGCAGACGAAAAATATAAAGCGGACGCCCTTGACGCCATGCGGCTCTTTGGCTCCACCAGCCCATCCTTCCCCGTGCTCTTATCCCTAGACCTTTGCAGAGCATGGCTGGAGGAAAAGGGGGCAGAGGAATTTAATAAACTCAAAACCCGCCTGGAATCCGTCAAAGCAGCCTTAAACGAAACCCCCTTCATTAAACCCGAGGGTCTTGTCGACCCATATAGAATAGCCTTCGACGCCTCTTGCCTGAATAGGTCTGACGATGAAATCTATGAGTTTTTCCACTCGAGAAATATAGAACCCGAATTTATAAGCAGGGGAGCGGCGGTTTTCATCCCTTCTCCGTTTAATACAGAGAACGAAATCAATACACTGGCAAAGGCAATAACCGAGCTTCAGAGCATACAAAAAGCAAAAGGCAATTCAGATGTTTCATACGCTGCGCCGCATCTTCCTAACAAGGCTATGACAATAAGACAGGCGGTAATGGCAGAGAGCGAATATGTCCCAATAGAAAAGGCAAAGGGCAGAATCGCCGCCGCCGCTGAATTTATCTGCCCGCCCGGCTTTGCCCTCACAATTCCCGGGGAAATAATAGACGACGAATCCGTGGAAAATCTTTATAGAGCAAGTATTTTTAATATTAAAGTTGTAAAATCAGGCGCGGTAAAGTATAATTAAAATACGGACATTCCGTAAAAGCCCGTATGAGGAGGATAATTATGAAGCTGGTTATCGCCATAGTAAGCAATGATGACAGCCATACGGTTTTATCCGCACTGACAAAGGCTAACTTCAGTGTAACAAAGCTCTCCTCGAGCGGCGGCTTTCTTCGTGTCGGCAACACCACCTTAATGATAGGTACGGAGGCCGAAAGGCTGGAAGAGCTAAAGGATTTGTTAAGAGAGTATTGCAGCACCCGTCAGCTGGCAACTGTTTCAATGCCTGCAAGCTATTCGGACGCAATGTTTTCAATGCTCCCCGTTGAGGTAACGGTCGGCGGCGCCACCGTCTTTGTCCTCGATGTGGAAGAGTTTTTAAAGATTTAAGAATGAATACCAAGAGTATAAAACTGTCGGAAGTTAAACTTAAAGATTTATCGGCAGAGGTTGACAGCGGCAGGCTATCCCACGCCGTTCTGATTACAGGAGCGACTGAAAAGATTAGAGCCCAGGTCGCAAGGCTGACAGCCTCAGCCCTGCTGTGTGTCGGAGACAGGGACAAACCCTGCGGTAAGTGCGGCCACTGCGTAAAGTCACTGAAAAATCTTCATCCCGATATCACCGAGATTTCCGGCGAGGACAAAGCAAAGAGCATAAAAAAAGAAAGCGTTTTATTAATACGCCAGCAGGCGCTCATAATGCCCAACGAAGCCTCAGAGAAAATCTTCATTGTCTTTGAGGCGCAGAACATGACGGAAGAAGCTCAGAACGCAATGCTCAAAATCCTTGAGGAGCCTCCCCGTTTCGCCCGCTTTATCCTTACCGCAGCCTCCTCAGAGGGTCTGCTTGAAACAATCCGCTCAAGGGTGCGCACCTTTGATTTGGGCGAGGAATCGCAGGAGTCAAAGCAGAACAAGGCTCAGACAATTGCCTGCGACATAGCAAGAGCGCTTTATTCGGGCAGCGAGTATGACCTTGTATTAGCGGCGGCTCCCATAAAAAAGGACAGGCAGCTTATAAAGAATGTCTGCGATGAACTGACGGGCATCTTTATAGAGGCTCTGAAGCTGCAAAAGAGGGGCTTTGCAAAAACCGAGGGCTATCCTGAAAACGAATCCCAGGCTATGGCGGTAAAAATGTATAAATCCGTAAGCCCGTCGCTTTTACTTAGGTGGACAGGCACCCTGTCCAAGATAGCCGAATTGGCGGAAATGAACGCCAACGAAACCTTGCTTTCAACATTCTTTTGCTCAAGGCTGTCTGAGGATAAAATCGGAATGACCGCAAACGAGAATTAATCCATTAAGGAGACATATATGGCAGAAGTAGTAGGCGTACGATTTAAGGTAGTCGGCAAAATCTATTATTTTGACCCGGCCGGAGTACAGCTCAAAAAGGGCGACAATGTAATAGTGGAAACCGCAAGAGGCATTGAATGCGGCGAAATTGCGATGGAAAACCGCGATGTTGACGAGGACCAGATTGTAAAGCCCTTAAAAAGCATTATAAGAAAGGCAACACCTGAGGACCTTAAAATTGTAGAGGAGAATAAAGAAAAAGAAAAAAGAGCCTTCAAAATCTGTGAGGAGAGAATTCAGGCCCACGGTCTTGAAATGAAGCTCATTGATGTTGAATATACCTTTGACTCAAGCAAAATACTGTTTTTCTATACCGCTCCCACAAGGGTGGACTTCAGGGAGCTTGTAAAGGATTTGGCAAGCATCTTCAGAGCAAGAATTGAGCTCAGGCAGATAGGTGTCAGGGACGAGACAAAAATGCTCGGAGGCCTTGGCATTTGCGGAAAGCCCTTCTGCTGCAGCCAGTTTTTAAGCGACTTTGAGCCCGTTTCAATAAAGATGGCAAAAGAACAGGGACTTTCACTCAACCCCGTCAAAATCAGCGGCTCCTGCGGAAGACTCATGTGCTGCCTTAAATACGAGCAGGAGGTGTATGAGCACCTTGCAAGACATACTCCGAAGGTCGGCGCCATTGTGGAAACCGCCGACGGCAGGGGAGAGGTCGTGGAGAGCAATCTGCTTACAGGCGTTCTCAAGGTAATTCTTGATTCCAAAAGGGACGCCGCTCCGCAGACCTATCACTGCAAGGATGTAAAGCTCATAATGAACCCGAAGGTTAAGATTGAAAAGGAAGAGCTCGAAGCCCTGAAAGAAATCGCGGAAGAACCGGTGGACGAAACCTTAAGCTAAAAAAGAGCCGCTGTTTAAGCGGCTCTTAATTTATTCCTAATTATACTGTTTCCTCGTCTTTATAGAACCTGCCGTGTTCGCCCAGCTCAAACCTTCCGCCGGCGCCCAGGGCAAAGTGGAGTTTCGCTATGCCCATATCAATTTTATTATATTGGAACTGTCCCGTTGTGGCGTAGATTACATCATTGTAGTAAATAATCTGAACAGGCTGCCTGTTTCTTGCCGAGGGCGCAAGCTCCACAGCCTTCATGCCGTCCCAGAACCACTCGGGCGGCTGCTTGTCATATTGGCACAGCTCATCGTACTTTTTGCTCTTTTCCTTAACCATTGAGAGCACCAATCTCTCTCTGCTGGAAAGCGACTCGGGAGACTTGCCTACGGTAATAACGCATACAAGCTGCTCGCCGGCGAGAATCTCGCAGTTGCAGTTTTGCGCGTCATAGGAGGAGCCTACCCAGCAGGTGCCGAGTCCCAGCTCTGTAGCCACAAGGACAAGATATTCTCCGTAATATCCTACCTTTTCATGCAGCAAAGGGTCGCTGCTGTTTCCGACCATGGCAAAATAATGCTTTACGCCCGAGAACATTCCGTATGTCTTTTTAAAGCTTTTGAATGCTGCCTCTCCGTCAAGCACAAGCTGAATATGAAGCCCGGACTTTCTGTTCAAATACTCAATCGTGTCCTGGAGCTTTTCAATAGAGTCTTTTGGAATCGGTGAGGAGGTATAGCTCCTTCTCGATGTTCTCGCGCGCATAATATCTAAAACTTCCATTGGTTTTCCCTCCGTAGAACCCTGTGTGGTTATGTTACCATAATATAACTTTAATTAGCTTAAATCAATCTTTAATTGATAAAGAATTTTTACAATTTTGACATTTTTTTATAAAAATAATAACTACGCCTTGGCCAATGCCGCGCCGAGAGCTCTGCAGTTCTCCGCAGCCTCATCGTCGGGCTCGTTGTTTGCTATAACTCCGTCATTAATCAGAGTAAGCCCATAGTCCTCGCAGTCGGCGACCCGGTTTCTCATCCACTCGCCGTCGCCCCAGTCATATGAGCCGAAAAGACCTATGACTTTTCCTTTTAGAAACTCCTTCACCGATGAGAACATAGGCTCAAACTCTGTATCCTCAAGCTCCTCAACTCCCATGGAAGGGCAGCCGAACGCGAGAGCCTTGTAGTTTTGAACCATCTCCTTGGTAAACTCTGCGGCGGTGAAAATATCCGCTCTGCCGCCCGCGGCGACGACGCCTTCGGCTACAAGCTCTGCCATCTTCTCGGTATTGCCCGTGCCGCTCCAATAAACAACAGCAACCCTATTCACAAAATCAGTCCTCTCATAAGGGTTTTTTGCCTTTAACAGCTTAGACCGAAAAGGAAAAATTATACCTTTCCGATTCGCCATTTATTTTATCCCTTTACTTTAATAAATTCTGTAACTTTGCTACAGAAAATGAGTATTGATTTTTCTACAATCCGTTTTTAAGTCAAAGGAAAGTCGAATATTGTCCAAATGTAATAGGGGAGCCGGAAGACACACCTTCTTTGTAAATAATACCTTGAATTTGCGTTCTTTACAAACATATTATTGTATGTTATTATTATGATGAATATAAAAGCAGCCTGAATTTGCACTTTTATATAATTTTAAGTCTTACTTTAC
>LFSO01000024.1 GCA_001512765.1 Clostridiales bacterium DTU053
TTACATCTTTGACAGATGCAAATATCCGAAATAAATCGCTATTATTAACCGCTAAGAGGTCTTGTTTCTGTTAAACAGCTCTCTCAGAAAGTTAATAATATATACTATCAGTTCGATCAACTTTGTGAAATTCTCCATACTCACATACTACCATCCTCTGCTACATATAAGTAAATCACTCAGTCCCGATAAACACATTACCACTTATATTATTGAACATATATTACCACAACAGGACAAACAATTCAATAAAAGTAAAGCTGCGAATAAAAATTAACATGAATAACAAAATGTTGTAATATTTTCTTCTATATCTTTGAGCTGCCGTAAAAATTGTCATTTAATATTCGGGACTACTCTTCTGTTCACCAATAATATAGAACAACATTTTTGCAACTATTTGTTATAAGTTTGAATTTGAAATAAATATTTATTGTACGATTTTTACAATAATATTCGTTTTCCGGATATTAATTTTATTGCCATAGCCAAAGTTTAAATGGGCAAAATTGACTTGAAGGTTAGGCTGTGTTAAATTAGTTGTAATCGTTTAAATCTATAGCAATAACGGAGACGAAAATGAAGATATATCTTGCATCCGCTTCGCCCCGCAGAAGGGAGATTTTAAACCTTGCGGGCATAAGACATTCCGTAGTGCTGCCTTCGGTTTCGGAGGATTTGGAGGATGGCGTAAAACCCTGCAACGCAGTGGTAATGCTCTCTGAAAGAAAGGCTGAGGCGGCGTTCGCTCTTATAGACGAAAGAGATGATGATTTTGCTGTAATCGCCGCCGACACGGTTGTGGCTCTCGGTGACAAAATATTCGGAAAGCCCAGGAACGGCAAGGACGCCTTTGAAATATTAAGGCAGCTCTCGGGAGCGAGACATGAGGTTTTTACCGGCGTTACAATTGCCTCGCCAGGCAAAAGAATCAGCTTCTTTGAGCAGTCCTATGTTTACTTTAATGAGCTAAGCGATGAGGAGATAGAGGCTTATATCAGTTCCGGAGAGCCTATGGACAAGGCAGGGGCATACGGAATTCAGGGCAGAGGCTGCGTTTTTGTTAAAAGAATCGAGGGCGACTTTTTCAACATTATGGGTCTGCCCGTCGCTAAGGTTTACGATGCACTAAAGAGCGAATTTTCCTACAAACCAGCTTTATCGGAGGAATAAAATGGAGCAAACAAACAGAACGGAAGAAAAAGAACAGCTTAAAATGCTGAAGTTTTTTAAGGAGAACGAAGAAAGCCGCTTATACCAAATACCCGAAGGCTATTATATAAGAACGGCAAAACTTGAGGACGGTCCCGCATGGTGTAAATGCTGCCTTAACGGCTGCTTGGGCGTTGAGGAGTGCAGCGTGGATTTGTTTAAGGAAAGAATGCTTGACGACCCGTCGGTCAGCCTTGATAATATTTTCCTTATCTGCGACAGCGAAGGAAAAATTGCGGGCACAGCTACGGCAAGGCTTCCCATAGCAAAGCATTATCCCGACGCGGGCATCCTTCACATGGTTGCGGTAGCCGACGAATATAAGGGCAAAGGTCTTGCGGGTCCTGTCTGCGAGGCGGCTGTGAACAGAGTAAAAAGCATGGGCTATGACAAATGCTTCCTCACAACCGACGACCACAGAATCCCCGCGATTAAGATTTATATTAAGCTCGGTTTTCTCCCCATCATAAACAGTGACGAAATGAGAGCAAGATGGGAAAACATATTAAAACAGATAAACATTAATTCAATCGATGCGCTTGACGAGAATCTCTCGCCCATCGCTCCGGTTGAGACGAAATAGCATCGGAAAGAGGTAAAAATGCTGAACTTCGTAAGACTCCCCCTTGAGGGAGCCTATAATGTAAGGGACCTTGGCGGCTACCCCACAAAGTGCGGCCGCATGACAAAATGGCATGCCTTTTTAAGGTCAGACGACCCGTACGACCTTACAGACAGCGATATTGAATTTTTGAAGGAATACGGACTTAAAACGGTAATAGACCTGAGGGCTGAAGATGAAATGGAGGCTTTCCCCAACCCCTTTGAGAGGGTTGAGGGTGTGGATTATATTAAAGCCCCAATTTTCCTTGACAAAATCGACTACATTACAAGTGCAGCTTCTCACTATAAACCCCAGGATATGATTACAGCCTTCTATCTTCATCTTCTGACCGAGGCAAGGGAGAACATAAGAAAGGTCTTTTCTTCTATCGCTGAGGCAAAAGAGGGAGCTGTAATGTTCCACTGCAAGGTGGGCAAGGACAGAACGGGAATTGTGGCCGCTCTCCTGCTTATGCTGTGCGGTGTTTCAAGAGCGGACATAATCACAAATTATTCTTCTTCCTTCCACTATATAATTCAGAATCCCCAGATAGTTAAGATGATTCAAAACTCCATACCCGATTTGTTTTACTCAAAGCCTGAGTACATTGAGCCGGTTTTGGATTATATCGAAAAAGAGCATGGGGACGCAAAGGGCTATTTAATGTGGATAGGGTTAAAAGAGGACGAAATTAAGGCGATTGAAAAAAGACTATGCGAATAAAGCAAAAGGCGCAGCCATTTGGCCGCGCCTTCTATTTTTATATCTAAACCTTAGATTATTCCTTTAATTTAGCTGAGCTTGATTATTGACAGTCCGGCCTGAACGGCAGTGGAGGCGATGAATACGGTGTCGCCTGTTGTGTTTACAAGCGAGAACTCTACAGGAGCGCCTGCAACCGTAATCAGAGCGGTGCCGTTAAGCTGGGTTGTTACATTCGGCGGCGGTGAAGAGGCTTCTATTGTAGGACCTCCGACCACATCGATTGCAAATGCTACCGATGTTGCGGCGCCTGCGCCGTCGGTGTTGACAAACCAGCTGATATAATACAGGCCGTCTGCTTGGATGGTGAATACGCCTGTTGCATCATCGTAGTCGATGTCTGCGGCGGCGTCGTTGACTACAGTGTCAAAGATTAAGTTGTCACCATCGTCAACAGTTGCTGCGCCAAGGCCTGTTGCCTGAACCTGGAGACCCTGAAGCTCAGGTGTCGGACCGGTAGGACCTGTGGGGCCGGTAGGACCTGTCGGACCAATGGGGCCTTCGGGACCTGTCGGGCCTGTCGGGCCTTCGGGACCTGTCGGGCCTGTCGGACCAATGGGACCTTCGGGACCTGTGGGACCTGTGGGACCTGCGGGACCTGTAGCACCTGTTGCGCCTGTCGGACCTGCGGGGCCTTCGGGGCCTGTCGGACCTGTCGGGCCAATCGGGCCTTCGGGACCTGTCGGGCCTTCGGGACCTGTCGGGCCTGTCGGACCAATGGGACCTGTGGGACCTGTGGGACCTGTGGGACCTGCGGGACCTTCAGGACCTGTTGCGCCTGTCGGACCTGCGGGGCCTTCGGGGCCTGTCGGACCAGTCGGGCCTGCGGGACCTTCAGGACCGGTAGGACCTGTGGGACCTGTAGCACCTGTTGCGCCTGCGGGACCTATGGGGCCTTCGGGACCAGTCGGGCCGGTGGGACCGGTAGGACCTGTCGGGCCGGTGGGGCCGGTAGGACC
>LFSO01000034.1:0-22215 GCA_001512765.1 Clostridiales bacterium DTU053
AGATTAATCAAATTGAAACCCGTACAAAAATTATCGATAAAATTAACAGATTAATCGAATTCGGTTGTGAGTTGAAGCCCGCTGAGCACCTTGAGTCCGCAAGGTTTGAGGAAAACCTTCAATTTATAGACACCATGATGCCCCGTTTGTTGTCTTTGGCAGTTTTGTATTCTTATATATACAAACTCAGGACATCAAAGCAAATAATCGATAAGATGAAAGAATTAAACCCCCTCGGATACTCAAATGTTCAAATGTACGAGTATAAATATAAAAAAATGTTATGTGCATGCGCTCTCGGCATGACACCCGAAAAGGATTGGGAAGGTGATGAGGACGCAAACGGCGGATACATAGTCGTTAAAAGAGACGGAACGGTTGTATGCTACCATATATACAACAGAACGGATTTTGAGCAGTACCTGTTTGATTACACATGTTTCGACAAAGCAAGTACGAGCCGATACAAATATATGGACATATATAAAGATAACGAAGGGTACAAAATTAAATTAAATTTACAGGTAAGATTCACATAAAACGCTTTAAGCTGTTATAAAAACCCCCTCCGTAAACGGGAGGGGGTTAAGCTTTCAGTTTTCAATAAAATACTTCTGATACCACAGAATAAACGAGTATATCGTCCAGATTTTTTTCATGTTCTTGGCTCTGCCGGCTTTGTGGTCGTCAAGGAGTTTCATTATATACTTTGTATCGAAAAACTCTCTTGCTATGTCGCTTTCAAAGCTCTCCTTGACGCGATTATAGAACCTGTCTTGTCTGAGCCAGTCGTTGAGGGGAGTCGCAAAGCCCTTCTTTCGCATATTAGCGGTTTTTTCGGGCAGAACTCTTGCGGCGGCGCGCCTTAAAACTATCTTTGTGTTGGTCCTCGATACCCTGTATTTTGAGGGAATGGCGAGGGCTACTTTCAGCATCTCCCTGTCAAGGAAGGGCACCCTTACCTCAAGGGAGTTCGCCATGCTCATGCGGTCCGCCTTTACGAGAATATCGTGAACCATCCAGACATTTATGTCGGCGTACTGCATTTTTGTTATGTCGTCAAGGTGCTTTACCTTGTCAAAATAGGGCTTTGTGTAGTGCGCGGGATTCTGAGCCTTCTGCTTAAAATTCAGCACCTTGTTGCGCTCAATATAGTCAAAGACATAGTTGTTTCTGATGTATCTTTCCTCTATGTCCTGAGCGCCCCTTATAAGGAATCTCCTGCCGTGAATGTTCCTCGGCAGAGCCCTCGCGGCGACGGCGGCCAGCTGCCTTACAGGCTTTGGAATTCTCCTGTAGCTTTCAAAATCCAGAGGGTCCTTGTAGTAATGATAGCCGCCGAAAAGCTCGTCAGCGCCCTCTCCCGAGAGGACAACCTTTACATACTTGGAGGCGTTCTGGGAAAGGAAGAACAGCGGCAGAGCCGACGGGTTGGGGAGCGGCTCGTCCATATAGTACTGAACGGTGGGGGCGATATCGAAATATTCCTCAGCGGTGATTTTCTTCGCGAAGTTGGGAACGCCGATGGTCTTTGCGAACTCCTGAGCATAGGGCAGCTCGCTGTACTGCTCCTCCGCAAAGCCTACCGAGAAGGTTTTCACCTTGCCCCTCTTTGCCACCTCGGCGGTGACATAGCTGGAATCAATGCCGCCCGAGAGGAAACAGCCCACCTCAACATCGCTGATAGTATGAATATCAACGGACTTTGATAGGGTCTCGGAAATAAGCTCCTCAAAGTACTCGATTGACTTTTCGTCGTCGATGCGATACTCCATCTCGAAGTATTTTTGTATCGTGAGATTGCCGTCCTTCAGAATATAGTAAGATGACGGCGGCAGTTTAAATACATTCTTAAAGAAGGTCTGCTCGGAAGGGATGTACTCAAAGCAAAGGTACTCGGGCAGCCTTTCTTTGTTAAACACCTTTTTAAAGCCGGGGTGGGGCAGAAAAGCCTTAATTTCGGAGGCGAAAAAGAAAGCGTCTCCGTTTTTGTAGTAGAAATAGGGCTTAATGCCGAAAATGTCCCTTGCTCCGAAAAGGGTCTTTTCCTTCTTGTCCCAAATAGCGAAGGCAAACATACCGCGAAGCTTCTCGCAGACCTTCTCGCCGTACTCCTCATAGCCGTGAAGAATAACCTCGGAGTCGGAGTTGGTGGCAAAGACATGCCCCTTTTCTATCAGCTCTTTTCTTATATCCTTAAAGTTATAAATCTCGCCGTTATAGACCAGCACCTTTGTGCCGTCCTCGTTTAAAATAGGCTGTTTGCCGCCCTCAAGGTCAATAATGCTAAGGCGCCTAAAGCCCATTGAAATTTTGTCGTCTATATAATAATCCTCATCGTCCGGGCCTCTGTGAGCGATTTTGTCCGCCATGGAGCGGACTATGCTCATATTAAGCTCAGCGTCATCTGTGTCGTTAAGAAAGCCCACAAAACCGCACATATTATTCTCCTTAAACCAAAATCACATTTCCACAGCCAATTCCTTGCCGCAAAGCTCAATGCTCCGCTTTGCCAAAACCTCAAGTGAATCTATAACATCGGGCCGCTTTATATTAAACTCGTGCTTTATTACCGAAAGCTCGGTGCAGCCCAGAACCACAGCGTCGCAGCCGTCGTTTTTCATGGTTTCGATAATGTTTAAAAAGAGCTGTAAATCAACTCTTTTGCCCGCCTTTACCTGATTGTAGATTATATGCATAAGGGACTGCTCGTCCTGTATGGACGGGACGGCGGGCTCAATGTCCCTTTTTTCGCAAGCCCTTTGATAAGATTTTGCCGTAATGGTGCCTTTGGTGGCGAGAATTCCGAGTTTTCTGAGATTCTTCACCGTCTTTTGGGCGTAGTCTACGGTTTCCTCAATAATATTGACTAAAGGGATACTTACATTGCTCTGTATCTGCTCATAAAAATAATGGGCGGTATTGCAGGGGATGACTATAAAGTCAACGCCCATCTTTTCAAGCTTTTTCGCGTCCTCAATCATAACGGGCAGGGGGTTGGGCTTTGAGTTGTCAAGTATATACTCCGTCCTGTCCGGTATGGAGGCGTGATTTAATATTACTGAAGAAATATGGCTCTGGTCGCAGTCCGCCTTTGTCATCTCCACAAGGAGCTTCGCGAAATAAACGGTGGCAAGGGGGCCGACGCCGCCCAATACGCCCAAAGTTTTTTCTTTCATATTTGTCTCCTTTGCCGCGAACCAAATTTATAAGGGCTTAGATATAGGAGTACTTGCTGAATTTCCTGTACTGATTGTAGAGAGCGGCATAGACATAGAAATCTCTTGCGGGGCTCCTGTCCGCTTCGTACAAAAGGGGATAGGTGACCTTGTTTTCGTCAAAGAGCCTCAGCGCCCTTTCCTTCTGCTCCTCATCAGGAACATACCTCTTGATTACGCCCTTCGGGACAACGGTGTAAAGGTGCTCATTGTCGGCAACGGTGTAGGGCAGCTCTTTGTTATACACAAGGTCGTCCACAATCCACTTGACGGTATTGAAGCCGCTGCCGGTTACATAGAAGTTGCTCCTGCCTAGGCGCACATTAATCTCAAAGAATTTATAGGTATTGTCTCTGGGGTCGTACTTTATGTCAAAGTTGGAAAAGCCCGTATAGCCCACATGCTCAAGGAATTTGGTCGCCTGACGGACAATCTCGTCGTTCCTCTCGTTGATAATCACAACGGGGTTGCCGATAGCCGTGGGGGTATGGTCCTCAAGCAGAACATGACCCAGCGCCGCAAAGCGAACCTTTGCGTTTTGGTCGGAGTAGCAGGTCAGAACTCTCATGTTGGCGTCGGCGCCGGGGATATAGTCTTGAATCAGGAATTTGTAGTTATATCCCGCATCCTCAGCCTTTTTAAGCATTTCCCTAAGGCTCTTTTCGTCCTGGAAGCGGAAAACCTTCTTCTTGCCTTCGAATTTAGCGTAGTGATAAAGAGCCGAATTGGCGGGCTTTGCTATGACGGGGTAATCAAAATCAAATTTCAGGTTGTTCTCCTCACCGCAGTTGTAGACATAGGTCTTGGGGTGGGGGATGTCCAATTCGTCGCAGATAGCGTAGAACTTGTCCTTTAAAACAATGCGGTTCAAAAGCTCCTCATCGATGTAAGGAATGATATAGTAGGGCTTTAAAACCTCCTTGTTTTCGATAAGGATTCTGACATACCAGTCGCCGCAGCCGAGGACAATCAGCTTTTTCCTGCCCTTGAACTCCTCGCCCACTTTGAGGAGAGTGTCAATAAGGACCTCTTCTTTCTCAAGACCGGGTATAACCCTGTTCTCTATTATCTTGCTGCGGGCTATGAATTCGGATTTGAGCATGCTGAGCACAAGGGACTTGATGCCGTACTCCTCGTGAAAGCTTCTCGCGTGGCTGTATGCTGTTATATCGGCGCCCAGAATAACCGGGAGAAATTCGGTTTCGTTAAACTTCATATCAAAGCCTCTTTCAACTTCAAATTGCCTTCGGCAATAAAATTATTTACATAAATTTACCGTGTGATACAAAAAAACCATACTTTGTAAATTATATTGCCATACATTCTCAAAGTCAACAAAAGGGAATCAAAAATGCGATAAAAAAGCGGGCTTTAAGGGCCCGCTCGTTTACCATGCAAACTCGCTGAAAATCAGGATATATTTTATCGTTCCAGTGCCGCCGTAAAGGTTCGTGGTGATTCCGAAAAGGCTAATCTGCGCCTTGACCGAAATGTTTATGGTCATGTTCTGCTCAAGGCTCAGCATCCTGTTGGTTTCGATGTCCACAGCGCACTTTAGATAGCTGTTAGTGTAGTTGGTTTCAAAGGTGAGTATGTCCCTGCCAGGGGTGGCGGCGTGGGATGCCGCAGCGTCCTGAATAGCGGTCTTTCTTACTGGGGACATTATCCTGCCGAACTCGCCCGAACCGGGCTCGGGATTGTTTATGTCGTTAAAGTAAAGGGTCAGCTCGTATGTATTTCCGACTTTCACGCACTGGGCGGCGCTGATAATATCCGTGCCCGAAATTCCGCAGCCGTAGCTCTCGCCGAAAATGGGGAAAAAGGTTTTGACGCCAAGGCTGTTGCCCTTTGGAATAATAGCCATGGGACTTTCAAACACGCTGCTGCCGTCGGAGAGAATATCGTTCATAATGCCCCGCATTATGTTCTCTATAATGGCGTTGTATCCCGTGTCCGCCCTGACCTCAAGGAGAGTTTTCTCGGCGGTCCGTTTAAAGCCGGGGTGCTCGGTCTTTACTTTGTTTGCCGCCTGGGTGTAGATTCTCAAAATCTCGCTTTTGGACATTTCTATCTGCACTGGCGAGGTGTCGGGTACGGTGGTTATTTCAGTCGGATTCTCCGACGGGTTTTGCGTGGCCGGGTCGGTGTGACTCTTGAATGAGTCAAAGCTCCCGCCGCCGCAGGAGGTGAAAAGCAGCAAAACCGCAAGGGTCAGCGCGCCGATTTTAATTTTTTTCATTATCATCACCACAAAGCATTTATTTGCCCTATAAAAATTAATTTTAGCCCGTACCGAGTGAGATTTTTGTTGAATTAACCCTTTGTTTTGATTTCTTTCTCCTGTTTTCTTTTGTCCAATACAAAGCTCTTGAAAAGCGTCCAAGCCGCAAAGACGGGGATAAGGCAGATTACAGCCAGAATGATTATATGCATCGGGATTTTTTCAAACAGCGCGTCGCCCAGAATAGTAAAGGCGATGACTCTGGGAGCGAGCCCCAGAACAGACAGCGCGAGATACTTTATAAAATTCGCCTTTGAGGCTCCGTAGAAAAGGCTTACAAAATCAATGGGGAAGACGGGGAAAAACCTGATTCCCATGAGCAGCCACGGCTTGTTCTGAAGCTCCATCTCAAGGAGTTTCTTAGTCTTTTTGCGTTTGCTCAGGAGCTTTTCAACATAGGCTCCGCCCAGAAACAGTCCCAAAAGATAGGTGACCGTAACCTCCAGAACAATGCCTATTAGGTTTATTGTGACCGCGGGAACGGTTTCAAGTGCCGCGCCAACCGCCACATAGACAAGCGACGCGGGGAGAATGAACAAAACAGATTTTACAAAGAAGATGATGAGAACTACGAGGAATGCCCAGTATATATTGCCCGCCCTTGCCACCAAGCCTTCAACATCCACATTTCTAAGGTCGTTGTAGTTAAAAACGGCTATAAAAAACAGCGTCATGGCAACGGCGGATTTTATTATCGCCGCTGCGGCGTCTTTTTTGCTTTGCGTCACCGATTCACTTCCTATTTTTCAGCTTTATAACATTATAACATAAGCAAGGTCTATATTAAAGTTTTTTATATTTTTCATCTAAGGCTGTGATTATTGCAAAAAAGGAAAAAGAAAGTGTCACAAATGGGCAGATTGTTAAAATTTCACAGTCCTATTTGGGCAAAATGACCAAACCCCAAATGCCGTAAGATATGTTAATGGACAAATTGCCCCGTATTGTCGCTTGAAATATTATAACTATCCTATATAATTAAATTGAATAAAAGTCTAAAGATATAGAATTTTTGAATTCTATCTGTTTCTGCGCAGAGTTTGACTTAGGGTACCTAAAAGGAGTGAATGTTAAATGAAGCGTTCAACAAAGGTTTTGAGCGCCCTTTTGGCAGCTGTGCTGATTATAACATCTGCCTATGTGGGAATAGTAGCGGCGGCTCAGGATATTGACCTTGAGCAAAAGTACGACGAGCTTGCCGATCTGCTCGCAAGCGAGTATGTAAAGGATTTGTCCAACTATTCCACAAAGAGCGAAACGGATGAAGACGACCTTGTCCCCTATGGCGGATATAAGGTCTATGTCACCGTTACCGCGAGGGACAACCTTAACGGCGACATCGCAAGGGCGGCTGAAAAATTCTACGAGATCGCGAACATCATAAAGAGCACCGAATACGGTGTGGGCTATTACAACGCCCTTATGATTATAAACGCGGTCAAAGAAGAGCTTGCCAAGAGAATGGGCGACAAAATTACGGTTATGGAGCCTTACAGGGCTGAAATCCCCGTCCAGAAGGAAGTAACCGTATTTGTGGAGGACCCCAATAATCCCGGTACATATATAGAGACCACCGAAATCAGAACGGTTATGGAGACCGTCACCCTCTACAAGCCGGTGGAATATGAAAGGTACCGGTACTACAATGTACCCGAAGTACTCTCCTATTTTATAGGCGAACAGACAGGCGTCAGCGTCGTCAACTGGTTCTATGACTACAGCTTTGAAGTAAAGACCGACATTGACGAGGCTCTGATGGCTTTTGATTCTGTTGAGGACCTGCCCTACAGAATCAATGTGAAGTATGTAAAGTTCACCTGGAAGTACGCAAGAATCGCCGCTGAAAACAACACCAGCGTTTACTATGTTCTCTCCGATATTATAAGAGAAGCTCCCGAAGGCGCCCCCTACAACTATGCGGAAACAAGTATTCAGATAGCTCTGCAGCAGGCTCACATGAGACTGTTCGGCGCCACATCAAATCTTCTCACAACCGACTATACAGGCTATACCGCAGACCAGCTTCTCGCGGTTCGCAACAGCGTAAAGGACTATGTTGTTGACCTTCTCCGTCACTCCGACAGGCTGCTTGTTCACTTCTTCGGGGACAAGCTGTCGAACCTCATGAACTGGTACTATTCAACCGAAATTCCGATTCAGTACCCCATCACAAGAGAGGTTAAAGAGGGCGTTACATATTCAGCTAATCTCCAGCGGCTCAACCAGGCCGTTGACAAGATTGACGCTCTGTTTTTGTCTCCCGATGTGGGAACAATCCTTAAATCCTTTATAGACACCACAGACGACAAGTACAAGGGCAGCCCCATGTACGGCGTAAAGTACAACAACGCCAAGGAGCTTGCGGAAGTTCTGCTTAAAGACTTCATCTTCCGCGACAACATCGTAACCTCAATTTTCCTGATGCTTTACCCGATGGTTTACGAGATGCTTGCGGACATGAACTCGGATGTGCCGATTCTCGACCTCTTCAACGAGCTCAGAGGCGAAGGCATTTACCTGCAGTTCCAGTATGTAAGGGACCGTCTGCCCGCAAAGTATCAGAACATAAAGAATCACATGAACGCAGCCATTTCCCAGGGCTATGTAAAGGATGCCAACAGCTGGGCAGGCTTTGAGGAGTATGTGGACTCTCTGCCCAAGGGCAACAAGCTCAACTGGGGTGTTGACGAGGCATACGACCAGAAAACCGCCTTCATCAACGCGGTAGCCGCCATCTTTGCTCCCGTTGAACCCCTTTTGTGGACCCTTTTCGGCGATGTAAAGTTCTACATTGAAGTAGTAGGCAAAGCCGCATATGCGTCCATTCAGAGAATGGAGCTTTATCAAAAGCTCATTATCCCGCTTTTCGAGACCCTGGGCATTAAGAACTTCATTACATACGACCAGTTCAAACCCCTGCGTTCGCATACCGACATAATGAACGCGATACTGGGCCCGATTATTGACTGGGTTCTCAATGATGTGGCATCAAAGCCCATCACCGCTTTGACTTCGGCAATTCCCAACCTTTCGATGTTCCTTACCTCTCAGAACGGCAAGAGCCCCGTTCAGAGCATTATTGACTCCGTAGAGGTTTATCTTGAGGCAAAGGTTGCGGGCATTAAGGTTTATACCATGGAAATGCCCTTCCGTGACCTGCTTTCAGACTACTATCCCTATCTGGGCGGAGGCTTGAACGGCGTTCTGAATCTCGTGTCCGAGATGTCAGGCTACGATGAGGAGGAAGAAGACGAAGGCTTCAATATTGACTACCTGCCTCCCATTCTTGACGCCGCTATTCAGGCAAGAGGCCAGATAGTAAGAAACAAGACCTTCCCCTCCGGCTCCATGACAAGAGACTTTGTTGTGGTCTATGACCCGAGCGCCGGCATCGACTACAGAGGTCAGGTTCTCTTTGACCTTCTCAGATGGGTATTCACAGGCATTAACAGCCGCAACTACAATTACAGCACAGGCAAGTGGGCAGACAAGACTCTGCTTGAGAGCTTCGGTCTCACCATAGATGACATTGACGCGGAGCTTGCCGATATGTTCGGAATGCCCGCGGGCAGCAGGATTCTTTCCGAAACAATCGGCGGAATCGCAATCCATCCCAACGATGTAATCCTTGCCATCCTGGAGCTTATGTTCCCGAAAGAGACAGGCAAGTTCCCGACAGACGGCACATATTCTCCGAATCCTTATGTCTATCCCATGCAGGAGCTTACCTATTCGCCCGAAATAGTTGCTCAGAAATCCTTCGGCAACAGGGTACAGTACAACGAAAGCTGGACAAAGGAAAAGGCTGAATACCTTGCCGCCGCGACTCCCATAATGGTTGAGAGACTTCTGAAGGCTCTCAAGATTGAGGGCATAAACAGCGTCACGGATATTCTTGAGGATATGCTCGTAAAAGAGGTATTTACTCAGGAGATGCTCACAAAGATTGCCCTGATGATTTACCCGATGATTACGGAGCTTAACATAGACTCCATACTCTCCATACTCTCCGTTGCGTTGGGTCTTGGTCTTGACTATTCGCCCAAGACAATAGCCCAGAGAATGGCTTACCTCAATAACAGAGCTGGCAGACCCGCCTCAGAGGTTCAGCTCGCCCTTGAGAATGTGGCAAGAGAAGATTGGCATAACAACACCGCATACTCCAATGTCTACAACAAGTGGAACGAGGCTCTGCTTTTCGAGCACGAGTTCGTGCCCTATATCGAAACCATAGTTGAGGTCAACCCCGAAACAGGCGAGGCAACAACCAAGACTCAGTACAACCACATAGTCGTTCCCACCGGCGACAGACCCCTTGACTGGGGCTTTGAGGACGGCGACAGAGCCGCATGGCTTGACAATCTGGTAGCTCTCCTTTCACCCTTAGCCGACATTCTGCAGGTAATCCTTGCAGACAGAAATCTCAACCTCATAAACCTCATTGACATCCCCGGCTATGCGGGCTATCAGTACTCCATTATCCCGCTCCTTGAGGCTCTGGGCTGCGACAATATCAAGACCTACGCCCAGTACAAGGCAGCGCTCAGCAACCCGATAACAGGTCCTATCGATACCTTCTACCTTATCCTCAACCCGCTTATCGGTCTCTTTGACAGGATAATGGCCGACCCGATGCGCACAATCCTCAACATACTGCCTAACCTTATGTACTTCATCTCCATAGGCGGACTCAATGTTGTGATAAACAACCTGCTGCACTTTGTCTATGTGTTTGCGGATGTTGTCAAGCCCATCGTTAACGCCTATCCGATAGTCAACGCCCTGCTTGACTCTCTGCGCCTTAACGGAATGTCCCTCGGACTTACCATCCCCGTCGACATCAATGTCAACTACCTTATGGACAGAATTCTGTTCCGCTTGGTAGGCGACGGAATACCGATTGGCGACAGCAATATGAAGCTTAACATCAAGCTGCCCAGCGCCGACATCACAATGCTTGTCGCCGGCGAGCCCATCTACTACGAAGACAGACCCGGCAAGCAGATGTCAAAGACTCAGCGCCCCGGAGTAATCCTCATTCAGGGCAACAACGGCGCTGACCTGCTGACGGTTCTCCTGAAATACGCCTTCAGCGTCCTGTTCTACTCGGACAACGCTGATGAAATAGGCAGATTCGTGAGCGAGTACTTCAGCCTCAATGAGGAAGACACTGCAACGCTCTTTGAGGTACTGCGGTTCTTTAACAGTAAGCTCAATGAGATGGGCGGCGAGTACATGGCAATGTCCATGCTCTACACGCTGGTATCCACTCTCTTCCCGTACACTGAGGATTTGGTAAAGCTGTTTGAGAACTCCCAGTACGGACTTATGGATGTCATCGGAGAACTGCCGAATGTCTTTGAGGGCGACACCTCCGGCCTTATGCTGATAATCAACGACATAAGAGCGGGACAGCCCCAAGACCCGAACTCCACGCTGCCCCTTTTCGGAAGGATTATTCAGATTCTCAAGGACTTCTTTGCCAAGGTTCAGCTTTTCTTCAGCGTGGTCTTCAATAGGTAACACAAATCCCCCGATTTTCGGGGGATTTTTAATTCCGAACAACAGTCCCCCGTAATGGGGGATTTTTGTTTTCCCGCTGTCTTTTCTGCGGTTTGGGTGCATAGACAGCCGCCCCTGCGCGCCGCGCGCTGTTGGGGGAGCCGCACAGTACTGCTTGCCGTACCGATTCCCCGCCCCGCCGCAGTGTGAGCGCAAACCGCATCGCCGCAGTCTTGCCGAAAGGAACACCCGCCCGCCGCAAAAAAGGCTTTTCCGCCATGCGCCGAAAGGAGCACCCGCCCCGCCGCTGCGCCTTCCCCGCCGCCAAGGCACACGGGTTTCCCCGCTCCATCCATAGCCGCCAAAAAGGGCTTTTCGCCCCGCCTTCTCTGACCCGCATTAAAGCCCAACAGCTTTAGGACTGCATACGGTCAAAAAAACCCCGCTCATTGAGCGGGGTTTTTTTATTAGCCTAAAATCTCGTTAAGGTAATATGCCCTTGTGGCGGCTCTTCTGCCGCGCTCGTCAATTACCTCAAAGCGGAAATACTCCTCGTACTCAAGGTCGTTCAGCTCAAATACCGCCTCGGTAACATGCTCTCCCTCAAAAGCGGAGACGCAGTTGTAATTCCTGCCTTTGGGAATCATGATAATGCGCTTTGCGGGGGAGGTTTTGACATATATCTTTCCGTCCTCGGCATAAAGCTCATGAATTTCGGGACCCATGGAGGCGTAGAAATCACCCTTCTCAAGGGCGTTTATGACCGCCTCGTATTTAAGCTCGGGTGCTTTGATATATGTAAAGCCGCCGAATGAGTCGTGATGAGGGTGATTTACCGCAAAGCGGTCGTGGTTGTCGTCGCTGGCGCAGACAAAGAGTTTTTTGCCCATTCTCAGCATATTGTCATAGTCTTTCGCCGCATAGGCATAGGAGCCGTCAATGTCGCTGGAGTAATTGTATATCTCCATCATCGTAAAGCCGTCATAATCCCTGTAGTCGTCAAGATTCTGAAGGGACCAGTCGGGATGGTTAAGGCAGGAGAGGAAGCCGTTTTCCTTCGCGAGCCTTAAAATATCGTTGACTCCCTCAGCGGAGTAAACCCTTTCGTAGTCGTCGGGACCCGTATGCTTTAATGTCTTTGCCTTTTCACGGTTGCCGCTCCAGAAGTACTTGGGGTTAAAGGCAAATAGGGTGGTGTTTTTCTGCTCTTTGGCAAAGAAGTTTATGTGGCAGACCTTCTTCTGCTTGTTGGGCAGGTGAGTGGGCTCCAGAACCTCCAGCTCAAAGCCGGTAATGGTGAGAAAATCCTCGTCGTCAAGATATGAATGCTCATTGAGCCACTCGTGGTCGGTTATGGCGAGGATGCTGTAGCCTCTCGACTTGTAGTGCTCTTTAAGCTGCTCGGGGGTGTAGTCGCCGTCGGACAGGGTGCTGTGACAATGGAGATTTGCCTTGTAGAACCTGCCCTCCTTGGGCAGTAGATATTTTCTCATACATTTCCTCTTTTCTAAATGTAATGCGGTTGGCAATCAAGGGTATTTTATTCCCATAAATTCGGGGTGTCAACCTCCCCGGTAAAAATCTCGATTGAGTACTTTCCTCCCGAGCAAAGAGGTCGACAAAATACGCCGGACTTTCCGTAAATCGGCTATGTTCAAAGTGACGAAAATTTACATTAAGGCTTCAAATAGCTTGACAGGCAGTAGGGCGGAATATATAATTATTATGTATAATTGTCTAGCTGTGTCCCTATGTGTTTTTATACAGCTTTACAGAATCTGTTTGATAATTGCCTTTCTTATCCCGCAAAAATTAAGGAGGAACAAATTATGAGGACAAAGCTTGGAAACCTTAAGACTGCCTTCAGCAAAACGGTAGTTATGGTTTTGACTTTATGTATGGTTGCAGGCGTAATGGCAGCGGTGGTTACGCAAACCGCACCTACGGCTTCGGCGGCTGTATTGGAGGCAAACAGTGCCTCCGGGCTGCAGAGTGCTTTGAATAATGCTGCCAACGGTGATACAATCAAGGTCACCGCCAATATTGATATGGCAAGGACAGCCCTCTCGGTTTCAGGGTCAAAGTCCATAACCCTTGATTTGCAAAGCTATACAGTTTCTTGGAGCGGTGACAGAAATAACAGGCTTCCCACTCCTGTTTTTACCGTAGGTTCCGGAGTAACCCTTACAATCAGGGGCAGCTCTTCCGGTACTCTCAGTGCTTATCAGGACCATACGGGTATGATTAACTGCAATGCTTCGGTTGAGTTTATCCGTACAAGCGGAACCGTTATTCTCGAAAGCGGCAACATCAAGGCTGAAACCTATGTCAGCGGTAATGATACCGGCATCTTCGACGCAGGCGCCGACGGTTATTCCGACCCCCTCGGTGTCGCCGTAAAATCCGGCGGCCGCTTTGTTCAGAACGGCGGCGCAGTCAATGTTAAGTCTTACCTTCACCTTTCTCCCAAAGGTACAATGAACTCAAAATCCGACCCCACTGTTTATCTTCGCTTAAAGGGTATTGTTGTTGAATCCGGTGCCACTGCAGAGATGAACGCCGGTACACTTGATATCAGCTCAGATGCCGGTGCAAAAAACACCGGTAAAGAAGATAAGCGTATAGAGCATTATTCATACGCCATAGTAAACGAGGGTTCCTTCACATTCAACGGCGGTACTATTACTCATTGGGCCCAGTCCCGTTCTACCAAGAAGCCCAGAGTAACTCACTATCAGTACATATTCGCAGGTTCCAAATCCCCGGTTATCACAGGCGGTAATGCAACCTCGACTATTTCCCGTGACGGCTCCTACGGCTCCTCAACATGGGTACACCAGGCTATTCAGACTAACAGTTACATAGACGCATACGGCAATACTGTATCGAATGTCTCAGGCGCTAACGGCGGCTCGCCCACCAGCCACGGCGGTCAGACATTCATTTCCGGCGGTACTCCTTACAGCGGCAGCACAGTTCTTCGTATCGAATATGACTATCTCGGCACAATCACCTCATCGCCGAATGCAAACATAGGTACCGTTACTGTTTCAAGCAATGCAGGCTGGAAATCTGCTGTTACAAATCCAAGCACAGGCAGCCAGATTTACAATGTTGCAAACGGCGCCAATATAACAATTAACCCGATAGTAACTCCCGGTTATACATATTATTACTATATTGACGCCAGAAACTACAGCGCAAGGTCGAATGCGAATGCGGCCTCAGTTTCTACTTCCGCAATCCCTGTCAATAACGTGTTTACTATCGATGCAGATAATAACTATATAGTCAGAATTGTTTACAGAAAGACTAACCCCTCTACTCCGACCATTACTATAAACAACCTGAATCCCACCTATACAGGTGCACCGAGACCCTATAATACCTTGTTCAATATTTCAGTATTTGCGGGTACTGAGGATATTACCTCCTACTACAATGTTGACGGCAGCACCCCGAACAAAATCGCAGTAACCTACGAATTTAAGATTCATGGAACCTCAACATGGTCCACAGGATTCCCCACCGACGCGGGAACCTATGATATAAGAGTCACCCTGGAGTCTGACACCGTAATAAGAAACGGCGGACGAAATGTCAACGCAACCAGCGCTCAGGGCACCGTCACAATACAAAAGGCAAACCCCAACCCGGGCAACCCGACGGTAACGCTGACCTACGGTCAGAGTCTTAGCCAGGCAACCATTCAGAACGCTCCCGGCGTTGAGGGCACATGGGTATTCGATACTCCCGATGAAATTCCCAATGTATCCAACAGCAACACTACCCTTTACGGAGCAACCTTCGTTCCCGCAAGCTCCAACTATGTTTCGATTCACAGGACATTCACCGTTACCGTTAACAAAAAGACCGTTGAGGTAACGGCAAGACCCATTACTCAAAACTACGGAACGAATCCCAGAACATACGAGATAGTATATGACGGCTTCGTTCTCGGCGAGAATGAAAACACCCCCGGTGTATTCTCCACAGCCTCAAGGCCCACCGCAAGCTGCGCTTACTATCAGTATGCCGATGTGGGACAGTATCTGATTACGATTTCCTTAGCGGGAGTCAGCAGCACCAACTATAACTTCGTTTTAGGCCCCACCGCTTATGTAACCGTAACTCCCGCGCCCCTTACCGTAACCGCGACCGCGGTCAACAGGGAGTATGACGGCACCGTTAATGTAACCGTCAACTTCGGTTCGCTTGTCGGCATTCTCAATAACGACAATGTATATCTCTCCAGCAATACAACGGTCGGTACAGTTGCCGATGAGAATGTTGGCTCAGGCAAGGAAGTCACATTCACCATTCCCGCCCTCGCGGGCGCAAAGGCAGGCAACTATTCAGTATCGGTCAGCAACCTGCCCGTAAGAGTCAACATCACAAAGGCAACCCCCACTCCTCCGGCTGTATCCTTCCCGTCCATGGTCTACGACCCCACAAGGCAGCTCTCTTCACTGGAACTGCCCCAGGGCGTAACATGGGATAACCCCTCAACCGTTCCGACGGTTAATGTAACAAGCTATCCCGCAACCTACACACCCGCGGATGCGGTTAACTACAATACCGTAAGCTTTAATATACCGCTTACAATCACAAAGGCACCCGTTGTCATCAAGGCGGATAACAAGAGCACAACCTACGGACAGGCAGAGCCGGCGTTCACCTATACCTTCATAGGCTACCTCGGTCCCGACGCTCAGAATCCTCCGCCGAGAACAGGCAATATCACAGCCTCCACAGACTATAACAGGGATGACCCCGCAAAGAGAGGCGTAGGCACCTACACCATCACCCTTTCGGGCAACCCGCAGAGCGACAACTACTACTACACCTTTGAGAACGGCACACTCACCGTAAACAAGGCAACGGTAAATGTCACAGTTGAAGACAAGACCGTAGTTTACGGCTCCGCCGCTCCTCAGTTCACCTTTGTATATAACCTCTCAGATTTCTTCTACAACGATACACCCGCCAACAGCGTTGACGCTTCGGGAGCGGTATTCAGCTGCGATTACACCGTAGGCTCACCTGTTGCGAACTATCAGATAAACCTCAGCGGACTTTCATCCGCGAACTACACCTTCAACTACATACCCGGCACACTCACAGTCACAAAGGCAACCCTTAAGGTAAGGGCTAATGAGATTACCATACCTTACGGCTCGCCCGTTCCCGCCTTCACTGTTTCTTACATCGGCTGGGTAGGCGGCGACAGTGACAGCAATAACGACCTTACAGGCTCACCCGCATTCACCTGCGACTATGTTGTAGGCTCACCCGTTACACCTGAAGGCTATATCATTCAGGTTGCAAGGGGCACCTTAAACAGCAACAACTACAACTTCGAGTTTGAGCGCGGCGTTCTCAGAGTCGTAAAGGCAGACCCCGTTATCACCCAGTGGCCCACCGCCACGGTAACATACCTTGACAACCTCTCCGACCCTGAGTGGGGCGAGGCTGTAACCTCCGTACCCGGCACCTTCATATTCGACGATATGACCACAGTGCCTACATTTGAGGAGGGCAGGACCTATCCCGCAACCTTCCGCCCGCAGGATTCGGTAAACTACAATGAAGTCAAGGGCGAGATTCTTGTAATAGTCAACAGGCGCAGCATCAGCGGCTCCGTAACCATCAGCGGCGTCGCGATGGTATCAAGCTCGCTGACCGCCGATGTAACAGGCATTACCCCCGTTGAGGCTCAGCAGTATCTAAATTACTCCTGGGTAGTAAACGGAACGGAAATCTCCACAAGCAACACCACGGGCGAGTTAATAGAGGACTACATCGACCATGTGGCAGTCCTGACGGTAACCGCATACGGACCCTTCAAGGGCACCATTACCATAAACAGCCCGGTTATCACCAAGTTCAAGCTCACACCCACACTGGCTGACCTTATCTTCGCTCCGCCCGTCAATATTGACTACGACGGTCAGAATCATCCGCTGGATGTAAGCCTCAGAAACGATGTGGGTCAGTTCACCGTTCTCTACAACGGTTCACCCACACCGCCCAGAAGGGCCGGCCAGTATGTCATCACCGTTGACTTTGCGGGCAACGAGGACTATGCCGCAACCGTAGGCGTATACCTCGGTACCTTTGAAATCAGAAAGGTTGACCTGTACGCAACCTACACCGTAAACACCAAGGTTTACGACAGGACCGCAACCGCTTCCATTTCCAACCTCAAGGTCACCCCGCTGGGCAACGATGTTGTGACACTTAACACCACAGGCGCAGTGGCAACCTTCAATAACGCGAACGCAGGCGAGAACAAGCCCGTAACCCTTACAGGCGTTCTCCTTACAGGTCCCGACGCAGGCAACTACAACCTGAAAATACAGAATACAACGGGAACCATTCTGCCGCGTGAGGTTTCAATCACCGCAACACCCGTTTCAAGGGTATACAACGGCACAACAGAGATAACCCTCCAGTTCACCAACGGACTTATAGGCGTTATCCCGCCCGATGATGTAACCTACTCCCAGTACTATGCAACCGCCTATGTCGAGACACCCGATGTAGGCACCGACAAGCCCCTTGTCGACCCCGAGTATTGGACTCTGCCGCCGCTGATCGGCGCGGACGCAAGCAACTACAAGCTTAAAGTAGTTGTTGAAAGACCGATGGTTACAATCACAAAGGCAAATCCCACATATGTACTGCCGGAGCTTCCGGTAATTGTTTACGATCCCGAAACAACCCTTGCCGACATTCCGCTTACAGGCGGCTGGAGCTGGGTAAATCCCAACACGGTACCGACGGCTGACAGAACCTCCTACCTTGCAACATTCACACCCAGCGATACCCACAACTACAACAGCCTCAATGTTCAGGTACCGCTCACCACTCAGAAGGCAACGGTTTATGTCAGACCCAACAATGTGGAGAATCTGGTTTACGGCTCGCCCGTTCCCAGCTTCACACTCAGCTTCTCGGGATTCAAGGGCAACGACAACGCTCTTAACTCAATCACAGGCGGCAATGTCAACTTCAACACAACCTATACCCAGTACTCCGATGTGGGCGAGTACCTCATCAGCCTCACAGGCGGCTACACAAGCACCAACTATCAGTTCGTGCTGCAGACGGGTACAATCACGGTTGTTAAGAAGGATGTAACCGCGGTCGCAACCGCAGTTTCAAGACCCTATGCGCCCGCCAATACAAATGTAACCGTAAACTTCGGCTCCATCTCAGGCATTGTAAACAACGACGATGTATCCCTCTCCTACACAAGCACAACGGGCACAATCGACTCGCCCAATGCAGGTCTCAGGAATGTAACCTTCACACCGCCCACACTCGTAGGCAGCAAGGCTAAGAACTACAACCTGATTATCAACACCAACATCGTTGTTGAAATCGTAAAGGCCAACCCGACAGGCGTAGTATTCCCGTCACAGGCAACCGTTGAGTACGGTCTGCCGCTGTCAGCCGCTCAGTTCAAGAACGACTTTGAGATTCCCGTAGCTGTTCCCGGCCACTTCGTATTTGAGGACTACACAATAGTTCCCGACGAAATCGGCTCAGGCAGAAGCTACATGGTTCTCTTCGTTCCCGACGATTCTGGCAACTACAACTCCATCTCCCAGCTTGTGCCTCTGGTTGTAAAGATAAGAATACTTAATCCTGAGGTTTCAATCGTCGGCAAGTTTGAGCAGGAGCAGATAATCTACGCCTCCGTAAAGGGTATTCCCGATGACGCGAAGCGCTACATCAAGTACACATGGTTCAGAGGCGACCCGGACGGTCCGGACGGAACATTTACGGTCGTCGGCACCGACGCAACCTACCAGCTCACTCAGCAGGATGTAGGACAGCAGATTTACCTGAGAGTTTCAATCGGCGACAATGTAATTCAGCCCTACTTCGCGCCCGATCAGACCGTAGTGTCCGAAACAATCAAGGAAATAACCCTTTCATTCTGGGAGAAGCTGGCAAGATGGTTCTACAACATCATCGCCTCGTTCCAGAAGCTCTTCGACATCGCTGGCAGATCCTTAGGTTAAAATTAAAAATCCCCCGACAGTCACCCTGTCGGGGTTTTTTTTGCCGCATTTCTCATTTAATGTTTACCCCAAGAACACAGTCGGGATTGCTTTATGCGCAGCATGATGCCTTTATGCTTTCCCGCAAAAAAATTGACCTGTTTGGTTTCCAAACAGGTCTTTTTGGTGCCGGAAGCGGGACTTGAACCCGCACCCTGTTGCCAGGACTGGATTTTGAGTCCAGCACGTCTGCCAATTCCATCATTCCGGCGTTTTCGTCTGCAAAACATTGTACATTAAAGCCCCAAAAAAATCAATAGATATTTAAAGGGAAAATCATCTTGCTGAAACCTTATGCCTTCCCCTAAATCTTCAATAAAAAAACACAAAAAGCTGTAGAGAAATTGGAGAAATTTACCATATATTGATTCATTTAGCCAATATTTCGGCAGAATTACCATAATTTTACAGCGCACAGTGACAAAAGCTGTGAGATTAATCAAATATAATGTAATAAAAACATAAGAGCTTTTGCGCCCTTTTTTACTCGTTTAACGGATATTCTTTTTGAGAAATTCGTCTAAGCGGCTTAGAGTTATCTTTTCAGAAAACGGCTTTTCTTAACTGCAATAGGCAAAACAATTAGGGAACAAATAACGCAAATATTAGGACAAGCCCGATGCCCGGAAATGTCCCAAAGAGTCCTCAATATTTCTTTTAGAATTAGTATTTCCACCTTTTGAACCTTCGCTTAGCATTGCCTTAAAGGCTTTAAATACAGTCAGGTAATATAAAAGCAGAGTGGTGAAATACTTGAAAAATAAAAGCAGAGGCAAACTGAAGCTTTCTGAAGAAACGCTGTCGGTAATAAAAACAGTATTAAAACAGAGCCTAATGGCGGCGGGCGCCTTTACTCTGGCGCAGGCAAGCATATTCGGCAGGCTGTCGCCCTTTGCGGTGGCGCTGGTGTCGGGCGTGCATATATCCTACCTGCCCGCAGCTTTGCTTGGCAGCGCCGCTGGCTATGTGATGTCGGGCGAAATCTCCGCCGCGATAAGATACATAGCCGCCCTTGTCATCGCCGCCCTACTATACAATACATTTATAAAGATTTGGGGCTACCGAAAAAGCAGACTTTTCTCCGTCATAGCGTCATTTGCCGCTATTTTTTCAACGGGGCTGGTATTGTCCTTCGCGGAGACCCTAACCGCCTCGCTGCTGTTGCTATTTTTGTCCGAGGCGATAGTCGCCGGCGGCAGCTCTTACTTTATAAAGCGCAGTCTTTCAATAAGACTTAACCGCAAAGCCCTGTCGAGCATGAGCTCGCAGGATATGATAAGCCTTCTTTTCTCATTCGGAATCCTCCTTCTTTCCCTTCAGTGGCTGACCGTCGGGGGCATATCCCTTGCCAGAATGGCGGCGTCCTTCGCCATTATCGCCGCCGCAAGATACGGCAGAGAGGCGGCGGGCTCCATTACGGGCATATCAGCGGGAGCCACTCTCAGCATAGCCGACGGTATGAGCTATCTTGCCGGAGGCTACTCCCTCGGCGGACTTTTGGCTGGAGTATTCGGCATTTTCGGCAGAGTCCCCGCGGCATTAAGCTTTGTCGCCGCTAACATCATAGCCGCCCTTGTTTCCGGCAGCGGTGAGCTGGCACTTACAGCATTTATAGAAACAGGCTTTGCCGCCATTGTTTTCTGCCTTTTGCCCTCGAGTGCCGCTGAGAGCATTGAGCTTTTGTTCTCCCAAAAGAGTGCCGTTCCCGTAACCGACGGCATCAAAAATGTCCTCAACTCAAAAATCAACATGGTGGCGAATGTGGTGGCCGAGCTCTCCACCAATATTAAAGCGGTGGGAAATGTGGCGGCAAAAATGGCAATGCCCGATATAAATAAGGTTTATATCAGGGTTCAGGACAAGGTCTGCCGAGGCTGCGAGCGAAAAAGCTACTGCTGGGAGAGCGGCTACAACGACACCATGAACGCCTTTAACGATATGACCCTTATACTCAAAAAAGGGGATTCGGTATCCCGCGACAATATGCCGAGGCACTTTGCCGAAAGCTGCCTCAAAAGAGATATGATTGCAAAGAGTTTCAATGCCACCTTCTACGAATACGCCGCAAGGTCGGGAGCGGAAAGCAGGGTTCTGGCGGTTCGTGACGCGGCGGCTCAGCAGTATTCGGTCCTTTCAATGGTGCTGAACGATATTTCAAGGGAGCTTTCAAGCGATTTTTCCCTTGACAACGAGAGCGCGGAGATAGTCAGGGGAGCCCTTGAAAACTTCGGCATAACCGTTACGAATATACTCAGCATTATAGATAAATCGGGGCATCTGCAAATCTCCTTTAACAGCCTGCCCCCAAAAGCGCCCATAAACAAGCGTGAAATGGCGGAGTATCTTGGCGAGGAGCTGGGCATACCCTTTGAGCTGCCCATAACAGAGGTTCTGCCGTCGGGAGAAGTTAGGGTCAGGCTCTATGAGCGCCCGCCCTACAAGGCGCTGCTGTCGGCGAGCCAGTACACCAGCAGCGGCAATACTTACAGCGGCGACGCTTATCAGAGTTTTTACGACGGCACGGGCAATTTCATTGTCGTCCTCAGCGACGGCATGGGCACGGGCAAGCGGGCGGCTCTTGACGGCAATATGTCCGCGGGTCTTGCCGCTAAGCTCATGGCGGCAGGCTTTGAGGCGGACTGCACCCTCAAAATCGTCAACGCGGCTATGCTTTTAAAGTCAAGGGACGAGTCAATATCCACCCTTGATATTGCGAAAATAAACCTCTATACTGGCGAGACCACAATATTTAAGGCGGGCGCGGCGCCCTCCTACGCAAGGCGCAAGGGCAAGACCGTTAAGCTGGAAAAATCCTCCCTGCCTCTTGGCATAATTCAGGATATGGAATTCGAAAAACTCAGCATAAAACTCTATGAAGGGGACATACTGACACTGATGTCCGACGGAGCGGCCGACTGCCCGCAGGAGATAATAAAGGAAGAGCTTATGAAGGCTGTGGGAGCGGGCATTGCCGACTTTTCGGAGAGCCTTGCGAAAAGGGCGTATAAGTGCGCCGAAAATAAACACAAGGACGATATTACTGTGATTGGAATAGCCCTTGTAAGGAATAAGGGCTTTGAAACAGCTTTAGACAATAACAGCGTGGCAGTTTGATTTCTCCCAAAGTACGCAGGAGCACCGG
>LFSO01000034.1:22223-80553 GCA_001512765.1 Clostridiales bacterium DTU053
AGCACCGGCATTTCGCCGGTGCTTCTGCGTGTGGGGGGAAGTATATATTTAAGATGGGGAATTTCGTTTTTTCAGTTAGTGTCCTCTGTCTTATCTTTTTTCTTTTCGGCGCTTTCCTGAGCTTTCTTTGTCTCCTTTTCCGTCGTTTCCGCAGATTCCTTCTTCTTGGACTTTTCCTCCTTCTTCTTTTCGGTCTCGGCTTCGGTAGCCTTTTCGGTTACCGACTCAGTGACCTTCTCCTTTGCTCTGTCCTCAATTTTTACATCCTTCTCGGTCTTCTTAAAGCAGCCGAAGAGTTTCAGGATTGCGTCCCAAAGGTTCATCTTCTTAATATCCTCGGGAGCGGTGAGTTTGTATTCGCCCAGCTTTTCTTTGCCGAGGAAGAACTCAATGGTTCCCACAACCTGACCCTTTTCAACGGGAGCCTCAATGTCGGTGGCGAGGGTTACCTTCTGGGTAATATCCTTGCTCTTTCCTTTAGCGACGAGTACGGGGCTGATTTCCGGAATGTGGGGATAGAGCTCCTGCTCAACGCCATGCAGAACCTTTACCTTTGTGATTTGGGTTTTGTCAACCTCGGGAATTACCGACTCGTAATTTGCAAAGCCCCAGTCAAGCATTGCCCTTGCTCCGTTGAAACGGTCGTTGCTGTTGTTGCTGCCCATGACTACGGCGATAAGATGCAGACCGTCCCTCTTTGCTGTGGCGGATACGCAGTGACCTGCCTTTGCGGTGGTGCCTGTTTTAAGACCGGTAATGCCTTTATATGTCCTTACAAGCCTGTTGGTGTTGACAAGCTCCGTTTTGCCGCCCCTTAATGAATCCATCCATGTTGTGGTGTACTTAATGAAAATATCCTCGTATTTTAAAAGCTCCCTTGACATAATTGCCACATCCCTTGCTGAGGTCTGATGAGAGGTTGTCGTATCGTCAAGACCGGTGCAGTTTTCAAAATGAGTCCTTGTCATGCCGAGCATTCCGGCTTTTTGATTCATGAGATTGACAAAAGCGGCCTCGCTGCCTGCTATAAGCTCAGCCAAAGCGGTGCAGGCGTCGTTCGCGCTGTAAATGGCTATAGCCTTAAATAGCTCCTCTACGGTCATGACCTCGCCCGGCTCAAGCCAAATCTGAGAGCCGCCCTTTTTGGCAGCCTCCTCGCTGCAGGTGACCTTGTCGGAGAGGGAGATTTTACCCTCTGACAAAGCCTCGCACACAAGCAGCATGGACATTATTTTTGTGACCGATGCGGGATAGAGCTGCTGGTCGGGATTCATGGCCATAAGGATTTTGCCCGTACCCGCGTCCATCAGCACCGCGGCTTTCGCGTTGACATTTACCTTCATTGAGGTGTCCGCGGGAATCGGATCATAAACCGGCGCTGCCTCAGCGCTTATCCTTCCAAAGTTTATGTCAAAAACGCCCTCTGAGTTTGGTATGTTCCCCGATGCGGGGATGATATAGGCAGCAATTAGAAGTACCGCAATCAGAACAAGTACTTTTTTCATAAGGACCCTCCCTGATTTTGCATATGCGGACTTGACCGACACAAAGCCTCAAAAAAAGACAAGTTTCGCATATTCTTGCGCCGTCAAGCCGTCCACGGTCAATAATAAGTATGCGATGTCCATCAAAAAAAGACATACATTCTTGCATTTATACAAAATTGTCCACGCTCGGACAAGATGTCCCCGATAAAGTCGTTAAGCCGCAAATAAAAGTTTGTCCAACGGGCGGTTTTACACCCCGCGGAGATTGGCAGAAAAAGACTTCGAATCTGCCGACACACTGCCGATTCCGGACAGGGGAGCGGAAAACATCCGCCCCGGAAACAAGGGCGTCAAAAATCAAAATTGTACATCTCAGATGCAATTAATTGTGGCTTTTTTGTAAATTTTTACCCGTTGTCAATGGACAGCGACAATGCTTTGTGCTACACTTATCGGGGTAAGAAATTAGATTTTTTATATATTTCGGAGGATTATTATGGAACGCTATGTAATTATTAACGCTGACGATTTCGGTATGTGCCGTTCGGCAAACCTTGCGGTTTTTGACCTTTTCAAAAAGGGCGGCATCACATCGGCAACAATAATGACCCCCTGCTCATGGGCACCAGAGGCAGCCGCATTCGCGAGAGATAACCCGGAGTTCGCTATTGGTATTCACCTTACATTCACAAGCGAGTGGAGCAAGTATCGCTGGGCTCCCGTAAATTCGGAGAACACCGCATCCCTTCGTGACGCTGACGGCTATATGTACAGCGACAGCAAGGACTTTGAAAAGAACTGCGTCCTTGAAGAGGTTGAGGCAGAGGCAAGAGCTCAGATTGAAAGAATCAAAAAGCTTGGTCTTACCAATCCCTCTCACCTTGACAACCACATGGGTTCAATTTACGGCATTGAGACAGGCCGCTTAGAGCTTTTAACCCTTGCGTTTGACCTTGCCAGCGAGTACAATCTTCCCTTCCGCTTCCCCGCAACCTTTACGGACGAGCAGTTTGAGAACACAATGCTCGGCATCAACATCCCCAAGGAGCTTGTTCTCAATATGTTCAAGCACTATGCCGAGTACGCAAAGGAGAAGAAGGTCGCTATTCCCGACTATCTCCTGCCCAACGAGTGGAACGGCCCGCAGGCAGAGAGCTTTGAGAACTTCAGAGAGTACATCTATGCACACTTTGAGAAATTCCCCGAGGGCGTAACCGAGACATACATCCACCCCGCAGTTGAGTCCGACGAGCTCAAGGGCACATCCAGCGTATGGAAGAGGAGAGTCTGGGAGTATCAGCTTTTCGCCGACCCCAAGACAAGGCAGCACTTCGAAGCTATCGGTATAAAGCTCATTAACTACAGAGATTTAAAGAAAATGAGAGGCTATTAATTTAAATTAATCAAATTAAATCCGAAAGAGCCGTTTTAAAAGGCGGCTCTTTCGGAAAACGAATTTGGGAAATATTTTAAAGTATAAACAAAAAATTCTCTGGTAACATAGCAATAATGAATAGGACGAGAATAAACTGAATATAAGTTGTTCTGAAATTTAATTTCCCCTGCCGAGCTTTTACTTCTTGACAGCAAAAAAGTTTTTGTCTATAATATGGTATCAATAGACAGGCAGGTTAAAAACCTGCACATTATGTTTAAATAGTTAAAAAGTCGTCCCTGCCTTTTTCGGTGCGGGCGGAATTTTTTACTTAAAAACCTTGGCTCATAGACCTGTTTTCGGTCAAGCTAAGTTCAAATCAGGAAAATAACACCATTAATATAGAAAATAAAAATATCACCTTGAGGGGATGAACGACATGTCTGAAACCTTTATTTTGACCAAAGAATGGGTTGAAGAACTTAAACAAGAGCTTAAAATGCTCAGAGCGAAAGGACGCAACGAGATTGCGGAGAAAATAAAAGAGGCCAAATCCTTTGGTGACCTGTCCGAAAACAGCGAATATGATGAGGCTAAGTCAGAGCAGGGCAAGCTGGAGGCAAGAATCGCCGAAATCGAGTATACTCTCCAGCACGCCAAGGTTCTTGACGAGAGCACCCTTGGCACCGACACCGTTCATATCGGCTCAAAGGTGAAGGTACTTGACAAGAACAGAAATCAGGAAATCACATATCATATTGTCGGCTCACCTCAGGTAGACCCCATAAACCGCAAGATTTCCGATGATTCACCGATAGGCAGAGCCTTAATCGGCAAATCCGTCGGGGATGTTGTGGAGGTTGATGTTCCCGCAGGTGTATTGCGCTTTGAAATTCTTGAAATTTCAAAATAATTCGGCGGGCGAATCCATCGCCCGTTTTTTTATAAATCTCAGATGTTTAAAGCAGGAGAGGGTATAATGGCAGAAGAAAAGAATTTGAACAGGGAAGTCACTGCGAACACCGAAGAAAACACGAACGAATTAAGGGAAATCCGCCTGAAGAAGCTCCAGGAGCTTAAAGAGAAAGGCATGGACCCCTTTCAGATAACAACAGCGGAGCATAATATCTCCGCCAAGGAAATTGTTGAAAGATTTGAAGAACTGGAAAACAAGGATGTCGCAATCTGCGGCAGAATTATGACCTGGCGCGATATGGGCAAGGCAAACTTTATCGACATTCACGACCGCACGGGCAGAATGCAGATATATGTAAGGCGTGACGATATCGGCGACGAGGCTTTTGCCGAGTTTAAGCGCTGGGACATCGGCGATATTGTTGAGGTCAAGGGCTTTGTATTCAGAACAAAGAGGGGAGAAATCTCCGTTCACTGCAAGAGCATAAGGCTCCTTACAAAATCCCTTCTCCCCCTGCCCGAGAAGTTCCACGGTCTTAAAGACCAGGATACCCGCTATCGCCAGAGATATCTTGACCTTATCGTAAACCCCGAGGTCAGGGAAGTATTCTTCAAGCGCAGCAAGATTATAGCAAAAATCCGCGAGTTCCTTGACAGCAGAGGCTTCCTTGAGGTTGACACCCCCGTGCTTCACACCCTTGAGATAGGCGCCGCAGCAAGGCCCTTCATTACCCACCATAACACCCTTGACATTGAAATGTACCTCAGAATAGAAACCGAGCTTTATCTTAAAAGGCTCATTGTCGGCGGCTTTGAAAAGGTATATGAGCTTGGCAGAATTTTCAGAAACGAGGGCATGAGCGTAAAGCACAATCCCGAGTTTACCACCGTCGAGCTTTATCAGGCATACGCCGATTATAAGGATATGATGAACCTTGCCGAGGACCTTTGCGTGTTCCTCACAAAAGAGGTCTGCGGCACCGAGACCATCACCTATCAGGGCGTGGAAATCAACATGGCAAAGCCCTGGACAAGAATGACCATGGCGGAGTCCGTAAAGAAGTACGCGGGCGTGGACTACTATGAGTGGAAGTCCGACGACGACGCGAGAGCAGCAGCGAAGGCGAAAGGCTTAGAGCCGGAAAGACCCGACATGACAAAGGGCGAAATTTTGGCTCTCTTCTTTGAGGAGTTCGTGGAAGAAAATCTTATCCAGCCCACCTTTATATACGACTACCCCGTTGACATCTCGCCCCTTGCAAAGAGAAAGCCGAACGAGCCCGACATGACCGAGCGCTTCGAGTTCTTTATATATGCAAGAGAGATGGGCAACGCCTTCTCAGAGCTTAACGACCCCATCGACCAGAAGGAGAGGTTCGTAAAGCAGGTTGAGCAAAGGCGCAAGGAGGGCGCGAACGCTCAGGTCGACGAGGACTATATCACCGCCCTTGAGTACGGTCTGCCGCCCACGGGAGGTCTCGGCATTGGTCTGGACAGGCTTGTAATGCTGCTGACCGACAGCGCTTCAATCAGAGATGTTCTCCTCTTCCCCACAATGAAACCTTTGAATTAGCTGTAAGCCCGCGCGGCTGAGAGCTGAAAGGAGCAATAATGCCTAAGCTGTCAGTTATTATTGCCTCAGACTCCCATTGGGAGCATATTGAAGACACAATAGAAAGTCTTGAAAATCAAACCTCGGATGATTTTGAGGTAGTATTCATCCGCCCCCAAAAGGAAAGCGAAGCGGAAAAGCCAATAGCTGACTTTTGCTCAAGAGCTGAGGGCCGCTTTGATGTTATCGAGGAGTGCGGAATAACCCCCAAGCTCTTTAACCGCGGGCTTATCGCCGCGTCGGGGGAATATATAATGTTTTTGACCCCGGGGGACTTTCTCCCTCCCGACAGCATTGAGAACTTCCTTTACGCTGCGGAGAGCAGGGCGGACATAATAACGGGCAGGTTCTGGCTCAACCGCGAAAACTCTGAGCCGGGCTACAACAAATTTGCCGACGCGGTGGTTTTAAGACCCGAGATTGACCGCTTTTCGGCATATCTGCCCCGATGCCACGAGCTGGGATGCAGGATATTCAGAATCCGCAGCTTGCAAAAGCACAATATCGAGTTCCCCCTTGTGCCCGTAATGTACGACTACCTGTTCTTTATGCGGGCAGTGCTTTCGGGCATGAAGATAAGCGGCACACCCTACGGAATTCTTTACAGGAAAATTAGGACAATCTCCGATTTTGACATAAGAGAGGGTCTGCCCACTAAGGAGAATCTTCAGATTACCCTTGACGCCTTTAAGGAGATTGAGAAACTGGCAATCCTCAGAATAACCGAGGAAACCGGCATTTTTGAGGGCGACGAGTATTATATTCAGGAGCTTCTGGAGAGTCAGATAAGTTACCTTATTGACTGTTTTTACAGAAGAATCTGGCTTATGGATGACGAAACTCTGGGGCTTCTTAAAAGCGCAATTGGCGAAATGATGGAAAAGCTCACAGACTCAAGAAAAGAGCGTCTGAAAGAGGAGCACAAGGACATTTCCTTCCCCTTTATGTATGACAGTATTCAGGACGCCGCAAACGAGCCCACCTTCAGCTTCATATTGGATGTCCCCAAGGGCTCTGCAAAGGAGCTTATCGATTCCTTCTATCTTCAGACCTTCCCATTCTTTGAGCTTTTCGTGTCTGAGTCCGTAGCCGACAGCGGCAGAGCGGGGGACAGATGGCTGGACAGCCCCAACTTCTATATAGCCCCCGACAGGAATTTCCACGCGGTGGCAAGGGCTCACGCCAAGTCCAAGACAATAATACTTATAAAGGACAATACGCCCCTTGACTCAGAGGTCTTAAAGGCAACCCACAGCGCCGAGGTTCCCAACGCCCTTAAGAGCGCAATCTTTACAAAGAACCGTATCCAAAAGCGCATGAGGACAAGCCTTAAAAACAAGGGCGCGAGCCTTAAAGATTAAACCAAAAAAACAAACAGGGCAATGCCCTGTTTTATTTTCGAGAGGATATTATGCTTAAATACATCTGGCCGATAGTTATAATAGTCACAGCAAACACCGTCTATCACATTACCTCCAAATCAACTCCCGCCGATGTCCAGCCCTTCGCGTCGCTGACAATCACATACACGGTCGCGGCTGCGCTGTCCCTCTTAATGTTCTATATTACAGGCTCGGGCAAGGGCTTTATGGGGGAGATGCAAAAAATCAACTGGACCTCAATAGTTTTCGGCTTTGCCGTTGTCGCTCTGGAATTCGGCAGCATAAGCCTTTACAGAGCCGGATGGAAAATAAGTCTCGGCTCCCTTGTGGCAAATATCTGCCTTGCCTGCGTTCTTGTGATTGTGGGAGTGCTGCTGTTTAAAGAGCATATAAGCGCGCGGCAGCTAATCGGCATCGGACTTTGCATAGCGGGAATCATATTAATCAGCAATAACAAATAAAAAACACCCGGCAAAAAAGCCGGGTGCGTTTTTTTGTTTTTATCTGAACTCCCTTACAAGGGTCAGGAATTCGGTTATGAAGGTGGAGGCTGCGGTGGAGCCGAAGGAGAGAACGCCGTCGGCGTTGTATGTCAGCTCACCGTCTATGTATCTGAGTGTCGCGATGCCGTAGTCGTTGTCGGGAACGATGTAGCCTACCGAGTCGTTCATAACATTGAATGTCAGCAGGTCGCAGTCGTCAATCATCCTTACAAGCGCAGGATATACGAAATCCTTGCCTCTTGCGGAGCCTTCAGCGGTCAGGGTGCTGCCGCCGATAATCAGCTCGGGAGCGGTCTCACCGGGCATTACGACGACCTTAACATCGGTGCCGAACTCAATAAAGCCAACCTCTGTCACTGTGCAGATGTTGTTGTCCTTGTCAAGAAGCATGATGTTGTTTGCCATGCCGAGTTTTCCGACTGTGACGATAAGCGGGTTGTCAAGGATGTATGTAAACTCCTTGAAAGCCACATTGAATACGGGCGGGAGCTTCCTTTCGCTTACGGGTACCCAGCCCTCATACCAAAGGGTGTAGCTGTCGGACTGTGACATGCCCTCAGACTCTCTACGGGCGTCGGCGACTTGAGTTCTGCACTCCTCCTCAGTAAGGGTCATGCCGAGGATGAAGTAGCCTATCTCCTCACCGTATCTGACCGTCTGCTCATAGCGGTTGAGTCTCAGACCGTCGTTTGAAAGAAATCTGTTGGCGGAAATCAGCGAGCCGATGGCTCCCTGGAAGTACATGAAGTTGTAGCCCGCCTTGTTGATAACCTGCTCGGTGTAGTAAACAAAGTCGGCGGAGAGTACATCGCCCGGGTTGTCGTCGGTTTTAAGACCAACGGTTTCGGGGTGAGCGCCGAAGTTGGCTATAATGGTCTGCTTGCCGCCGCTGAAGGGCGCAAAGCGGAAGCGGTAAATATCCTCAATAAAGATGCTGGGGTCGGACTTGTCGGAGAAGTAGCCCGCGGCATTCTTCTTGGCAAAGTACATTTCGCCTTCTTCCATGTTGTAGAAAGCTTCTCTTATGGAAGCGGCGGTTCTTGTGTAAATGACCTCTAAAAGATGCTTGTCCACGCTGGTATCAAGCTTTTCGCCCTTGAGGTTTGCGGAAACAGCCTTTACAATCTGCTCCGGCTGAGCCGCCCAGATGCCCTGGGTGTCAAAGCCGCTGTGGGTGTGTGTAACGCCTATGTTGATTGAAACGATGTTGTTCTCGCGGGCAAAATCCTTTAAAAGCTCTCTTATTTTGCGCACATCGGTGTTTGCAAAGCCGACGGTGTCGATAACCGCGAAGGCGGAAACGCCTCTGCCGCTGCCGTCGTCAATGCATATTGTGCGGACCTTAATATCGTCATAGGTTGAATATGTAACCTTGCCGATGTCGTAGCCGCCCATTATGTAGGGTCTTTTGCCGAAATCATCGGGGATAAGGCTCTTCTGCGAATAGCCAAGACGCCATACCGAGCCTTCAATCGGAGCGTCAAGGAATTCACTGTGTCCCGCGTAGAAGTTCTCGCTGACATAATCGTCTATGTCAACCCAGTTGTTGTTTTTTGGGATGATTCCGTATATCGAGGCGACGATATAGTTCAAAAAGGCCTCAAGGTACTGCCAAAGGGCGGAAATCAGCTTTGTGAGAGCGTTGCCCGTATGGTCGCTTAAAACATCGTCAATTTTGGGGAAAACGGGCTTCGGTTTGTTAATGCCGAGATTAATGGTGTCCTTGAATTCTTCCTTTTCGGCAAGAGCCTTTTCGATGTATCTGTCAAGACCGTAGGTGTCAACAGGGGCTTTTGCCGCTGCCGTGCTCATTACGCCAAGAGTAAGGCAGACGCAAAGCAAAACAGCAATCAAGGCCCTGAGTTTCTTTGCCATTTTGAATCCTCCTTAAATTAAGCCGTCCCAAAAAAGGACAGGGGTATGCCTTTACATAGTAACATAAAATTCAGCCTTGTGTAAACACTTCTTTGTATCTTTTAACAGATTGTTTTATTATGTCGATTGCCTCATCCTTGCCCCTTGCGTCGCTCAGCGCCGTGGTTTTGCCCTCAAGGGTTTTGTAGACGGAGAAGAAGTGTATCATCTCATCAAAAATGTGGCTGGGGAGCTGGTCAATGGTGGAGTAGCAGTTATACATCGGGTCTCCGAAGGGTATGGCTATAATCTTGTCGTCAATATAGCCTTCATCCTGCATGGAGATTACGCCGATAGGGTAGCAGCGCACAAGGGAGGCGGGGTAAATCGGCTCAGAGCAGAGAACCAGCACATCAAGGGGGTCGTTGTCCTCCGCGAAGGTTTTGGGAATAAAGCCGTAGTTTGCGGGGTAGTGGGTGGAGGTGTAAAGAACCCTGTCAAGAATCATAAGCCCCGTTTCTTTGTCCAGCTCATACTTGTTTTTGCTGCCCTTTGAAATCTCGATTACCGCGATAAAATCATCAGGTGTGATTCTGTCCATGGATATGTCATGCCAAATGTTCAAAATATCACCCTCCCTTTTAGTCTGCCTTTTGGTTTACTTTACATCAACCGAGAAAACTCTGAATATCTCGCTGCCATAAGTTTTAAGAGGCTCTATTGATATTTTGCTCAGCCTTTCGTTTATCTTATGCAGAATAAACCTTTTTCTGTTGTTGTCGACCGAGATTATTTCCCTTTCCTCGCCGTCAATCTCGGCAAGGACTCTGTAAGACTTAATGAGAGTCTTTGGAATCTTGTACTTTTCCTCTTTAAGAGGATATATGCAGGGCATGTTAAGGTAGTTTCTGTTAAGGTCGCTGTCGAAGATAAGCCTTAATTCCTCAACAAAAACAGGGGAGTCAAAGCTGTACTCAATTCTCTCGCCCTTTTTTCCTTCCCATGCGTTGTTCCGGCCGTCATAGTCCCTGTCAAAGCCGTTTCTTACTGTCTCGCTGTTTGTCTTAGCCGACTTTGTAAGCATAGATAGCTCTCTTTTAACTCCGGGAATAAAGCAGTCATCGTACAAAAGCGTCTGCTGGAGAAGGGGAATGTCAATATTCCTGACATTCTTTCCGCTCTTAACGGCTATCGCGACGCCAGTTCCAACAGCCTGACCCATTAGTGAGCAGGTGCCCATGACCCTGCTTGAGCTCATGGCGATGTGGGTCGCGCTGATATTCCTGCCCGCGAACAAGAGGTTTTCTATATTGACCGAATACAGCGCTCTCCAAGGAATTCCCCATGGGGAGGGGCAGGGGTGGTTTACATTGCCGCCGCTTTCCCTGTGATTAAAGCCCAGAGGGTTATGGTCGTCCATTGGCCAGCCGCCGTAAGCGACTGTGTCGCTGAACTTGCCGCCCGCCTCCACATCGTTTTGGGTGATAATATGCTCGCCCACATAGCGGCGGCTCTCCCTCTTGCCGGGAAGAAAGCCTATCCAGTCAAGAACCCAGTTGTCAAAGCCGTGGTCACCCTGGTTTTTAAGATGGTCCCATACTCCGAAGGCTATGCTAAGCAGCTCATGCCTTAAATCGTCTGTGTCGTGAATGCTGTCCCTGTCGCCGCCAAGCTCTATCCACCAGAAGTTAGTGCCCATTCTGTGGTTTCTGAAGTTAAGCTCCTCGTCGGTCTTAAAGGTCCTTGCCCATTCCGGCTTTATAAACTTTTTAGGCGAGTCGGTTTCCCTAATCTGAAGAAGGCAGCTAAGACCCATCGTTTTATTGTCACGCTCCGCTGGGGCTAAAGACTCTCCAAAATCGTCCCTGCTCTCCCTGCCCAGCATGTATTTGGCGTTTGTAAGGGGAGCGAGAATGGAGTCGCCCGAGCAGTCGGCGAAATACTCCGCCTCTACAATATGATAGGTTTCCGAGGTCATCTGCCAGCCCTTTACGCTTAATATGCGGTTTTCCTCGCGCTTTGCGTCAATGCAGGTGCAGTTTAAAAGCAGGGTTATGTTCTTTTCGAGATACGCCTTTTCATACACAACGCTGTCCCAGACGGTATAGACCCTGTCCTCGTTTCGGTAATGGTTTTCGAGGATAATCTCCTCCAGAATTCCCGTCTCCCTGTTGTCCTTGCCCCTTGCGCCGCAGACCCACATTCTGATTTCGCTGGAGGCGTTGCCGCCGAGAACGGGTCTGTCCTGCATGAGCACAACTTTAAGCCCGTGACGGGCAGCGGCTATCGCGGCTATTGTGCCCGCCATTCCGCCGCCTACTACGCAAAAATCCGCTTTATGATGAACGGTTTTCAATAAATCACCTTCTTAGCTTCTTTCTAATATCAATATACCACCTGAACAGCTTCAAGTAAATGTTTATGGGGCGATAATGGTACAGAATTTAGGCTTTTGTCAGGGTACTATTTCCATTTGCCTTAAATTTCTGTATAATGAATTTTGCAGGTTTTACTTAAAGGAAGTGTTTATATATGCTGTATCCGGTCCTCGGCAGAGCAAGGAGCGGAAAAACGGAGTTTATAAGAAATCTCATCGCCGACTTTATAAGGGTCGGCAGGGAAAACCTTATTCTCCTTGTGCCCGAGCAGTTTTCATATGAGAGCGAAAAGGCAATGCTGAGCCGTCTGGGAGCCGACAAAATGCAGAGCCTTGACATACTCAGCTTTTCAAGGCTGGGGCAGAAACTAAGAGAGAAATACGAGCCCTCATCCCCCTCCGAGCCGGACAAGGGTCTTGCCGCCGCCACAATGTGCATGGTGCTGTCCTCTTTGTCCGAGAGCTTAAAGTTCTACAAGGATTCATGCGCAAATGAGCAAATAATCTCCGAGCTTTTGTCACTGTATAACGAGCTGAGAGCTTTAGGCGTTTCGCCCGAAAATCTCAGAAGCACGGGGGAGTCTCTTTCCACCGACTCTTTAAGGGAGAAAACCGCTGAGGTTTCATTTATCTTCTCAACCTTTGAGGCGATTTTAAAGCAAACCGTCCCCGACGGCGACGCCATGAGCCAGCTTATAAGGCTCTCAAGAGAGCACAAACCCTTTGAGAAAAAGCTTATTTTCCTTGACGCCTTCGCCGGCTTTACAAAGCAGGAGCTTTACGTCATAGAGCTGATGGTGCGTCAGGCGGACGCTGTGTATGTAAGTCTGACTTCAGAGTTCCTTTACGACGAGGCGCCGGGAATTGGCCCCTTCGGTCATACCGTCAGAACAATAAATCAGCTCAGGGAAATAGCTAAAAGGGCGGGGGTACCCTTCGGCAAGCCGGCGTATCTTTCGGGCCCCTCAAAGTACAATAACTTCCCGCCGATTCTAAAACGCTACAATTCCCCTGAGCTCAGAGCCCTTGAGAAGAATATTTACAGCGTCAACCCCCATGTCTACAGCCTGCCCGCTGACAATATCACCATCGCCTGCGCGGCGAACTACATGGAGGAGAGCGAGTACATAGCCCTGACCGCAAAGAAGCTCATAAGGGAGCGGGGAATCAGGGCAAGGGACATTGTGGTTATTGAGCGCATGCCCAATCAAATGCGCACCGCCGTCTCCGCCGCCTTTAAAAAGTACGGCATACCGGTTTTTGAGGACAATCTCCGACCCCTTGACACCGACCCGCTGATGCAGTTTGTCCTCTCAGCCGCCCGAATCGCCGCCGAGGGTTTCGGCACAGAGCTTATAATGCGCTTTTTAAAGACGGGACTGACGCCTCTCAGCGTTGAGGACATTTCCCTTCTTGAGTCCTATGTGCTTATCTGGCAGATAGACAAATCGGAGTGGCTGACCGAATGGACAAAGCACCCTGATGGCTACGGCTTTGAGTTTACCGACAAGGATAAAACTACGCTCAACAAGATAAACGAGCTAAGACTCGCGGTTGTTGAGCCGCTTTTGGAGCTTAAAGCCGCTTTGGAGAAAGGCAGCGGCAAGGAGTGCGCAAAGGCTCTTTATGAGTTCATCGAGGAAATGGACGCAAGGGAGGCTCTGAAAGAATACGCAATACTCCTCAATGACAGCGGCAATATGCCCTATGCCCTTGAGTGCGAGCGGGTATGGGATATTCTCATGCAGAGCCTTGACGACATAGCAAATCTCTTAGGCGACGAATACTACTCCCCCAGGGAGTTTTACGCAATACTAAACACCCTGATTTCAAGCCGCGAGATAGGCAGTATCCCCAAGGGTCTTGACGCTGTTACCATAGGCAGCGCGGACAGGATAAGAACATCCTCCCCCAAGGTGGTATTTATTGCGGGCGCCAACGAGGGCGAGTTCCCCGCGCCCCTTGAAAGCAGCGCCATTTTCACCGACAGGGAAAGGCGCGCCCTCTTAAACGCGGGCATCGAGCTTGCCTGCGCCGACGAATACAAGGCGGCTCAGGAGAGATTCATCGTCTACTCAGCCCTCACCGCCGCCACCGACAGCCTTTATATAACCTACTCCCTTGCGACCTTCACAGGCGCCGAAAAGCTCCCCTCGGAAATCGTCACCATGGTGGAGAGTCTTTTCCCCAAATGCCGCAAGGTGGACTTTTCCATGATGGAGCCTATGGAAAAAATAGAGAGCGCCGAGTCGGCCTTTGAGCAGGCGGCGATAATGTGGAACGAAAACACCGACACAGCGGCGACCCTCAAAGCGTTCGCCCAAAGCCGCGAGGAGTTTAAGGGCAGGGTGGAGGCTATTAACAGACTTATAACAAGGGGCAGCATCTCCTTTGCCGACAAGGAGAGCGCGAAAAAGCTCTACGGCGAAAAGATGTTTATAAGCCCTTCAAAGGTAGAGACCTTCTACCGCTGCCCTTTTATGTTCTTCTGCCGCTACGGCGTCAGGGCAAAGCCCTTAAAGGCCGCCGTTTTTGACTTTTCAAAAAGCGGCACCGCCGTGCACTATTCTCTTGAAAAGCTTATCTCCGAGCAGGGCATAGAAAAGCTGAGCGCCCTGCCCGCTGAGGAGCTTAAAGCCCTTATACACTCCGCCGTGACCGAGTATTCCGACAGATACCTCGGCTCAATGCACGAAAGCTCCGCCCGCAACCGATATGTTCTGGAAAAACAGGCGGAAACCGTATACGAGGTGCTCATCCGCCTTATCGAGGAGTTTAAGCTGAGCAGATTCAGGATTAAAGATGTGGAGCTTAAAATGTCCTACGACGGAGAGGTAAGACCCTATGAGCTGATTCTCCCCGACGGCTCCGCCGTTGCCATCACCGGCACCGTTGACAGGGTGGACATTATGCAGGAGTCGGGCAGGTCATATATCAGAGTCATGGACTACAAGACAGGCGGCGTGGCAAAGGGCAGATTTAAGATAAAAGACATTCTTAACGGACTTAGCATGCAGATGCTCATATACCTTATAGGTCTTTGCGAAAACGGGGGAGCGAGGTACGGCGATGAGCTTCTCCCCGCGGGCGTGCTCTATGTCCCCGCAAGGGCTGAGGTAATTAAAGAAGGCAGACATCTTTCCGAGGACGAGGAAAGGGAGAAAAAACTCAAACTCGGCAAGATGAAGGGTCTAATCCTTGATTTGCCCGAGGTAATAATGGGCATGGACTCAAGCGGCACGGGAATTTTCATCCCCGCCTTTATTGACGCCTCAGGCTTTGTCAAAGGCTCGGTATATTCCCTCCAGCAGTTTAAGGCTCTGAAGGAGTACATAGACAAGAAAATCAAGGACATGGCGACAGCTCTCAGGGAGGGAAATGTTTCGGCTCTGCCCACGGAAAACAAAGTCTGCGAGAGCTGCGACTACAACGCGGTTTGCGGCAGGGAAAAGGACGGCCCCGTAAGACAGCTTTATGACCTTGACGACGACGCTGCATGGCAGGAAATCTTTAATGCGGCGGGCATGAATGAGGAATAAAAATTAGCGGCGCAGTTTAGGAGGAAACTATGTCTAAGGTGAACTGGACAGACCAGCAGAAAAGAGCCATTGAGCTCAGAGGCGGCTCCATAGCCCTTTCCGCGGCGGCGGGCTCAGGCAAAACCGCCGTTCTGGTAGAAAGGGTTATTGAGATTCTTTTAGACGACGCGGAGCCGGTCGACCCCTCCGAGCTTTTGGTGGTCACCTTTACAAACGCCGCCGCCAACGAAATGCGGCAGAAAATAAAAAGGGCGATAAACGAGAAAATAGCCGAAAACCCCTTCAGCTCCCGCTTAAATCGCCTCAAAATCGGCATCGAAAGCGCGAACATCTGCACCATGGACTCCTTTTGCATAAAGCTTCTCAGAGAAAACTTCCACCTTGCGGGCGTCTCCCCCGACTTCAGACCCCTTGACGGTTCTGAGGAGGAGAGCTTAAAAAAGGACATCCTCGACATGGTGCTGGAGGAGCTGTATGTGGAAAGGGGCGAGCCTTTCAGACGCATGGCGGACATCCTCAGCGACGGCAGGGACGACAGCAGTCTGGGCGAGTTTGTTTCAAGGCTCTATGAGCAGGCCATGGTTTTCCCCTTCCCCGAAAAGTGGCTGGACAGCGTAATAGAGCTTTACGAAAACAGCGGCGAGGGAATCTGGCACGCTGTTATCAGAAAAACCGTAGTCGAGGCTGTAAACTGCTGCGTTTCTCTCCTTAATGACGCCATTGAGATTTCATCTAATGACGAAAAGCTCTCGGAGCTTTACATAGATTTTCTTGAGGACGAAATCCGCCGGTACAAAAAAGTGCTTGACGCCGCGGAAAACGGTCAGTGGGACGAGCTTTATGAAAAAGTGAACACCTTCAGCTTCGGCAGAATCCCCACAGTCAGGGGCGACAGTATTTTCAAGTCCGCCGCCAAGGGCAAAAGGGATAAGGCAAAGGAAGTATTTAAACAGCTCACCGAATACCTTTGCGCCACTTCCGATGAGCATAAAGAGGACATGGAGCTGCTGCTGCCCGTTGCAAAGGAGCTTATTTTCGCCGCCAAAACCTATGCTGCAAAGCTTTTTGAGGAGATGAAGGCCAAAAACGCCTACTCCTTCTCGGTTTTAAATCAGCTCACTTTGTCCCTTCTCGTAAAAGAAGAAAACGGAGCGCTGGTCAAAACAGAGCTGGCAAAGGAGCTTGCCTCCGGAATAAAGCATGTTCTGATTGACGAGTTCCAGGACACCAACGAGCTTCAGAACACCGTATTCAGGGCATTGTCAAGCGACGGCGAAAAGCTGTTTGTGGTGGGCGATGTAAAGCAGAGCATTTACAGGTTCAGGCTCGCCATGCCCACAATATTTATAAATCTTCTCGAAACCTCGTCAGACTACGAGGAAAGGAGATTCCCCGCAAGGCTCTTCCTTGACAGGAACTTCAGAAGCAGGCGGGGCATAGTCTCCGCTGTAAACTTTATATTTAGCCAGCTTATGTCCAAAGAGGCGGGCGAGGTTGAGTACACGGACGGTCACGCCATGACAGCGGGCGCCGACTACGACAAGGAGGAAAAGCGTCAGAACCCCGCAGTCGCCCTTCATATTCTCGAATATAACAAAAAGGAAAATTCGGATACCAAAATAGAGTCTGAGGCGGCCTACATAGCCTCATTTATAAAAAAGACCATAGAAAGCGGCGTTTTGGTCGGTCAGAAGGATAAGAAACGCCCCGTAAGAGCTTCCGACTTCGCGATACTTTTAAGGTCGGCGAAAAACAACGCGGCAATTTACCGCAACGCCCTTATAAATCAGGGCATTGACGCCTACGCGGAGGAAAAGACGGGCTTTTTCGGAGCGAGTGAAATCTCCGTTATGCTTTCATTCCTGAGGGCAATCGACAACCCCTCAAGGGATGTGGACCTGCTTGCCCTTATGTTCTCGCCCATTTACGGCTTTACCCCCGATGAAATAGCGGAGCTGAGAAGCCTTGACATGAAAGGCTCCCTTTACTCCTGCCTGAAACTCTACGCCGCCAAGGGCAATATTAAGGCAATATCTCTCTATAACGATATTCATCTGCTCAGAAACCTTTCAGGGATAATGCCCACCGCAAAGTTTATCAGGGCTCTTTATGAAAAGACGGGCTTTATGTCCATAGTGGGAGCCATGAGCCGCAGCGACAAAAGAAAGGCGAATCTTTCTCTCCTTTGCGAATACGCCGAGGAGTACGAGAAAAACAAGGGTACGGGTCTTTCGGGCTTTATAAGAAAGATGGACGCCCTTCAAAGAATCAGCGCCGTTTTGCCCTCCGCCTCGGCGGTTTCGGAGGGCGCCGATGTGGTGCGCATTATGACGATTCACAAGTCAAAGGGTCTTGAGTTCCCCTTTGTGATAATCGCAAACTGCGCCGAATCGCTTACCAATCCCAATCAAAAGCACCTTGTCACCCCCGAAACGGGAGCGGGCATCAAGATAAAGAATCCCGAAAGAATGAATGTCTATAAAACAATCCCCTCCGTCGCAACCGAGCTGCTTGCCAAAAAGAACGGCGCCGCAGAGGATTTAAGGCTTTTGTATGTCGCCATGACCAGAGCCAGAGAGGCTCTGATTATGGTTGGCACCGTCGAATCGGCCGAAAGAAAACTCAGCAAAACCCTTGCCGTCACGCCCGTTAAAGGAAAGCTCAGCCCCTATGCGGTAAACACCGCCCAGAGCTTTTTGGACCTTCTGCTCTGCGGACTTTTAAGGCACCCCGAAGCCGCTGCTTTAAGGGAGATTGCCGGCGCCGACGCCATAATCGATACTCTGCCCGCTGACTTCAAGCTAAGTCTTGTAATAAACCGGCAGGGTTCAGAGTCTGCGGAAGAAGTAACAGAAGAATGCGGTGTCAATGAGGAGATGCTGAGAGAAATTGAAAAGAGGGCGGACTTTGTCTACCCCTACATTCCCCTTTCGGCCGTTCCCGCAAAGATGTCCGCCTCCGAGCTTTTCGCCGTGCGTTTTAACTCCGATTTCTTTGCTCAGACAAAGCCCTCATTTGCCTATGGCGAGGAAATGAGCGCCGCCGATATGGGTACGGCAAACCACAAATTCCTCCAGCTTTGCGACTTTAAGGCGGCTATGAAGGATATAGACTCAGAAATTCAAAGGCTTGTTGTCTCGGGTCAGCTGACCGAAAGGGAGGCAAGCGCCGTATCGAAAGAGGATATTTCGATTTTCCTTGAGAGCGAAACGGCGAGAAATATCGTTACAGCCGACTCGGTGCTCAGGGAGCGGAATTTCACGATTCAAATTCCCGCCTCCTCGGTTTTCCCCGAGCTGCGGGACGCGGAGTCCGATGAGAAAATCCTCGTGCAAGGCAGAATTGACCTTGTTTACATAAAGGACGGCAGGGCAGTGGTGGTGGATTATAAGACCGACAGACTGAATTCAACCGCTCTCCTTGTCAGCCGCTATGCGGGTCAGCTCAAAGTTTACCTCAGAGCCGCGGCGGAAATTCTGAATATGCCTTACGAAAAAGTCTCAGCCGAAATCTACTCTCTGCACCTTCACAAAAGCATTCCCGTGGAATATGCAAGTCTTTTTTACCAATACTAAAATTGGCAATAGCTCTAAATCAAGGAAAACGCCGCCGATTTTGGGGCAGCGCATACCCGCCTTGAGTGAGGTGTTTCCCCGCGTGCCTATGTCAAGCGAGCCCCGCCCGGCGGGGAAGTTTCCTTGCGGCGTGTTTTCCCGCCCGCCCCGAGCGGCGAGAGCCGAATCCGCCCGAGCGGAGATTGCCCGAGTTAGCGGCACTCCCGCTTTGCGGTTTCCGCGCGGACAAAATAAACCCCGTCCCGAGCGGCGCTTGCGTTCCCACGGCAAAGGCCCATTCCCGCCCCTGCGCCCAACAACAGAGGGAGCGGAGACCCCTGACAGAGCGCCGTTCCCGCCTCTGACGCGGCGTGGGCGGAATTGGCGATTTGAGAAGGTATAAACATGCGAAAAACGGCTTAAATTGTAAAGAAAGTCTAAATTTTATGCGTATGCGAAATAAAACATTTGACATTAATACGATAAAGAGTTAAAATATTTTCAAAGTGCGGCTTTGCGCTTTTATTTGACTTATGTTTTTCGTCAGTAGTTCGCTGCTGTGAAATAACGGTTAAATATATTTGGCATTATTGTGTCATCAGCACTTATTCAAGCATTTTTCCGGATTGCCGATTAATCGATGATAACAGCTTGGGCTGATTTAATATAAGCAGGGCTGTTTTGACGCTATATTTTTTGTGTATAGGCCCATTATACGCAGTGGGCAGATGTCAAAAAATGTGAATATTATTGATTTTCGGCACTTCCGTAGATTTGGGCGCAAAGAGCGTCCGACTTACAAAAAACAAGGAGGTGCATTGCTTGGACCCGATTCTGATAGCCGCAATAGTCGCTGGCGGGGTCATACTCTTTGGAGTAGGATTTGCCCTCGGCAGCGTTTACAGAAGAAAAGTAGCAGAAAGAACAATAGGCTCGGCTACTGACGAAGCAAACAGAATAGTCAGTCAAGCTATTGCTCAGGCAGAAACGAAGAAAAAAGAAGCAATTATCGAAGCAAAGGACGAAATTCATAAGCTGCGCACAGAGGCGGACCGTGAAATTCGTGAGCGCAGAACGGAAATTCAGCGTCAGGAGCGCCGCTTGATTCAAAAAGAGGAGAGCCTTGACAAAAAGCTGGACGCCCTTGAGAAAAAGGACGAAACCCTAAACAAAAAGCTCAAAACCGTTGACGAAAGACTTGAAGAGCTGGAAACCCTGAAGAAAAGCCAGTACGAAATGCTGGAGAGAATTTCGGGATTCAGCCAGGAGCAGGCAAAGGAATACCTGCTTAAAAACCTTGAGGATTCCCTTGAGCACGAAAAGGCAGTCATGCTCATGGAGCATAAGCAAAAGACCCTTGAAGAAGCGGAAGCGATGGCAAGGGAGATTATATCCACCGCTATTCAAAGGTGCGCTGCCGACCACGCCGCAGAGGCTACCGTTTCCGTTGTCGCTCTGCCCAATGACGAAATGAAGGGCAGAATCATCGGACGCGAGGGCAGGAACATCAGAGCCCTTGAGACCACTACAGGCGTTGACCTAATCATTGACGACACGCCCGAGGCAATCACCCTCTCCAGCTTTGACCCGGTAAGGAGAGAGATTGCAAGGCTGACATTAGAAAAACTCATTGCCGACGGCAGAATCCATCCCGCCCGCATTGAGGAAATGTACGACAAAGCCCGCCGCGAGGTTGAGGCAACAATTAAGCAGACAGGCGAAAGAGCGGTTATCGAGGCCGGCATAAACGGCGTACATCCGGAAATCGTAAAGCTCCTGGGCCGTTTAAAGTACCGCACCAGCTACGGTCAGAATGTGCTTGACCACTCCCTTGAGGTTTCACATATCGCAGGTCTTATGGCTGCGGAGCTGGGCGCGGATGTTAAACTCGCGAAGAGAGCAGGTCTCCTGCATGATATAGGCAAGGCGATAGACCATGAGTTTGACGGCTCCCATGTGCAGTTGGGCGCAGAGTTCGCCAAGAAGTATAAGGAGAACGATCAGGTAATCCACGCTATAGAGGCTCACCACGGAGATACCGAGCCCAAGACCGTTGTGGCATGTCTTGTTCAGGCGGCGGACGCTATTTCAGCCGCGCGACCCGGCGCAAGGCGTGAAAACCTTGAAAGCTACATCAAGCGCCTTGAAAAGCTGGAGGAAATCGCGACATCCTTTGAGGGTGTTGAAAAGTCCTTTGCAATTCAGGCAGGCAGAGAGGTTCGCATCATAGTCAATCCCGAAGCAGTTTCGGATGACAAGATGATACTTGTTGCCCGTGATATTGTTAAGAAGATTGAAGATGAGCTTGAATATCCCGGACAGATTAAGGTTCATATTATCAGAGAGAGCCGTGCCGTTGAATATGCAAAATAACGGCACAGAACTTAAAAGTGCTTTTATTTGCAAAGAGTGAATTTACGGCAGGCGGCTATCCGCTTGCCGTTTTCGTTTATAAGAGGGTTTGAAAGGGGCAAATCATGAATATTTTGGCAATCGGCGATGTGGTAGGTACACAGGGATGCGAGTTTCTTCGCGCCCACTTGCCGGCCATAAAAAAACTTAATCAAATAGACATATGCATTGCCAACGGAGAAAACTCCGCTCAGGGCAACGGCATTACCCCCTCATCGGCGAATTATCTTTTGGAGAGCGGCGTTGACCTTATCACAACGGGCAACCATGTTTTCAGAAGGCATGAGGTTTACGAGTATCTGAATTCATCGGTTCCCGTAATCCGCCCCGCCAACTTCCACCACACCACCCCCGGCAAGGGCTTCTGGATTATAGACAGAGGCAGATTCTCAGTCGCCGTAATAAACCTTGCGGGCACCGTTTACATGGAGTCGGCAAGCAACCCCTTTGACAAGGTGGACGAAATTCTGAATGAACTTAAAGACATAAAAAACATTATAGTGGACTTCCACGCTGAGGCCACGGCGGAGAAAAAGGCTCTGGGCTTCTATCTTGACGGCAGAGTCTCGGCGGTTTTCGGCACTCATACCCATGTGCAGACCTCCGACGCCTGCATTTTGCCTAAAGGCACAGCGTACATCACCGACCTTGGCATGACGGGTCCCGTACACTCGGTTCTGGGCGTTGAGCCTTCTCTCGCAATCGAAAAGCTCAGAACAGGCATGCCCGTAAGGTTCGAAAACCCCGCCGGAAAGGTCAGCATGAACGCCTGCATTTTCTCCATAGACGAAAAAACGGGCAAAGCCCTATCCGTCGAAGCAATTACCATAGAATAAAGGAAAAGGAATATGAAAAAGTCCTTAAAAATAATCGCGCTGATTTTATCCTTTGTAATTCTTTTCTCCTCCTGCTTCAGAAAGGAGCCGGGTACGGAGGACGCAAGCTCCGAAACAAAAATCGGCGGCGAAACGAAAAGACCCGCTCAGCAAGTTGACAGGGTGCGCCTGCCCTTTTCTTTGGAGGACAGCCTTAACCCCTTCTTTTTAAAGGGCGTGAGAAATATCAGCCTCGTGCCCCTGATGTTCGACTCCCTCTATGTGATTGACGAAAAATATATGCCCGTCCCTTCCGTTGCCCTTGAGGCTGTGGAGGAGGGCCTTAATATAAAGGTCATTTTAAAAGAGGGCATAACCTTCAGCGACTCAAGCCTGCTTACAAGCGCGGATGTGGTTTACTCCTTCCATCAGGCAAGGCTCTCGCCCTCGTACAAAACTCAGCTTTCGGCCTTCAGCTCCTGCGAGGCTGCGGGAAGGTACGAAGTGCGTTTTGCGCTTAAACAGCCCACGCTCTCACCGCTTAGCCTGCTTGATTTCCCGATAGTAAAACAAAACACCGCCGACCAAAGCGAACAGGTGCCTAAAGGCAGCGGAAGATACATATACAGAGCCGAAAACGGCGAGTACCTTTTGGAGCCGAACCCCTCCTACAGGGAGAACAACGACATCGCAAGGACTATAAGGCTCATACCCATAGGAGAGAGCGTGTCCCCCGTATTCATACTCGAAACGGGAGAGCTGGACGCCTGCTTTGACGATTTGTCCTCAGGAGCCGTCCGCAGAGCCGACGCCGCTCAGACGGGCGCGGTTCTCAATAACCTTGTGTATTTGGGCGTAAACAGCAAAAACTATGTGCTCTCCGACAAGGCGGTCAGGAACGCCCTTTCCCGCACCATTCTCCGCTCGGACATCAGCACAAGAGTGTATTCGGGCAACGCCCTGCCCGCTCAGGCTCCCGTCAACCCCGCAAAGCAAAGCTACTCCTACTTTGCCGACAACATTAAGGAGGGCATCGAGGTTTGGGAGGAGCTGGGCTACAATCAGTTCACCTCCGGCGGCGTAAGAAGGGGCGGCAGGGGAGTTTTAAGTTTCACTTTAATCTGTCCGTCGGAGAATCAGTTTAAAGTTCAGCTTGCAAAGTCTGTTGCGGGCAGCCTTAAAGAGGCGGGAATCAAAATCACCGTCAGAGAACTGACCACACAGCAGTACAAAGAGGCTTTAAACGCCGGCAATTACGATTTGTATATCGGTGAAACAAGGCTTTTAAACAATATGGACTTGTCCGAGTTCTTTAAAGCCGACGGAGCTTTGTCCTTTGGCATTGACCCCGAATCCCCCATAGCCAAGGCGTATTTCGACTATGTGGGCGGCACAATCTCCGAGTCGGTGTTCTGCCGTCAGTTCGTGGAAGAAAGCCCCTTTATACCCCTTGTTTTCAGAATGGGCGTCCTCTACTACTCCCGCGGCATTGACAAGGAAGTAAAGCCCGTGGGCGCAAGTCTCAATGTTTACGCCAATATCCACGAGTGGAACGCGGACTAGCGCGGAAATAATAAAAAAGCCTTGTAATCAGAGCCGACAAGTGATATAATTACTGAGATATTAATGCACTGGGATATCCCTCAGATACCCCGGTGCTGTTTTGTGCATTTTTTGTGGGTGTGAAATTGTATAAATCGCCTAAAAATAAACTTACAGCGCATATGGATTTAGAGTTTATATATAAATGAAAATCCAAATTTTTGCGCTTTTTGGGCTTTAAAACACACTCTCCCCGAATTGCCCATAAAATTCTTGAATAAAGGCGACAAATAAAAATATATTTTCAATTAACAAGACTTTTCTCGCTCCGCGGAAAATCACTTATGCCGCTGGTGGCAAATCAGCGTCAGGGGGGGTACGGCGGCAAGAAAAAAACCGCCCTTGGCGGTCAGGTGCCGCAGCGCCCCGACCCCGCAAGGGAACGGCGGCAAAGCATCCCCTTATTCGGCGGCAAGCGAAATGCCCGCCCGCGGCGGTTCAAGCGGCGGCGAAATACTCAGCAGCGAATCCGCCAAGCCCCGCAGGCGGCGGAAAAAGGCAAAAATCAACCCGACAAATTTATTGTATTTTAGCGAATTATAATGTAAAATATCAGAAAATTTTTTAATTCGATTGAATTCGGTGAATTTTGATACTATAATGTAAGTTATTGCAACCTTTATTACTTTAGCGTTACAACGCTTTAAGGCAAAACCAAAGTAAACAAATTCTGGAAATCGGCAGACTCATTCAAAGTTTTTGCTTTTTAATAAAAAGACTGTTTGTCTGCGCTCGAAACTTAGGAGTGATAATCTTTATGCAGGTTTTTTTCAACTTCGTAATGGACGGACTGAACCTGGGCAGTGTGTACGCGCTGGTCGCGCTGGGCTACTCAATGGTTTACGGCATCGCCAAAATGCTTAACTTCGCCCACGGCGACATAATCATGGTGGGCGGCTACGCAATTTATGTAATGTTCCTGCAAAAGGATTTGGGCATCGCCGCGGCGGTTGTCGCTTCGGTAATCGTCTGCTCTTTGCTGGGCATTATCATTGAGTTTTTGGCTTATCGCCCCCTTAGAAACGCATCTCCTCTTTCCGTCCTTATTACAGCTATCGGCGTCAGCTACCTGCTCCAGAATATTGCGCTTTTAACCTTTACATCAGAGCTTAAGCTCATCTCCGGCTTTATTAAGCTCCCCACCTTTTATGTGGGTCCTGTGAGGATTGATGGCGTATCGATACTTATTTGGATTACAACTCTTGCAATAATGGTTGCGCTTAACTACTTCATACAGAACACCAAGACAGGAAAGGCTATGCTCGCGGTGTCTGAGGACAGGGGAGCGGCTCAGCTCATGGGCATTGATGTAAACAAAACAATTACCATCACCTTCTTTATAGGCTCCGCTCTCGCGGGACTCGCCAGCGTACTTTACATAGCAAAGTATCAAAAGATTGAGCCTTATACAGGCTCGGTATTCGGCATAAAGGCATTCTCCGCGGCCGTATTCGGCGGCATCGGCAGCATTCCCGGCGTAGCCCTCGGCGGAATACTTATCGGACTTATCGAGGCGCTGGCTATCGGCTATCTTCCCGATACCCTTCGTCCCGCGTCGGACGGCGTCGCGTTCGCAATACTCATCATCATGCTTGTGTTAAAGCCCTCCGGCATTTTGGGCAAGACCAAGATTGAAAAGGTTTAAGGGGGGCTTTGGGATGAAAAAACTGCTTAAATCAAAGTCACTCATCTTCACTTCGGTATTAATCGTACTTTACATATTAATTTCCGTTCTGATGTTTGAAGGCAAGTTCACAAGGAGCCAGCAGGCAATCCTTCTCAAAATGTGCTCCAGCATCATACTTGCCATGTCGCTGAATCTCGTAGTAGGTTCCCTCGGCGACCTGTCGCTGGGTCACGCGGGCTTCTTCTGCGTGGGAGCATACGCCGGCGGATACTTCGCCGTAAACGCGAATCTGCCGCTGCCCTTGGTATTCGTAATCGCCCTTATTATAGGCGGCATTACCGGAGCCCTTTTCGGATTCTTCATAAGCTCCACCATTTTAAGGCTCAGAGGCGACTATCTGGCGATAGTAACCCTTGCCTACGGTGAGCTGATCCGTTCATTTGTAAAGATAATTCCCGCTCTCGGCGGAACAAGGGGACTTATCGGCGTCCCCAGCCTGGGAGCAAGAGGCAAGCAGTTCCTATACATGTTTGCGGTTGTTATAGTAAGCTTTATACTGATTTCAAACTTTACCAGATCCCGTCACGGCAGAGCAATAAACTCCATCAGAGACAACGCAATAGCCGCTCAGTCAATAGGCATAAACATAAACCGCTATAAGGTAATGACCTTCACAATCTCCGCATTCTTTGCGGGAATGGCAGGCGTGGTGTTCGCTTTCTTCAAGAGCAATTTGGAGCCCTCGGACTTTACCTACAACCTTTCGATTGAGGCGCTTTTGATGGTGGTCTTCGGTGGCATGGGCAATCTCTTCGGCTCGGTAGTCGCGGCGGCTGTAATTACGGCTCTGCCCGAGATACTGAGAGACGCCGAGGAGTACAGACTCCTGATTTACGCAATATCCCTGATACTTCTCATGATATTCACATCCAACCCGAAGCTCGTGGAATTGCGCAAGAGAATTATGCCAAAAACACTGTTCGCCGGTCGTCGTAAGGAGGGAGCAACAGATGATAATGCTTAAAACGGTTGATTTGGGTATCTCCTTCGGAGGCCTTAATGCGGTTAACGCATTTAACATAGAAGTAGAAGAAGGCGAGCTTTACGGTCTTATCGGACCCAACGGAGCCGGCAAAACCACGGTGTTCAACCTTCTCACAGGCGTTTACAAGCCCACAACGGGCAGTTTCAGCCTTGCGGGCGTTGACCTTACGGGCAAATCGCCTACCGAAATCTGCAACCACGGCATAGCAAGAACCTTCCAGAACATAAGGCTCTTTAAAAATATGACCGTTCTTGACAATGTTAAGGTCGCCCTTCATCAGAGAATGAAGTACAGCCTTGCCTCCAGCTTTTTAAGGCTGCCCAATTACTTCTCCATGGAGAAGAAGATGAACGAGGAGGCTTTAAGGCTTCTCAAGGTTTTCGACCTTGACAATGTAAAGGACCACAATGCGGCAAGCCTTCCCTACGGCAAGCAGAGAAAGCTTGAAATCGCAAGGGCAATGGCTACAAATCCCAAACTCCTTCTTCTTGACGAGCCCGCCGCAGGCATGAATCCCAACGAAACCGCGGAGCTTATGGAAACAATCAGATTCGTCCGCGGCGAATTCAATATGACAATCCTGCTTATAGAGCACGATATGCGCCTTGTCGCGGGCATCTGCGAAAGGATTACCGTTCTCAACTTCGGCACCGAGCTTGCCAGCGGCGAAACATCGAAAGTGCTAAAGGACCCGCAGGTCATCACAGCCTATCTCGGCGAGTAAGGGGGAAGCTCAGTGGCATTATTAAAGGTAAGCAATTTAGAGGTAAGCTACGGCGTCATCAGAGCCATCAAGGGCATATCCTTTGAGGTAAACGAGGGCGAGATTATAGCCCTCATAGGCGCAAACGGCGCCGGCAAGACAACCATTCTCAATACAATAACGGGACTCGTCCCGGCAAAGAGCGGCACCGTCGAGTTTGACGGAAAAAACATAACCAAGACCGCCGCCCACAAAATCGTGCGGATGGGCATGGCTCATGTCCCGGAGGGCAGGCGCATTTTCCAGAACCTGACCGTCTACGACAATCTGAAACTCGGCGCCTTCACAAGGGACGACAAAAAGGAGTTTAAGGAAAATCTCGAAAGAGTTTACGCCAGCTTCCCTCGACTTGAGGAAAGAAAGAATCAGATAGCGGGAACTCTCAGCGGCGGCGAGCAGCAGATGCTTGCCATCGGCAGGGGACTTATGTCCAATCCCAAGCTGATGCTCCTTGATGAGCCCTCAATGGGACTTTCTCCGATTTTCGTCGCCGAGATTTTCGAGATTATTCAGACAATAAACAAAAACGGCACAACCGTCCTGTTGGTTGAGCAGAACGCTAAAAAGTCCCTTTCCATTTCAAACAGAGCCTATGTTCTCGAAACCGGCAAGATTACCATTGCCGATACTTCCGAGAACCTTATGAACAACGAGGCTGTCAAAAAAGCCTATTTGGGCGAGGACTAATAAAAAGACGCGGAATTTTCCCGCGTCTTTTTTTGCGTCGTTAAATTTTTTTTCACATTTTGCTGGTAAAATTTAACTAAATTTTGAAGGAGAGGACAGTCTGCATGAAAACATCAACCGAATTGCGCAAGGATACCCTAAGCTACATTAAAGACGGAATTGCCTATGTCTGCAAGAATTTCAAAAACCGTTCCCCCGGCTCCGAGTCGGAGAAAAAAGCACAGGAGTATTTCGCGAAGGAACTGGCAAACTATGCGGACGAAGTAAAATCAGAAACCTTTACCCTTCATCCCAAGGGATTTATGGGTTTTATCCCCATAGTATCGGTTCTTATGATAATCAGCGTAGTATTGTTCTTTGTGCAAAAATATGTCCAGAACCCCGTATTCCCCTACATATCAGCGGTTTTAACCCTTATCTCAATCGCCATGTTCTTGTTTGAGTTCCTTTTCTACCGCGAGTTTATAGACTTCCTTTTCCCAAAGGCAGAATCGGTAAATGTCTATGCCGTAAGAAAGGCTAAGAACGAGCCCAAGAGAAGGATAATCTTCGGCGGACACGCCGACGCGGCCCATGAGTGGACCTATTCTCTCCACGGTCAAATCAAGACCCTTTTACCCGTAATGGGCGGCGGCATCCTCAGCACCTTTGGCCTTATGTTTGTTTTCCTTATCTATATAATCAAAGGCACTCCCGACCTGAACGCGGGCGCATGGAATGTGATTTCATGGCTCTCCCTCGTTACAATCGTTTTCTATATTGCCCTTATGTTCTTCATTAACTGGAGGGTAATAGTAGACGGCGCGAACGACAACCTTTCCGCCTGCTTTGTATCCATCGGCATTTTAAGAGAGATGGCAAAGAACGATTTCCGCTATGACGACACAGAGGTGGGCGTAATCATCACAGGCTCCGAGGAGGCAGGTCTCAGAGGCGCTCTGGCATTCGGCAAAAAACACGCCAAGGAGCTTAACGAAATCGAAACAATCATTATCCCCCTTGAAACTCTGAGAGAGACAAAGCACCTTGCCATCTACGCCCTTGACCAGACGGGCACCGTGCGCAACGACAAAAAGGTTGGAGAGCTTTTAAGGAGAGCGGGCAAGAATGTAGGCATCGACCTTCCCTATGCCGATATTTACCCCGGCTCAACCGACGCAGCGGGCTTTACCCGCACGGGAATCAAGTCCTGCGGTCTGGGCGGCGTTGACCACAATCCCAGAACCTACTACCACACCCGCCACGACACATATATCAACATCGGTCTTGACTGCATGGAAAAGACTCTTGAAATCTGCATAGAGGCGGCAAACATCTTTGACAAAGAGGGTCTCGGATAATAACTTAAACTCAGGACGGCAGCTTCGGCTGCCGTTTTTTTCACATTTTGTGCAAACAAATGTTTGCTTTTTTGAAAAACTTGTGTTATACTTATCGCAAACAGAGTATTTTTCCTAAAACTTTACAGTTTTTTCAGATTTAGAACGCCCTTCTGCAGAAAGGACGGGGATAGGGTGAAACCCCTTAACGACACTCAAAAAAGGATATATGAATATCTTGCCGAACGCTCCCAGGACGGGGTACCCCCTTCAATAAGGGAAATCTGCAAGGCGGTGGGACTGCGCTCCACATCGTCGGTGCAGGCAAACCTTGACGCCCTTGAGGAGGCGGGATATATCTCCCGCGACCCGCTGCTCAAAAGGTCGATAAGGGTCCTCGGTCAGCCGGACAATGTGACGAATGTGCCACTGGTGGGTACCGTTACCGCAGGTATGCCCATTTTGGCGGTTGAACATATAGAGGGCTATATACCCTATTCGGGCAAGGTCTCCCGCGACAAACCCCTGTTTGCTCTCAGAGTCCGCGGCGACAGTATGATTAACGCGGGCATTCTTGACGGGGACATTGTCATCTCCGAAAAAACCCCCGACGCCGAAAACGGCGATATCGTCGTTGCCATGCTGGAGGATGAGGCGACCGTAAAACGCTTTTATAAGGACGCAGACTGCTTCAGGCTCCAGCCCGAAAACGACGCCTACGAGCCGATTTTGTCCACAGAGGTCACAATCCTCGGCAAAGTCGTGGCGGTATTAAGGTATTATTGATACTTATTAAACTCAAAATCCATTTAGGCGGCATGAAAATTGCCGCCTTTTATTTTGCTATTCTTTGCAAATTATTTTGGAAAACAATACTTTACGGGAAAAATGCAGAAATCTGTTGAAAAAAAACTTTTTTCAGTCCATAATTAAATCGTGCCCCGACCCAAGGATGGGGGGAGGGGCCAAAGGAAGAAACCAAACCGTGCCCCATTTGGGGCTGTAAGAAGCGGAACAAACAGCGATGCAGATAAAAGTGAGGGAAAATATGGAGAAAAGAAGGAATGTTTTTAGATACATAAGCTTTATAATGAGCTTTATAATGATATTTTCAATTTTTTCGGCAGGAGAACTCACCGCAAAGGCTGACGAGTTTACCTTCCAGCCGGGTATGTATGCGGTAAATGTAAACACAAGACTGAGACTTCGCTCAGAGCCCGGCACAAACGGGGCAATTTTGGACTCTCTGCCGAACGGCACCGTTGTGTATGTCACGGAGGTTAACGGCTCCTGGGGCAAGATAACCTACAACGGAAAAACAGGCTGGATAAGCCTTGAATACACGATTTTCAGGGGAGATACCCTTCCCCACACCTTAAAGCGCAAGGTTATAGATGTGTCCTATCATCAGGGCAACATCAACTGGAACGCAGTAAAAGCCGACGGCGTTGAGGCCGCGATTCTCAGAATCGGCGTCAGATACACCCGCAGCAAAGAAATAGACATGGACACAAAGTTCCTTGAGTACTACGAAGGAGCCACCAAGGCGGGCATCCCCGTCGGCGTGTACTTCTACAGCGTCTCCCTTAATGTTCAGCAAGCTCTTGACGAGGCAGACTTTGTAATCACTGCTCTAAAGAATAACAATATAGTCCTCGAATACCCCGTTTTCTACGACATAGAGGACAAGAACATCTACTACCTCGGCAAAGAAATGTGGACCGCGATGTCAAACGCCTTTATGACAAAAATTGAAGAAGCGGGCTACTACGCCGGAATCTACACCAGCAAATGGCACTTTGAAACATACATTGACCCGTCAATACTGGTTGGACGAGCCGTATGGGTCGCCGAGTATACAACAAAAGAGAACACTACATACAAAGGCGACTACGGAATGTGGCAGTACTCCAACACAGGCAGGGTAAACGGCATTAACGGATATGTGGACATGAACTGGTGCTATGTGGACTGGCCGAGTTTCATTAAGAAAAACGGCTACAACGGCTTTGAAAAGCAGGATGAGAACACCTATTGGGACATCATCTCCGCCCCGACTCACGAAAAAGACGGCGAGAGAATCTTAATAGACAAGAAAACCGGAAAAGCAATTAAAGGCGAGCTTATCCCAAGGCTTAAATACAGAGCCAGCGAGCCGACTGTTGTAAAGCAGCCCACTGCCGCTCAGGACGGTCTTATGCAGACAGTCTGCCTTGATACCGGCGTAATTCTCGGTCAGACTCCCGTACCGTCGCTTAATTCAGGTCCTGCATCCTACGACTTCGGCACCGATGAGGACTGGATAGTGCAGATTGCCCCCACCTGCGAAACCGCGGGCAGGAGAATCAGGTACGCAAAGAACTCAGGCGGCAAAGAGGTAATCCAGTGGGAGTTTATTGCCCCGATTCCCCACGAAGCCGCATCTGAGAAGACAGTAGGCAAAAACGGCAATACCGAGGCAAGAAACCAGACAGTCTGCAAGCACTGCGGCGCTGTGATTGAGTACACACCCCATCTGCTTTACGACTTTGATTTAAACTCCAAGGTTGACGCAGCGGACGCGAGGATTGTCCTCAGAATAGCCGCAAAGCTTGACAAGGCTACAGAATCCCACCTTATTGCATCCGGCGGCGACAAGATAAATCCGAATCTTGCGAGAACAATTCTGAGAAGAGCCGCAAAGCTCGACTAAAGGTAAAAATTTAAGGGCCTCTTAAAGAGGCCCTGTTTTTTTGTTTACAGCGTATCCAGTTTTGCCGCGGCTCTTAGGATTGCCCTCGCGTCTGCGGCGCTTATGCCCTTGCCGTTTACATCGGCTGAGAGCTTTTGATATTCTGTGGGACTGTCCAGTTTTGCCACAAACCGCAGCACCAGTCTTGCGTCGGCTGCCGCCGCCTGCCCGTCGCCGTTTACATCCCCCAAAACGGACAGAAGGAGAGTGTCCGAAACTCCGTCATTGCCGATTAGACTGATTTTCGAACCCGTCGGCACAATTTCGCTGCCCGACAGCAGCTTGCCTTTGGAATTTTTAACCTCAATTTTGCCTGCTTCAAAGCTCTTTAATAAATCCGATACTTTGGTGTTTGGCCTAATATTGTAAACAATCCCTAATTTGCTGTCCAGTTTATAGCCCGAATCCGCCTTTAGTTTAAGTTTGGCATTTTCCTCAACAACCACAGTGCAGGAGGCGGTGTAGCCGCCATCCTCCGTAATTGCTTTTATTGTTGCGGTGCCGGACTTTAAAGCGGTCACAACGCCGTTTTGACTTACCGTCGCAACCGAATTATTGCTCGATGTCCAGATAATTTTCTTATTGTCAGCATTTTGGGGCTTTACGGTCGCAAACAAAGTTTCGGTTTTGCCCGTTTTGAGTATAACAGCGTTTTTGTTAAGGCTGACACCCGTAACTTTAATAGGCTTTGGCTTTACGGTAACCGTGCATGAGGCTGTATAGCCGCCGTCCATGGTAACAACCGTAATCACCGCCGTACCAGCAGTCTTGCCCGTCACAAGCCCGCTTTGGCTGACTGTGGCAACCAGTGCGTTGCTGCTTTCAAACCGCACAGACTTATTGTCGGCATTGTGGGGGAGAACCTCATAATAAAGCTGAAAATTCTCGTCTATCATCAGCTCAAGGCTGTTTTTGCTCAAAGTCACGCCGCTAACAGGCACGGGAGCGGCTTTTACGGTAATAACAGCGCTGCCCGTTATCCCGCCGTCCTCCGCAACCGCTGTGACAACAGCAGTTCCGATTGAGAGCGCCTTAATCTCGCCTTTTTGATTAACGGAAACAACGGCACTGTTGCCGGAAATCCAGTAAACATTTTTATTCCCCGCTTCTTCGGGAAGTATCTTTACCGTCAAAGTCCTTTCCTCGCCCACGCTCAAATAAAGCTCCGAGGGCTCGACAATAACATCGGTAACATTCTGAAAAAAGGACTTTACCTTTACCTTGCAGCTTGCTATAAAGCCGCCCTCATCGGTGACGGCGAAAATGTCCGCCTCTCCGGGCGCTACGCCAATAACCCTTCCGTCAGGCTCCGCAACGGCGACGCTTTGATTGCTGCTGACCCATGTAAACGCCTTGTTATTGGCGTTTGTCGGGAGAACAGTTGCGGAGAGATAATCCCATTCCCACTGCTCCAGCTCCATATATGTTTTGTTAAGCTCAATGCCCGTAACCGGCACATATGGCTCGGTTACGGTAACAAGACAGCTGTCGCTGAGCGTCCCGTCCTCCGTTCTGACCCATATTACAGCGCTGCCCGCAGATATGGCTTTAACAAGCCCGCTTTCGTTGACCGACGCAATATCGGAGTCATCGCTTGTCCAAATGAGATTTAGTTCTCTTTTGGAGACAATCTCGCAGAAAAGCTGCTCGGTATCTCCTATTTGGAGATTCAGCTCATTTTTGTTGAGCCTTATTATTTCGATAGTGTCTTTCGGCGGCAAAACCCGAACGGCGCAAAAAACGCTAAAGCCGCCGTCAGCGCTCTCGGCAAAAATCCTCGTTTCGCCCGCATTTACGGCGTTCACCGTCCCGTCTTGCGTGACTGACGCAATTTCTGGATTTTCAGAGTAAAACCTGATATATTTTGCGGTGCTGTTTTCGGGGAGCGCATTGGCGTTTAAAACAAAACTCTCGCCCAAAAACAGTTCCGCTTCGCCTTTATTTATTGCAACGGAGCTGACCCTTACAGCGTCGGGGGTATTCGCGAGGGTGGGATATTTATATTCTCCCGAGGTATTGAGCCTCCAAGCTCCTAAAAAGTTAAAGCCTGTAAAACTGGTTCTGTTCTGCATTTGAGCGTGGCTTAAAGGAGTTCCCTGAGCGTTCCCGCCCAAGCAGCTTATGTCAAGATAGTAGCAATTGCTGAAACCAAAGAGTTTGTATACGGCGGAAATCGCTCCCCTTTGCCCTTCGCCCCTGATTTCTCCCGCATTGTAGCAGTTGGTTGTGGAGCTTGTTTCCCCGTGCAAAGCGGCTATGCCGGCGGAATACTCACCGCCCCACACTGACCCTGCGTTGTAGCAGTCGCTTATTGAAAGGCTGCTCACCGCGCTAATGCCGCCGGCTCTGACATTTCCGCTCACGCTGCCGTGATTGGCAGAAGCGGAAATCTCCCACAAATTGTTCGCGGCTATACCTCCCGCGTTAGTGTCAGAAGAAACCGCGCCTGCGTTTTTGCAGTTTGTAACTTTGCCCTTATTGTCCGAGACAATGCCGCCCGCGTTGTTTGGGGAGTAAACCGCGCCGAGATTCAGGCACTTGTCCGCTTTCGACTCCAAAGAAACGCTGCCGACGATGCCCCCCGCGTTCTCAGCGCCGCTGACACCGCCGTAGTTTACCGAGGAAGAAATCTCAGTGTTTTCGGCAATGCCCACGATGCCGCCCGAGTTTATGCCGCTGACGCTCGCAAAGCTCTTGCAGTTTGTGATTTTTCCGCGAACAGCGACTGCGGCAATACCCCCCGCGGCGCCCTCGGAGGACATAAAGGAGTCAAGGAGAATAAGATTTTTCACTTCCCCGCCGTTTATAAAGCCGAAAAGCCCGCCGCCCTCGGAACTGTCGCAGAACAGCCCCCGTATACTAAAACCCTTGCCGTCAAAAACGCCTTTAAAAGGAGTGTCGGAGCAAGAGCCTATCGGAACAAAAGATTCCGCATAAAGCTGCCAGTTTTCAGTTCCCACATCATTCAGTTCAATATCCGCCCCGAGATTTATATGCTCACCCTCAAAGCCGCGGCCCGAGTTTACAGCCTCGGCAAAGCTTAAAAACTGCCTGCGGGTTTTTATTATATAAGGGTCAGAGGCTGAGCCGCTGCCCGAGTCGAAGACAAAGTCCGGCTCAAACGCGGCGGCGGGCAGGATTGCGGAGCTTAATATTAAGGAGATGCATGCCAAAAAAGCCGTGAGCTTTATGCAAAATCTCTTCATTTCTTTACCCCCAATAATTCTTTTCGGGAAAATATAGCAAAATTTTATCTAATTATACAATTTTTTACAAAAACCGTCAACGAAACAAGTGTTCGGTAAATGGGCATAAAAAAAGCCGCCCTCGGCGGCTCATTGCTTTTCGGTTTATATCAGGCTCTCAAAGCCCGCTATAATGAGAAGGATTTTGGCTAAATCGTCCTCTTGAAGGCTGTCCAGCTCTCTGTAATCCTCAACGGCGGTATCGTCGGCATTGTCGGAGATTTTCCTTACGCTGAGGAAAGGCACTCCCGCTGAGGCGCATACACAGGCAATCGCTCCGCTTTCCATATCAAAGGCGTTGATGCCGAATGTTTTAAGGTAAAGCTCTTTTTTCTCCTTGTCGGTAAGGAACATATCCCCGCTGCCCAGTTTTCCTTTCCGAATGCCTTTAATCTTCAAAGCAGCGTTTAAAAGCTCCTCGTCGGCGGGGAGGGCGGTATATCCTTCGATTTTTTCGCCGAGCTTTCTGCCCGTTGATCTGAGGTCAAAATCGCACTCCGCGCAGCTTTCTCCGGCGATAATCTCGCCTCTGAACACATGGCTGACGGCGCCCGAAAGCCCGCCGTTTAAAATTCTGTCGGCTCCCATGGATATTAGGTAAGCCGCGCCCGCGGCGGCGTTCGACTTGCCAACGCCGCTTTTTACGCCTATCAAAGTGTCGCCGCCCTTTTCGAGCTTTACAAAGCGCTTGCCGTATTGCTCAAAGGCTTCTCCGCCGTTTTTCAGTATGATTTGCTCAAAAGGAGGAAACTCGTTCTCGTCCGCAAAAATAAAACCCGTTGTAATGTTTATCAGTCCTTTTTCTAAAGTAAGCCGCTTTGGCTAATTCTCGTTGCTGATTGCCTCAAACAAAGCCTTTGAGAGCTGGTCGGGGCAGGAGGTGTTTTTAAAGCCGCAGGTTATGCCTGACAGCACATTTATAACCTCCTCCGCCTTTCTGCCCACCACAAGGGCGGCTATGCCCTTTAAATTGCCGCTGCAGCCGTTTTTAAATTCAATTGATTTTATTATATGTTCGTCGTCAAGCTCCATAACGATTTCGCTTGTGCATGTGCCTTTAGTTTTGTACCTGAAAACCATTGCTGTTGACCTTCCTTGTTATGCGTTATAAACCTCTAAAATCTGCTGAGCCCTCTCTTTTACCATTTCCGTAAGAACAGCGGGGGAGACGACCTTTATCTTGCCGCCGAATTTCACTATCCAGTTGACAAGTCCCGGAGTGACCGCCGCGTCAAACCTTGCGGTAAAGCGGTTTTCGCCGGACTTTATTATGGTCGTGTTCTGACCGAAGCGGTCGGTCACAGCCTCCACAAGCTCGTTGTCGCAAAGCAGGCTGACGCTCTCGGTGGGACCCGAAAACATATTGAAATGCTTTGAGGCATAGTCGGCGGAGTCAAAGGCGATTTTGTACTCGCTGACCTCGGAGAAATGCCTTGCCGGCTGGTCGGTTATAGCAACCTTTTTCATGCGGTCTATTCTCATGTGCATGAGATTGTCGTATTTTTCGTAATTGCCCACAAGGTAATAGCAGTCGTCGTTCCAAATCATTGCGTAGGGAGAAACGACAAACTCCCTTTCCGCGTACTCGTTCTCCTTGGAATCCGAAACAACCCGCCTTGTGTATATAAGTTTTATCTTTTTGTTCTGCTCAATCGCCTTGCCTATAAGGTCGATATTGTAAAAGACCTGGTTGTTTTCGCATTTTGACCTGTTTTCGATATATACCTGCTTTTTTATGCTGCCGAACTGATGGTCGCTGGTGAGAGAGCCGATTTTAGAAAGCAGCTCCTGCTTTTTGTTGTTCGGAATAAAGGCTGCGGCCTGAACGGCGTCGCACAAAAGCCTTATTTCAGGCTCCTCAAATTCCCGCTGCCCCAAAAAGTAGCCCTTTTTCGGGGAGGCGGTATAAATGATGTCAAGCCCGAACTCCTTTAAAACCTCTATATCCTTGTAGATGGACTTGCGCTCCGCTGTGATGCCGTACTTTAACAGCTCCTCGCAAAAATCGGCGGCGGACATCACATGGTCGTCGTCCGTCTTTTCTCTGAAAATCTTTAAAAGATACAGGAGCTTAAGTTTCTGCTTTTCGTTGCCTGCCATTACAGACGCATCCTTTCGTTAAGCTCTCTTATTGTCTGCTCTTCAATCTTTATGATTTTCCTGTCATAAGTGAAAATGCCGTTGACCTCGAACTCAACATCGGAAACCTGTGTGTAAACCGCTGCGGAAAGACCCTTTTCTATAAGGGGGATAATCTGCTTTTCATAGAGCTTTTTGTAAGCTGCGGTAAGCCCTGCGCGGGTTTTATACATCTTGTAGCCGAAACTCTTTTTCTCATCCCAGACATGGCCTTTAATTACCTGAGAATAGCCGCCGAACTCGCTTAAAACAAAGGGTCTGTCGGTGATTTTCGGGAGCGTTACGGGAAGAATATAGCGGTGAACGCTTATAAGCTCGGGACCGCCCATGTCGTACCAGCCGCTTGCGTGGTCGACTATCCTTGTCGGGTCGTACTTTTTAACAAATTCGCCGATTTCCTTTGCCTCAAACTGACCCCAGCCCTCGTTAAAGGGAACCCACAGGCAGATGGAGGTATGATTATACAGGCGGTCAATCATTTCTATAAGCTCGCGTCTGAATTCTTCGCGGTTTTGCGGGTCCTCTCTTTTAAAGATTGAGTAATTGTGGTCGTCAACCTTAATTCCGAGGTTCGGCAGAACGCCCGCGTAAAGAGTGCTCAGCCGACCGCCGCCGCTGACCATATCCTGCCAGACAAGCACGCCCAGCCTGTCGCAGTGGTAGTACCAGCGCTCCAATTCAACTTTGATATGCTTTCTGAGCATATTAAAGCCCAAATCCTTCATCGTCTTAATATCGCAAATCATAGCCTCGTCGGACGGGGGAGTAAGTCCCGACTCTGGCCAGTAGCCTTGGTCAAGCAGACCGTTGTGGAAATAGGGCTTGTTATTCAGCATTAGCCTCGGCAGACCCTTGTCGTCCCTGCCGACTGAGAATTTACGCATTCCGAAATAACTGCGGACAAAATCTTTTTCGGTGCCGCCGCTGAAAAGCCTTAACTCAACGCCGTAAAGATGCGGATTTTCGGGGCTCCATGCTATGAAGTTCGGGATTTCTATTCTCTCGTCAAAGGAAATATCCCCGCTGAAAACGACCTCGCCGCCGTCAATGCTCTCGAATACTTTCAATTCCAAGCGGAGCTTGTCCTTTTCGGCTTTTCCTTTTACTGTGCTTTCTATTCTGATTTTTCCGCCGTCAAAATCGGGGGTGAGGCGGATATTTTCTATGGAAATATCCTCCACAGCCTCAAGCCAAACCGGCTGCCAGATACCCGATGTGGCGGTGTACCAGATACCCACCGACTTTAGTCTCTGCTTGCCCCTTTGCTGAAGTCCCGTGTCGGATGGGTCGTAAACCCTGACAATAAGCTCGTTTTCGCCGTCTTTCAAAAGCTCGGTTATGTCAATGCTGAAATGGCTGTAGCCGCCCTTGTGAATCGTGGCGGGGCGTCTGTTCACATAAACATGGCACTGCCAGTCGACGGCGTCAAAATGCAAAATTATCCTTTTGCCTTTAAAATTTTCGGGAACGGTGAAATAACGCCTGTACCAAAGTCTTTCGTCGGGCAAAAGCTTCCTGCCGACTCCCGAAAGCTCGCTCTCAATCGCGAAGGGCACGATAATCTCCCCGTCAAAGCTCTTGGGGAAGGTGTTTATGTTCCTTGTGACGGCATATTCGTATTTGCCGTTAAGGCAGAGCCAGTTCTCGCGCATGAATTGGGGCCTTGGATGCTCATTTAAAGGACAATTCAAATCAATTTTTTCAGAAAAACGAGTTCTGAGGGACATCTGACAACCTCCGCTTCCGATTCGTTTTTTTTATGATTATACAGCTTTAGGAAAAAATAATCAAAAATATTTGTTACAAAATTTGAAACAATATCTATGCGGCCTTAAGTCTTAAATATGAAAATTATTTTGCGGCGGGCTTGAAATTTTTTTGAAAATAGTGTAAATTTACTGTCGGAAAGAGAAATTTTCCTTTATATGTAATTTTATCCTTGTTTTGCAAAAATGTCAAAACCGCAAGGCTGGGACAATCTGCGGAATCGGGCGATGCTCTCTNNGGTACACGGGCAAAGAAATTTTTGCTAAAATGTATTGACGCTACGGATATAATCGGATATAATACTTCTCGAATAACGGCATAAGCTGTGCCAAGGTATAAAGGAACCGGTGCGGGTTCTTTATATAAAAAAATCTTTAAAGGATGGTTGAAATGAAACTTACAAAGAAAGTACTTGTTGGTTTAGTCGTACTTGCACTTATGGCAAGCATGGCTCTTTCAGCATTTGCTGCAGCTCCGGCACTTGCAATCAAGGTTGGCGAGCCCAATGACAAGGGCGAGGTTAAGGTTGATGTTATCCTCAAGAACGCAGCAGGCCTTCAGTCCGGCGGTTTCTATCTTGAGTTTGACGCTGACGCTTACACCTTCGTTAAGTCAGCAGCTGGCGTAGACGCCAAGAATTCCGCAACCACTGTTGTTACAGACCTTGTTCCCGGAACAAGCACAGTAACAGCGGCTGTCGCAAACGCTGACAAGGTTGTTGCATCCGATGACGAGGACGAACCCGTTAATGTTGACAATTTCGTAATCTTCACCGTAACCTTTAAGGTTAAGGACGCTGCTAAGGCTAAGACTGCTGCTTTCAAGGCCGGCACAATCGACGGTGAGCCTGTTCAGATCAACGACGCTGATGTAAATCTTGCAGCTGTAACCTATCAGCCCAAGGTTGAAGAGACCACAAAGGCTCCTGCAACAACAAAGGCTCCTGCAACAACAAAGCCCGCAGGCAGCATCCCGAAGACCGGTCTTTCTTCCGGTGACGCATTCGCATCAGCCGCTATAGCTACACTCGCTGTTGCCGCTGCAGCATTCGTAGTTACCAAGAAGAAGAAATAAGAATTAACCCATAAAAAATAAGAGGAAACCATTAAGTTGGTTTCCTCTGTTTTTTTCTGCGTTATAAATTCAAAACGGGGAAAACCTCAAAACAAATACGCGCAAAGGATTTTCTAAATAAGAAAAAGCGAGGGGCAAGAAAAGGTCGCTGAGTCGCGTCAATTTTTTACAATTAATGAAAAATATTGGCGCAGCAAAGCGCGAAAAAAGCTCAAAAAATAGTCCAATTTTCGGAAGACTTTAGTCAGCTTGACTGTTTTTGCTATTGACTTTTGTCACCAATATGTTTATTATTGTATCAGAATAGTATGCCTAAAAATATCACCATTTTTATATATTTACTGCAAATGGGTTTTGGAGCAAATACGGTTGCCTTTTAAGCGGAGGAATCGAATGAAATCGACGAGAAAAAGCGCATTGACCCTCCTTTCTGTTTTAATACTCACAGCCATGCTGGCAAGCAATCTGCTTGCGTCGGCAGCCATTATGTTTGTCGAAACCCAGTTTACATACGACCAGCCCGACACCGCTTGGCTAAAGGACCTTATCATTAAAGAAGATGTCCTCACGGTTCAGGGTCTTTCCGAAAGGGTAAAGCTCATCGCCCAGCCCGATTATCCATATTCCGAAACTCCCGAGAGCTTTGCTCAGGTTGTGGGCTATTATCTCAAGTTCTATGAGCTTGACCCCGGCTCCCAGGAAGCGGCTTACCTCTACATAATGGAGCAGCTCAATAAATTTTCCGCCGCCACCGAGCTTAATGTCAGCGACGAATACATAAAGTTCTGGCTCCAGAGCAGCGGAATCAAATATCCCGAAAACGGACTTAAAGACAATACAACCCTCATCCTTGCCAGAACCCTCTATGCCGCGATGAGCAGGTCGAATTTGGGCGTTTCCTCCTTCCCGAAGGGGACAAGCCTTGAGTCCGCCGCCATTCAGATTATAGCAAAGGTTTTCGGCATGGATATTTCTCTGCTTTCCCAGTGGCTTGACGATGTTTCGGTGGACAACCTTGAAAGCTACATAATCGCCACAAGCAAGATTGCCCTCTACACCATGGGCTACGATGTAAGCAAATCCACTCCCAAAGAAGAAGTTTACAGGCTCATGGCTGTCATGACCATCGAAAAGCAGGGCATTTCGATAGACGCCAAGAACGCCAGCTTCGAGGAAATAAAAATAAAATACCTTGCCGCCATGCTCGGCAGGCAGTTCGGCGTTGCCCTTGACTCCGCGGAGCTTCAGAAGGCAATCGCCAACGACAGAGTGCCTCTTTATATCCTTCAGGTAATGGGCAAGACCGCGAACCTTACAATCCGCTCAGACAGCAACTACGCCGACGCATTCATTGCTGTCGCTCAGAATACCCATTTCTTTGACCTTGATGAAAATGAGTTCTACTGCGATATATATAATTACAAGGGTCAGCTGAAGTACAAGCGCAGCTCCGTTTGGATTAATCCCGCCGCTCTTTATAAAGACGGACAGGGCACAAAGGTAGTCATTACCGCAAACGGCGCGCCGATTAAGGATAATTACTATTCCGAAGTGCCCATCGACCCGAACCAAAAAGAGCAGGTTATTCAGATTAAAGTAACCTACACCAAGGACGGACAAACCAATTCAAAAACATATAATATTACAATAATTAACGGAACACAGCTCCCGCCCACACCGGGCTCCGGCAAAGGGGATAATCAAACCATTGACGACATTATCGAGAATCTTATCCCCAAAACTGAGGATGTTACCGAGGCTCTCGACTCATTGCTCGGCAATCTCCCCGGCAGAATTAAGGATATTTCGTCACTTCTCGTTCCGGACTTCTCCTTCTCCGACATATCCTTTGATTCAATCTCAGGCTTCTTCTCAGACTTCTTCAACGCCGGCTCACAGGTGCTTAAGGGCTCCGTACTCGGCGGCATCGGCGGACTTGACTTGCTCAGAGCCGAAAAGCTGCCAGGCTTCGGCGCGCTCAAGGACAGCAAGCTGTTCTCCACCGTATCTCAAGAGGCCGCAAATCTCCTTGAGCTTTCCTTCCTTCCCGATTCGGAAGACTCCAAGAGCGGCTCGCCCGTACTCCACAATGCTCCCGATATAGTCGACGTGGGTTATTATGAGTACAAAGAGCCCGAGGAGATAACTCAGCCTGCGGTGGCAGTCAATGTTGTGCCCTACCAGCCTGTGGAATCTCTTGCCTCACCGCCCAAAGGCTATGAATATGTAACCGACGCAAACGGCTACGCAGTCGGTCTTGCCGTTTCAAACGGCGGCAGAATCGTATTTGAAAACGACGGTTCCGCATCCTTTATAAAAAAGAATATGGTTTACATACTGCTGCCGATTACTGCCGCAGCGGCGGTTGTGGTGACGGTACTTGCCAAGAAAAAGCAGAAGGTTGAAATAATTCCCGAAGAGATACTAAACTTTGAGGAATAGCTTCTTTCGCAGCTCTAAAAAAGTATAAACGGCGTCTTTTGACTGCCGTTTATTTAGCTTATACCCCTTTTTGCTAATTGGGAAGATAGCGTAAATATTTTTAGTATTACGGCAGATTTATGTTACAATAAACATAGATTACATCACAGTCAAAGGAGTAAGGAAATGGCTAACGAGAAAATAATGATTGTCGATGATGATGTCAATATATGCGAGCTTCTCCGTCTGTACCTTGAAAAGGAAGGCTTTACAACCGTTATACTGAATAACGGCCAGGACGCAGTGGAGAGCTTCAATTCCGTAAAGCCTGACCTTGTGCTGCTTGACATAATGCTGCCCGGTCTTGACGGCTGGCAGGTTTGCCGCAAAATCCGCTCCGTATCCTCAACGCCCGTCATAATGCTCACCGCAAAGGGCGAGACCTTTGACAAGGTTCTGGGTCTTGAGTTGGGCGCCGACGACTATATTGTCAAGCCCTTTGACACAAAAGAGGTGCTGGCAAGAATCAAGGCGGTATTAAGGCGCGTTTCAACCCAGACAACCGAGCAGATTAAAGAGGTACGCTACGACAAGCTGGTCATTAATCTTACAAACTACGAGCTTAGAGTAAACGGCGTTCAGATAGATACCCCGCCCAAAGAGCTGGAGCTCATCTACCATCTGGCAAGCAATCCGAACAGGGTCTTTACAAGAGACCAGCTGCTTGATGAGGTTTGGGGCTTTGACTACTACGGCGATTCCAGAACGGTTGATGTTCATGTCAAGCGTCTGCGCGAAAAGCTGGAGGGCGTTTCTGACCAGTGGGAGCTTAAAACCGTCTGGAGCGTGGGCTACAAGTTCGAGACCAAGGAACCGCCTATCACCGGCTAAATGACTTTACGCGGCAATCCTGAGCAGAGGTTGCCGCTTTTTTTCTATCCGCCATCTAAGAGGTGAAATGTTTTGAAAAACGGCCTCAAGCCTATAAGTCTTATGCAAAATTTCATGCAAAAGGGCTCCTTCTTTAAAAGGCTCTTTTTTGTGCTTGCGTTTGTAATTCTCTCAAGCCTCGTTTTTCTGGGGCTTTTGATGATGATATTCGTATCCGGCTTTTGGAGCAGGGAGTGCATTGAGTCCCTGCAAAGCGACGCCATCAGCATGGCAAGCTTTGTAGGCAGCTTCTATGAGTCGGGCAAGCTGGACGATTTAAACAGCCCCGAGGGCGAAAACTCCGCTATCCTTATTTGTTCCGCCCTTTCAAGGCTTTCCGAAAGCTCCAATTCCACAATTTTTATCTGCGACTTGGAGGGCAAGCCCATTTTAAGCAAGGAAATGCTCTCCGATGACATGACGGAAATTGTGTCGGAGCCTTCAACCAACGGCATAATAGTAACTCGGGAGCTTATCGAAAGCATAGGTCCCGAGGGTTTTGGCGGCGCGGGCAGATATTCCAGCTCCATAGAAAAATATTTCGTCGGAGCCATGCCCGTATATTCGGGCAATTCACTTAAAGCCATTGTCATCGCCGCGCAGCCTGTCGGAATTGCTTTCAGACCCTACTTTCTGTCGGTGCTTTATATCTTCCTTATAGCCGCGTTCTGCGCCCTTATCGTGGGTCTTGTCAGCGTTTACATCATCTCAGACAGCGTTACAAAGCCCTTGAATCTTATGTCCCAGGCCATCAAGCAGTACGCTGAGGGCAATTTCGCATACCGCCTGCCCGTTAGAGGCGACGACGAAATTTCCACACTCTGCGCCTCAATAAACTACATGGCGGGCGCACTGGCTGCGCTTGAGGAATCCAGAAGGAGCTTTGTGGCTAATGTCTCCCACGAGCTAAAAACCCCCATGACCTCAATCGCGGGCTTTATAGACGGCATACTTGACGGCACCATTGACGAGAAAAATCAAAAGCATTACCTCAGAATCGTGTCCGCCGAGGTTAACCGCCTTTCAAGGCTTGTAACTTCCATGCTGAATCTCTCCAAAATCGAAACCGGCGAGGTTCAATTAAAGCCCAAAACCTTTAATATCGGCGAGCAGGTCTTAAAGGCCATGCTTACCTTTGAAAAGCCCATTTCCGATAAAAGAATCAATGTCACGGGGCTTGACAAAATCGGCAGCGTTTATGTAAACGCCGACGAGGACATGATTTATCAGGTAATATTTAACCTTATAGACAACGCGGTCAAGTTCACCAACGAGGGCGGCACAATCAGCGTTTCGATTTTTGAAAGAAATGACGGAATTGAGCTTTCCGTACGCAATACGGGCAGCTATATTCCGAAAGAGGAAATCGGAAACATTTTTGACAGGTTCTATAAGGTGGACAAGTCCCGAAGCCTTGACGCGAAAAGCGCGGGACTCGGTCTATACATCGTCAAAAGCATTGTTGAAATGCACGGCGGCAATATAAAGGTCACAAGCATTAAAGACCAATATACGGAATTTCTTGTCTTTATTCCAAGCAATAATACTGAGCCTTTAGGCTATAATTAAACTATGCACTTTAATGTTCTTTTAATTTACCCCTGTTTTAATTAAGTCGAAAAAAGGGCTTGCACAAAAAAACTATAAAATTTTTAGCGATTTCACTCATTTCTTTGTCTTTAGATTTATATAGTTTAACACGGTCCTTTTTCAGTTGGGAAGAAATTTGTTTGGAGGCTTATCTATGAATTCGGATGAACTCAGAAACAATGAAAACGAGAACAGCCAAAGAGCTGACGAGAATAATACCGAAAACAACACAAACCCCATAAATCCCTCCAGCGGCTTTATCTACAGCTCGGGAGGAAATTCCGAGCCTCAGCCGCAGAACAATACTCAGAATCAAAGCGGCGGCTATCAGAATAGCAGTGCCCCCAATCAGGGCGGCTATCAAAGGCCCGCGGGCTATCAGGGACATCCCTTCGGTTCTCCCTACTATCAGGGTCAGCCTCAGGGTCAGGGCTCGTCCCAGTACCCATACGGTCAGGGCAGAGGCTATTACGCGCCCCCGACCAAACCGCCCAAGAAATCCAAGGGCAAAACTGTCTTTGGCGTCATTATCGGCATAGTGGTGCTCGCTATCGTTATCTACGGTTTTTATCCCATTTTCACCTCTGTAAGGTCGGAGAATACCACCGCGCCCTCTGAGCAGGCTTCCACAATTGAAGGCGCAAACAGCGCGCCCACCCTTAATTTAAACGACTCTCAAATCCCCAAGACCGATAACCCCGTGGGAGCCAAAGAGCTTTCCGCCACGGAGGTTTACAAGAAGATTAAGGAATCCGCCGTTGGTATCCTTGTCTATGCTTCCGACGGCAGCATCTACACCGAAGGTTCGGGCGTTATAATGGGCGAGGACAGCGAGGGCAAGTATACCTACATTCTCACCTGCGCCCATGTAATAAGCAGCAGGAACAGCATATCTGTCCAGCTCTATGACGGCACCGACTATGTGGCTGAGATTGTGGGCTATGACAAGAGAACTGACATAGGCGTTCTGAGAATCAAGGCTAAGGGTCTTAAAGCCGCTGAATTCGGCAATTCCGAACAGCTTGAGGTTGGTCAAAAAGTTTACGCAATCGGCAACCCCGGCGGCACAGAGTTTGCCGGCTCCTTTACCGACGGCATAATCTCCGCGATTGACCGCCCGATTAACTCCTCCAGCACGGGCTACACAATGATATGCATTCAGCATACAGCCGCAATCAATCCCGGTAACTCCGGCGGTGCCCTTGTAAACTCTCTCGGTCAGGTAATCGGCATCAATTCAATGAAGATTGTTTCCACCGACTATGAGGGTATGGGCTTTGCGGTTCCCAGCAAGATATTCCAGGAGATATTCAACCAGATTGTAAAGAACGGCTATGTTCCCAACAGACCGAAACTGGGCATAAAGTACCTGCCCGCCAGCTCTTATCAGAATCTCAGCATAGTCGTTCAGCTCAAAGAGCTGCCCGCAGGAACGATAGTCATTGAGGAAATCAGCCCCGACAGCAGCCTTTACAACTCAAAGGTTCAGGTCAAAGACCTGATTATCGCCGTCAACGGCAAGCCCCTCAATAAAACCGATGTGCTGCAGAATCTCATTGAACAGTCAAAGGTAGGGGATAAGCTGACTCTCACAATCGTCAGGGTGAACAGGAACTACAGCCTTGAAAAATTCGATGTGACCGTCACCCTTGTGGAGGATAAGGGAGACGCTCAGGCCACCGAAGAAACAACCACATCCTTCTTCTTCCCCTTCGACTAAAAAACAATATCCGCCCTTAGGGGCGGATTTTTTCTGCAAATTTTCCCAATGCCTTGTTGAAACTTATGGGTTTTGTGATATAATTTTTATCAAAGTAAAGACACTTTGTAAACTGCTTTGGGGGAGAAAATGAACAGGTATAACGAATCTTTTCTTGAAGAGATTGCGCCTAATGTTTACAAAATAAACGAGTTTGACTTTGATTTGGTTTTCCTCATTGTCGGCACCGAAAAGGCGATGCTGATAGACTGCGGAACCGGCCTTGCGGATTTAAAGAGCTTTGTCAGAACTATTACGGACAAGCCCCTTCTGGTTGTGGCAACCCACGGTCATACAGACCACATAGGCGGACTTTTGCAGTTTGAGGAGATTTATGTGCATAAGGACGATATGCTCCTCACATGGCTTTCAAAATGGCTCAGAAAGCAGTCCGCGGGCAGGTATCCCCATGTGCTCAAAAGACATAACCTGTCCTTTAAAAACATTCCGAAAAAAGAGTGCAGAACGAAATTCCTGCCCCTTCACGACGGAGATGTTTTCGACCTGGGCGGCAAGACGGTCAGTGTGTTCCACACCCCCGGTCACAGCAAGGGTCATGTGGTGTTAAGACTTGAGGAGGACAAGCTCATTTTCGTGGGCGACAATATTGCCGACGACCTCTGGATGCACATTCCCTTTACCGCCTCTTTGGAGGAGTGGCTTCAGAGCGCGAAGCGCACACTGGAGCTTTCCGACGGCTATGAGGTCTGGTGGAGCCACAAGAGCGGCAGGCTAACAAGACACCATATAGAAAAGAACATAGAGCTGGGCGAAAAAATCCTAAAACAGCACAAAAAGAACGATTTCTTTAAATCGGAAAAAGTATATAAGGATGAGGAATCAGGCTTTAAAATCCGCTACAGAACCGATATGATATTCAGATAATAAATAACAAAACCTCCCGGTTTATTGCCGGGAGGTTTTTAAGTACAATTTCGCAATGAGGTAACTAAGTTTTTAGCCCAAACCTGAACTTTAGCGTTAACTTGCGATCTTATTCGGTCTCTGCTTCTGTTTCCTCAGCAGTCTCTTCAGCGGTGTCAGCTTCTGTTTCCTCAGCAGTCTCTTCAGCGGTGTCAGCTTCTGTAGCTGCCTCTGTGGTATGCTCTTTTGCGCTTGCTGTTGTTGTAGCGTCGTCTGGATTCTTCTTGCATGCTGCGAAGGAGAAGAGGAATGTAGCTACAAGAGCAAGAACTGTGAGCTTAAGGGCATATTTCTTCATAATATGTACTCCTTTCATCAGTGATAAGTTGAGGAAAAATTTGCCTCAACTCGTACAGAATGATAGCACAGTGACATAGAATTGTCAATAAAATCTTGCGATTGTTACAGATTGTTACCAAAAATTTGGCATTTGTTATATAAATTTTATTAGCGCAGGTCCAAGAATATTCGCAGATTTAAAGGCCTGCCCTTTCGGACAGGCCTTTTTGCTTACTGGGTGATTGCTACATATGTACCGTTTTCTATCTTTGCGTACTTGAAGCTCTTGTTGGGCTCGCCATTTTCGTCAAACTTCATCTTGCCGGTGAGACCGTCATACTCAAGGCCAATCATTGCCTGTACGAGTTTTTCATTGTCGATTTCCTCGGAGTCAAGGCCCATCTTCTCAAGAGCCGCCTTGATTACATAGATGCCGTCGTAGCCGTCTGCGGCGAACTGGTCGGGCTCTGCGTCGTAAGCTTCCTTATACTTCTTTACGAAGTTCTGAATTCTCTCGTCGGGGTCTGTTGCGAGGAAGGGAGTGAGGTAAATAGCGCCTTCAACAAGCTTCTTCTCCTCATCGGTCTTGAGGTACTTGCCGAGAACGCCGTCCCAGCCGTCGCAGCCCAGCATCGGGAGCTTAATGCCCTTTTCATTAGCGCCGAGAGCTATCTGAGCAACCTTGTCGTTGTAGATGGGCATGAAGATGAACTCAGCGTCGGAAGCGGCTATTCTTGTAAGCTGTGAGCTGAAGTCCTGAGCGTCTTCAACGAAGGATGTGGCAACGGAAATCTTGCCGCCCAGCTCCTTGAATCTTGCCTCGAAAGCCTCTTTAATGCCTGTGCTGTAGGAGTCGTCCTGGTTAAAGAGGATAGCGGCCTTTGTTAGCTTAAGGGTGTTGTAAGCATACTCAGCCATTGCCTGGCCCTGTATGGGGTCTGTGAAGCAGAGGCGGAATGCGTTCTTGTTGACGGAAACTGCCTCAAGCTGAGAAGCGGAGGGTGTAAGCTGGAGAATGCCGTCTTCCTTAATAGCGTCGTTAAGGGAGATTGACGCGCCGGATGTAACAGCGCCGAGGAATATCTGCATACCCTTATCCATCAGCTTGTCGTAAGCGGTCTTAGCCTTGTCTCCCGAAGCCTCGTCGTCCTCAAAGAGATAAACCAGCTTGTAGCCGTTTACGCCGCCGGCAGCGTTGATTTCGTCAACAGCTATCTGAGCGCCGTTCTTTACGGAGTTGCCGTAAGAAGCTGCGGAGCCGGTAAGGGGGCCTGTTGTGCCTATAACTATTTCGCCCTTGAATGTGGGAGTATTGGCATTGGTTTCACCGGTTGTGTCAGTATTGGGTTTCTTGTTGCATCCTGCAAAAACAGTTACGAGCATAACTGCCGCGAGAAGGAGTGCAACTATTCTCTTGGTTTTTGTTGTCATAAATTCACACCTCCTGGAATTATGTACTGAATATAATCAAAAAAACACGATTTGTCAAGCATAATTTTTCCATTCCGCTATCACTTTAAAGTCCTGTCGCTTTAAATCGACAAGCTTAAAGTGCTGTTTTCGCCTGACAAGCCGTATTATTTTGGCTTAAATTTTGACTTTTTCGCGCCGCAGACAGGGCATACCCAGTCCTCCGGCAAATCTTCAAACTTTGTGCCCGCGGGAATGCCTTTTGCGGGGAGACCCTTCTCCTCATCATAAGTAAATCCGCAAACCGTACATACATACTTTTTCATTGTTTGCACCCTTTCCTTTTTTTCAATTAATATAGCACATTTTTGGTAAAAGAGAAAGACTTAATGAAAAATTATGGAAAAAGGGCGTGTCTTTGCGGCAAAAGGGGAGAGGGTGTTCCCTTGTAGTTTTGACAACCCGCAAAAACGATATATTTACGAAACTCTCTCCATCTCCTTTTTAAGCTGGTCTATAATTCTTTTTTCGAGCCTTGAGATATAGCTTTGGGAAATACCCAGAATATCCGCCACCTCCTTTTGGGTATGCTCCCTGCCTCCGTCAATGCCGAAGCGCATATTTATAATGAGCCGTTCTCTTTCGCCCAGCTTTTCGACGCTTTCTATAAGAAGGCTCTTTTCCGCCTCAAGCTCAATGTCCGCGCTTATGCTGTCCCCCTCGTTCTTAAGAACATCCGAGAGAAGCAGCTCATTTCCGTCCCAGTCCACATTTAAGGGCTCGTCAAGGGAGATTTCGGCCTTTAAAGTTCCCATTTTTCTAAGGTACATCAGAATCTCGTTCTCAATGCACCTTGAAGCGTAGGTAGCGAGCTTAATGTTCTTGTCGGGGCAGAAGGTATTGACAGCTTTAATAAGGCCGATGGTGCCTATTGAAATCAAATCCTCCACCCCGGCGCCGGAGTTCTCGAACTTTTTTGCTATGTAGACCACAAGTCGCAGATTGTGCACAATGAGCGGCTCGCGCGCCGATTCGTCGCCGTTTCTGATTCTGTCAATGCATTTCTGCTCCTCCTCACGGCAAAGCGGCGGGGGGAGTGTCTGCGGGCCGTTGATGTAGAAGGTATTGTCACCGAGGAAAAGAAGAATCATCTTTTCCTTAAACGCTCTGAGCCTCAGCAATAACTTTACGGGTATCTTCATGTCTTTACCTCCTGCTGCGCTTTGAAACTGAGTTTCAACCGACGGCGGCTTTCTTCGCCCATAAATACTTCAGGGTTTAAAAGGACAGCGTATTCCCCGTTAGAAAACTTCTCTCTGCTTACCGCGACCTTGATGTTTGTAATGGTATGCGCTTTCTCACCCGATGTAATGGTGACAGAGTCGGGGCTGAATGCGGCAAGCAGCCCGCTGCCGTTTACGGAAATGGCGGGAATGAGCCTGACTCTCTTTTTCCAGTCGGGGAAAAGCTCAAGATAGGCGGTGTCGTAATCACCGTCAAAGAATTTGTGAAGTGCCTTTGGAATAAGGGGTTTTATAAAATCGGGGTCGGAGATGATAACGGGGGAGCCCGAAAAACTGTCATAAAGGTTGTTTCCGCTGTCCATAAATCCTTTTGCGGACACCGTTTTTCCGTCCATTTTTATTTCCACATCGTACAAATCGCCGTCGGCGCTTTTGCGCTTTAGGTAAAGTCCGAAAAGGCTTACAAGCACATAGGCCGCGGCGGCGCAGGCAAGAAGGCTGGTAAAGCTGAAATTAAAATAAACCGCGCCGTTGTTGAAAGCCATGCCTCGGGGTTTAAACAGGAAGTAAATCGCCATCATAATACCCGCAAAGGTAAAGTTGACAAGAAAAAACGCGGCGATGTATCTTATCAGCTCCCTGACCGTCGTGGGCTTGAAGGCAACCGCGACTATGCTGACGGACAAGATAAGCTTTATTAAGAGCGAAATTATAAACATCATTTCGGGAGCAAGAATTAAAAGAGAGTAAACCCCCGAAAGAAAAGAGGCAAAGAGGAGTCTGAACGGAGTAGGGGTTACTCTCAGTATCTTAGAGGCCGCCAGAATCAGCAGCCAGCCTATAATTATATTCAGAGCTATCAGCACATCTATGTAAATTACCTGCTTCATATTAGCCTCCATGCGGCTTTGTTGCAGCCCTTTTTACAGTTTCGCGCGTCTTTCCTTCCTTTGTTTTGAACATACAAGCCACAGCTTGTTTATAAACTTGGTTACTAATAATTATATGTTTGCGGAAATTAATAATATGTCACAATGCGGTGACTAAAAAGAGAACAGCGGATAAAAACATAGACAAAAAGATAAAAATATGGGCAATAAAAAAGAAGCCTTAAAAAAGGCTTCAATTTTTTTGTATGAATATTACTCTGCCAAGGTTTTAAACTCGGTCTTTAAGGAGTTGTCGCTTTCGGTAAGCCAGAAGCTCTCTGCCGTAATTTCCACCTCATACTCGGTGTCGGGCTTTAAGCCGTCGATTTTCTGGCTGAGGGTTTTGGGCATATCGAAGAAGTAATACTCGGACCAAATGCTGACCTGCTTTTCGACCGCGCCGGTGGCTTTGTTTCTGACGGTGATGTCATAGCCGTCAACATAGTCCTTATCAATCTTAGCCTGGTCAAAGGTGATTACAAAGGAGTCTTTGCCGATTTCCTCAGCCCAGGCTCTCGCGCCCTCAGTAAAGTAGGGCTTAATGTCGGTCTTATACCTTTCATCTGTATAAATGAAGGTGGAGGGGTCGGAGGGGGTATCTATCTTCCAAACATAGGGGAAGTAATTGTCGGTGAGGACATCATAAGGATAAACTCTTACTCTGTTGTCCTTGTCAGCTTCGACTATCAGCATCTGAGCGCAGTTTTCGGCTTTGGGCGGAACCGTGCCGTAAACCTTGCCGAACTCGTCAAGCTCAAAATAGCTGAGCGAGCCTGTGCCAAGAGCTGTAAAATACCTTTGATGAATGGAGCGGGGGTCGTTAATCGGAGCGTGGGAGTGACCGGAGAAGTTGATTACCTGCGGGTAATTTGCCAAAATAGGAATTAAATCGTCCTCGCCCCAGCAGATGCTGCCGTAAACGGTGTCGGTGCAGTGGGGGTGCTGGAAGAAGAAAATCGGCTTTTTCGGGTCGTCGTCGGCAGCCTCTCTAAGAGCCTTTGCGGCGAACTCCTTCTTATTGTCGTCAAAGCGGCAGCCCTTTGTGGTGGTAAGGGAAATGCAGTGGAAGCCGTTTATAACCTTGTGCTGGTCGTAGGGCATATTGAAGATTTTTGAGAACCTCTCGAGAGCAGCCTCCTCGCCGCCGTTTTTCTGGGAGAACTCATGGCTGGCAAGGGTGATGACAACATCTGTTTCATCCTTGTTTACGCATCTGTCAATGGAGTCCTTGAAAGCTCTCATCTGAATTTCGGAGCCGTTGTCCGCAAAGTCGCCCACAACAAAAAGCGCGTCCAGCTTTTTGTAGGTTTCGTGATTCCTTGCTATTCTGTAGGCAATCTCAATAGCCTTCTCAAAGCGGTCACGCTCAACGGTGTGCGCATCCTTATAGTGGACATCGCTGACTACCATGAAACGAAAAGCGGGCACAAAGTTTTTATCGCACATAATATATCTCCTTTGGCTAAATACTTCTTTTGGGCATTGTAGCACATTGGCGGGCGCAAAACAATAAACAAGATGTAAAACTTATTCTCGGCTATACATTTAATAAAATTTGGTTTACACTATATACGGGTTATGGTATTTTAAAAATAGCAACTTTAGCTTGGAGGCAGCAATGCGCGAAAAAACTAAAAAGGCGGCAAGGCTCATTGGTCTTTTACTGCTAGCATCAATGCTGATGACGGCGCTTTCCGCCTGCCGAATAGGAAAAGAACCGGCTGTCGTTTCCGTAAACGGCGCCGAGATAGATAATGAAATATTTAAGTATTTCCTCAGTCACGCCTATTTAAAGGCTGACAGCAGGGCGAACAGCAGGGCTATTTTCACCAACGCCGCCGAGGAATGCGTTAAATATGTGGCGGTAAACACCGAGTTTAAAAAAAGAGGGCTGGTTCTGACCTCCGTCGGCAAAGCGATTATGAACAGCGAGGTCGCGCCCCTTTGGAGCGTTTACAGCGATTTTTATAAGGAAATCGGCGTGTCTAAGCCCACCTTTGTAAAGATAAAGCAGAGTCAGGCTTATTCAGACGCCCTCAGAACAGAAATTTTCGATATTGGCGGAGAAAAGCAGGTCTCCGAGGACCTTATAAAGTCCTATTTCGCTCAAAACTATGTGGGATTTAGAGCTCTTGCGGGGTATTTCACCACCGTTGACGAAAACGGCAACACCGTAAGGCTCCCCGCAGATAAAATCGAGCAGATAAAGAAGAACTTTGAAAACGCCGCGAACCGCATTAACAGCGGCTCCGATATAGACGAGGAGGCGGTGCTTATGTACCCAGGCGTCAGCGATGAGGAGCTTGGCACCGACTTTGTGTTTTTAAGCCGCAGCGATGACGGCAATTACCCCGAGGGCTTTTTCGACAAGGTTCTGGAGCTTCCTTACGAAACCGCCAGGGTGCTGACCTTTGAGGATTACATATATATTGTAATCCGCTCAGACATTACAAAGGACAGCCTTTCATATTATAAAGAGAACCGCAGCGACTGCTTTAAGGCTGTGACCGACAGCATGATGGAAAGCGAAATCATCTCCTGGGCTCAGGATTACAAGGCGGTTCTGAACTATGAGGCGGCTGAAAAGACTCTGGAGAAAATAGCAAAGAAAATAGACGCGTACAAAGAAAAGAGCGCTGAAAAAGCAAAGGCGTTAAAGGCTTAAACCAAGGTGAAAGGAGCAGGTGTATGGATAAGGACATTATCAGAAACGAAGTAATTGACACCATAATCAAAAGACGCACCATCAGGGAGTACGAGCCGAGGCAGATTACCGAGAAGGAGCTTAACACCCTTCTGAACTGCGCCATGTGGGCTCCCAGCGGCAGGAACTCTCAGCCCGTTCATGTTAGGGTGCTTCAGGACATGGACGCATTAAAGCTCATAAATGAGGACTTTAAAAACCTTGTGGGCTGGGACACTCCCGCATACACCAGATACGAAACCAACCCCGTTTACCACAACGCCCCCACAGTGTTCTTCCTGTTCTCCGACCGTGAATGTCACATGGACGCGGGAATTATGACCGAGAACATCTGCATCGCAGCGGAGAGTCTGGGACTCGGAACCTGCATTATAGGCAGCATCGGAGCTCTTATGAACGCCCCCGAGGGCAGAGTCTGGAAAAAGAGAATGAACATCCCCGAGGATTGGCACTTCCTCATTGCCATAGCGGTAGGCTACAAAGCCGAAAACCCTCCGCCGAAGCCGAGGGATGAAAGCCACTACCAGGTAATAAAGAAGATATAAAATACATAAAAGGCAGGAAAAACTCCTGCCTTTTTCATATCTTTATTCGGTTTTGTTTAGAAGAACTTTAGCAGAGCCTCAAGATTCTCAGCATAGACGGTGGGAGCGAAGGGATAGGTCTTCATGCTCTCCTCACTTGTCACTCCCGAGAGCACAAGGGCTGTCTTTACCCCGTTTTTAACGCCAATGTAAATATCCGTTTCCATCCTGTCGCCTATAAAGACTATCTCGTCTTTAGAGCAGCCCGTGGCGGAGCACACATAGTCCACCGTATGGGAATAGGGCTTGCCCATTATAAGGTCCGGCTCCCTGCCCGTGGAAGTTTTGAAAAGGGAGATAAACGAGCCGTTGTCGGGCATAAAGCCGTAGTCGGTGGGGCAGTTCACATCGGGGTGGGTGGATATGTACTCCTTGCCCCTTGCTATAATGTAAGCGGCGTCCTCAATCTTTTTGTAGGTAATGGAGGTGTCAAAGCCGAGAACCACAATGTCCGCCTCATCCCTGTCGGTCGTGAGCGGAATACCGGCCTTTGCAAAATCCCCCGTGAGATTGTCGTTGCCGAGGAGATACACCTTTTTCCCCGCTCTGTTCTTCTTTATAAAGTCAATGGTGACATAAGAGGAGATTATAATCTTGCTTTCGTCATAGTCAAAGCCGAGCCTTCTCAGCTTATTCACGCACGACGCCGCGTTGTGGGAGGAGTTGTTTGTAAAGAACTTAAAGTCAATGCCCTTTTTTGAAATCTCCTTTAAGAATCTGTCGGAGCCTTCAATAAGAGTGTTGCCAAGGTACACTGTACCGTCCATATCGAGTATAAGGCATTTTGCGTTTTCAAATACTTTATCCATGCGTTCCTCCCGTTAATTGTCTAAGTCAGCGGCTATTCTCAGTATTTTCCTTGCGTCAGCGGCGGTGACGGTGTAGTTTCCGTCCGCGTCCGCTGCCTTTATCTGGGCTTTGTTAAGGTTCTGCAGCTTTGCCACATACCTTAAAACCACGCGGGCGTCGGCGGCGTTCACTTTGCCGTTGCCGTCAAGGTCGCCCCGCACCACAATCGTAAAGCTTAAAAGTCCCAGATGGGTTTTAAGGGTATGCCCCGTCTTTAATATATCATTAGAACCGAGTTTCTTTGAGCCTTCATAAACTCCCGAATAAAGGAAGCTCTCAATCATTCCGTCAAGGAGCTGTTTTACCGTAGTGCCCTCTTTTGCGGGGGTTACGGTCATGGTGGTCAAATCCACATTATACTTGCCCGGCAGAATATCCGAAGCTGCGGGGAGGGGGTAGACGGGATAGCTTTCAATCGAGCCGTAGTATTTGCTGTCCGCGGCGGTTACAACCACCGTAATCGCCTTGCCCACATCCGCGTTGGTGGGGGTGTATGTGGACTTTGTGGCTCCGGGGATATTCTCGCCGTTTCTCTTCCACTGGTAGCTGAGCTTTACGCCCTCCGGGGTAATATCGGAGGTGTCAGCCTTCATCTCCCTGCCCGCCATTCTGATAAGGCCCGAGATGTAGACGCTGCCGTCAATGGCGGTTTTGCTGGAGATTGTTACGGCCTGATTTATAACCGTCTTGCCGCTGCTTGAGGAATTATCCCACGCCACAACTCTGAAGGTGTATTTGCCTTCGGGAAGCGACGCGAATTTAAACCTTGAAATAAGGGAGTCAAGATAGAATCTGTCGCTGTTTGGGTATGCCGTATGCTCATAAACCGCCTTGCCCGAAGAATTTATAAGTCTTGCGGTGAACCTATTTATATTGTAATTTGAAGCCACTATTCCCGAAAGGGCGAACTCCTCGCCGGGAGAGAGAGCTGTTGGCACCGTAAAGCCCGGCACCGCTGAGAGGGTGGAGCTGTTTGATACTGTGAAAACATGCTGGAACAGTATCCTCATTTCCTCTCCCGATGAATCCTGAGCCTTCAGCTCATAGATATATGTGCCCGTTCCCAGCTTGTTGAACTTGAGGTCGGCGTCCACGCCCGAAAGATTGTATGTCTTCGCGTTCGGCTTTACGGTCTTTGTAAAGTATGCGTTGCCGTTCGTGTCGTAAATGCCCGCCGTAAGACTTGTGATGTTGTAGTTTGAGCGTACGGCGCCCGCTATCTTAAATGAAACTCCGGGGCGCAGGGAAATCGGATATGTATAGCCCTCGGCTCGGAGCTGCGATTTGGAGCTATGGTTTATCCTGTTTCTGAGGGACTGAACATAGGGGCCGCCCACGCTCCAGTCGCTGCCTCCATAGTAGACATCGGGGGGGATGGTAAGGTACTGACCGGGGTCAACCTCTCTGCCGTCAAAATAGAGCTTAAAGTCAAGGTGATTGCCCGTGGAGTAGCCCGTGGAGCCCACATAGCCTATTACTTGTCCCGCCTTGACAAAGTCGCCCTTCTTTATTTTGCTGTCTATAGATGAAAGGTGGGAATATCTCGAAACAACCGTTTTTCCGTTTATCTTGGCGCTGTGCTGAATCTTTATGTATTTGCCCATGGCTATGCAGCAGTTGTATGTCTTGCCCTCGTCGTGGGTGCAGGAATTGTCCGCCAGAGTTACAACGCCGTCCGCAACCGCTATGACGGGCGTTCCGCGGGGAGCGGCGATGTCGATTGCCTTGTGATTTCTGCCGTCGCCCCAGCCTGCCGTAACCCTTGAGGAGGCGGGCACAGGCCATAAAAGGGCAGGGGAGGCCGCCAGGACAGAAAACTGTCCCGCCAAAGCGCAAAATAAAATAGAGCTTATCAGAAAGATTGCCGCCATACGGCAAAGCAGCCTCGGATAATCTCTCTTTGCTATGTATTTTACTTCTTTAGCAGAGGGGCAGGAAACAAGGTTTTTCAACTTAAATCTCCTATCTAATCTTCGCTGCTTTAAAGGTAAATAAATCGACAATTAAATCATACCATCCGAGCGGAATTCAGTCAACAATATGGGGAATAAACCTTTTATTAACAAGGAAATTTAAAGTGAAAATATTGAATTTTCGGATTATACTATACTTAAAGAATTCATCGTTTTTAAATGCTGTAATTTCCCGTCAGTGCCGTTTAAAGAAAGCGCTGGCAAATAAAAAAAGGTTGACACGAAATTGAGTATTGTTATATAATGTTCTCTGCTATACTTGCCGGAATAGCCTGCAATCGGCTTTGCTGACTGCGGGATTGAAATATGAAAACGGTCCGGTTTTTCCGCCGAAGGCTTTAANNGGCTTTAATAATGAGCCTTATGGGCTAAAAAGGAGGGTTATTCGTGAAAAGGACATATCAGCCCAAGAAGAGACAGCGCAAAAAGGAGCACGGTTTCCGCAAGAGGATGTCTGACAGGAACGGCCGCAAGGTTCTCGCCCGCCGCAGAGCAAAGGGTAGGAAGAGACTCTGCGCTTAGTGCGAACCTGATTTGGTGAGTGTTTTGCAAAATTTTGAAACTCTTAAACGAAACAGTGACTTCCGAAGAATCTATGCAAGAGGCAAAAGCTACGGCAGTTCTTCGCTTGTCACTTATGTTTTAAAAAACACTACTAAGAATGTAAGAATCGGCATTACAACCAGCAAGAAAATCGGCAATGCAGTAAAGCGCAACAGGTCAAGGCGTGTGATTTTAGCTGCGTTCAGGGAGCTTTCGGCTAAGGTTAAGGTCGGTTATGATTTTGTATTTGTTGCAAGACCACTTACACCAAACCTAAAGAGCACAGAGATTAAAGCAGTTATGGAAAAGCAGCTCAAAGCTGCAGGCGTATTGCTGAACGAGCCGAACGACGGTCAGTAATTTAAGG
>LFSO01000034.1:80645-82772 GCA_001512765.1 Clostridiales bacterium DTU053
CACTTGCCCTTTTAAGGCTTTTAAGGTGCAATCCGCTTTTCCCCGGCGGCTATGACCCTGTTCCCCAAAAGAAACGATAAAATCACGGAGGATTGCAATGAACAACTTTCTGGTCGGCATAGGCAATATTTTTGCCGCCCCCTTTGGCTGGATCCTCGCCTTTCTGTATTCATTTACTGACAACTATATACTCTCGCTGTTTATCCTTACGGTCATCTTTAAGCTGATTTTGCTGCCCACAGCCATTAAGCAGCAAAAGGGAGCGGCCAAGCAGCTGCGCCTGCAAGGCAAGGTCAACAAGATTAGGGAAAAATACGCAGGGGACAACAGAAAAATTCAGGAAGAAACCGCGGCCCTTTATCAAAGGGAGGGCTACTCCGCCATGACCGCCGGCTGCGCCCCCGCGCTGATTTCCCTCCCCATCATGATGGGTCTTTACGGAGTTGTCTACACACCCATTTCCAGCGTTCTGAGAGTATCGGAAACAATCATCAATAAGCTGGCTGAAATAGCCTACTCCATCAGCTCCTTGAATCTCGACCCCAATACAGTGGGCAGGCAGATTGAAATTAAGATTCTCGAAAACTTCAATTTGCTTTTGCAAAACGGTGCCGACAAGGTTTTAACACCCGACCTTATCTCAAGCATCCAAAAATTTAACGACAGTTTCCGCTTTATGGGCATCTATCTTGCCGATAGCCCGCAGGGCGGCAGCTTTAACAAGCTGTGGCTCATACCGATTCTTGCGGGCGTTACATCTGTTGCGTCAACACTGTTCATGCTCATAAAGCAGAAAAAGACCAACCCTGCCATGGCGGCAAACCCCGCCTCCACAGGCTGCATGGCTCTTCTCCCCGTTGCCATGTCGGTTTACTTTACTTTCCTCTTCCCCGCAGGCGTTGGCGTGTACTGGATTATTTCCAACATCCTTCAGTTCATTCAGCAGGTAATTTTGAGCTACACACACAATCCCTACAAGCTGGTTTCGGCAATTATGGTTGACGAAACGGTAGAGCGTCGCTCAAGAGAAAACAATATCAAGCGCTTATTGTCCCTAAAAGAAAAACAGAGCGAATAATTTATTCCAAAATCAGAGAATAATAAAATCAAATAAGTTTGAATATTTTTACAGGCGGTGAAATTATTGATTAAGGAAGCAATCGGGACAGGTCCGACCATACAGGCCGCCATTGAGGAAGCGCACAAGCTTCTTGCAGCTCCCGAAGGAACTGACATACAGCATGAAGTTCTGGAAATGCCCCAGAAGAAAACATTCGGCATTTTTGGCGGTTCTCCCGCAAAGGTTAGGGCTTATTACGAAATCCCTGACGAAATCGAAAGTAAAGCTACGGTAGAAAAAGCGGAAGAAAAAGAAGAAGTTAAAGAGCAAAAGGAAAAAGAAGAAACAGAAGTAAAAGGCATCAAGGCATTGTTCTCGCTTGGCAAAAAGAAAGCTGCCGATGCCGAGAAGGAAGAAGCAGCAAAAGAAGAAGCCGAAGCTCAGAGCGAAGACAAGGTAGAGAAATACCTCAGCGATATAATCAAAGGAATGGGCATGGGCGAGTTTAAAATCTCCAAGAGCTTTAACGGCGTTGAGTATGTCTACGACATCGAGTGCGAAGACTCCGGCGCCCTTATAGGCAGAAGGGGAGAGACCATAGACGCCATCCAGTATCTTTTAAGGCTCTACGCCAACAAGAACGGCGGCGACAACAAGAGAGTCTCCGTCAATGTGGGCGACTACAGAAAGAGAAGGGCGGACAGCCTTACGGCTCTTGCTCAGCGCACCGCGAGAAAGGTTTTAAGAAACGGCAGGAGCATAACTTTAGAGCCCATGAACCCCTATGAGAGAAGAATCGTCCACACCGCCGTTCAGACGGTTGAAGGCGTAAAATCCCACTCAATCGGTCAGGACGACAACCGCAGGGTTGTTATCTCCCTTGCCGACGGAGTAAAGCCCACAGGCGGCGGCAAGCCGAGGATGAAGGGCAAAAAGGGCGGCAAGCGCCCGTCGGGCAAAAGACCCGCTCCGCCGAGGCAGAACCGTACCGAGAACGCTTCAGCGGCAGAGGAGCACAGAGCTCCGATTGTGGACCTTTCCACAGCCGCAAGATACGAGCGCATTGA
>LFSO01000034.1:82795-115377 GCA_001512765.1 Clostridiales bacterium DTU053
AGCGGTGTTTTGCCCAGAGCCCCGTTTGCGTCAAGGGAGCGGCGTCTTGCCCAAAGCCCCGTCTTCTGATGGAAAGCGGCTTGCCGCCTTTCTTTGCTTTCCCGCTGCGGGGCAACTCCCGCAATTTTTTGCGTCGGGCAGTCGTTCTTAGAAGCTTGCCTTAATCTGATGTTTTTATTCACCACATTTAGGTTGAAATTGTCACGCTCAAAAGCTATAATGAATTAAATGCAAAATTTACTAAAATAAGGTGAAGATGTGGAAATAATAAATCATAATTTTACCGAAGACGGACGAGTAAATCTAAAGGTTTATATCCCCGACAAAAGCAGGGAGCTGCACGATTTCCCCCGCCCCATGGTGCTTATTTTCCCCGGCGGCGGCTACGGCTTCTGCTCCGACAGAGAGGCTGAGCCCATCGCTCTCTCATACAACGCCGCGGGCTTTAACGCCGCTGTGCTCAGGTACTCCATAGCGGAGCATTCAGGCTATCCCGCCCCCCTTGCGGACGCTTCTAAGGCTGTCAAGTTTATAAGGGACAACGCGGAGAGATTCCACACCGACAAGGACAAAATCGCCGTTTGCGGCTTCTCAGCGGGCGGTCACCTTGCCGCGTGGCTGGGCACCAAGTGGAACGACAAAGAGATTCAAAAGGCCGCGGGCGTTGAAAACGACGAGAACAAACCCAACGCGCTGATTCTGGGCTACCCCGTAATCAGCGGCAGGGAGCCTACCCACAATGGCTCAATCAACAATCTTTTAAAGTCCGTTCCAGATGAAGAAAAAGAGTCTGTCCGAAATCTCATCTGCTGCGAAGAAAATGTAGGCGAGCACACCCCGCCCGCGTTTATCTTCCACACCGCGGACGACGCCGCTGTTCCCGTAATCGGAGCTCTCAACTTCGCGAGAGCGCTCAGCCGGAACAAAATCCCCTTTGAAATCCATGTTTACAGAAGCGGCTCACATGGTCTGTCTCTGGCTAACTATGTAACCGCAAAATCCAAAAACAGCATCAATGCCGATGTTGAAGGCTGGTTTGATTTATCGGTTAAGTGGATACTGAGGACATTCAATTTTCCACCGGAATTTTAGATAAAAGAAAGGACGGGATTTGATGAGCATTAAACGCAAGCTGAAAGTCGCTCTGCCCGTAGCGGGTCTTACCGTAGCGGCAGGCGCGATTATGAAACAGCAGAACATCTGCCCACTCTGCGTTGCCAAGCGAGTACTCAACGCCACCCGCATAACCTACAAGAACGAGGGCAGGTTTGAAAACGGCGTGGCACTCACTCCGCCCATGGGCTGGTCAAGCTGGAACCTTTTCAGACACAGGATTAACGAGGACCTGATTTACGAAATCGCCGAGGCTATGGCAAAATCGGGACTTAAAGACGCGGGCTATACCTATGTAAATATCGACGACTGCTGGCAGTCCTCCTCAAGGGACAAGAACGGCAGACTTCAGGCCGACCTTGCCACCTTCCCGTCGGGCATCAAAAACCTTGCCGAAAGGGTAAACGCTCTGGGCCTGAAACTCGGCATTTACTCCTCCAACGGCACTCTCACCTGCGAGGACCTGCCCGCAAGCCTTTACAACGAGGCTATAGACGCGGACACCTTTGCCGAGTGGGGCATTGAGTACTTCAAATACGACTTCTGCCACAACAAGCCCATCCCCACCAGCGCCCCCGACATTGACAAAATCATCATTACAAAGCCCAATGAAAAAGAGGGCATTGTAATAGAGGCGGAGACAGGCAGGCTCACAGGCAAAGCAAGGGTCGCCGAGGACTCCAAGCTGGAAACTGGCAAGTATGTAACGGGACTTTCCGCAAACGGCGGCGCACTTATCTTTGACGAGGTGGAAGTTGACGAGGACGGCGAGTATATCCTCACAATAGGTCTCAGAAAAGCGGGACTTTATCAGAAGTACGCCGAAATCGTGGTCAACGAAAAAGACTGCTACGACGCATACTTCCCGTCAACCAAGGGCTTTACCCATGAGGGAAGACACCAGATTACAATTAAGCTCAATAAAGGCGTAAACAGCATTAAGATACACAATCCCGTAGCCTCAAGAATGGACAGCGCCATTATCCAGTACACCAAGATGGGCAAGGAGCTCAAGAGGGCAACAAAAGAGTACGCCGAGAGAACGGGACAGCCCGAAAAGCCGATTGTATATTCAATCTGCGAGTGGGGCGTAAACCGTCCGTGGAAGTGGGGAGCTGGCGCTGGCAACCTGTGGCGCACCACAATGGACATCAAGGCATTCTGGGCATCAATCCTCGCAATTTACGAGTTCAATGTAAGGCTTTACAAGTATGCCGGTCCCGGCAACTGGAACGACCCCGATATGCTTGAGGTGGGCAACGGCAACCTGACAGACGATGAGAACAAGGCTCACTTCAGCCTCTGGTGCATGATGGCAGCTCCCCTTATTCTGGGCAACGATATCAGAACTTTCTTAAAGCCCGACGGCACCCCCGACACCGAGAACAAGATTTACAAGATAGTCACGAATAAAGACATGATTGCCATCGACCAGGACAGAAGGGGCATACAGTGCCGCAGAATCAGGACCACCCCGTTCCTTGTGGATGTGCTTGTAAAGCCCCTTGAGAATAAGGAGCTGGCGGTCTGCCTCTTTAACAAGGGCGAGATGGCCGCAAAGGGCGAGTTCTCCATTCGGGAGCTGACCTCCTTAGGCTTTATCGACCTGCCCAAGGCTGCCGTATATGAAGTCAAGGACATTTGGGAGAACGAAATCTTCACAAGTCAGGATAAAGTCTCCGCGGAGCTGCCCAAGCACAGCGTAAAGGTCTACAGAATCAAGGCAATCACCGATTAATAAAAAAAGCCGTACCAAAAGGTACGGCTTTTTTTATTGAAGATTTAATAATCTACCGTTACAAACACGCCTTCGCCGGGGGCAAGGGAGAGGCTGTAGAAGCCGTCGGCGTCGGGAGTAAGCTCTGAGGGAACTCCCGCCCTGTAAACGGTTACGGAGCTTGCGCCGTTCAGCTTGAACTTAGCGTCGGCTCTGTCGTTCTTGCTGATTTCGTTCATGTTGACCATTGTAAATGCCTTAGAGTCGCCCTCTTTAGCCTCAAAGCAGCCCACAAGCAAGGTGTCCTCACTCTGAAGGTCTGATATAGCTTTAAACTCTACCTTAGAAAGGGCTATGCGTGTATGGTTCTCTTTATATGCGTTAAGCACAAACGCGCCGATGTTCTTATAGTCGGAATATGCATCGGATAGTGCCTTTATCTCTCGGTTCACAGCCTGAACATAGAAGTAGACGGGATTTCTCTGACCGTCACGGGTGATGAGGTGAGAGCTCTCATCCCACCATCCCTCCTGATAGCAGGCGTGAATTATGGCCTTTGCGCCGAAAGAGAGCGCGGTGTATGCCTGCCAGCGGATGTCAGCCTCGTCGGCTATTCTTGTAACGCTGTCGCCTTCAAAGGGCATACCCGTTACCTGAGTGATTACCCAAAGGTCCCTGTTTGTATCTCTGCATGCCTTGGCGAGAATGTCAAGGTTCTTAAGCCAAGTGGGCTCGCAGTATTTGTAGGGCTTGCCCGTTGCCTTGTCGGTGCGCTGCTTTAAGGGGTAGATGTCAACGCTTATGTAGTCGGTTCCGACGGTTTCGATATACGCGTTAACATGCTTTTGATAGGAGCTGATTCTCTGATAATCCTTTGAGAAAGCGAACCAGTCGGCTTTGGTGCCCAGCTGCTCCTCATTTGCGTAGGAGGGATAAAGGTTTATGTATGCTATCTTGCCGTTTGTCTTTGAATAGTAGCTGTCAACCATCCTTGCCAGGTAGGGGAAGGAATCAGCGGCGGGCTCGTCCATCAAATCGTTGCCCCAGAGAGCGGGATGGTCCACAAAATCCTCAAGGGTAAAGGTCAGCCACGGGCACTGGTCCGTCCTGTCAATATAAGTCCAGCCGTAGGTGGGCAGACCGCCGAAGTTCTTTGCTATAACGCCTATGCCGAATCTCGCGCAGGCGTCAAGGAACTCTTTATTCGCGGCGCTGACAAGAAAGTCTATCCCCGCGTCGACAACATACTGCATATGCTCGTCGTCGGTCTGGCTTATGTTGCAGCCGTAGCCGCCTATAAGAATGCGGTCGGTGTCAAAGACATAGTTTGTTTTCTCAGCCACAATGGGGTTTTTAGCCCGGGGGATGTCGCCTAAAAGGGATGTGGCGAAAAGCATCAGCATGCTTACGAGAAAAGCGGTAATCTTTTTATAATAGACGCTTATAATCTCAAGCATATTTTCCCCTCCATTAGTTTCTTGGACGAGCATATTGTAGCATAGTGAAACATCGAATTCCACAAAAAATTGCGGTTATGTAAAAAATTTAAACTTTTCCGAAAAGCGGATACGGAAAAAGCGCAAAAAAAAAAGCGGCTGACTTTCAGCCGCCGCAGCCCCGAAAACTCGGTGCGGGTTACAACTCAGGGCTAACTTTAATCATTTACGGGAGACTTGTCTTTCCCCAGAACCGAAAGGGGATCCTTTATTTCGCCGTTTACCGCAATTTCAAGGTGAATGTGGGGTCCCAGAGCCTCTTCGCAAGGGACGGTGCCCAGATTGCCTATTGTGTCGTTGAGCTTTACCTTGTCGCCTTTCTTGACGGTGCTGCCTTTGCCGAAGCCGCAGTATTTTGCCATTACTCCGCCGCCGTGGTCAATCACAACAACGGTGCCCCAAAGCTCATCGTCAAAGACAGCTTCAACAACGCCGTCGGCAATTGCCTTTACGGAGTCGCCGACCTTGCCGCTGAAGTCCACGCCGTTGTGTACTCTCCAGTCGTTCATGGTCTTGGAATAGACCAGCTCACCGTGGCTGTAGTCAAAGGCTATTGCGGTGCCAAGGGGGAGAGAGAAGTAGGTGGGCTTTGTCTCAGGCTCTGTTTTGGGCTCTGTTTTAGCCTCGGTGGTAGGTACTGCAGTAGTCTGCTTTCTTTCGTCGGGCATGCCTGTTACATCGCCGCGGACCTCATCGGTCGGTACCTCGGTTCTTGCCTCGGTGGTGGGAGTAAGGGGAGTTACGCCCTCATTCTCGGCGGGCAGACCCTTGTTCGAGGCATAAGCCGCGACGCCGATCGCTATAAGGCAAAGGGCCAAAACCGGATATATAGGCTTTGTTTTAAGGATTTCAAGCACCCTGCTTTTTTTGTTGTCCTCCATAATCAAGAATAACACCTCCAAAAGAATTTTTGCCCAGGATATGCAAATTATTCAAGGAAGTGAAATTTTTGAAATCGGAGGACAAAAAAACAAACAAAAGCAGACCTTTCAGTCTGCTTTTGTTTAGCTGTTGTTTAACAAAAGAGGGGTTACTAATAGGAGGGATATCTTCCATCGAAGAATGTGTAGATACTGCGGGTGCCGGTGCGGCTCCGCTCCTCGCTCGCTACACCTTTATGATATCCTCAACATATTAAGCGGCTATGAACATCCTATTAATAATCGGAAATTTAATTATTAATACATATTGTCGAATTTTGTTATTCCTCTTTGTCGATAAGGTTTAGTTTCTGGTACAGTCCGTGGTTTTGCATCAGCTCTTCATGGGTGCCGCACTCGGTGATTTTGCCGTTTTCAAGAACCAGAATCAAATCAGCGTTTCTGATTGTGGAAAGCCTGTGGGCTATGGCAATAATGGTGCGCTTGCCGAGAAGGGATGAGATAGCCTTTTGAATCTCCCTTTCGGTGCGGGAATCCACCGACGCCGTAGCCTCGTCAAGAATGATAATCGGCGCGTCTCGGAGTATTGCCCTCGCTATGTCGATTCTCTGCTTTTGACCTCCCGAGAGCCTCAGACCTCTTTCGCCCACCTTAGTGTCAAAGCCGTCGGGCATCTCCATGATGTCGTCATATATAAAGGCTGCCTTGGCGGCGGCGACTATTTCCTCCATGGTGGCGTCGGGCTTTGCGTAGCTTATGTTCTCGGCTACCGTGGCATTGAAAAGGAAGGTGTCCTGTAAAACGGGAGCGATGTTGCGCCTTAAAGACTCCAGCTTTGCATCCCTTATGTCGACGCCGTCAATAAGTATGCTGCCCGATATTACATCATAGAAGCGGGGAATAAGCTGCGTCAGAGTCGTCTTGCCGGCTCCCGTGGGGCCTACAAGAGCCACCATCTGACCCGGCTTTACCTTAAAGCTGATATCGTCAAGGACCGTAATGCCCTCCTGATAGTGGAAGCTGACATTCTTAAACTCAATCTCGCCCTTGACTTTGCCGATGTCTACTGCGTTCTCCTTGTCGCAGATTTCTTGGGGCTTTTCAAGGATTGCCATAACTCTCTCGGCGCCCGCGTACGCCTGCTGAGAGTCCTCTAAGAGCCTTGCGAACTTTGAAATAGGTGCATAGAAAAGGGAGAGGTACAAAAGGAAGGCGACTATATCCGAAACGGAAAGGATATTTTTAAAAGCCAGAAGTCCGCCCGCTCCAACAACTATGACCGTACCCATTGAGGAAATAAACTCAATGCCGGGATGGAAAAGCGCGCTTTTTTTAAGAGCAAAGAGAATAGCCTTTGTATAAGAATGAGCCTGCTCAAGGACAGATTCCTGCTCATCCTTTTCCCTGCCGAACGCCTGAATTTCGTGAATTCCCGAAAAATTGTCCTGCAGCTTAGAGTTCAGAGCCGCAAGCTGCTTTTGGGAGAGTCTGAAATTCGGCCTTATCTTAAAGGCAAAGGTCATGCCCGCCCAGAAAAGGAAGGGTATCGGTATGCATGTTAAAAGCGCCAGTTTTACATTTATGCTAAGGAGGATTGCAAAGACGCCCACCACTGTAATAACGCTGGTCATCATGTCGGGTATTACATGGGCGTACAAGAGCTCAAAAGTGGCGGTGTCGTTTACAACTCGGCTCATAAGGTCGCCCGTCTGCTTGTCGTGGAAAAAGCTTATGGAGGAGGTCTGAATCTTGTCATAGACCCTGACTCTCATTTCCTCAACAAGGCTCCACGCGGCTTTGTGGGCAAAGTAGTTGCTCATGAATCTAAAGAGCACCATAAGAAGATACAGCCCGAAAAGACCGCCTGTCAAAAACGCCAGCGCTTTAAGGTTCTTGCCCGCCTCTCCGTTCTTAACAAGCTCGGTAAGGCTTGAGAGCAGCTTCGGGGCGATAAGATTTACCGCTGTCAGCAAAAATGTGGAGCTGATGGCGATAAAGTAGAGTCTGCGGTATTTCACCGCCTCGCGGCTAAGTTTAAGAAGTAATTTCATCGCGTTTCTCCAATCCGAATTCAAAAGTGAATTCAAAGCGGCGAACCTTCGGTTCGCCGCCTATAAGCTGTATTTAACTTGATTATGTACTCTCTGTTTGAATTTAAGCGGCAGTAGACAGCTCCTCAGTGGTTTCTTCCTCTGTGGGCTCCTCTGTCGGTTCTTCTGTAAGCTCCTCTGTAGGTTCCTCTGTAGGCTCCTCTGTAGGCTCCTCAGTGGGCTCTACGGTTGTGGGTTCCTCTGCTGCGGGAGGCATAATCTTCTCAAAGAGGTCCTTGAAGATTTTCTCAAGCCACATGAAAACCTTCTCTAAGAGCTTGAAAGCTACTGCGAATTTAAGCTCCTTCCATGAGCCGACGACGATTGTGTTCTTTGTGGTTTCCTCAACTTCTGTTGTTTCTTCTGTGGGGTCAACATCTTCAGCCATTGCTATTACGCCGAAAGCTGAAAAAGCCATCAGCAAAGCAAGAAGCAGAGCAAGTACTTTGTTAAACTTTTTCATACTGATCCTCCTAATTAAATTTTCATTTTCCAATTTATGAAACCGTTACTGCCACAATTATATATAAATCTTTACATCAAGTCAACCAAATTTGGTCTAAAACAAGATAAAAAACAGTGAAAAGTGATGACAATTTTCTATGAATTTCGTTTTTGAAATTTGTCCGTAACGGGCTTTACTCTAAAGGCTATGAATGACGCCGCCAAAGCTTTTAAGACATCCCCGGGTATGAATATAAGGAAGTAATCCACGATGAGTGTGGTGGCGGCAACATTCTTTTGAAGATACAAAGTCATAATCAAGTACAAATATGTTACGCCGATTATGTATATTATGAGGGAGTTAAGCGTCAAAGCGGCAAAATAGCCCTTGACAGATTTTATGCGGAGCTTGTCTATAAAAAGCCCCGATAGGAAATTGCCCGCCGCGAAGCCTAAGATGTATCCGAATGACGGCTTTAAAAAGCTCGTCAGACCACCGCCGAAAGAGAAAACGGGCAGACCCAAAAGTCCGATGAGAATATAAATTAACACCGATACGGTTCCGCCCCATTTGCCCAGAAGCAGAACGGCAAGGAAGGTGAACAGCATCTGCATGGTTATGGGAACCGGGTACATGGGAACTTTTATAAACGCGCCCACGGCGATAAGAGCCGCAAAAATCGCCGCGGCGGCTATTTTGTATATGCTTGCCGCTTTATTTTTTGAAACTGCTTTCTCCTTCATAAACGCCCCCTTTAAATTATCAGAACCCCTTAAATTAAGGGGTTCGGGAATTTCTCTTACTGCTCGTACGCTTCGTCCGCTTTGTTTTTCTTTGGCTTTAAAATACTTCGCCTTTTCAAGTGCAGGGCGATGATAAATCCCGCCCAAAGAATAGCCACAGCGTTTGTAAAGAGTTTGGGCAGCGGCTGGGCGGATGTCCGGTTGAAGTATGTTAAAAATTCAATAAATATGTTGTAGACTTCCACTACATAACATAAAAAGGACAGAACTGCCGCCATGAACGCCAGTTTCGCCACAGCCTCACCGCCTCTTTTCTCGGCGGTTTCATATTTGTAAATCCCGAATGAGTACAGCGCAAAAAGAATTTGAAGGTCGAAGATTCCCGCAAGCACCAACGAAAACTTCGCGAGGAAGATGGTCTTATCGCTGAATCCCGAGTCAACCCCTTGCTCTGACGCTAAGTCTACGGCTTTGGTAATAAAAAGTCCTATCAGCGCGAGCACGGCAAATACAATCATGATAATTAAGAAAGGATTAAGAATGCTGAATATGCCGCCCTTGCCTTTTTCTTCAATATTAGCTTTCTTTTCTTTGCTGAAGGCATCGAACAAAAAGATAGGCGTAGAGATATAGGCAATACCGCCTAAGAAACCTACAGCGCCGACAATTATGGATAACAATTGGTTTTCGGAGTCAGCGATGCCCGTTGCTTTTTTGATAAGGAACCATACTTCGGCCAAAAACCATACGGTTATGCAGAATATGACATATGCTGACGCGGTGGCTCTGCGGGAGGCTGCGTTTTGTCTTTTTTCCATACCCTCACCTTTTCAATAATTTAGCTTGTGACTTTCTTATACTCCTCCTGCGTGATTTTTTGCATCTCGTCCATTTTTCTTTCCATGTCGGCAACAAGGGCAAACTGAGTCCTGCATCTGACCAAATTGTGCTCGGGGTACTTTGTCTTAAAATATGTATCGCCGTTTAAGAAGTCTGTTAAAAAGCGCATTCCGCACTCATAGGTCATAAGTTTAGCGGAGAAGGGCAGATATTCAACTTCAGCGGGGGTGAGGATATTGCCCGCCTCCGAAAGGTAGCCTTTTACATACTCCGTATAAAGGGGGAGGCTGAGGGATACCTTAGAGACATCCTTTTCATCCTCTGCGGCTGTGTTAGCGCCGAATCTTATGCTGTCGCCGAAATCGTATAGGGAAAGTCCGGGCATAACCGTGTCAAGGTCAACAACGCAAATGCTCTTGTGAGATTCCGAATCGAACATTACATTGTTGAGCTTTGTGTCATTGTGGGTAACTCTAAGCGGTAGCTTACCCTCCGCAATCATGTCAACAAGTACGGATGCGTCAGCTTTTCTTGCCCTAACGAATTCAATTTCGGGGAGGGCGTTTTCGAGCCTGCCCGAGAGGTTTTCCTCCACCGCCTTCTCAAAAGCCTCATATCTCTTTTTTGTGTTATGAAAATCGGGTATGGTCTCATGAAGTGTGTCAATGGGGAAAGAGTCAAGCATCTTCTGGAACTTGCCGAATGCTTTGCCCAGTTCGTAAAAGAGTTTGGGATCTTCCGGAATGTCAACGGAATAGGCGTTTTCAATATAGTTATAAAGCCTCCAGTAATGACCTGCTTTGTCCACAAAAAGGAAATCCCCGTCTTTTGTGCGTATTACATTCAGTGTCTCCCTTTCGGGGTCGCCGCCCTCCTCGATAATCTTCTCTCTTAAAAACGAGGTTACCGCGACTATATTCTGCATAAGCTCAACGGGCTTTTTGAATACATTGGTGTTAATACGCTGCAAAAGAAGGGAATGTTTTGAGCCTTCGTCTGTTTGGAATTCGAGTACATATGTATCGTTTATATGTCCGCTGCACAGAGGGTGATAGCCCAGGTATTTGTGCCTTATATCATAGATTTCAATAATTTCCGCAGGGTTAAAGGGTGTGCTATTCATAGGAATTCAGCCTTTCGATTATTCTTGCGGTGATGCCGCCTGTAACTAAGATTGCTAAAGAAGGAAAATTGTTGAAATTTTTTTAAAACAATAAACAATCAAGAAGCCTTCCCGCCCCAAGTGGGGGGAGATGCGGCATCTTGACTTTCCACTGCCTAAGATTTCATGATTCATTTGGCAAAAATGACAAAAAAATTTAATTGTTTACAGTGAGCATTATATACAATATTGGCAAATTAGTCAATAATATTGTTGTTATCCCCTTTACACAATTGATTAAATGAAGTAAAATAAGTCCGTACTGATTCAGCCGCCAAAAATTTACTTTGTGAATTCATGAATATTCACTAATTAAAGATTTATGCGTTAAAAAAGCGGAAACCGAAAGCGGCGGAAAGGAAAACTTTGGAGGGGATAGTGTGGAACCATTTTACGATAGAGTTATCCTGAAACTTAGCGGAGAGGTTTTGGCAGGGGAAAACGGCTTCGGCTATGACTTTGAAATGCTCGACAGAATCAGCCTTGCCATCGGAGAGTGCAAGGAGCTCGGCACTCAGATCGGCATAGTCGTCGGCGGAGGAAACTTCTGGAGAGGACGCTCCTGCGGAGAAATGCACAGGGCAAGCGCCGACAATGTCGGTATGCTGGCAACGGCAATGAACGCAATCGTGCTGTCCGACGCCTTATATCAGAACGGCATTAACAACAGGGTCATGTCGGCAATCTTTATGCCCAAAATCTGCGAGCACTATGTTGTTGAAAAGGCAAGGGACTATATGAAGAATGTGGGCGTTGTAATATTCGCCTGCGGAACCGGCAATCCCTTCTTCAGCACCGACTCCGCGGCAGCCCTCAGAGCAGCGGAACTTGACGCAAAGGTTGTCTTAAAGGGCACAAATGTTGACGGCGTCTATGACAAGGACCCGAGAAAGCACCCCGACGCGGTAAGGTTCGACTGCATTACCCATGACGAGGTATTGGCAAGGGGTCTCGGCATAATGGACGCTGCGGCAACGGCCATCTGCAAGGAAAACGACATAAACACCATAGTCTTTGACTTGACAAAACCCGAGAATATTGTTTCAGCCGTAAAAGGCATTTGCATTGGCACCATTGTCACAAAATAAAACAATATTAATTTCGTCAAAGGAGGATATACCGTGGAGACCGTATTTAATACTGCGAAAGAGAAAATGACAAAGACTCTCAGTGTACTTAAATCTGATTTCAACGCAATTCGTGCCGGCAGAGCAAATGCCGCAGTGCTTGACAAAATATATGTTGACTATTACGGTTCCCCCATGCCTATAAATCAGCTTGCGACCATCACGGTTGCGGAGGCAAGGGTACTTACCATTCAGCCCTGGGATTCCAGCGTGCTGTCTTTAATAGAAAAGGCTATTCAGTCCTCTGACCTTGGCATCAACCCCCAGAACGACGGCAGAATCATTCGCCTTGTATTCCCCCAGCCCACAGAGGAGCGCAGAAAACAGCTTGTCAAGGATGTCAGCAAAATGGGCGAGGACGCAAAGATAGCCATTAGACAGGTAAGGCGCGACGCCATTGAAAAGCTGAAATCCATGAAGAAGAATTCCGAAATCACCGAGGACGACCTGAAATACGGTGAGAGCGAGGTACAGAAAATCACCGACGAGTTCGTAAAGAAGGTTGACGACGCGGTCGCGGCAAAAGAAAAGGAAATAATGGAAATATAAACCCTCTAATGCCTGCCTTTTTAAAAGTCAGGCATTACAGCTTTTAAAGGAAAAAACGGAGGCTATAAATGGCGAACAGCGAAAAGTTTAAAGATATTGTTCTTCCCCGCCATGTGGGCGTAATCATGGACGGCAACGGCCGCTGGGCAAAGAAAAGAGGCCTTCCAAGATACGAGGGTCACAGGGAGGGCGCAAAGACTTTCAGAAGGATTGCCGAGTACGCCTCAGAAATCGGTATAAAGAACATCACCTTCTACGCCTTCTCCAGCGAAAACTGGAAAAGACCCCCTCAAGAGGTAAACGCCATAATGCAGCTTTTGAGAGAATACCTTGACGAGGCGGAGAGAAGGCAGAAGGAGAATGAAGAGAAGGGCATCAGAATACGCTTTATAGGTGACCTTTCCCGCCTGCCTGAGGATATAAGGAAGAAAATCGAAGAAGCCCAGAAGCTCAGCGAGGAAAAAACAAAATGCACCGTTTCAATAGCCGTAAACTACGGCGGCAGGCAGGAGATAGTGAAGGCTGTGCGGGACATAGCCGAGAAAGCGCGGAAAGGCGAAATTAAGCCTGAGGACATCACCGAAGCCGATATTGAAAACTGCCTTTATACCGCAGGCATTCCCGACGCGGATTTGATTATCCGCCCCAGCGGTGAAAAGAGGCTCTCCAATTTCCTTACATGGCAGTCTGTTTACGCAGAGTTTTACTACACCGATGTGCTCTGGCCGGATTTCACCACAGACGACTTTGACAAGGCGATTCTAGACTTTGCCAACCGTGACAGGCGTTTCGGCGGGGTATAAAACTTTCTGCGGCTTAGCTATTAAGTTACTGAAATATACAACTTCAAGACTTAAGATAAAAAACATGGGAGCGCCCGAGGGCATTCTCTCACACTGAAAGGAAGATATTTATGAAACAGCGGATTATCACAGGTCTAATAGCGGGAGCCTTCTTTATCAGCATGATGCTCGCCCTCTATACTCCTATTTTCCCGCTCTTTGTATGCCTTTTGTCGGGCGTGGCCGTGTTTGAAATAAACAAGGTTATGGGCCTTAAGTATAAACCCTTAAAATTTTTAAGCATCCTCACCGCCTCTTTACTGCCTTTGGCAATTACTTATTCTCAGTTCAACAGTTTCTTCCCGTTTTTAATCATATATACGGTACTGATGCTTTCATGGATGCTGGGCGACTATGAGCACACAAAGTTCGTCACCGTCGCATCATCCGTATTCGTATCGATAGCCTTACCCTTTGCCCTTTCCACCATGGTGCTTTTCAGGGATATTTATTTAAGATACCCCAAGCATTTTTCAAAGCATGACGGACTTTTCCTTTTGATAATGGCGCTGTTCTGCGCGTGGATGACCGATATTTTCGCCTACTTCGTGGGCGTAAAGTTCGGAAAGCACAAAATGTCCCCCAACATCAGCCCCAAAAAGAGCATTGAGGGAGCTGTCGGCGGCGTTATCGGAGCGATTATCTTAAACCTTATCCTTTGCGCCGTATTTAAAAACTGCTTCCCTGGCAAGTCCACTATGATGAGCTATTTTGTCGTCGCCCCCTTGTCGGCTGTGCTTTCCCTCACGAGTATGCTGGGCGACCTTTCCGCTTCGGTTATCAAGAGGAATTTCGGCGTTAAAGACTACGGCAACATACTCCCCGGTCACGGCGGAGTCATGGACAGGTTCGACAGCGTAATATTCGTAATGCCCGTGCTTTACGCCTTTGTAATGCTTTGGGTATAAATTCGGAGGTCAAAATGAACTCACTCATTATCCTCGGCAGCACCGGCTCAATAGGAGCGCAGGCCCTTGATGTCGCCGAAAAGCTGAGTTTGAAGGTAGAGGCTCTGACTGCCAATTCGGATGCAAAAAAACTTGAGGAACAGGCAAGGAAATTCAAACCCCGCCTTGCCGCCCTCGCGGACGAAAAAGCGGCAGCGGAGCTTAAAATAAAATTGGCTGACACAAACACCAAGGTTCTTTCAGGTATTGAAGGCGTGACCGAGTGCGCCGCCTTTGGAGAAAACCCCACGGTTTTAAACTCCATAGTGGGCATGGCGGGTCTCAGACCCACCCTTGCCGCCGCGAAAGCCGGCAGGAGAATCGCCCTTGCCAATAAAGAGAGCCTTGTGGCGGGCGGAAAACTCGTAAAAACCGCGGTTAAGGAAAACAACGCCGAGCTTTTGCCCGTTGACAGCGAACATTCCGCCATTTTTCAGTCAATTCAGGGCTGCAAAGATAAAAAGGAAATAAAGAAAATCATCCTCACCGCGTCCGGCGGACCCTTTTTCGGAAAGAAAAGACATGAGCTTAAAAGCGTTACTTTGCAGGACGCTTTAAAGCATCCCAACTGGAGCATGGGCGCGAAGATTACCGTTGACAGCGCCACCATGTTCAATAAGGGTCTGGAGCTTATCGAAGCGGTTTGGCTTTTTGATGTTGCTCCCGAAAACATAGAAATCGTCGTCCACAGGGAGAGCATTGTCCACTCCCTTGTTGAGTTCGCGGACAACTCGGTCATAGCCCAGCTGGGGCTCCCCGATATGCGCATCCCCATTCAATACGCCATTACCTATCCCAATAGATTCGAGTCCCCCGTGGGCAGCTTAAATCTTGCCCAAATAGGTAAACTCACATTCTTTGAGCCCGATTACGAAACCTTTAAGTGCATAAATATCTGCCGCGACGCCATTAACAGAGGAGGGCTATACCCCGCCGCGGCGAACGCCGCCAATGAAGAGGCAAACGAGCTTTTCAGAAAGGGCAAAATCCCCTTTTTAGCAATCGGCGACATAATTGAGGAAGCTCTCTTAGACATTGAGAATAAAGAGGAATATCGCCTTGAGGATGTGGAAGAAATCTCAGATGCCGCAAGGGAAAGGGTCAGAAGGCTCAGCGAAAAATATACTCTTTAACCGTAGTTTAATGTTAAGAGTTTATAAATTTTTTCTAAACGGGCATTAAATCATTAAGACCCGTGATATACTAAAATACCAACTAAAATTTCCCTAAAGTAGTTCTTCCATCTTCCACGAGGCTTTAGCGGATGTGAAAGAGGTGCTGTAACCTTGATTTTTCCCCTTAGTATAGCTGAGCTTTGGTCCAAAGCATGGCCCATACTTTTTGCCATCTTCTTTTTCGGTCTTGTAATCACCGTCCATGAAGTAGGACATTTCATTTTCGCGAAGCTTTTTAATGTTAAGGTCAACCAGTTTGCCATAGGCATGGGTCCCGCCATTTTCAAAAAGAAAAAAGGCGACACCCTCTACGCTGTTCGACTCCTTCCTATGGGCGGCTATGTTAATATGGAGGGCGAGGACGAGGAGTCCCAGCACGAAAGGAGCTTTGGCAAAAAGCCCATTTGGCAGCGCTTTATAATCGTCTCCGCCGGCGCGATTTTCAATCTCATCACGGGTCTTGTAATCGTCGCCATAATGCTGGGTCAGCAAAACCTTATCGGCACTACTCAGATTCGCCACTTTGCCAATAACGCAAAGAGCCACGAAACGGGTCTTGAACCCGGCGACAGGATTGTGAGAATCGACGGAATGAAGATTTATTCCGACAGCGATATAAGCTACGCCTTGCTGCGCAGCACAGGCCCCACCTATACCTTTGTCGTTGACAGAAACGGCGAGGAGATAAAGATAGAGGGCGTTGAGTTCGACCGTCAGCCCAGCCCCGCCGGCAAGGGGGATATTGTCAGAATCGACTTTGTCCTTGTGGGCGAAAAGGTCACCTTTGGCAGAGTATTTAAAAACGCCATAATCGAAACCGCATCCATGGCAAGGATTGTGCGCCTTACCATTGTGGACTTGATTAGGGGCAGATACGGCATAAATGACCTTGCGGGTCCCATCGGCACCATCAATATAATCGCGGGCGCCGCCTCAGAGGCAGCGGCATCCAAAGGTCAGGACCTTACGGGCATACTCTCAATCCTCGCGTTTATCTCAATAAACCTCGGCATTTTCAACCTTATGCCCATACCCGCCCTTGACGGCGGCAGGCTGTTCTTCTTCATTGTGGAGGCAATAAGAAGAAAGCCCATACCGCAGAAGTACGAGGCTCTTGTTCACGCTGTGGGCTTTGGTCTGCTTATCGGGCTTATGGTTGTGGTATCTATAAACGATATTTTCGGAGTATTCAAATAAGGCAGGAGTAAGATGATAGAAAGGCGAAAGACAAGGCAGGTAGCAGCGGGCAGCGTCCCAATCGGCGGCGGTGCCCCGATTGCCGTTCAGTCGATGCTGAATAAGCCCGCCCATGATATTGAAGGAAATGTGGAGCAGGCAAAGACTCTCGAGAAAGCGGGCTGCGAGATAATAAGGCTCTCCGTCCCCGACAAGGAGGCGGTGAAAACCCTTTATGCCGTAAAGCAGAGCGTGTCCGTACCCGTTGTGGCGGACATACATTTCGACTACCGTCTCGCCCTTGAGAGCGTCGCCGCGGGAGCGGACAAGATTAGAATAAACCCCGGCAATATCGGCTCCGACGAAAATGTCGCCGCCGTAGCAAGGGAGTGCAAAACAAGGGGAATCCCCATAAGAATCGGTGTAAACTCCGGCTCCGTTGAAAAGCATATCCTTAAAAAGCATGGCGGGCCCACTCCTGAGGCGCTTGTGGAAAGCGCTTTGTATCATGTCTCCCTGCTTGAAAAGTGTGACTTTTACGACATAGTTTTATCCATGAAATCCTCCGATGTGGTCAGCACCGTAAGAGCCTATGAGCTGGCGTCCGAGCGGTGCGGCTACCCCTTACATATAGGCGTTACCGAGGCCGGAACGGAACGCACGGGAATTATAAAATCCTCAGCCGCCCTTGGCGCCCTTCTGTTAGAGGGTATAGGCGACACAATCAGAATCTCCCTTACCGCGGACCCCGTAAACGAGGTCGCCGCGGGCATTGCTCTGCTTAAAAGCCTGGGACTTAGAAAACAAGGCGTGAATATTATCTCCTGCCCCACATGCGGCAGGACTAAAATAGATTTGATAAAGCTCGCAAATGAGATTGAGAACAGGCTCTCAAACCTCGATAAAAATATCAGCGTCGCCGTTATGGGCTGCGTCGTCAACGGCCCCGGGGAGGCGTCCCACGCGGACATCGGCATAGCCGGCGGCGACGGCTGCGCCGTTATCTTTAAAGGCGGCAAGGTCCTTAAAAAGGTTAGCGAAGATAATATCATAGAAGAACTTATGGCTGAAATAGAAAAACTGTAATTTGGTGCGGAACATGGCTGAAAAGGAACAAAAGGAAAATCACGGCGGAAAGTTCTGGCTTAAACTCGACAACGCGGGCAAGGTTTTCCCCGGTCAGAATACTCAGACTTGGTCAAATATCTTCAGGGGCGCAATCACCTTAAAAGAAAAGGTTGACCCTGCCGTCCTTGAGGAAGCCCTTGCGCGCGTTCTGCCTCGTTTTCCCTGCTTTGATGTCAATATCAAAAGGGGCTTTTTCTGGTACTATTTCGAAAAGGCAAAGTACCCCGCCCCGCCCGTCATGCCCGATGTGGGCAACCCCTGCCACAGAATAAAGTTTAGGGAAAACAAAGGCTTTTTGTTCAGGGTCTATTATCACGAGCGCAGAATTGCGGTGGAGTTCTTCCACGCCCTGACCGACGGCTACGGCGGCAGCCTGTTTTTGTGTACCCTGACCGCCGAGTATTTAAGAATTAAGTACGGGGCCAACATCCCCCCTGGCGGAGCGGTTCTTTCACTCCAAGAAACTGCTGACGAGTTCGAGCTTGAGGACTCCTTTGAGCGTTTTGCCTCCTCAAAGGTAAAGGCAAAAAGAAGGGACAGATTCGTCTATCACAAAAAGGGCGAAAGACTTCCCGCCCACATGGTCAATGTCACTACTGGCTATATGCCGGTGGACAAGCTTTTGGAGCTCGCCCGCGCGAATAATGCGTCCATAACCGAGTACCTTGCGGCAATACTGATGTATATTCACTACAATATCCAAAAGGAAGAGGAAAGAAAACAGAAGGATGTAAGCGTCCAAATACCGGTAAACCTAAGGCGCACTTTCCCATCCAAAACCCTCAGAAACTTTTCACTTTGCTACTCGGTCAGAATCAATCCCAACATGGGGGAATACACATTTGAGGAAATCTTAAAGCATATCTCCCTGTACCTTCGCTTTATCAATAATGAAAAGACCCTCAATTCAATGATGACCGCCAACATGGCGCTTGAGCGCAACCCCTTCATGCGCGCCCTGCCCCTTCCCGTAAAGTGGCTTGCCATCGCGATATCCTTCGGTCTAACCGCCGAAAAGACCACGACAGCGATGATAACGAATTTGGGTCCCGTCAAAGTGCCCGACGAAATGCTTGAATATGTGGAGAGCTATGTTATGATGCCCTCCCCCGGCAAGCTGAACGGAGCGAGAGTGGGAGCGGCGTCCATCGGCAACACCTTTGCCGCCACCTTCGCCAATATCTACACAGACAGCAGAATTGAGCGGGAGTTCTTTACCTTCCTTGTAAAGAAGGGCATTCCCGTTAAGATAGAGAGCAACAGGGAGTCAATTCCCGAAAACTTCAAAAACAACCCCTATGCGTTTAATCCTCAAATCACAAAATAGCAATCGGTCGGAAGTGGTCATATGTCCTATTGTGTAAACTGCGGCGTTGAGCTTGACAGCAGCGCGAAAATATGCGCCCTTTGCTCCACGCCTGTAATAAACCCCAATATTAAAACAACAGAGCCCGCCCCCGTTCCCTATCCCGACAAATACATGATACCCCCCAAGGTTCGCCGCAGGTACGCTGCGTTCCTCGCCACAATGATAATGCTCATACCAAACATCGTCTGCGTTCTTGTAAATCTCCTTGTTCCAAGGGGCGGCAAATGGTCAATCTTTGTAGTGGCAAGCTCAGCTCTTTTATGGATGATGGTTTTCCTCCCCATGCTGATGAAAAAGACACGCCCCTTTATATTGCTGACCGTGGACGCGGTCGCCCTTTGTTTATACATCTATGTCTTTTACGCCATATACAGGCAGGAGGGCTGGTTTACGGGGCTTGTCTTTCCTCTTATAGCGGGGCTCTATGTGATAATCGCGGGCATGATAAAATGGCTGCGGAAAAAAAGAGACTGGGTCAAAATCGCAATCAATGTCTTTTTAAGCATAGCCGTTTACAGCCTTTATGCCGATTTCTTCATCAGCCGCTTTTATGAGGCTGAGCGGCCTCTCGGAGTATCCCTCGTCATAGCCGCCTCATGCATAGCCCTTATCATTTTCTTTAAGTTTGTTGAAAAGAATAAACGCTTCAGAGCCTGGCTTACCAGAAAATTCTTTGTATAATAAAAAGAGCCTGCGGAATAACCGCAGGCTTTAGTTTTTTAAAAGGGGACTGTGCGCGCTTTAAGAACGATGGGACATATCCGTTCGGATATGTCCCAAAAAAGGAGTTCATCGGAGCGATCTCTTTTTAGCCTTAAGACTGTGAATCAGAAAGCAAATCTCCACTCTACCACCCAATAAACAGTCCTTTGGTTTACCTTAATGGTATCATCCCGGAGTACTTAAGTCAACAATTTGCACTATTTTTATGGGTCTTTTTTGTAAAATATTTATAAAGATTCTGTGAATTATGCATCCGTTCAAAGAAAGATAACAGTTTAATAACATAATAGACAAAATTGAGCTTCGAAACTTTGGCTATCTCCAAAAAAAGAGCCTTGCGACTCGCAAGGCTCTGTGTGTTTAGTTTTTAAGACTGTGCATCGGGGCAGGGATTCTGCCGCCTCTTGCGGCGAATCTCTCGCTCGAATATGAGTTTACCGGCATAATCGGCGCGCTGCCGAGAAGTCCGCCGAGCTCAATTATGTCGCCGACCTTCTTGCCCACAGCGGGGATAATCCTAACGGCGGTGGTCTTGTTGTTGATAACGCCTATCGCCGCCTCGTCGGCTATTATAGCCGCCAGAGTGCTTGCGGGGGTGTCGCCGGGAACGGCTATCATGTCAAGGCCCACTGAGCATACGCAGGTCATTGCCTCCAGCTTGTCAATTGTGAGGGCGCCCGCCTTTGCGGCTCTTATCATGCCCTCATCCTCGCTGACGGGAATAAAGGCTCCCGAAAGTCCGCCCACATGGCTGCTTGCCATAACTCCGCCCTTTTTGACAGCGTCGTTGAGCATGGCAAGTGCGGCTGTTGTGCCGTGGGCTCCGGCGTATTCAACGCCGATTTCCTCAAGGATTTCCGCTACGCTGTCGCCCCTTGCGGGTGTGGGGGCAAGGGAGAGGTCCACAACGCCGAAGGGAACATTAAGCCTTTGGGAAGCCTCCATAGCCACAAGCTGACCCATGCGGGTTATTCTGAACGCGGTTTTCTTAATAGTTTCGGCGACCACATCAAAGCTCTTGCCCTTGCACTCCTGCAGAGCCGCCTTTACGACTCCGGGGCCGCTGACGCCAACATTTATAACGCATTCGGGCTCGCCGACTCCGTGGAAGGCGCCCGCCATAAAGGGGTTATCCTCAACGGCGTTGGCGAAAACAACCAGCTTTGCGCAGCCCAGGCTGTCACGGTCGGCGGTCAGCTCCGCCGTCTTTTTTATAACGGAGCCCATGAGAGCTACCGCGTCCATATTAATGCCCGCCTTTGTGGTGGCGACATTAACGCTGGAGCAAACGAGATTCGTCTGGGACAGAACCTGCGGGATGGACTCGATTAGCCTTTTGTCGGCTTCGGTCATTCCTTTATGAACAAGCGCCGAATAGCCGCCGATGAAGTTTACCCCGCACTCTTTTGCGGCGTTGTCAAGGGCAAAGGCATAGTCCGTTATGTCCCCGTCCTTGCATGACGCGGCAACGATAGCCATGGGAGTTACGGCGATTCTCTTGTTTACAATCGGAATGCCGTATTCCCTTTCTATTGCCTCGCCCGTGCTTACAAGGTTTTCGGCGCAGCGGGTGATTTTATCGTAAATCTTCTTAGCCGCCTTCTTTGATGACTCGTCGGCGCAGTCGCACAGGGAGATTCCCATTGTGATGGTGCGAATGTCCAGGTGCTGGCGGTCAATCATTTCAATTGTCTGAAGAATATCGGTAAGAGTCAGCATATTTTTCCCCTACAAAAATTTATTGAACAAAATAGAGAGTTTAACAGTCTAATTGTAGACTAAATCCTGTGCATGGCGTTGAAGATGTCCTCCCGCTGAATTCTTATATTCAGCTTCATCTCCTCGCCCTTGTCGGCAAGACGCTTGCTTAGTTCTTCAAAGCTGATTGTGGCGTCTTTTGTGTCAACCAGCATCGTCATTGTAAAGAACTCCTGCATTACCGTCTGATTGATGTCAAGAATGTTCACGCCCGCTTTGAAAAGCAGCATGCTGATTTCCGCGATAATGCCCGTTCTGTCGTGACCTATAACGGTTACAATAGCTCTCATGTCATCCTCCAAGAAAAGGGAAATTCAAATTCAGAAAATTATTATATCACAATTAAGACTTTAGCGCAATTAAACCATGTAGAAACTTTGAGTATTTGCCGCGCCGCTTTAAGTTGAAAAGCCGTTCTGCTTATGATATTATTACAGTTGATTAGATTAAGGTGTCCTTATCTAATCTTAAAGGAGAGAGAAAAATGTCCGATATATTATACATAGTCGTGCCCTGCTACAACGAGGAGGAGGTTCTCCAGGAAACTGCCTCAAGGCTTCGGCACAAGCTCGCAAGCCTTATAGAAAGCGGAGCCGTTTCCGAAAAGAGCCGAATCCTGTTTGTAAACGACGGCTCAAAGGACAGAACTTTTGAGATTATTGAGAGCCTGCACAAAACCTGCAAGCTCTTTGCGGGACTTTCTTTAAGCCGCAACAGAGGGCATCAGAACGCCCTGCTTGCGGGACTTTTGACGGCGAAAAATTACGCAGACGCGGTCATTTCCATGGACGCGGATTTGCAGGATGACATAGACGCTGTTGATGAAATGATTAAAAAGTACAAAGAGGGCTGCGACATTGTCTACGGTGTCCGCTCCAAAAGAAAGACCGACAGCTTTTTAAAGCGATTTACCGCCGAGGGCTTTTACCGCCTTATGAATTTCCTCGGCGCGAATACTATATATAACCACGCCGACTACAGACTCATGAGCAAAAGAGCCTTGGAGGCTCTCGAAAACTACAAGGAAGTCAACCTCTTTTTAAGGGGCATAGTGCCGCTTATCGGCTTTAAGACCGATATTGTTTACTATGAAAGACACGAACGCTTTGCGGGCGAGAGCAAGTACCCCTTAAAGAAGATGCTTGCCTTCGCTTTTGAGGGCATAACCTCATTTTCGGTAAAACCGATAAGATTCATCACCATGCTGGGCTTTTTCATCACTTTGGTCAGCGTGGGCATGTTCGTTTATACCCTTGTAAGATACTTTCAGGGCAATACCGAGGTTGGCTGGGCGAGCCTTATCATAAGCCTTTGGGCTATCGGCGGGCTGACGCTCCTTTCAATCGGCATAATCGGCGAGTATATAGGAAAGATATATCTTGAAGTAAAGGGCAGACCCCGCTTTATCATAGACAAGCTCCTTCTGGATGAGGAAAGCGAAGTAAAAGCAGAAGAGAGCTCAAAGTAACTTAAAGAAAAAACGGCATAGGAAAAAATCGGGGCGGCATTTATTTAAAGTGCCGCTCATTTTGTATCTTGGATTAAATATCCAGAAGACTTATTCGCTTTCCTGCTTATATATGCATTTTTCACAAATCATAAAAAATACTTTATTCGTTAAGGCTTTTATGCTATTATATTATTTAAATTCGTGTCTTGGTGCCAAAATTTATGGAATTCGGCCTTCGGGCTGTTTGCATTTTTATTCAGAATATACTCTCATTATATAAACACTCTGTGTGTAGGGGGATGAAAAATGAAAGTCGCCATTATGGGTTTCGGCGTAGTTGGCTCGGGCGTCGCTGAGCTGTTTGCCAAAAATCACAACAAGATAGTATCAAGCAGCACCCAGCCTGAGCTTGAGCTGAAGTATATCCTGGATATAAAGGATTTCCCCGGCTCACCCTTTGCCGATATGATGATAAAAGATTTCAACATTATCCTCAATGACCCCGAAGTGGGCATAGTGGTTGAAACCATGGGCGGACTAAAGCCTGCCTATGACTATGTTAGCGCCTGCCTTAAGGCAAAAAAGAGCGTTGTAACCTCAAACAAAGAGCTTGTCGCCGAAAAGGGCTATGAGCTTTTAAGCCTTGCCAAAGAGAACGGCGTAAACTTCCTTTTTGAGGCAAGCGTCGGCGGCGGCATTCCGATTATCCGCCCCATAAGCCAGTGCCTTGCCGCTAACGAGATTGACGAGATAGCGGGCATACTCAACGGAACCACAAACTTTATACTCACAAAGATGTTTAAAGAGGGCATGAGCTTTGGCGACGCGCTGAAGCTCGCTCAGGAAAACGGCTATGCGGAGAGCAACCCCGCGGCCGATATAGAGGGCACCGACGCCTGCAGAAAAATCTGCATACTCGCGTCCCTCGCCTTCGGAAAGCATGTTTACCCCGAAGAAGTCTACACAGAGGGCATTACCAAAATCACAACCGAAGATGTGGATTACGCAAAGAACTGGGGCGGCGTCGTGAAGCTCATCGCCAGAGCCGGAAGGCTCGAAAACGGCAAAATCTTTGCCCTTGTAAGCCCCGCCTTTGTTAAGAGCTCAAGCCAGCTCGCCTCCGTTGACGATGTGTTCAACGCCATTCTCGTAAGAGGCGACGCGACAGGAGATGTGGTATTCTACGGCAGGGGAGCGGGCAAAATGCCCACAGCCAGCGCCGTTGTTGCCGATGTCATCGACTGCGCAAAGCACGCCGTGTCAAAGAAGGTTTTCGGCTGGGAGGACGGCATCCCGAATTATGTTGTTGACTACACCAGCCTCCCCGTATCCCTTTATGTCAGAGTCAGCGCGGTGGGCAACACTTCTGAGATAAAGAAGGAGCTTGAAAGCAAGATTCCCGGCATAAATTATCTTGTCAGAAGCGCCTCTCCCGCAAACGAGTTCGCGTTCGTAACCCCCGAGATGCCCGAGAATGAAATCAGAGAGAAGCTCACAGAAATAAACGGTATCAGCATAATAAATACAATCAGAATTACCGATTATTAATGAGGCGAATATCATATATTTTTTAGTAAGACAGTCTATTCCGAGAAAAGCTCGGATTAAATAATGGAGGAGTATTATGGCACTGATTGTTCAGAAATTCGGCGGAAGCTCCGTTGCTAATGCCGATAGAGTCAGGAATGTTGCCAGCATCATTACGGACACTTACAAGGCCGGAAACGAAGTCGTCGTAGTCGTTTCCGCCCAGGGCGACACCACTGACGAGCTTATCGACAAGGCTAAAGAGATTTCGGCTAAGCCTCCCAAGAGAGAGATGGATATGCTTTTAGCCTCCGGAGAGCAAATCTCCATAGCCCTGGTTGCTATGGCAATTAGGGAAATGGGCTATCCCGCTGTTTCCTTGCTTGGATGGCAGGCAGGAGTCCTCACCAGCTCGGATTACGGCTCAGCAAGAATCAAGAGCGTCAACACAACCAGAATCAAAGCAGAGCTTGCCAAGGGCAATATTGTTATCGTGGCAGGTTTCCAGGGAATCAATAAGTACGACGATGTCACCACCCTCGGCAGAGGCGGCTCCGACACCAGCGCGGTAGCGTTGGCGGCAGCCCTCCATGCTGATAAGTGCCAGATTTTCACCGATGTTGACGGCGTCTACACAGCCGACCCGAGAAAGGTAAAAGACGCAATTAAGCTCGACGAAATAACATACGACGAAATGCTCGAGCTGGCGACACTTGGCGCGCAGGTTCTCAATAACCGTTCCGTGGAAATGGCTAAGAAATACAATGTTGAATTAGAGGTGCTCTCAAGCCTTACAAGGCAGCCGGGTACAATGGTCAAGGAGGTTGTTAATATGGAAAAAATGCTTGTCAGAGGCGTTACAAAAGATGTAAATGTTGCCCGCATTTCTATTACCGAGGTTCCCGATGTTCCCGGTATAGCATTCAAAATCTTCAGCAAGCTGGCAGCTAAGAATATCAATGTGGACATTATCCTTCAGTCGGTCGGCAGAGAGGGCACAAAGGACATAGCCTTCACAGTATCCAAGGATAATGCTGACCTTGCAATTGAGGTTCTCAAGACTTCAATAGCCGAAATCAACCCCGACAATGTAAAGCTTGATACAGGAATCGCAAAGGTATCGGTAGTCGGCGCGGGCATGGAGACCCACCCCGGCGCGGCAGCCAAGATGTTCGAGGCTCTTTATGAGAGAAACATCAACATCCAGATGATTTCAACCAGCGAGATTAAGATTTCGGTTCTTATCGACGCCGAATACGCCGACGAGGCAGTAGCCGCAATCCACGCAAAGTTTCTGCCTCCCGTTGAATAATTAAATACTGAAAGGCAGGCTAAGCCTGCCTTTTTTTGTGTCCCGAAAGCGCTGGCATTTTCTGCGGGGTAAAAAACTCTTGCTAATTTTGTCAGTTTAGTGTAATCTAATATTGTGAGCTTTGCACAGAATAAGAAATTGGGAATGAGGAAAATGAAAAAAGCAATCACAGTTTTCTGCATCGTACTGATGGCTCTCAGCGTTGTTTTTCTGGTATCCTGCGCAAAAGACAAAAATGATGATATTGTCAGGACCACCATCCCCCGTACCACCCTTCCCGGTGAGGACGAGACGGACGAGTCCGACGAATATATTATAGTAACAAACGAAAACGGCGAGACCGTTACAGACGAGGCAGGTCAGCCCGTAACCGAAATCCCTTCTAAACAGCAGGACCCCTCCGACCCCGACTCCGGTCAGCAGCCCGGTGAAACCACAACCAAAAAGTCAGATGCCGGTACGCCGAATCAAGGCGGCAATAACAACGGCAATAACGGCGGCAACAATGGCGGCGGCTTAGATCAGGGTCCCAAGGCTGTAAGGGACGCCATCTCTATTCTCCAGAGCGGCAGGTTCTACATGAAGGGCAGTGCCTATGACGGCAAAGAAACCACTCCCATGAAGGTTGCCATCTCCGGCAAGAATATGTATATGGAAACCACCATGCAGGGCATGAATATAGCCATGCTGACCCTTGACGGCACCATATATCTTATCAATCCCTCAAAGGGAGCTTACTGGAAGCCCACAAAAGTTTTCCTTAAACAAATGGGCATGGACGAGCTTACCCCGCCCGATTTCGGCAGCACAACCGACAAGAGCAAGTATAAGGGCTCTGAGGAAGGCGTACTTAACGGCAAAAAGATGACATGCTATGTTTATGAGGATACAGAGGGCTACAGCAAGTGGTACACCGACTCCTCAGGCAAGGTTGTCGCCTTTGAAGCCTATAAAACGGACGGTAAGCTTGACTCAAGAATGACCTTTGAGGAGCTGAGCGCAGCAATTCCCGACGGTCTGCTTGATAACCCCGAAAAAAGATACAAAAAGGGCAGCATAAACATCTTCTTCTAATGAAGGAAAATGGCTTATGAGGACAGCACTTGTTACGGGCGGCGGCAGAGGCATAGGCGCGGCAGTGGCGCGCGCTTTGTGCCATGAAGGCTATGCCGTCGCGGTCAATTGCAATAAATCTTACGATGAGGCTCTGCGCTTGTCCGCAGAGCTTAATTCCTGCGGTTTTGTGACGAAGGTTTTCCGCTGCGATGTCACCTCCCCCGATGAGGTAAAGCGGATGTTTGAAGATATTGAAAGGGAGCTATCCCCCGTCTCCGTGCTTGTGAACAACGCGGGAGCGGCTCAGCAGAAGCTTTTCTGCGACATTACCGACAAGGATTTTCAGGACATCCTATCCGTAAACCTTACTGGAGCCTTTAACTGCATCAGAGAGGCTTTGCCCTATATGATAAGGGAAAAGAAAGGCTCCATAATAAACATCGCCTCCATGTGGGGGCAGGTGGGAGCCTCCTGCGAGGTGCATTATTCCGCCGCGAAGGCGGGGCTTATCGGTCTTACAAAGGCTCTGGCGAAAGAGGTGGCGCCGAGCGGCATCAGGGTCAACTGCGTGTCCCCCGGAGCAATTTTCACCGATATGCTCCCGCAGGATAAGGAAACAATTGACAGACTAAAAGAGGAAATCCCGCTGGGGTATATAGGCAGTCCCGAGGATGTGGCAAATCTGGTCGCCTTCCTTGCCTCGGAAAAGGCGTCCTATATAACGGGACAGGTAATAGGCGTAAACGGCGGAATGGTAATTTAATAAACAAACCCCATACAGCAAATACTGTATGGGGTTAATTTTTGTTAATTGACTAACGAACTTATGTCGTGATATTATTTAAAAGTATTCTAAACTCAGCCGCCTGATAAGGCGGCGCAGCGAGGTGCGAGATGACAGATTTTAAAGAAGCTGGCTTTATGTATGCCATGGGCTTGGTTGTTGCCGTAATTGTTGTGGCTCAGGCTGTTTTCTTCCTTGTCAAGGCATGGAGAAGGGGCAAGGAGCTGGGCATTACGGTAAAGGACATGAAAAACACGGTAGTTACAAGCGTAATGTTCTCCATAACTCCCGCTCTTTCAATAGTGGCGACGGTGGTCGCCCTTGCGGGAGCCTTGGGATTGGTACTCCCTTGGGTCAGAACGCTTATTATAGGAAATATCAGCTTTGAAACCGCCGCTGCCTCCGCCGCCATGGAGGCGTACGGACTGGGCGGACTTACAAGCGAGGTCACAGACCCCGAGGTTTTCAGCGCCATAGCATGGGTTATGACCCTCGGCAGTATGCTGCCTCTTGTAATTATCCCGATTTTCCTTAAAAGGATTCAAAAGAAGATGGGCAAGGCTCTCTCTAAGGACACAAAATGGGCGGATGTCATTTCCTCCGCCGCCTTTGTGGGTCTTATCTGTGCCTTTGTGGGCAGAGCTATACTGGGTCAAGGCAATGTGGATGTAAGCCCAGAGGTCTTAACCGACGGCGCGGGCGTACTCTCCGTCACAGCCCTTGTTTTCTCGGTTCTCTTTATGATTATCCTTCAAAAAATCGCCGACAAAAAGCAGCTCAAATGGCTTGACGCCTTCGCTATGCCTATAAGCATGTTTGCCGCCATGGGCGTGGTGATTCTGGTTTCACAGCTCCTGCCGCCCGAGATTGCGTTCCTTGAGTGGAGGGGTTAAAGATGAAAGAAACCAAGATTTTAAAGAAAGGCAGTGAGCTGAAATGAAAAAAGTAAAGGATTACAACGAGTCCATCCATTTTTACGGCAGGCTGTGGATGGTTTTCATTCTTATAGTATTTATAGGCGTTCCTCTCTCCATGTGCGTTTACTACAACGCTTGGCCAAAGCCCGCCGCGGTTTTAAAGGGACTTCTCCCCATAGCCATGTTCTACTATCCCACCGCTGTTGTGGAGGTTCTGACTTACGCGCCGCTGCTGGGAACGGGCGGCATGTATCTCAGCTTCATTACGGGCGACATATCTAACCTCAAGCTCCCCTGCGCCATAGCTGCCATGAACGCCGCTAAGGTAAAGCCCAACAGCGAGGAGGGCGAGATAATTTCCACAATCTCAATCGCAGCCTCATCGATTGCCACAATAGTAATAGTAGCGGTCTGCGTATTTTTCCTGAGACCCATTATCCCCATAATCACGGACGAAAGCTCTATTTTCGCTCCCGCCTTCTCTCAGGTTCTGCCCGCGCTGTTCGGCTCCATCCTGACAGCGTATCTGCTTAAGTACCCCAAGACGGTCGTAGCCCCCCTTGCGGTCATACTGATAATTCTCATCTTTGCGGGACAGATGTCGGTGGGAATTCTTATCCCCATCGGAGTCGTGGTAGCGATTCTCGCAGCCCATTTAATGTATAAAAAGAATCTTATATAGCAGGACATACATCTGCAATATTTTCGCAACAATCTCAAAGCCCTTTGTCAATTTACGACTATTTTCATGTAGGAAATGGATTAGTAATCTGACTTTTTTCCAAATAAGCAAGATAAAAGGGTAAAAATATTATCAAAATGCAACAAATTTTACATGATGTTTGCATACTTGTAAACTTTTACAACTTTGGCGCAATTCTATTGAATTTTAAAATTGCTTGTGCTAATCTTTAGTTGTAAGAATTGGTGGGGATTTTATCCATCCGCCAAAAGGGTAATACATTTAAGGAGGTGTAGGCATGTGCTTTGATTTTGCTGCATTGATCCAGGCTATCGTTGATTTCTTCGAACTTCTTCAGGAGTTCCTTAACAGGCTTAAGGGTATTATAGACGACAGCGAAGAAGAGTAATTATAAAGCCTGAAGAAAACTTTTAAGCTGACGCATCCATCTAGATTTGAAAGTGAGGTGCAAAAGGATGTTCGATTTTGCAATCATCGCTGATTTCATTAAGGGATTACTCGAGATCTTCAAAAGAGTTTATGATCTGTTTGCCTAATTAGTTTTAATATAAAAAGCCGCCAAACGGCGGTTTTTTATTTTTTATGGGACCTTTTTTATGCCGCCCAAATATGCTACAATTGTTAAAAAGCAATTAGGGGGAAAAACCTTGAACTCAAAGCCTATAGTCGCCATAATGTATGACTTTGACAAAACCCTCTCTCCCGGCAATATGCAGGATTACGCCTTTATTCCCGGCATCGGCAAGACTGCCGATGAGTTTTGGCGCCTTTGCAAGGAGTATGAAACGGCTAACAACATGGACCCGATTCTTGCCTATATGTACTACATGGTAAAGTCCAGCCGCGGCAAAATGCTCATCACAAGGGAGATTTTCAGGAAACTGGGGGAGAGTGTAGATTTCTTTGACGGAGTTGAAACATGGTTCGAGAGGGTCAACAGTTTTGGCGAGAGTTTGGGACTTACGGTTGAACACTACATAATCTCATCAGGGCTTAAAGAGATTATCGAGGGCACAAAGATAGCAAAGCACTTTAAAAGGATTTACGCCGCCGAGTTCTGCTATGACGAGGAGCAGGTGCCCATTTGGCCCGCCATGGCGGTAAACTATACCAGTAAAACCCAGTTTTTGTACCGCATAAACAAGGGCGTTCTGGATGTCACCGACCACGACAGTCTGAACCGCTACACCACCGACAGCAAGCGAAGGGTCCCCTTTAAAAATATGATATACATAGGCGACGGCTACACCGATGTGCCATGCATGAAGCTGTGCAAGGTAAACGGCGGTCACTCAATAGCGGTTTACCAGAACGATGACAGAAAGATTGTAAACGAGCTGATAGAGCAGGGCAGGGTGGATTTGGTCGCCCCCGCGGACTACAGCGAAGGCAGCGAATTGGAGTCCAAGGTTTTCAGAATATTGGAGCAGATTAAGACATACAACGCGGTATTAAAGCTGCACCTTAAAGACATGGATGACGCTAAAGCATAAAAAGGCCTCAGCCAAAGCTGAGGTTTTTATTTTTTATCCGTAAGGCGGAAGGTATTTTTGTAATAGTCTATGATGCCTTCCTCTTTCATCTTGCTTAAAACGGCGGACAGGGCGCTGCGCTCAACGGAGAGATAATCCGCCAGCTCCTGCCTGTTAAACTCAATCTCAAAAGTATTCTTCCCGCCCTGGACGGCGCACTCAGACAAAAAAGACAGCACCTTTTCCCTTGTGGTCTTTTTTGTTATGTGCTCAATTTTACGGGTAAGGTATCTATTCTTGTTCGCGAGTATTCTCATAAGGTTCATTATGAGCGAAGTGTGAAAAGCGCAGGCGGTGGAGCAGATAGTCAAAATCTTTTTAACATTTATAAGGAGTATTACCGAATCCTCTTTTGCGATAACTGATACGGGCAGGGCAGCAGCCTCCGCGCAGGAAAAGGCCTCGCCGAAAATACCGCCCACGCCGATATTCGAAAGTATATTTCGGTTGCCCCAGTAATCCTCCTGCAAAACAAACGCTGAGCCTGAGAGCACTATCCCCACATATTCGGGTCTTGAGCCCGCCTCAAAAATCGGTTCGTCTTTATAATATGTTTTGGTTTTTGCCGAAAGGCAGTCCAGCAGAAAACCGATATCCCCCTTGTCTATGCCCTTAAAAAGAGGGTTCTTGGATAACAAATCAATATATTCTTTCATAAAAACCTCATTTCGTTGTAAAAACAACGGACTCTTTTGTTTGATTATAGTAAATTAAACTTGCAAGGTCAAGAAATTTAATATAAAAATAGAGAGAGGTATTAGATATGGTAAGACAGATTATTAAGATAGATGAAGAACTTTGCAACGGCTGCGGACTCTGCGCGCAGGCCTGCCACGAGGGCGCAATCGGCATAGTTGACGGAAAGGCAAAACTTCTTAGAGACGACTACTGCGACGGTTTGGGAAACTGCCTGCCCGTATGCCCCACGGGAGCCATCTCCTTTGAAACGAGAGAGGCTCTGCCCTTTGACGAGGAGGCGGTAAAGGCAAAGACCGAAGGCAAGAACGCTGATACAGAAGAAAAGAAAACTCCCGAAAGAAAGCCGATGTTCGGCGGCTGCCCCGGCAGCATGGCAAGGGCGATTGTAAGGGAAGAAAAGGAAGATAACCTCCCCTGCGGCTGCCCCGGCTCACAGTCCAAGACGCTTGAAAGGGGCGAGGAAAGCGTCAATGCTCAGAACGCCCCCGCCGCCCCCAGAGAGAGCAGGCTCATGCAGTGGCCCGTCCAGATTCAGCTTGTCCCCGTAAACGCTCCCTACTTTAACGGCGCTAAGCTCCTTATCGCCGCCGACTGCACAGCCTTTGCATACGGTGACTTCCACGAGCGCTTTATAAAGAATCACATCACAATAATCGGCTGCCCGAAGCTTGATACCGTTGATTATTCTCAGAAGCTTGAGGCAATAATAAGAAACAATGATATAAAAAGCATTACCATTGTCAGGATGGAGGTCCCCTGCTGCGCGGGAATTGCGAACGCCGCCATCACAGCCCTCAGAAACAGCGGAAAGATGATTCCGTGGCAGGTCGTGACCATCTCCACAGACGGCGAAATTATAGACGAATAGGAGAAAGGCTATGGAAAAGTACATTAAAAACATCGCCCACGAAACCCCTCTGTCCCTTTTGGATGAGGTATCATACCAGCCGGGACAGATAGTCAGCAAGACTTTGGCTCAGAATCAGTACAACAGCGTAACCCTCTTTGCCTTTGATAAGGGAGAGGAAATCAGCACCCACGCCTCCGACGGAGACGCTATAGTAATCTGCCTTGACGGTCAGGGCGAGATAACCATTGACGGCAAAAAGTATGAGCTGAACGCGGGCGAAACCATAGTAATGCCCGCCAAAAAGCCCCACGCAGTCTTCGCTAAGGAAAAATTCAAAATGCTCCTTGTAGTGATTTTCCCTCTTAACAGATAGTTCTCTATTAATAGCCTTTGAAAATCGGCCCCGACCCCGGGGTCGGTTTTCTTTATTGCGCCCACGCCCGCCGGTGTCCCACACTGCCGCCGAGGGGG
>LFSO01000034.1:115426-124211 GCA_001512765.1 Clostridiales bacterium DTU053
GGGTATGCTCCCCGCCGCCCTGTGCTGCGCACCGTCAAGGAGTGCCGCCCGAACCCTGCCGCCGCGGGGTTTCGCCTCACCCGCCGAAGATGTGCCGCCCGCACCCCCCGCCCCCCGCACCCCTGCCGCTGTGGGTTTCCGGGCCGCCGCCCCCGTATTGTCAGGGCGCACGGAACAAAAAGCGGCATGTTTGCCGCCGCTATTGCCAATGCCGTAAAAAAGGCTTATTATAATTCCATAGCCGCATTTTGAAAGGAGAAAACCATGGTTTTAGATAAGCTTACAAATCTCAAAGCATATTCAAAGCTCATCCCAAAGACGGACGAAATCCTTGCCGCCATCGAAAAAGTCCGCGCGGGGGAGTTTACGGGCAGCAGACTGGACATTGACGGCGACAGCATCTTCCTTCTGAATCAGGAGTATGAAACTTTTGACCGAGAGGGCAGACAGCTTGAGGCCCACAGAAAGTACATCGACCTGCAGGCGGTAATAAAAGGCGAGGAATATATCGGCTGGTCAGAGGTTGAGGGGCTGACCTTAGCCTCTGAGGAATATTCAAAGGGCGGCGACATAGCCTTTTATAATGAGGAGCCAAAGATTTATATTCCCATGACCGAAGGCGCATTCGCCCTGTTCTTCCCTCAGGACGCTCACATGCCCTGCATAAAGATGGGCGACAGCCGAAAGGTGCAAAAGGTAGTAGTAAAAATAGCCGTTGACTTGGCATAAAAAAAAGGAATCCCATCGGGATTCCTTTAATTTTTATATCTTGCTGAGGCTCTGCTCAATGTCCTCCAGAATGTCGTCTATGTCCTCAAGACCTACGGAGAAGCGGATAAGTCCCGGGTTTATTCCCGCTGCCACAAGCTGCTCATCGGTCAGCTGCCTGTGAGTGGAGCTTGCGGGGTGCAGCACGCTTGTGCGTATATCCGCAACATGAACCTCAATGGAGGCAAGTTTGAGCCCGTCCATAAACTTAATGGCGTTCTCCTTGCCGCCCTTTATTACAAAGGAGATAACTCCGCTTGCTCCCTTGAGATATTTCTTAGCCAGCGGATAGTATTTATCGCTCGGAAGTCCGGGGTAGGACACTCTCTCAACCTTATCGGACTTTGCGAAATACTCCGCAACCTTCAATGCGTTCTCGCAGTAGCGCTCCATTCTGAGACCCAAAGTCTCAAGTCCCAGATTCAAAAGGAATGCTGAGTTTGCGGCGGGGTACGCGCCAAAGTCACGCATAAGCTGCATTCTTGCCTTTGTGATGTACGCGGCCTTGCCGTAGTTTTCAACATATCTGATTCCGTGATAGGACTCATCGGGCTCGGTGAAATCGGGGAACTTGCCGTTTGTCCAGTCAAAATTGCCGCTGTCCACAATTACTCCGCCTACCTGAACGGCGTGACCGTCCATGTATTTAGAGGTGGAGTGAATCACGATGTCTGCGCCGTACTCAATGGGCTTGCAGAGTATGGGAGTCGCGAAGGTATTGTCTATAATAAGGGGTATGCCGTGCTTTTTGGCGACCCTTGAGAATTTTTCAAAATCAAAAACGGTCAGAGCGGGATTTGCAATTGTCTCGCCGAAAATCAGCTTTGTGTTATCTTTAATTGCGGCGTCTATTTCCGCCTCGTCGGCGTCGCAGTCAACAAAAACGCAGTCAATGCCGTACTTCTTCAAGGTAACGGCAAAAAGATTGAATGTGCCGCCGTAAATCTGAGAGGTGCTTACAATGCTGTCGCCCGCTTTGCACAGGTTGAGAACGGCGATTAGCGTCGCAGCCTGTCCCGAGGATGTGCACATGGCGGCCACGCCGCCCTCCAAAGCGGCAATTTTATTCTCCACCGCCATAACGGTGGGGTTCGCGAATCTCGAGTAAATCAGCGCCTTGGTAGGCTCGTCAAAAACGCTGCCCACCTCTGTTGTGGAGTCAAAAACATAGGTCGTGCTTTGAACTATCGGAACATTCTTAGGCTCGGTGTTCTTAGGCTCATATCCCGAATGAATGCATTTTGTCAAATCCCTCATATTAAGACCTCCCTAATTTGACTATATAATACAGCAATAATTTTACAATTTCAATCTTTATCGTAATACCAAGGTGAGATTTTTGTCTTTTGAGTGGACAATAGGTGCTCCTTCATATATAATTGTTCTGTAAATTTTAACAATTATCAGTTTGGAGGGATACTATGGATAATAAGCCTGTAATCACAATCAAGCCTTACGAACTAAAATACAGACGAGATGTGCAGCAGCTCTGTCTCGCTAACGCCAATCACCTTGATAAGCCGTTTGAGGACAGAAGATACATCCTAATAATGTACTGCAACTACTACATAGAGCAGGAGCCGGAAAACTGCTTTGTTGCCGTTAATGAAGAGGACAAGGCTATAGGCTATATTATCTGCAGCGAGAGCTACAAAAAGTACAGGGAGCGTTTCAACAGGTACTACATACCCCAGGCAAGGTCTTTGGGATTCAGCTACTATGTAAAGGCAAAGCTGGATATGCTCTCTCACGCTATGTTCGCTAAAAAATATCCCGCCCATCTTCATATAGATATTGACGACAATTATCAAAGGCTCGGAATCGGCACAAGGCTTATGAATCAGCTTGTGGACCACCTTAAAGCAAAGGGCGTAAAGCCGGGTCTTATGCTGGTTGTCGGCGCGAACAACGAAAAGGGCAGAAACTTCTATAAGAAATACGGCTACAAAGAGCTCGCCGTCACAAAGATGGGCGTAGCCATGGGAATTGAGCTGTAATATAGACAAAACAAAATTCGGAGGTTACTAATGGATATTTCATCAGCAGTGTTGTTCGTGGTTCTTGCCGCGGTTTCCATGTCTTACGCATGGGGAATGAGGGGTACTATCATCGGCGGAGAAAAGGGAGCTATGCTGCCCGGTGCGGTAATGGGCATGCTGATTGCGCTTTTCTCCTCATCAGAGGTTCTTAAAGATAATTTCTTTATGCTTTCGGCGGTGGGAGCCATGTCAATGTATCTGGGAGGCTGCATGACATACGGCGAAACCCTTGGACTTTCAATGAACTCCAATCCTCCCGAAAACTTCAAAAAGAGCATCATCGCCCTTGTTGTAAAAGGCTTTATCTGGTTCTCCCTGTTCGGAGCCTTTGTGGGCATCGCCCTTAACTCCTTCGCCGGTCTTTTATATACGGTTAAGGACTTTATCCTTATATTCGCGCTTATCCCCGTATGCGCTCTTGCGGGATATTTCCTTCTCAACAAACCCCTTGACCCCAAGAACGGCAAGTTCCCGTTTATCTATTTCTCAAAAACAAGGCAGGAGAGCTGGGGCGGACTTCTCGGCATACTCCTTGTGCTTGTGGCTGTCGCCGCAAAGAATAAAGACAGCTTTACCTTAAACCTGGTTCTCGGCGCCGGTCTCTCCGGCGGCATCGGCTGGGCTATCGCCCAGACCCTGCAGGCTGCCGCAAGACTGCCTTTAATAAAGGGCAAGAGACTCTTTGAAAAGATGAACAGGAAGAAAACGATAGACGCTTGGAAGCTGATGGAATATTCCCTCGGCGCCATCGGCGGCATCGGAATTGCCCTGACGCTTATCGCCCAGCATGACAAGTTCAGCGCCATAGCCGCCGCAATAGACAGCAGGGGAGCTATAAATCTCCCCCTTGAGAAGTACAGCGCCGTTTTCACAGCCGTTTGGCTCGTTCTTATAGCGCTTGACCAGCTTCAGTTCATCATTAAGCCCCGCTTTTCCCTGTCGGAGCTTAAAAATCAGAAAATTGTAAAGGCTACCTTATCCGAAAGCGAGTACGAAAAGTGCCTTAAAGATGCTGAGAGAAAGGAAAGCAGCCCCCACTTTAAACGCTATGCCTTCCTTGTGGAAAAAGGCGAGTTTGCCCTCTACTCACTTATTCCGATGTTCTTTGTGCTTTGCGGTTCGTCGCTTGTCGGCAGGCTTACCTCCTTCTTCATCCTCTACCTTGTTGTCGTTCAGGAGGTCGTGTTCGGCAGGTTCCGCCTCTTAAAGCACAGAAGGCTCATTAACACCTGCCTTATCCTCGGCGCCGTGCTGATACTGCTTTACGAGCTGGCGCTGGACACCACCTTCAGCATGATAGCAACGATGATAATGTACACTATTTTCTATGACATCCTCGGCATTTTGCATGTTGTGCCAGTTGAGAAGGATGAAAAGGTAAAGCTTGGACCTTTCACCATGCTGAATTACTGCGACCTTTCGGTTTTCGGATATATGAGCGTCTCCGGGGTCGTCAGCGTGCTTCTTCTGGCGCTTGCCATCTATTTCTAAACATTAAAAAGAAAAATCGGAACAATATAGTTTTAAGATGCGAAACACACTCAGGCAAATAAAAATCGGAAATACTGAAATAAACGGAGCAGCCGCCCTCGCGCCGATGGCGGGCTGCTCTGATTTACCCTTCAGAGAGCTGTGCCGCTCTTTCGGAGCTTCATACACCGTTACCGAAATGGTCAGCGCAAAGGGCTTTGTTATGGGCGACAGAAAGTCTGAGGAGCTCATGCGGCTCGGGGAAAACGAACACCCCGCGGCGATTCAGATTTTCGGCAGTGAGCCTTTGTATATGGCTAAGGCTGCAGAGAAGGCTCTTAAGTTTTCCCCCGACATAATCGACATAAACATGGGCTGTCCCGCCACAAAGATTATTAAGGGCAGCTCCGGCTCAGCGCTGATGAAAGACCCTGCTCTCGCGGGCAGGATTGTAAAAGAGGTAGTCTCCGCCGTAAACATCCCCGTTACGGTCAAAATCAGGGCGGGCTGGGACAAAAACAATATTAACGCGGTAGAGTTCGCTAAAGTATTAGAGCAAAACGGAGCCGCGGCAATATGCGTTCACGGCAGAACAAAGGACCAGATGTACGCCCCGCCCGTAAATCTCGATATTATAAGAGATGTAAAGATGAGCGTTTCCATACCCGTCATCGGCAACGGCGATATTGAAACTCCCCTTGACGCTAAGAAAATGCTGGACTACACAGGCTGCGACCTTGTGATGATAGGCAGGGGAGCATTGGGCAAACCCTGGCTGTTTAAGCTCATAAACGATTACCTTGAAAAGGGAGTTATCGCTGAGGAGCCTAGCATCGAGGAGAGAATGGAGATTATGCTCTTTCACATTAAAAGGCTTTGCGAGCATAAGGGCGAGTATATCGGTATGCTTGAGGCAAGAAAGCATGCCGCGTGGTACACAAAATCCCTCAGAGGGGCGGCTGCGTACCGCAGAGAGCTTAGCGCCTTAAAAAGCTTTGAGGAGCTGAAAGCAATCTCAGAGCGGATAATAAAGGAACAGAAAGAGCTAATATAAAAAGAAAACCGTCGGATACCCCGACGGTTTCTTTTATTTTCTCAAAGCAGGATATTAAAACTCTCTTCTGTTCTGCTTTTTATTCTGCTCTTTGTTCTGCTCCTGTTTGTTCTGCTGCTCCTGCTTGGGATTTAAGTTTTCGGCCTTGTTTTTATTCTTATTTTTTTCTTTCTTTGCCATCAAAAACATCCTTTCTTAAAATTTGCATTCATATCTTTTGCAGAAATTCCACAATTATGCAGAAGTTTTAAACTTTATTACATTTTATAGTAGATTCCCAGCCACATAAAAAATTCATTTATAAGCGTCATGAGTTTGGGGAGGTTCACCCCGAAAGCCTGGAGAAAACAAAGGATTATCACCAAAGCCGACAATATTGACACAATTGTGATTTCCCTTTTCTCTTTTGTTCTAATTGCCGAGGGAAGGTCCAAGAGACAGATTGCCGCGCTTGCCATTAACGCGAACAGCATCATTTTCCGTTCCCTCCTTTTTAAACTTACTCTTGATAAGAATTACGCAGAGGGTCAGAATGGGGAGGATATACTCAATAAAGCTCCATAAGAAGGGTACGACCAGCATGCCCGAAAGACCGTGACTGATGCCCGAGTCGTACAGATTCAGTGTATAAACAATGCAAAGCGCCGCTATCAGAAGGGAGATGTTCTTATAGGTTTTCAGCTTAAAGAACTGGGCAATCGCAGCAGTGGCCGCATATAAGAGCACTACAATCTTGCTGTACATCAGAGCCGTAAAGATTATCGTGTAAAGCACCTCAAGACGGCTGAAGATTTTTGAAATCGAAGATACTCTCTGAGTCTCAAGGGAGGGCACGGTGAAATACTTTATTGTTTCTCCCAAAACTCCGATGTCCCTTATTGCCACTAAGAGCATTGAGATTACGCCCAGCAGCGTGCCTATTAAAATATATCTTCCGTATTTTTTTGATGAGGAGCTTACATTTGGGGTAAGCATCAGAAAGACTATGATCTCTCCGAAGGGAATGGTTGAAACTATATGCGATGCCTGCACATAAACAATAGGTTTTTGCTGCATGGGCGGCAGCAGATTTGAAAGATGGAACTTCTGAAAGGCAATGATAAAAGCAAATACGGTAATCGCAAAGGCTAAAAGTCCGATAACGGTCATATACCTTGTCATTACGCTGATACCGTTCCTCAGTGCCCATACGCAAATGACCATAAATGTCGCCATGAGCACAATCGGCGGAGTCTTTGTCATTATGGAAATGGAGGCGAAAACCTGAGTGTCCAGAAGATTTAAGGATGTCAGAGTCACAAAGAACCATATATAAAAAACAGATATGATTCTGCCGAGGACATTTCCGAATACTTCGTTGTTTATCTCAATAAGCGTCTTATCGGGATACCTTCTCATTATCTGCGAAATCACAAACACAAGAATAAGAAAGACAAGGTAGCCCATTATCATGGTAAACCATGAATCCTTGCCGGATATGCCGACGGAAAATGAGGAGAGCACCGCTGAGGACTCAATAAAGCACACTATCGTGAAAACAAATTGGGTGACGGTAATTTTGCTTTTATCAATGCTCATCGTTCCACCACTTTTCGAGTATGGATTTTTTCAGCTTGCCTGTGTCCTGAATAGTTATCTTTATATCGGTGATAAGGGTCATGTTCTTAAAGACCTCATCCCTTTTCTCCTCAATCCGCTTATAATCCTTGGGATGCTTTTCATAAAGAGTATTTAAAAAGCCAAAGACATCGGCATTAAGCTCTTTTGCCTTCTCAAGACAGTCTTCAATTTCTTTTTTGATTTGCTCGGACATAACTTCGGTTAGAACTTTGGTGTATCTTTTTATGTCGGTGTCGTCGATTCCTATGGATTCCAGAACGGCGGCGTCGGCAATAATTGAAAAGTCCGCAATCAGTTTGCCGCTTTCGTCAAGACGAACCTTTTTCTTGAATTTTGCGTTGGTTACATTCACATTTGCGGTTCCGCTGCCGACACTTAGGCTGACTCTCGTTGATGTGACATCGCCGTTGAGCCACCTGTAGCCCTTCATTTCGGCAACGCCCATCTCCCCTACAAAATAGGGGCCCTTAAAAACCGCAAAGCCTACAAAGCTCAAAGTCTTTGTTTCTATTTCTCCGCCGTTCTTTTTTTCGCTCTTTTCTTCTTCGGCTTCCTTTTTCTCGTCCTTTTCCTCTTCGCCCGATTTTTCTTCTCCCTCGTCCTTTTTCTCTTGCTGCTGAGCGTTCTTTTCCTTCAGCATGGGCTTTTGAAGGGAGGTATCCTCAACCTTGATTAAGGGTATGACCGCCGCGCCTGATGGTTTCAGAATCTGGCTCGCAAAGTCCAGCACGGATACATCTACCTTGCCCACATTGTAGTTAAGACTCGCCAGCATTCCCGGAATCCATTGGGAGGCCGACTTTTCAATCTCTGTCTTTACGGACAGCATCTCCCTTGCGGTACCGTCGGCAACCACAATGCTGGTTTCAACCCTCATTTCGTCCTCTCGCAAAAAGGTGTCCACAACGCTTTGAATTCCGTTTTTGCAGTAGTCCTTGCCCACAACTATAATCTGGTTGTGATGGGTAAAGGGGGAGCGGCTTGTGCGCCTTTCGATTTGCGTAATCGCTTCGGAAATGCTTTTGCTCTGTTCCTCGTTTATAATAAAGGGAGCCTCTCCGTCCCCGCCGCCACCGCCGCTTGCGGGACCTGAGAGAGCCTTTACATTGGCGGACTGAATCGTCACATTCATAAGGTCGGGATTGTCGGGGATAGCGTCAACGCCGATGCCCGTAATGATTGAAATTGCGTTAAGCTCAACCTTGTCCCAGCAGCCGCCGAGAACAGCAATTATGAGAACAACCGCGGTTACAGATAAAAGTCTGCGGGTTATTTTTTTTGCTGACATCCTATTCTCTCCCGAACTATAGTTTTATGCTTTTTCGCTGTTTTGAGGGAGCCACGGCTTCATTCTGATTCTGTTCCTGCCCGCCAAGGCAATTGGCCTTCTGACCATTGCCCAAAGCGGCGCCCTGACAAATGAGTCTTTCAAATCCGTTGAGGGAATTACCGTTGTGAGAAAATCCACGCCGAAGGATTTTAGCGACGCAAGGTGAATTAAAAGTCCCAGCATTCCCAAAGCCAGACCATAGCCGCCGAGTGTCGCCGCTATTATCATCATTATGATTCTGAGTATTGAGGTGGACTCGATTTGATTCGGCACGATAAAGCCGGCGACAGCGGTAAAGGCAACCGCTATGACCACGGGCGCGCCCGCAAGACCCGCCGCTATGGCGGCGTCGCCCATTATGAGGGCGCCCACTATGCTTATCGCCTGACCGACGGGGCGGGGGAGTCTCAGACCCGCTTCTTTAAGCACCTCAAAGGAAATCACCATTATAAGCGCCTCAAAGAACACGGGGAAGGGCGTGCCCTCTCTTGCGTTTGCTATGGT
>LFSO01000034.1:124282-125600 GCA_001512765.1 Clostridiales bacterium DTU053
AGCATTTTGGCGGCGGCAACATCCGGCTTTTCCGTATAACCCACCGTCTCAAACAAAGAAAACGGGGAGTCCTCTATAAACGCCTCAATATAGCCCGAATCTATAATCGAGTCAGTGTCTATTTTTTCTATTCTCTCTTTGAGTTTGTCCACAATCTCTTGTCTTGCCACATTTTTAATGTAGGTGATGCAGATAACCGTTTCCGTCTTTTTGCCGACGGTCATGTGCTCCATTCTCAAATCCTGGCTCTTGATTCTCCGCCTTATCATGGCGGTGTTTGTCCTGAGATTTTCGGTAAAGCCTTCTCTCGGGCCTCTTACAACCACCTCAGTTTGAGGCTCTGTAATGCTCCTTGTCGGGTAGCCCTTTGTGCTTATGAGCAGACATTCCTTTACGCCGTCGATAATAAGGGCGCTGCTGCCCGACAAAATCGCGGAAATGAGCTTGGATATCTTGTTGCTGACTTCCACATCGCCCATTTGGAGTATCTGCTTATCAATAATCTGAGCCAGCTTTCCAAAGGCAAGGCCTTCAGTCAGATTGAACTCATGGGTCAAAAGGGGCTCCAAAATGCCCTCTGTAATCATTTTTTCGTCCACAAGACCGTCAATAAAAATAAGCATGGCCTCAGGTGCGCCGGGGCCTCTGAGCTTAATATTGTGATACTTTACATCTTGACTCGCGCCCAAAAGCTCTTTAATGGTGTTTACATTGTCGCTGAGCTTTTCCAAAAGGGCGTCGGAGGAGTCGCCCTTTAGATTATTGTCTTGGGAGTCGCCGTTTCCGCCGTTTTTCGGAGCCGGCGTTTCCCTTGCCTTTTCCTGAAAGCGAATGAATCTGTTAAGCAGCTTTTCGAGTATCATCCTTACCACATCCGCGCATAATTTCTTAATTTAGGATATACAAAATTTTCTTGCCTATACAAAAGTTTAAGGCCTATGGCAAAATAATTGCCATAGGCTTTGAGCTTATACGGGGCTCTTTAGTTTGTCTGCTCTTTTGCGGTCCTGCTTACCGCGTTGATTATCAAAAGCAGAATAACGGCGCCGCCGGTTGCTACAAGCAGACTCCATAAGTTAAATCCGGTAATGCCCGTTCCGCCGATGAGGTTCATGATAAATCCGCCGATAAAAGCACCGGCTATGCCTGCAAGTATATTCTTTCCGGCGCCCATTTTCCTGTTATTGCCTGTAATCATGCTGGCGATCCAACCTGCAAGTGCGCCGATGATAATCCAGCTGATAATGCCCATAAACTGCCTCCTTCTCTGCATTTTATTGCTGTCGCAGTAAATTACTGCGATTTTCAAAGTAAAAAC
>LFSO01000034.1:125656-130426 GCA_001512765.1 Clostridiales bacterium DTU053
GCCGCGGTTTTCTTTTGCCGCCCTTATTTTACAAGGGCAACCGATTCAACTGAAAGGGATACATGCTGACCGCTTGTGTAAACGGTTTTGATATTTCCGTTTGCGTCATAGTACTTGATGTAGCCCACGGCGTATATTGTGGTATTCCACTTTTCTTTCGGAACCTTGGGAATAACCGCCGCCCAGTAGTAGCTGCCGCTGCCGTCGGGCTTTGCCCTGTCGGTATAGAGCCTGCGCTGTGAGGGAGCGGCGAATACATTCTTGTTGTCCACATTGTTTAAAGTGAGAGTTGTAAGATTTGCGGACTTCATGTAATCGGAGAAGGCAACGATTGTACCCAGTTCATAAATCGGGCTTCTGTATGCCTGAACCGTGGGATTCAGCGGTATTCCGAAGTATTTCAGCGCCTCTGCCTGGCTGATTTCTGAAACGATTCTGAAATCGGCCGCTGTGTATCCGCCTTGTCCGTCGCTGTATGCTTCCTTATTGTTTCTTGGGCCGCCGCGGACTATTGTGCCGCCGTATGAAGGCACCACAGCGTTTGCGGCTTTGAAGGTAAGCGCAGCGCTGTCAAGAATTATGCTCTGACCGTCGCTTGAGAGAGCCGACCGGAGCACAATCGGATTTGCGGACTTATTCTCAACCCAAATCAGCTTAGTGCCGTCGCTTGCCTTTGTTGACTTAAAGGTCAGCGCAGCTATGACCTCGTTCGCGTATCTTCTGTCGCCACCGTTTGAAAGAGTCAGAGTAATTACATTTCCGTTTTTAACAGCCGCCGCGCTGCCCGATGCGGACTTGTATTCCAGCGCGCTGTCATTGAAGTAAACGGGAATTACCGCGGACTTCAGCTTAAAGTCGGTGCCGAGCTTTATCTCAACCGTAAAGGTCTTGTTTGCCTCAAGAGCGCTGTCAACATCCGCGGAGGAAACGAGAGTAATGTTAGCGTTCTGTTTGCCCTTAATGTTTTCAATCAGAGCGTCAAGTTTTTCAATTCTTCTGTTTATCTCAGCGATTGTTGAGGCCGTGTTTTTAAGCTCAGCGTTCTCAAGGGCTCCCACGGATTTGGGATAGAGCTGAACATTCTTGCCCGTTACCGTCTCAACAAGACCCGCAGCCTCAAGAAGACCTGCGAAATCATCGGGATTTACTCTCAGGGAGTTCCTTGCGTCAAGGGCGAGATATGCCCTCTCTCTCGCGTCGGTTAGGCTCTGCATTATGTCTTCGGGAACAAGCTCCTCTTTAAGTATAAGCGAGCCGAATGCTCTCAGAAGCTCTGTTCTTGCGTTGTTGATTGCGGTTTGTGTTATGTTATTGCTCAGGAGCGCGGCTTTTGCGTCGTTCAGCGCCTCTGTGAAAGCCGCATATGACTTGGGAGCGTAAGCCGCTGCCTCAAGCACTGTGTTTTCCGCATAGTCAACGGCGGCGCTGAGGTATGTCTTGTCGGGCTGGGTGTAAATCTTAATAAGCCTTGAGCTGTACCTCTCCAGCATGTTCTTTGCGTCTGCTGCGTTGACGGGTTTAAGTATTAAGCTCTCAGTCAGCATATTGCCGATTGACGAGGCTATTCCCGTAATGCTGCCCGCATAGTCGTCATAGAGCCTTATAACATCGGCGTACTTTTGAGAGGAGCTGTTCTTGATTTCCTTCAGCTCTGCGGCGGTGAGATTTACACCGGGAAGGTGCAGGCGGTTTTCGGGATTGGAGAGTCTCTTTTGGGTAATTATCGTGTCGGCGAGCAGCTTTGCGGCGCTGTACTTTGTCCATCTGTAGCGCATGTAATCCGCGCCGCCCATAGCCTCAAAGCCTGTTTTTTCGTTTTCCTCAAGATATGTCTTTAAAACATCATAGGGACTGTTTGCCTTGTAGGGGCACTGCTTTAATATCTCGTAAGCCCTCAAAAGCTTGTCATGGGCGCCCTTGTACTTGACGACAACAGACGCGACACTATCTAAAGTCTTGGGCTGGAGGATATATCCCGCTGCCTCCTGCAATGCGGCGTTGTAATTGCTCCAAGCGGCGGAGCTGTTTATGGTGCCGGTTTCGCCGTTATAAGAGTAAGCGTAGGTGAAATTCTCGGCAAAATCGTTATAGCTGTAATTCAGCGCCATGAGCCTGTTGTAAAGGGGAATAAGCTCATAGTCGTTGTAAACATAGATATTTGTCTTAACATTTTTGCCGTTGTATTTTTGAGTAATTTCGGTCTGACCCTCAAATTTCGGGTCGTAGGCTGTACCCGACTTCAGCTTATAGGGCTTTATTGTAACCGTATTGTCTTTTGCGACGCTTACCTTGCTTACGGCAGCCTCAACATATCCTGAATTCGTGCCCGAAGTCTTGGGGGCCGCCGTCAGCTGGAATTGCAGTTCGTTTTCATCCCCCGCCTTATACTGGAACTTTACGGCGGGGAGCTTTGTGGAAAACTCTGATTTCGCAAGATAAGTGACAAGGGGACCGGTTACATTATTACCGAGATTTCTCGGCTCCTCATCGCTCATTTTATCCGTTACATAAATGAATGTGTATTCTGTGAATGAGCCGAGATTCGCGCCGTTCGGAGCCGTTACCTGATAGGTTGCGGTAAGCTTTACTACCGTGTCCTTAAATGCAGCGGGAACGGTAATTTCAAAGCTGTATGACATGCCGGGAGCAAGGTCTTTGGGGGAGAATGAGGTGCTGCCGCCGCTTGCGGAAAGACTTACATTCGTCACCCTTACCATATAGTCGTTGTCCAGCTTTCTTGCAGTGCCGTCCATGTATGAGTCGGGTACGCCGATGGTGCTGTGAGTCAGCTTTACCGTTCCCTTTGCGCTGCCGGAGCTGATGACAATATAGTCGGGAGCGTCAATTTTGAGTCCGCCGAACCTCTGCTCTGTCAGAACATCGGGGAGCGCCGAGGCGACAAAAGGCAGAACAGCGTCAAGCAGATTGTTGACGGACGCATTCGCGCGGCTGTTAAGAGCGGGAATGAGCTTGTTGACAAGCTCCACAAGTCCTTCCTTTTTGATAAGCGATTCTGCGGAAGTAAGGAATCCGGCGGAAAGCTCTGTATTAAGTACCGCTTTTATTGCCTTGTTTACCGTTTTCAGAATTCCCCTCATGCCGTTGGGGTCATTGAGGATATTGCCGTCCTCTGCGTTGCGAACAAACATATTCACAGCGTCAGCGGCATTAAGGTTTAAAAGATTTCCCAAAATCTTATCCTTAACAAAGGTTTCGGTGTCCAGAACATAGTATTTGCCGTTCTGATAACCGCCAGCGTTGTTTATGAAACTTAAGTCAACAAGGGACTCAATGACCTTGTTGAGCTTCTCCCACGGGTTCTGGGTCGTGCCCCTTGTGAGGTTAAGCTCATTTGTCACCAAAAGTATGCCCTTTGTATAGGAAAGAGCCCAGTCAACAATTTCGTCAAAGAAGTCTACGGCGGTCCATCCCTGATTTTTCTTAGCGAGAACCTTGTCAACGCCGAAATCCAGACCCGCGTACTGGTCAAGATAGAAAACAGCCGCGTCAACTATCATCTCAAAGAGCAGCTCTTTCCACTCGCTCTCAGTTTTGTTTTTCAGCTCCAATGCGGCCGCATTGCTGAAAATCCTGTCATCGTATTTAAGATGCGGAGCCTCGTAAATCAGCACTTCTCTGAGTGCGAGAATCGCCATCTCCTCCAGTGTTTTCACTGAGGAGGGGACAATAAGGGAGGGCAGGTTAGTCTGCAGTATGCCCCTTAAAAGCAGGGCGGCAAGCTGCTCAAGGCTTTTGTTTTCTATATTCTCAAGCAGGGAAGTGTCGAAATTAGCGCCGAATGTCTCGGGCGGGATTTTCGGCAGTATGAATTTAAGCAGCTTGTTTATGTTTTCATTCAGATGCTCATTTCCGCCGTCAACAAGACCCATTGAGTTAAAGGCGGAGTTGGCAAATACAGTCTGAGTCGCCCTGTAAAGCAGCTTGTTCGCGTTTTTGGCAAAATCGGTATCAGCGCCAAGTCCCGAGAGATTATTCGGGAAGGCATAATTCCAGTTTATAACGCTGTAGAAATCGTTCGAGTTATCCCAATTTACCTCAAAGTATTTGTCGCCTGTGCGGACATACTGCTTGCCGGAGTATGTGAAGAAATCGGTATTTGAAATCGCGTTTGACTTTTTAGGCGCGTTTTTTGAAAGGTTTAAAAGAAGGCTTGTGTTTACCACTTCATTAAGCTGAGCGCCGCTGAGCACTGCGAGAAGCTGCTTTAAGCCGTTATTGAGGGGCAGCGCGAGAAGGTCGGTGTAAGCAGTGTTTACTACATATTCAATGACGCTGTAAAGCGAATTTCTTGTAAGGTCTATTTTGGAGCGCTCAAGGGACGGCATAATTACCGCGCCGGGAGAAAGAGCGGGTACAGCCTCCGCGCCGGGAAGCCCCATAAGCTCCGTAATCATTTTTGTTATATCGGCAATAGAAAGACCTGTAAGGTCAACGGGGAGACCGAGGAATGAAAGGAAGGATGACAGGGTGCTGAGAATTGCCCCCGTATCCACGCTTGAAGCGTCAAAGCTTGTAGGTTTTGTCAAAAGGTCGGTGATAAATGTATTGATCAGCGCGTCGGCGGTATTGAATCTCGCGTCGTTCTTTGCCTGTTCATAAGTCAGAGGATATTCATCCCTCTTTACAAGGGAGTCATATATAAGACCCCTTATCATCTCGGAAATATCGCCGATAATCTCGTTTACATCCACAAAGCTATTTATTATGCCTAAATCAATATTGCCCTGAACCGCTTTTGTAATAAAATCA
>LFSO01000034.1:130514-185151 GCA_001512765.1 Clostridiales bacterium DTU053
AGGAACGCTTGTGGTCATAACGGTGCCGTTTTCGGCAAGGATTTTATCCGCGTAATCCAAAATCAGCGTGGCCGCCTGCTCGGGAGTGAGCACAGCCTTGTCCACGGAGTTGTAGTTCTCAGCCCGTACAAACGCAGCCGCGGCGGGCAGGCTTAAAGATACCGAGCTTAAAAGCACCAGCAGAGCGAGAACTATGCTTAAAGCGCGGTTTCTGACTTTCCTTTTCATACTCTTCCACTTCCCCTTATGTAAATCCGATTCCCTTAATTCCGGAATATTCAATAATAGAAAAATACCTTATCTTAAGGGTAGAATAAAAAGCCCTCCATGTCAATAAAAATGCCCGACAAATAAGCCTTCAATCGCCTCTTTGACCGCTGTAAATCTTGGCAGGGACAAAGTGACTTTTGATGAAAATTTTATATTTTTTTAAACTTTCGTTGTTTACTTTTACAGTTTAATATGCTAAACTTAAAACAAATTTAGTTACTGGCAAAAAGCTCTGAAAATCACAAGACTTAATAGTCTTTCTTTAAGGAGGATTTGCTGTGATAGACAAGATAAGGGACGATGGAACCGACCTGCTTTTCAGCGCGATTTTGACTCTTGAAACCCTTGACGAGTGCTACAGGTTCTTTGACGACCTTTGCACAGTGCCCGAAATCCGCGCAATGGCTCAGAGAATAGTCGTTGCCAAAATGCTCAGAGAAAACAAGCATTACAGCGAGATTGCGGAGTCTACAAAGGTTTCCACCGCTACCATAAGCAGAGTAAAGCGCAGCCTTCATTACGGCCGCGACGGATATGACATAGTCTTCAAAAGGCTGGAAAAGCAGCAGAAATGAGTGCCTACGATGCTCTTGCCCGCTTTTACGATTTACTTACCGACGATGTGGAATATGAAAGGCGGGGCGAATATATTCACTCTTTGCTGAAGGAATACGGGGCAGAGGGCGGCATAATGCTTGACCTTTCATGCGGCACGGGTACTTTAACCGAGTTCTTTTGGAAAAAGGGCTACGACATGATAGGCGTGGACAAGTCCCCCGAAATGCTCATGAAGGCAAGGCAGAAGTTTTTTTTCAGCGGCTGCGACGCGCTGCTTCTGTGTCAGGATATGCGGGAGCTGGACCTCTACGGCACCGTTGACTGCGCTATCTGCACTCTTGACAGCATTAACCACCTGCCCACAATCGAAGATGTGTCCCTTGCTTTTTCAAGGGTCTCCCTCTTTATGAACAAAGGCGGGGTTTTCGTTTTTGATGTAAACACCGAGTATAAGCACAGGGAGATTTTGGGGGACAACACCTTTGTGATGGAAGAAGATGATGTTTTTGTCGTCTGGCAGAATTTCTATGAGGAAAGCGACAAAAGCACTGACATCCGCCTTGACATTTTCACAAAAAACGGCGAGCTGTACGAAAGAAGCACCGAGGATTTCACCGAGTGGGCATACAGCACCGCCCAGCTGAAAGCGGCTCTCGAAAATAACGGCTTTGAGGTGAAAGCCGTTTACGACGACCTTACAAGAAAGCCCGAAAGAGCCGACAGCGAGAGGCTCTATTTTGCCGCTGTGAAGATATAGGCTTTTTTAAATCAGAGAAAAAATGTTATAATAAATAAAAATGCCCGAAGCTTTTAAGTTTCGGGCATAAATTTGGGGAGAAACTCTATGGCTCATTCAGTCAGATGCATTTCAAAGGACGGCACGCTTTTTATAATGGCGGCCGACACAAGCGACATTGTGGAAACGGCAAGACTCATTCACTCCACCTCCAAGGTTTGCTCAGCCGCTTTGGGCAGACTCCTTACGGCTGGAGTTTTTATGGGTCAGATGCTAAAAGGCGAATCGGACACCCTCACCCTGAGAATTAAGGGCGGGGGACCCGCGGGCGTTGTCGTAGCGGTCGCCGACAGCAAAGGAAATGTAAAAGGCTATATCGAAAATCCTAATGTGGAGCTGCCTTTGAATGAAAAGGGCAAGCTGGATGTGGGCAAAGCTGTTGGCAAGGACGGCTTTTTGACCGTCATGCGCGATTTGGGTCTTAAAGAGCCATATATCGGTCAGGTTCCGCTGGTATCCGGCGAAATCGCCGAGGACATCACAGCCTATTACGCAATGAGCGAGCAGACCCCCACAGTCTGCGCATTGGGCGTGCTTGTAAATCCCGATAAGACAATAGCCGTCGCCGGCGGCTTCATCGTGCAGCTTCTCCCCACCGCCGATGACAAAATAATCGAAAAGGTAGAAAAATCCTTAGAGGACATTCCCCCCGTCACAAAAATGCTGGCGGAGGGCATGACCCCGGTGGATATTTGCAAAAGAGTTCTGTCCGAGTTCGAGCTTGAGCTTTTGGACGAAACAAACCCCGAATACCGCTGCGGCTGCAGCAAGGATAGGGTGGTAAGAGCCTTGATTTCTTTAGGCAAAGAGGAGCTTTTAAGTCTTGCCGAGGATGAAGTCACCGAGGTAAACTGCCAATTTTGCAATAAGAAGTATAAGTTCACCCCCGGCGAAATAAAGGCGCTTGTAAAAGAAGTGTAATTTTGAGGCTATTTGGCATATACTGCTTATTAGCAAATTTTACTCTAAAAAATTTTAAAAACCCTATTGTCAGCATAAAGGAATTATGCTATAATTCTTTCCGCAGCATTTGCCAAGCCAATCGCTTAAAGCCGGCACATATGCCAAAGATTAGGCTTACGGTCCCGCTCAATCGGCACATTTTGGACGCGAAACAAATTTAAAAAAATGTGTTGACAACAAAGGCGTTTTGTAGTATAGTCTAAAGGCAGTGCGCGGGAGCATAGCTCAGCTGGGAGAGCACTTGCCTTACAAGCAAGGGGTCACAGGTTCGAGCCCTGTTGCTCCCACCAGGAAGTGGCCCGGTAGTTCAGTTGGTTAGAACGCTAGCCTGTCACGCTAGAGGTCGACGGTTCGAGCCCGTTCCGGGTCGCCACCTTGCCTTTGTAGCTCAGTTGGTAGAGCAGTGGACTGAAAATCCACGTGTCGTTGGTTCGATTCCGACCAAAGGCACCACTAAATGTGATTGGCTATAGAGATTAATCTCTATGCCGTGCGGATGTAGCTCATCTGGTAGAGCGCCACCTTGCCAAGGTGGAGGTAGCGAGTTCGAGCCTCGTCATCCGCTCCACTAAACTCGTGCTGATGTTGAAAACTCTCAGTACGAGTTTTTTGTTAAGGCGCCATAGCCAAGTGGTAAGGCACGGGTCTGCAAAACCCTGACTCCCCAGTTCAAATCTGGGTGGCGCCTCCAAAAATTAGCCTCAGCTTTGATTTTCAAAGCCGAGGTTTTTATTTTGCCCAAAAACCCTCTTATTGATTTGACTATGGTATAAACTTAGACTAAAATAGCCATAGGCAAAGGAGAAACATCGGGTTATTTTGCAGAGTTGCTGAGCTTTGGACTAAATCAAAAAGGAGAGTTCCGGTGAAAAAATACAATATAATGGACTTGTTTGCAGGGGTCGGCGGCCTAAGCTACGGTTTTTCAAAGATACCCGAATTCAATATAGTCGCAGCCAATGAGATAGAAAAGGACATCGCCGCCGCGTATTTTCTCAATCATCCCAATGTCACAATGCTTAACTGCGACATATGCAGCCTTACGGATCATATGTTACACGACGCCCTCGGCGGCAAAAAAATAGACATTGTGGTCGGCGGTCCGCCCTGTCAGTCTTATTCTACTCTCGGTAAAAGGCAGATGGACGACAGAGCCAACCTGTTTATTCAATATAAAAGAGTTTTGGGGATACTAAGACCCAAGGCATTTATATACGAAAATGTAGTGGGGCTTCTCAGCATGAACCAAGGAAGGCTTTTTAATACTGTGCTTTCCGAGTTTAGCGAGCTGGGCTATGAGCTTAAATACAAGGTATTGAACGCGGTAAATTACGGCGTGCCCCAGTTTCGAGAAAGGGTAATACTGGTCGGCTTCCTGGGAGAGAACAAATACGAATTTCCCGAACCCACCCACGGTGAAGGCTTAAAACCTTATGTAACCTTAAAAGACGCCCTGGGCGACCTCCCTCCGCTTTCCAGCGGCGAGACAAACAACACATATCTGCACGAGCCTGACAACGATTTCCTAAGATTTGTCCGCGAGGGCAGCGAGCAATTGACCGAGCACACTGCACCGAGAAACGGCGAGCATTTAATCAGAATCATGCAGGCTTTGAAGGAGGGGCAATCCAAGGACGATTTGCCTGAGGAAATCCGTCCCAAAAGCGGCTACGGAAATACATACGCAAAGCTCTGGTGGAACAGACCGTCCACCACAATAACAAGGAATTTTGCCTGCCCCTCATCTTCAAGATGCATTCACCCCAGAGATTCAAGGGCAATGTCCATAAGGGAAGGCGCAAGGCTTCAGAGCTTTCCCGATACATACAAGTTCTATGGTAGCGACAGCATGAAAAGGCTACAAATCGGCAACGCCGTACCGCCCCTTNNACCGCCCCTTGTGCCGTACTCAGTCATTTCCACTGACGCTTCCTGCAAGGCGGTGCACATTTCACTTATGATAAAAATCTCGTTTACGCTGTTTTCACCAAGCTCGTTTTTATACCATATGATATTTGCCCAGTCTTCTGCGTTTTTGGCAAGACCTTTGGAAAAGCAAAAATCCGTTATTTCGTTTGTGTTTTGAGCGAACCAATTAAGAAGTTCAAAATAAAGTTCTTCATTGTATCTCAAAAGAGTTTCGGCGACAAGGCGATGTTTTCTTGTTTCGTAATCCCTTTTTTGACCGTGTTTTTCTATTATCTCCTTTACATCGGGAGCGGAACCCCAGAAAAGCTCTATCGCCCTTTTGACCTTTTGCGGGATTTCCTTTCCGTACTGTAACTCAAAGCCTTTAATAAATCGGGAATCGGATATGAGATACACCTGCCCGCCGAGGCTCTTTTTTATGGATATATTATACCTGTTGCCGTCTTTCAAAACTATCTGCATGTCAGTTTTGGACTTTGTTTTTTCATTTGGAAACACGCTGTCAACATTTGTTTCATGCAGCCCGCCAACGGATATGTACGCTATTTCTTCTTCGGGTTTCCCTATCTTTCTGAGAAAAGCTTTTTGATACTCAATATCGTTTCTTATAAGCTCTTCTATTGCGGCTTCATTCTTATGCCCCGTCAGCTTTGCGTGCTTCCAGCCGCCTGCTCTGTCTCTGGTGCTCATTACGCTCTCCTTCTGTCAAATATTTCGATTATCGCCATCTGGATATTGTTTTCACCGATTTTCTCTATCATTTCATTCTGAATGCCGATTTCATACGCGGGCTTTCCCCCATATGGGCGGTGAGAGGGCATATATCTTGCCCTAATATCCTCGTTGAAGTCATATAAGGCGAATTCACCCGTGGGAACGGATATGCAGATAAGAACGGCACTAGATTTTTTAATTGATTGAATTTAAAATCCCTCAGATGGAGCACATTGTATCTGCGCCAATAGCCCGTATAATCGTTCATAAGCTCAAGTTTTATTTCAACGCCGTCGCGAGTAATCAGAAAATCACTGACGGTGGAGGTCTGAGAACTCGCAAGAATTCTCCTTGTTCTGTCGACTCCGTGCATTCTGAGGGTATAATAATCGGATTGCAGAAGCTCTAAAAGTAATCTTCAATAAGCCAAGAAGCTACCAAATCCTGAGCGTACTGCAGGGCGGTTCTGTTATCCCTGTGGTGCGTGCAGCTTTCAAGATTTCTGTATGTTTCGGGATACTTTGAGTGCAGTGCCGCAATATCCCCGCGAAGGATCAGAATATTGTCCTCATCATAGTTAAATTCTTTCGCCACTATGTCAAGAGGACTGCCGAAAAACTCAAGCGCTCCGGTATATGCTCCCATGTTCTTTTCTCCTTTTTTCGTAACTGATTATTAATTATATCGCAAATTTTAGTTATTAAAAATGTATTGTTTATGAACAATTGGGGATATTCTTAAATACTCAATTAATTGCTTGATTGCTTGAATGCCCGTCCGTTTAAGGCGGGCGTATTCTCATTTTCGACAAAAACGGGGCAAAATAAGAGTAATATATGGCATTTATTATAATTGCTTTTTAAGCTCTCGGTGCTATAATGTGAATGGATTTCAAAAATTTACAAAAACTGTAAATGCATACAGTCCAATTCATTGCCTGTTACAATAAGGTGGAGAAAATGAAAATCATAATTATAGGCGACGGTAAGTTAGGCTACAGCCTTGCCGACAGTCTCTCAAAAGAAAACAACGATGTCACTATTATTGACAAGGACCCCCAGGCGCTGAGAAAAGCCGCGGACTATCTTGATGTTATGTGTATTAAAGGCAACGGCCTTAGCACAAGCACACTTCTTGAAGCGGGCATTAAGGAGGCCGACCTTCTTATCGCCGCCACAACAAGCGACGAAATCAATATGGTATGCTGCCTTACAGCCAAAAAGCTGGGAGCGGCCCATACCATAGCAAGAATCAGGGATCCGGAATACGCGAATGAGCTTACTCAGCTTAAAGCCGACCTTGATTTGGACATGATTATAAACCCCGAACACGCGGTCGCGGGCGAAATCGCAAGGCTTATTGAGTTTCCCCCTGCCGCTAATGTGGAGGTATTTAAAAAGGGCAGAGTAGTGCTTTTGGAAATGCGACTTACGGAGAACATGTCCATTGTTAACAAAAGCCTTAAAGATATAAGCGAAAAAGGCATAAAGGGAATACTCATCGGCGGCGTTCTCCGCGGCGATGATGTGATAATCCCCAAAGGAGATTTTGTGCTCTTGCCCGGAGACAAAATCTTTATCGTCGGACGCAACTCAAGGATTGTTCAGTTCTGCAAGCACATCGGCGTCTATATGCCTAAAATAAAGAGCGTTATGATAATGGGCGGCGGCAGAATCGCCTACTATCTTGCAAAGTATTTGCAGGAGATGGAGATAAAGGTCAAGATTATAGAAAAGAACAAAGACCGCTGCCTTGAGCTGTCAGAGCTTTTGCCCAAGGCTCTGATTATCAACGGCGACGGCTCCGATGAAACCATACTCAATTCCGAGAATCTTGACAGCATGGGCGCCTTTGTCGCCATCACCGACAGGGATGAGGACAACATCATAGCCGCTCTGCTGGCAAAGCAGTACGGAGTTAAGAAGTCCATAGCTAAAATCAGCAGAGAGAACTTCTTTGACGCTATTATGAATCTCGGCATTGACAATATAGTCAGCCCCAAGCAGATAACCGCGAACTTTATATTAAGCTATGTCCGCGGCCTCAAAAACGCCATGGGCAACCCCGTTGATGTCCTTTACAAGATAATGGAAAACAAGGCGGAGGCAATCGAGTTTACCGCCGGCAAGACTACCAAATTTCTCGATGTTCCGCTTAAAAACTTAAAGCTCAAAGAGGGCATACTGATTGCCGCGATTATAAGAAAGAACGATATAATAATTCCCCACGGAAGTGATGTCATAAAAGAAAAAGACAATGTAATCCTTTTTGTAAAAGACAAAGAACTGACCGACCTTAATGATATTGTTTAACGGGGGGAATTTCTTATCAATTACCGAAAAGTATTAAAGAGTATTGGCTCATTGCTTATAATAGAAGCCGCGTGCATGGTGCCTTCAATGCTGGTATCCTTGTTTTATAAGGAAAAGGCGGTTTATTCCTTTGCGATTTCAATCGTAATTACCGCGATTGCGGGCTTTATTCTTTACAGGCTGAAGGCTCCGAACCAGAACATCTACGCCCGCGACGGTTTTGCGATTACCGCTCTGGGCTGGCTTTCCGTTACCGTTTTCGGCGCTCTGCCGTTTTTAATCAGCGGCTCCATCCCTTCGGTGATAGACGCCTTTTTTGAAACAGCTTCGGGATTTACCACAACGGGCGCGAGTATTTTAAGAGAAGTTGAATCCCTGCCCAAGGGAATTTTGTTCTGGCGCAGCTTTACCCACTGGATGGGCGGCATGGGAGTTCTGGTTCTGATGATAGCCGTTTTGCCCTCCACAAAGGCAAATGCGGTGTATATTATGAAGGCGGAAGCCTCGGGCCCTTCGCCAGACAAGCTGGTGCCAAAAATCCGCCAAACAGCTGAAATTCTTTATATAATTTATATAGCAATTACCTTCATTATCATTGTGCTTCTGCTTTTGGGCGGCATGCCGCTGTTTGACTCTATAGCTCACGCCATGGGTACAGTCAGCACGGGCGGCTTTTCGGTCAGAAACGCCAGCATAGCGGCGTATAACAGTGTTTATATCGAAACCGTCATTATCTTATCAATGCTGATTTCAGGCATTAATTTTACCTTGTACTATTTCCTCCTAAAGAAGAATGTAAAGGGCTTTTTAAAGAATGAGGAGCTTCTCTATTATATCGGAGTGATAGCCGTCGCCATTGTGCTGATAGTTGCTAACATATACGGCAAGGTCTACAGCACAATTGGAGAGTCACTGCGCTACGCCTCGTTCCAAGTAAGCTCTCTTATCACGACCACGGGCTATGTCACCGCGGACTTTAACCAGTGGCCCACCTTAAGCCAAATGGTATTGCTGCTGATTATGTTTATAGGCGGCTGCGCGGGCTCAACCGCCGGCGGCATTAAGTGTATAAGAATTCTCCTTCTTTCAAAGATGTTCAAAAGGGAAATCACAAAGCTCAATCACCCCAGAGCCGTAAAGACGGTTAGAATAAACGGTCACGCAGTGGATGAGGAGATTCTTTCTGGAATTAAGATGTTCTTCTTTGTCTATGTGGCGATATTTGCGGCCGGGGTTTTGGTGATATCCCTTGAAGGCTTTGACCTTCCGACCACCATATCGGCTGTCGTCGCGACGCTCAATGATATCGGCCCCGGTCTGGGACTTGTCGGTCCCGTGGGCAACTATGCTGATTTCAGTGTTCTCAGCAAGGTGGTTCTCAGCATCTGCATGATGATAGGAAGACTTGAGGTTTACCCGATTCTGGTTCTCCTTTTCCCCTCCTTCTGGAAGAAAAACACGATATAAAAGACAAAGATTTCGGGCTGATGCTTTTTGGCATCAGCCTTTTTTCACGCCAATATTTCAAAACCGATTTAGACATTGTAAACAGTTTTTACAAATAGTCTATTTAAATTTTTATACGCCTAATATATAATATTATAAGTATTCACATTCCCCAAAAACGAGCGTGAAAGGGATTGAAATGAGCATAAAGGAAGATATTATAAAGTTTTTTGTAAAAACATATTCAAGGCTTACGGGCGTAGGCCAAATGCAGCAGGTGGGTACGGGCGAGTACAAAATAACCGAAGGCGCGCCCGAGCTTATTCGCGCCGCTGCGGCTGAGGGCGCGGTTCTCCTTGAAAACAGGGTTTTGCCTTTTAAAAGGGGCAGCACCGTTTCCGTTTTCGGAAGAACCCAGCTTGACTGGTTCTACACGGGCTACGGCTCCGGCGGCGATGTCATAAGACCCTATCAGATAAACCTCGCCGAGGGAATCAAAAACTGCCCGAAGCTCAAAATAAACGAAAGCCTTCTCTCTATCTACGAAAAATGGGTGGAGGAAAACCCCGTGGACCACGGCGCATGGGCGTTCTGGCCCCGCTCATACCCCGAAATGCCCCTTTTGAGCGCCGTCGTGGCGGACGCCGCAAAGAATAGCGACCATGCGGTGGTTGTCATCGGCAGGTCATCGGGCGAGGATAGGGAGAATGTCCTCGAAAAGGGCAGCTACTACCTTACCGACGACGAAAGGGAAATGCTTAATAAGGTAACCGAGCATTTTAACGATGTTGTGGTCCTTCTTAACATCGGCAGCATCATGGACTTTTCTTGGATAGAAGAATATCGGGAGAAACTCGGTGCCGTTATGATAGTCTGGCAGGGCGGCATGGAGAGCGGAAACGCTGTAGCGGACCTTCTCTGCGGCGACGCCGTTCCGTCGGGCAGACTCACCGAAACCATAGCAAGGGATTATAACGACTATCCCTCCAGCTCCAACTTCGGCAACAAGGAGTATAACGAGTATCAAGAGGATATTTATGTGGGCTACAGGTGGTTTGAAACCTTTAACAAGGACGCGGTTTTATACCCCTTCGGCTACGGACTTTCTTACACAGAGTTCAAAGTCGTAAAGCATGCGGTCAAATCCTTCCCCGACGGAATCAAAATCGCCGCCGCCGTTAAGAATGTGGGCGAGATATTTGCGGGAAAGCATGTCCTTTGCGCATATATTGAAAAGCCCTGCGGGGTTCTGGGCAACCCCTCAAGGGAGCTGGCGGACTTTGCAAAGACGGGCGCTATCTTCCCGGGGCAGACCGAGAATGTCCTTCTCGAGATTCCCACGACCCGGCTTGCCTCCTACGACTCATCGGGAGCTACGGGCAACAAGTCCTGCTATGTAATTGAAAAGGGCGTTTACAGAATTTATCTCGGTTCGGATGTCCGCTCAGCGGAAAAAATATTTGAGTTCACAATAAAAGAAAACATCGTGGTGGAGAAACTTAAAGAGGCTGCGGCGCCGAAGTATCCCTTCAGCGTTTACAAGGCTGTGGAGGATGAAAACGGAAACCGCAGGCCCGAAATGGACCTTGCCCCCGCCTCCACGGTAAATCTAAGGCAGATTATTCTTGACAACCTGCCCGAAGAAAAGCCAATGACGGGCGATATGGGCTTTAAATTAAAGGATGTGGCAAAGGGCAAAGTCAGCCTTGAAAGGTTTACCGCCCAACTCTCCCTTGAGGAGCTTGAGGCAATCACAAGGGGAGATTATATAATGAACAGCCCCCTCGGTCCCGAGGGCAACGCGGGAGTTTTCGGCGGTGTGCTTCAGTCCCTTCGTGACAAGGGCGTAACCCCCGTCACCACAACAGACGGCCCGTCGGGAATCCGCTTAAAGCAAAGCTGCTCACTCATTCCCATCGGCACTGCCCTTGCCTCCACCTTTAACAAGGACTTGGTTAAGGAGCTTTACCATAAGGTCGGGCTCGAGATGAAGGAAAAGGACTCAGATGTGCTCCTTGCCCCCGGCATGAATATTAAGAGGAATGTTCTGTGCGGCAGGAATTTTGAATATTTTTCAGAAGACCCGATTTTGACGGGCAAAATAGCCGCCGCCGCGGTTGCGGGACTTCAAAGCGCGGGGGTTTCAGCCTGCCCCAAGCATTTTGCCTGCAACAATCAGGAGTATAACCGCCTGCACAACGACTCAAGGGTCTCCGAAAGGGCGTTAAGGGAAATCTACCTTAAAGGCTTTGAAATCTGCGTCAAAGAGGCAAAGCCCCATGCCATAATGACCTCCTACAACAAAATCAACGGCGTCTGGGGTCATTATCACTATGAGCTTTGCGAGAGAATACTCAGAGAAGAATGGGGCTTTGACGGTCTTGTTATGACCGACTGGTGGATGCGCTCATCAAAGAGCCCCGAGTTCCCCGAAATAAGGGACAACGCCTACAGAGTAAGGTCGGGAGTGGACCTTTTAATGCCCGGCGGCAAGCGAATCGGTCCCAAAAAACCGGACGGTACCCTGCTTAAAACCTACGGAAGAACCCACGGCATAACTTTGGGAGAGATGCAAAGGTGCGCAATGCATGTCCTGACCGCGGTCATGCGCTCAAATACATTCAGGCAAAGCCTTAATAAAGACTGAAAGGAAATAGGGTATGGAGAATGTCAGCAATGAAAGGTACATGACTACCCGCAGAGAAAGGGTAAGCTACTGGTCGTATTTTGTAGGTCAGAACATTTTTTACACCATAGTGTCCACCTATCTTCTGACCTACCTTGCCATGATAGGCGTCAGTATGACGAAAATCAGCGCCGTCGTGCTTATAGTTAAGATTTGGGACGCATTTAACGACCCGATTTTCGGCTGGATTTTTGACAAGGTCAAATTCAAGAGCGGACAAAAGAGCCTGCCGTGGCTAAAAATTTCCCTTTTGGCAATCCCACTTACCACAATCTTTATGTTCGCTATACCCAGCGGCTTGGATGAGGGCATGAAGCTCTTTTGGTTCGGCGCCGCGTATGTGCTTTGGGATACCGCCTATACAATATGCGATGTGCCGATTTACAGCATGGTCACAACCATGACCGACAATCTCCATGAGAGAACAAGGCTTATGTCCACGGGCAGAATTACCTCGGGAGCGGGCTCGGTAATCGCCACAGCAGTTTGCACCTTCCTTGTCAGCGAAAAGGTGGGCGTAAGTTTTACTTTAACGGTAATCATGCTTTCTGTGGTTGGCTTCTTTACCATGCTGCCCATCTGCATTTACGGTCAGGAGAGAAACTATCACCCCGAAAAAGAAGAAGAGAATTTCAGCTTTATGCTGATGTTTAAATACCTTATTAAAAATAAATACCTGCTAATCTTCTACTCGGGATACTTCTTCAGCGCGGCTCTGAACACAATGGGAGCGGTAACCCTTTTCGCATCATATTATCTTTTCGGCAGCTCGATTTTCAGCCTCTTGGTCGGAGCCCTTACCATCGCGCCTTCGTTAATTATTGCGCTTGTGCTGCCCAAGATAAACAAGAAAATCGATAAGTTCGTTCTTCTCATTTGGTGCAATATAATCAGCGTTGTGCTGGGTCTTATTACCTACTTTGTGGGATATAAGAATGTGGTCGCGTTTATAATTCTTACCGTGCTGCGCTCCGCTCCTCTCAGCGCCGCAAGTTTCTTAAACTTCCTCTTTACCCCCGACTGCGCTGAATACGGTCAGTACAAAACCGGCATAGACGCCAAGGGCATTACCTTTGCCATTCAGACTTTCTCCGCAAAGATAACGGGAGCCATCTCCTCCTCCCTTGCCATGTTCCTTCTCGGCCTCTTTAAGTGGATACCCGTTACCGCCTCCGACTTCGAGGAACTGCAAAGGCTCAACATCCAGCAGCCCCCCGAAGCTCTCAGCGGTCTTTGGATAACCTTTATACTCGTGCCCACCATCGGCACAATAATAGGCATTATTCTGTACTCCTTCTATAAGCTTAACGACAAGGATGTTCAGATAATGGCAAAGTACAACGCGGGCGAAATCGACAGAGAAACCGCGGAGTCAATGCTTTCGAGAAAATATTAAATAATCAGCCCTCGGTTTTCCGAGGGCTTTATTTTGGGGCTATTTTCGCTGAAAACCCCTTTCAGCATTAAAACCCTCGGACTCAGCCGAGGGCTTTATAGGTTTCCGCAAAATTAAAACCCCCGCCGTAAGACGGGGGAGTTTTTTATTCTTCAGCGTAGTTTTTTACTCTTTCGAACTCATCCACAATTTCCTTTGAGGGCTCCTTTGTAAGGAGGGATACAACAACTATGAATATGCAGGAAATGATGAATGATGGCATAAGCTCGTAAATGGAGAATACGCCGCCAAGCTTTGAGAGTGCCTTATTCCATACAAAGACCATGACGCCGCCTGCCAGCATGCCTGCGATTACGCCTTCCTTTGTGGTTCTCTTCCAGAACAGTGAGAACAGCACAGCGGGTCCGAATGTGGCGCCGAAGCCTGCCCATGCGAATGAAACTATCTTAAAGATAATGCTTGATTCGTCATAGGCAAGTACTGCCGCGATGATGGCAATAAGAAGGAGAGCAGCCCTTGATATTCTGAGAACAGTCTTGTCATCCGCGTCTTTTTTCAGAATACCCTTAAAGATATTCTTTGAGAAAGCGGAGGACGCGATAAGCAGGTAAGAGTCAGAGGAGCTGATTGTGGCCGCGAGTATGCCTGCCATTACAACGCCTGCCAGAATCGGCGGGAAGAAGCTGGTTGACATATGAACGAAAATGTTCTCGGACGCGGTCTTTGTAAGCAGAGCCGTGGGATAGAGCACTCTGCCTATAATGCCGATTACTACAGCGGCAAAGAGGGAGATGGCGCACCATACGGTTGCGACTCTTCTTGAGAGTTTCAGCTCAGAGGACTTTCTGATGCCCATGAATTTAAGCAGAACCTGGGGCATGCCGAAGTATCCGAGACCCCAAGACATTGTGGAAACAATGGTCAAAAGTCCGTATTTGCCTGCCTCTCCGAATACGGGTGAGCCGCCCGATACAATCTGAGTTCCCTCTTCCAATGCGGGGGTTGCGATGCCGAAGAACTCAAAGAAGCCGGGAATCTGCTTTGCGTTGTCAATAACAGCGGAAACGCCGCCTGCGTTGACAACACCGACAATAAGGGTGAGTGTCAGGGCAAAAAACATAACCAGAGCCTGCATAAAGTCGGACGCGCTTTCGGCAAGATAGCCGCCCACCAATGTGTAAAGCACAACAAATACGGCTCCCAGTATCATCATCGAATAATATGATGTGTTGAAAAGTGTGCTGAACAGCTTGCCGACTGTTACAAAGCAGCTTGCGGCATAGAATGAGAAGAATGCAAGAATAAACAAAGCAGCGATAGTGAGTATTATCTTGTTCTTCTCTTTAAATCTGTTGCTTAAAAACTCGGGGAGCGTAATTGCGTCGCCGGCGATATGAGAATAGTTTCTAAGTCTCTTAGCGACAAACAGCCAGTTGAGATATGTACCGATAAGAAGTCCGATAGCTGTCCAAACAGCGTCGCTGAGACCTACCCAGTAGGCAACGCCGGGCAGACCCATAAGCAGCCAGCCGCTCATGTCGGAAGCCTCCGCAGCCATAGCGGTTACCCACGGGCCGAGGGACCTGCCGCCAAGATAATAGTTGTTTGTGCTCTCGTTAGCCCTCTTTGCGTAAACAATGCCTATTATGATTACGCAAATCATGTAAAGGCCCATCGCAATTGCGATTTGCAGTTGATCAGAACTCATAAATTTCCTCCTAATACCAAGGCGAAGTTATACTTAATTGTATTCCGCCCTTCTTTAATATATTAGCAGATAAAAGAAATAAAATTTCCCAACAATTATACAGTATATGGACTTTTGTGTCTATATTTTTTCGTCGAAAATAAAAAAATTCCGCCGATTTCGGCGGAAGGGGAAGTAATTGCTAAAGAGCGGAATCAAACAACTGCCTCGGTTACAAAGTCATCGTCAAAGCATGAGCAGGAAACATAGTTTTCTTCGGGGTTTCCTATTGTCTGCTTCTTGTTCAAATACTTTGTAACAGCAACATAAACAGCGAAAGCCGCACCCGCTATACCGGCAATGATTGCAATAACCTTCAATACCTTTTTCATTTCCTGACCATCCTTTCTAATGACCATAGCTTTATTTCAAAAGGCAGAAAACAAAGAAGCTCCCGCCCTTTGTATTTTAAGTAAAGACCGATTTATTTGGCAGCGTTTAACTTACGGGCAAGAGCTGACTTCTTTCTTGCGGCGTTGTTCTTGTGAAGGATGTTCTTGGCAACGGCCTGATCGATCTTCTTAAAAGCATAGTTTACAAGCTCAACTTTATTAGCAGCATTCGCATCAATAGCGGCATTAGCCTTCTTGATAGCGGTTTTAAGAGCTGATTTGGTGGACTTGTTTCTTGCAGTCTTTACTGCGGCGATACGAACGCGTTTTTTCGCAGATTTAATATTGGGCATAATTCCACCTCCTTTACCATACACAGGTAATAATATTAACACGAATATTATTAAAATGCAAGAATTATTATACAGTTTTTATTTAAGTTCACAAGCGGTAAAATGCGTTTTTTATTTGTCAGGATTTGCTATCAAAGAAAGTATAACCTAAAAAGTATTAAATAATCAAGAGTCAATGCCGATTCCGTATTTAAGTTTTACTCTTTCTATGGCGCCGCCCACCACATTTTTCATAATCAGAAGAAAAACCACATTTGATACGGCATAGGTTAGGGTAATGCCCGCCGCGGAGGTTACAAGGGCAATATATCTTTTTAGATTAAAGCCGCCGTCGTACCAGAGAACCGACCAAAGGTCGCTCAGCAATGAGAAAAATACCCCCGACAAAGCCCCGTAGACAAGAAGCAAAGCGGTGCTTTTTTTAAGCCTTTTGGCGAGAAGCCCGGCGGCAAAGCCGATAAGCCCCCATGAGAACATCTGAAATGCGGTCCAAGGCCCCTGACCGAAATAAAAGTTAGAGATAAGAGCCGTCGCGGCGCCCGCCGCAAAGCCCGCGTCCGAGCCCAAATACATGGCGATTATAATTATCATAGCCGTTACGGGCTTAAAAAAGGGAACGGCGAAAAAGATAAAGCGGGAAAGCACCGACACCGCAATTAAAGCGGCAAGCACAGCCAATAATTTGGTATCGGCTTTCTTTTTCTCAAAGCTCAAAAACAGGGGCAGCATTGAAAGAACCGCCATTATAAGGGTAATCAGGGCATAGTTGTCCTTTGCAAAACGGAACACTCCCGTTACAAGCAGGGCAGCGGCTATGAAGATTAAAAGGTATATGGGTATCTTCTTTTTCAATTCTTTCTCCTTACGCATATTTTGTTGTGTCAGCGCGGCTAATCTTTAAGTCTTAAATTATTCGCAAGTTCCTCTACGGTGAGTACGCCGTCAATAAAGCCTTTTGAAATGCGGCATGCGGCGGTGGTGTAAAAGAAATTTTCCCCGAAAAACTCTCTCGCAGCGCCCTCAGCGGCCACAGCGCCGTCAAACAAAAGAGCGCAGCGGTCTGCAAACTCAGCGGCAAAGTCAATGTCATGGGTAACGGTGATAATGGTAATTCCCTCGGATTTAAGGGATTTCAGCAGCATTCCCAAATCCCTCTTTGCCGCGGCGTCAAGCCCCTTTGTGGGCTCGTCAAGTATCAGAATTTCGGGGGACAAAAGCAGCATTTTGGCAATGGCGCATTTCTGCGTCTCCCCGCCGGAAATATCAAGGATGTGCATGTCTAAAAGGTTTTCTATTTTCAGTTTTTCCGAAACCTTACTTATTCTTTCCTTGCAGTCCGTTTCACTGAGCCCCTGATTCTTTAAGACAAAGCGAAAATCATCCGAAACCTTTTGCTCCAAAAAAAGAGTGAGCGGGTCCTGGGGGAGGAGAGCGAGAAGATTTTTATATAGACTTCCGTTTTTATAGCCTTTAATATCCTTGCCTTTTACCTTTACCTTGCCCCTGTACGGCTTTAAAAGCCCCGCGGCGACATTTACGGTCGTAGTCTTTCCCGCGCCGTTGCCGCCCAGCAAGAAATATGCCTCATTTTTCTTGACGGCGAGATTTACGCCCCTTAAAACATCCTCGGAGTCTCTTTCGTATCTGAACCAGACATCTTTAAGCTCCAGAACGCTCTCATTGTCTTTATGGGGGTTTGCGTTTTTAGCCCTTTGAGCCTTTTCAGCCGCAAAGCAATCGGCGATTATCTCCCTTGCAGCCTTTACTGTGAGGGGAGGGGTTTTGCCGCTTAGAGCCTTGTTTGTCCCCTCCTGCTTCTTTAACAGCTCAAACAGTCTTACGGGAGCGGGCAGTGCGGAGAGCATCGGGTGAGCGGGGGCTGCTTTGCGCAGAGCCTCCCCCGCCTTTTCGGGAGAAGTGTTTACGATAATTTCCCCGTTATCCATAATAAGAATTCTGTCCGCCATGGGGCTCAGCTCATCAAGTCGGTGCTCTGCGATTATTACGGTAGTGCCGAGCTCTTTGTTCAGCTTTTCAAGGATATTTATAAACGCCGACGCTGAGTTTGGGTCAAGCCTTGATGTAGGCTCATCGAAAATCAGAACCCTCGGCTGCGTTACTATGACAGAGGCGAGATTGAGTATCTGCTTTTGCCCGCCCGACAGCTCGCTGGTATTCTTTCTGAACCATTCGCCGATTCCGAAATAGCTTGCCATTTCCCCGACCTTGAGCCTTATTGTCTGCGGATTTTCTCCAAGGCTTTCGAGTCCGAAAGAGAGCTCAGAGAAAACTTTGTCCGTCACTATCTGACCGTCGGAATACTGGCTCACAAAGCCTATTTCCTTTGCGCTTCGCTTTTCATTCAGCTCCCATAAAGGCGCGCCGTCGTAAAGAATCTCCCCATGAGTTTCCCCAAAGGGCGAAAGCTCCTTTTTTAACAGCCTTAAAAGAGTGGTCTTGCCGCAGCCCGACACTCCGCACAAAAGCGCCATTTCCCCCTCATTAATTGAGAGGTTTATATTCTTTAAGGCAAAGCCTTCGCTTTCGGGATATTTAAAGCTCAGACCCTTAATCTCAAATATCGCCATTTAAGGTTCTCCTTAATCTCACAAATAGCGGGCATTAGGCAAAGGACAAAAAACGAAAGATAAGAAAACACTGAAAGAGTATCGGCACTTATGCCGCCTAAATTCGGATAATACTCAAATTCAATGCCCTTAAAGGCAAAGCCCATAGCCGAAAAGATTGCCAGCCCGAAGAAAACGCCTGAAAAAACAGCGTCGCGAAGGCTAAAGCGAAACAGTGAATAGCTTGTCCTGTTTGCGGCGCCAAAGCCCCTTGCCTTCATTGAATTTCCCGTTTCCACCGCGCTTTCAAGGGAGTAAACCACGGCGGAGCCGAAAATTCTCATTGAGAGCGTCAGCTTATTTTTTAAGCTGTTGTCTTTGACTCCCAAAGCCTTTTGCGCTTTTCTGAGCTTTCCGATATGCTCTTTTATCAAGGGAATGTATCTGAATACTATCGTCAAAATCAGCGAAAATTTCGGCAGCGCCTTTGAAAAGAGATATAGGTACTTTTCAGAGCCAAAGCATTCCGAAAGGCACTTAAACCAGCACAGCACCGCTCCTATCATCGCCCCTGCCTGAATTCCGTAAAGCAGCGACTCAAGGGTGTACGGTCTTCCGAATAAAATTAATATTACGGTGCTTCCCTCAGCCGAAAACAAAGGATTCAGCGCTGCGGAAAAAAGAATCAGTATCAGAATAAAAACAAAATCCTTAAAAAACGCCCGTCTGCCCTTTAAGATGCAAAGGAAAATAAGCCCTCCCAAAAGGGCGGAGAGGGTTATAACGGGATTTATAAAAAACGCGGCGCAAAATATTACGCCAAGGAAAAAAATTAAGGATACTGCAGGGTGCAGGGAATCGAAAAAACTCATTAAACCACCCCAGCATTAGCTTAACAATAATTATAATCTTTATTATTTTCAAAGTCAATAATTCGGAAAATTCAGAAGCTACGCGGGTTTTGCCGCTTTTAGCAGACAGGCTTATGTTGACTACTGGGGTTTAGAGTGATAAAATACTAATGTTTATATTTTCTTGAAAGGAAGAAATATATGTCAGGCCATTCCAAATGGAGCACCATTAAGAGAAAGAAAGAAAAGACCGACAGTCAAAGGGCTAAGATTTTCACAAAGGTAGGCCGTGAAATATCCGTGGCCGTCCGTGAAGGCGGTCCCGACCCTGACAGCAACCCCAAGCTCAGGGACGCTATAGCAAAAGCAAAGGCAAACAATGTTCCCAATGAGAATATTGAAAGAATCATAAAGAAGGCCTCGGGCGAGGGCAGCTCAGAAAACTACGAGCAGATTATATACGAAGGCTACGGCCCCGGCGGAGTCGCCGTTATAGTGGAGGCTCTGACGGACAACCGCAACCGCACCGCCGCGGATGTAAGGCATTACTTTGACAAATACGGCGGCAAGATGGGTCAGTCCGGCAGCGTTATGTTCATCTTTGAAAAGCAGGGCATCATCATTGTCGACAAGGAAAATGTCAGCGAAGAAAAGCTGATGGAGGACGCTCTGGAAGCGGGAGCCGTGGATTTCCTCACTGCGGAAGAGTATTTCGATATCCGCACCGCCCCGAACGATGTGGGCGCCGTCAGAGAAGCCCTTGAGAAAATGGGCTACAAGCTCCTTTCAGCCGAGGCGGAATATGTCCCGAATACCGAGGTAAAGCTCGAAAAGGAAGAGGACATAAAGAACATGCTCAAAATGCTTGAGATGTTCGAGGACAACGACGATGTCCAGAATGTCTGGCATAACTGGGCTAACGCGGACGATTACGAATAAGGGCATCCGAAAGGAAGTTTAACATGAAGTTTTTGGCTGATTACACAGCGGTCACCTTTACGGGCATAGATAAGGTTTTTGATGTTCCCGGCGTGTTTGTGCGCTTTACAATGCCGATTATCGGCACCCCCGTTGAGATTCGCTTTTACGGGCTGATAATATTCATAGGTTTTACCCTTGCCGTTCTTTTCGGCGGCAGAATGGCCTATAAGTGGAAGATGAGCATCGACAAAATGCTGGATGTGCTGATATACGGCACATTCGGCGGCATTGTCGGAGCAAGGCTATATTATGTTGCCTTTGAGTGGAATACCTACAAGGACGACCTTCTTTCCATATTCAAAATATGGGAAGGCGGTCTTGCCATTTACGGAGGCTTAATCGGCGGCATTATAGCGGCTTATATAACTTGCAAATTCAATAAACTGAATTTCTACAACCTCCTTGACCTTGCGGGCATGAGCTTTCTTATAGGGCAGGGCATAGGACGCTGGGGCAACTTTACAAATCAAGAGGCGTTCGGCACCAACTCAGATTTGCCCCTTGGAATGTGGAGCGAAAAGGTCGCTGATTACCTTGCCCGCAATCAGGCAAAGTTTTTGCAGCAGGGCATTGCGGTTGACCCCTCAAAGCCCGTCCACCCCACCTTCCTTTATGAGTCCGTTTGGTGCCTTGTGGGCTTTCTGATTCTCTACATAGTCTGCAAAAAGGCAAGAAAGTTCAGCGGTCAGATTATGCTCATGTACGGCGTATGGTACGGCACGGGCAGATTCATATTTGAGGGTCTCAGAACCGACAGCCTTTATATCCCCGGCACGAACCTTAGGACCTCTCAGCTTTTATCCCTCGCTATTGTTATTATCTGCCTTGTGCTTCTTATCACTAAGCTAATTAAGTACACAAAGCATCCAGTTCCCATTGAGGGTGTTGACTACTTCCCCGAGGAAGAAAAGAAGGAAGCCGAAGTCGCTGAAGTAAACACCGAGAACGGCGGCGCAGAGACTGCTGAAACTGCCGAAAAAGCGGATGACAGCGGCGCTGAAAATGCTGACGCTAAGGAAAGCGAAGCAGAAATATAGAAGGAGAAAACATTTAAATGGCGGAATTAATTGACGGAAAGGCACTTGCCGCCGAAATAAGACAGGCGGCGGCTTTAAGAGTAAAAAGTCTAAATGAGCGCGGCAAAACTGTGGGTCTTGCGGTCATAATAGTGGGCAACGACCCCGCATCCAGAGTCTATGTGAACAACAAAAAGAAGGCTTGCGCCGAAGTCGGCATAGAGTCCTTTGAATACGCGCTCAGCGAAGACACTACTCAAGATGAACTTTTGGCGCTCATAGAAAAGCTGAACCATGACGACAGGGTTGACGGCATACTCTGTCAGCTCCCGCTGCCGAAGCATTTAAACGCGGACGCGGTTATTGACAGCATTTCTCCCGACAAGGATGTGGACGGCTTTCACGCCGTAAATGTGGGCAGGCTCTCTCTTAACAAGCAGGGAATGCGCCCGTGCACCCCCGCGGGAGTCATGCGCATGCTTCAAAGCAAGGGAATCGAGGTTGAAGGCAAGCACTGCGTCGTTATAGGCAGGAGCAATATAGTCGGCAAGCCCGCCGCTGTTATGCTCATCAACGCGGGCGCGACCGTGACCGTATGCAATTCAAAGACAAAGAATCTCAGCGAAATTACAAGACAGGCTGATATCCTTATCGCCGCCGTCGGCAGACCCGGATTCGTCACAGCCGACATGGTCAAAGACGGAGCCGTCGTTATTGATGTGGGCATTAACAGGGACGAAAACGGCAAGCTCTGCGGCGATGTGGACTTTGACACTGTAAAAGAAAAGGCGTCTTACATCACCCCCGTTCCCGGCGGTGTAGGCCCCATGACAATTGCGGAACTAATAGAAAACACTGTCCTCTCAGCGGAGCTGAAGGCTTAAAAACATATAAAGGGTGATTTTATTGCTTAAAATTCAGAACCTCACGAAAACCTACGGCAGCAAGGTGGCCGTGGACAATCTGAGCCTTGAGATTAACGCGGGCGAAATCTACGGCTTTATAGGACACAACGGAGCCGGCAAGACGACCACAATCAAGGCCTGCTGCGGCATTCTGGCCTTTGATTCCGGCGAAATCTACATCGACGGGCTTTCAATCAAAGAAAACCCCGTTGAGGTCAAAAAAAAAATAGCCTACATTCCCGACAATCCCGTTCTGTACGAATTTATGTCGGGCATTAAATATCTGAATTTCATCGCCGATATCTTCGAGCTTCCCAAAGATGTAAGAAACAGAGAAATCGAAAAGTATGCCGAGCTTTTGGCGCTTAAAGACGAGCTGCATAACCCCATCAGCTCATATTCCCACGGAATGAAGCAAAAGCTCGCCCTTATCTCCGCTCTTATTCACGACCCAAAACTTCTGTTCCTTGACGAGCCCTTTGTGGGACTTGACCCTAAAGCCTCCCACCTCTTAAAAGTTCTTATGCGTGAAAAGTGCGATGAGGGCAAGGCAATATTCTTCTCCACCCATGTTCTAGAGGTTGCGGAGAAGCTCTGCGACAAGGTTGCCATAATCAAGGAAGGAAAGCTGGTAGTAGCGGGCGAAACTGCGGAGGTAATAGGTCAGTCCACCTTGGAGAGCGTTTTCCTTGAGCTTTCCGAGGCAAATAAAGAGTAATACGGGAAAGGACTGAATTAAATGTTCTGGGTTCTTTATAAATCAAGAATGCAGTCGCTGTTTACCGCGATGTTCAGCGTGGCGAGGTCTAAAAAGAAACTGTCCCCCGCGGCTTATGTGGGCATCGCGGCTTTGGTCATATATGTTTTCGGCTCTCTGATGTTCTCTAATATTGCCATGTTCTCAGCCGTAGGCGAACAGCTTATAATGGCGGGCATGGCAAGCACATACTTTGCCTTAATAGGTCTTTTGCTCTTGGGACTGGGCTTTTTCGGCAGCATTTTCGTAGCTCAGGTCCAGCTCTTTCAGGCAAGGGACAATGACCTTCTTTTGTCCATGCCCATAAAGCCTAAGACTATTTTGGCAAGCCGAATCGCAATGATTATCACCCTTGTATATATCTATCAACTCATTTTTGTGGTGCCCGCGCTCTTTGTCTATTTTAAGGTTGCGGGTATGGAGATTGTTAACAGCCTGATATTCCTTATACTTTGCTTTATTCTCCCATTGTTTACGGTGTCGATAAGCTCCCTTGGCGGATGGGCAGCGGCAGCCGCCTCCGCAAGGATGAAAAACAGCAGGGTAATCAGCGTTCTTATGGTTCTTTTGTTCATCGGCGGATATATGTTCATTTCCACAAGAATGAACTACTATATGCAGCTGATTATCCAAAAGGGTGAAACGATAGTACAGGGTCTTAAAAAAGTCTTTTTCCCCATGTATCTTTTCGCCGAGGCCAGCGCATCCGGCAATATCCTATACGCTCTCATCTTTATCGCCTTCTGCGTTCTGGTATTTCTTAGAGTAAGCTCGCTTATTGCAAGAAGATTCCTCAAAATTACCACTTTGGAACAGAACGCGTATAAAAAGAAGTACAAGGCAAAGGAGATAAAGGCAAGAGGCAAGAGCTCAGCCCTTTTCAAAAAGGATTTAGACTACTTTACCAACACAATAGGCTACCTTTTGAATACGGGACTCGGCTCTGTGCTGATGCTCCTTTTCGCGGGCGTTACGGTTTTCGGCGGCGACAGCTTTAAGAACGAAATGTTTGCCGCTTTGGGCGATAATTTCTCAATGATAGCGGCCATGGGAATCGGCTTCTGCGCTGCGATGAACATTGTCACCGCCCCGTCTGTTTCCCTTGAAAGCAAGTTCTTGGACATAATAAAATCCCTGCCCGTAAGCTCCATGGATGTGCTTCTTTCAAAGCTGAAGCTCCATCTGGTCGTAAGCCAGCCCTTTATATTCGTTTCGGCTTTGGTCTGCTCGTTCGGATTTAAGCTGAGTTTCACCGAATTTCTTCTCAGCCTTGCGTTCCCGGCAATAATAAACTTTATGCTGGGCATCAGCGGTCTTCTTATTAATCTTAGATTCCCCAAGTTTGACTGGATAAACGAAACCCTTGTGGTAAAGCAGAGTCTCAGCACCTTCCTCGCGATTTTTACGGGAATCGGCGCATGTCTCCTGCCCGTTTTGGCGTTCATGCTGCTTTCAGACTATGCGGAAGTAAATCTTATTCTGCTTATAAGCTGTGCTCTCTACGCCATTGTCGGAATCGTGCTTTACAGAGTGCTCAAAACATGGGGAGTAAAGGTCTATGAAAGCTATTAACAAGGAGAAATTTAATAAGGCGTTAAAGGGCAGATTGGCTCCGATTTGCGCGCTTATAATTGCCGCTTTAGTGCTTTTGACCGCTCTCCCGTACAGCGTAAATGCCATCCGCACAAGAAACGAACTGCCCGAAAGCTCCTTTGAAGAAAGGGGCAGGGCAGACAGGATTCATTTTATCGGTTTTGAAAACACCGACTGCGTGCTTATTGAGTCCAACAACCGCTTTGCCCTCTTTTACGGCGGAGCATTCGAAAGCGCCGAAAAAGAAAAGGCAGAAGGCATATCAATAGCGGATTATTTAAAGCTCAGAGCCGCGGACGGAAGCGGCAGAGTGCTTTTGGATTATCTTATCTGCGCCGACAGCTCCTATGAAAAAATCGAGGGGCTTAAAAGCCTTATAAAAGATAAGGGCATTTACGCCAAAACCATATACTTTAAAAGACTGGATTTCAGCGCCGTAAAAATGGACGACGAGCTGAAAGAAACATATTACAAGGTCTATGAGGCAATACTTGAAAAGGGTACGCCCATTGCCCCCGACAGCGAGGAAATGCTGACTTTGGGCGATTATAAGCTCCATATCATAGACGCGGGCGACATTTCCGACAGCTCTCTTAATCTCCTTATCAAAAAAGGCGATTTGTCCGTTTTTATTGCGGGCAATATTAACTCAAAAGATATGAAAAGGCTCAAAAACGAAATCGGCGAGGTAACGCTATATAAAGCTCCCTTCGCCGGCGGAAAAAAGGATTTCCCCTTGAGTGTCGCTATGAAACTCAAGCCCGACTATATAGTCTTTGGCGGCAAGCCCTTGAGATTCGGGCCCGCTCTAATGTATAGGCTGTGTTTTGCGGCGGGCGGCTCGGTTTATGAAACTTATAAAGAGGGCGGAATCGTGGCTGATCTTAGCACTGACGAAATTCGGCTCTGCAAAATCGGTCAGCTCGGCAAGATTGCCGACAGCACCAATGCGGCTGAAACCGAAAGCAGCGCAAAATAAAGTCTAAGAGGCGAAGGAAAATGAAAAGAGCTATTGTTTTTGCCGGCGGCGGCTCAAAAGGCTCTTATGAGTTCGGCGCATGGTCGGCGCTTCGTGATTTGGGACAGAGTTTTGACATAGCTGCGGGAACATCCATAGGCTCCATTAACGCGGGCTTTTATGTTCAGGACGACTACGAGGCCGCAAAGGAGATGTGGAGCACCTTAAGCGTTGACAAGATTTTCGCCAATCCCGTAAAGCTGGAGCACTCCATAACAGCCCTTGCCGACCAGATGGACACTATCCGTCCCTTCTTAAAGGCTTACATAAACAAAAAGGGCGCGGATGTCACCCCCTTTATCGAGAATCTCAACAGCTACGCCAATGAGGAAAAGTTTTTCTCCTCCGAGGTTGACTACGGCCTTATGACCGTCGCGTTCCCGGCGCTCATACCCGTTGAGATTACCAAATCCCAAATAGAAAGAGGCTATCTCGCAAAGTGGATTCAGGCGTCCTGCGCCTGCTTCCCCGTATTCCCCACCTGCGAGATAGACGGCAAAAGCTATATTGACGGCGGATTTTACGATAACCTCCCCATCGCCACAGCATTTCGACTCGGCGCGGAGGAGGTCGTTGCAATAGATTTAAACCCCGTCAGCGCCCATGAGGCATACGCCTTAAATCCCTATGTTAAGCTCATAAAGCCCGCAAGGGATTTGGGTTCCTTTATGGACTTTGACAGGGCGAGCCTTGACAGGAATATAAGGCTCGGCTACAACGACACCATGAAGGCATTCGGAAAATATCACGGCAGGCTCTACACTTTCATGGGCAGCGACGAAACAATGAATCGTCTTGAAAAACTCTCAAAGGATTTTACCTATGAGATAACCAGGGCGGAAACCTACCCCTTAAAAGAAAAGCAAAGGCTCTTCCAGCGCAATGCGGTAAACGCTCCATGCACAAGGCGCCTTGCCGACTATTCGGGCAAAAACAGCCCTACTATGCTCGATTTTCTTATCTCCGCCATAGAAATCACAGCAAGGCTGCTTGCATACCCCGACGACCTTCTTTATTCCTTCGAGTCTATTTTCCAAATGCTGAGGCTCGACGCCTATCCCATAAAGGAAGAGCTGGAAAGGGGTCTGCCTGAGGGCATAGCTGCCTTCTCAAAGCTCAAAAGGGAAAAGAACAAGGAGCATAGGCTATTGGACCTCAAGCGTTCGGAAAACGACTATGAAGAAATCATAGCCACCGTGCTTTTAAAAGAGCTTTTTAAACTGGTGGAGTAATTTTTTCCAAAGAGCGACAAAAAGGAAAAAATGCTTGACAAAAAGGTATCTCAATGGTACAATCTGCTTTGCCGCATATTGCAGGTATGTTAAAGAGAGCTTTGCTCCACCTGCCGTAGCGAGTCTGGAAAATAGGAAGGTAATTATGTACGCAGTAATTGAAACAGGCGGCAAACAGTACAAGGTTGCCGTAAATGACGAAATTTTTATCGAAAAGCTTGGCGTTGAAGCAGAAGACGAAGTAGTATTTGACAAGGTTATAGCTGTTGTTGACGGCGACAAGCTGAATGTCGGCGCTCCCTATGTTGAAGGCGCGGAAGTAAAGGCTACCGTTTTAAAGAACGGCAAGGCAAAGAAGATTACCGTTTTCACCTACAAGCCCAAGAAGGGCTATAAGCGTAAGCTGGGTCACAGGCAGCCCTACACAAAGGTCAGAATCGATGCCATTAATGTAAAATAATGATTAAGGCTGTTTTTACCCTTAAAGAAGACTATGTAACAGGCTTTTCCATTAAAGGTCACGCCCTTTACGCAGAGCACGGGCAGGATATAGTCTGCGCGGCTGTTTCTTCCGCGGCGTATATGGCAGCGAATACCGTGACAGAGGTTTTCGGCGCCGAGGCGGATATAAAAGTAGACGAAGGGTTTTTTGAGCTGAAGCTAAAAAACCCCGAAAAGGAAAGCTGCAATGTCTTAAAGGGACTTATGCTCCACATAAACGGCCTTAAAGAGCAGTACCCCACTTATATTGAAACTACAACGGAGGTTTTATCATGTTAAAGATAAATATTCAGCTGTTTGCACATAAAAAGGGCGTCGGCTCCACAAAAAACGGCCGCGACTCCGAGTCAAAGCGCCTTGGCGTTAAGCGCGGAGACGGTCAGTCCGTTCATGCCGGCACAATCATCGTTCGCCAGAGAGGCACAAAGATTCACCCCGGCAACAATGTTGGCAGAGGCTCTGACGACACACTCTTTGCCCTCATCGACGGCAAGGTAAAGTTTGAGCGCCTTGACAAGACCCGCAAGAAGGTCAGCGTCTATCCCGCTTAAAACTTAAAAAAACAAAAAGACCATTCAGGCCGCATCATAAGGTGCGGTCTTTAGCTTTTTGAAGAAAAGCTCATGGAGGACAGGTTCTGTCCTCTAATTTGTTATTAATTTAACCAATTTGACAAAAGAGAATTAAAGAGAAAATAAAAGAATTTCAAAAATTTAATCAGAAACTATCAAATATCTTGAAATTTTTTAAATTTTAGGGTATGATATGGTGGGTGAATTTGGTGGATTAATTTATTAAATGTTCAAAAATGACAAAATAAACTAATATCCGCCAAGGTTCACTTTAAGAACATTTTTAACAATCCTTACAGGAGATAGATATGAAAGTCAGATTTACGGAAACCGTCTTGAGAGATGCTCAGCAATCTTTGATTGCCACCCGTATGCCCTTTGAAGAATTCGAGGGCATACTTCCCGAGCTTGATAAGGCGGGCTATTATTCATTGGAGTGCTGGGGCGGCGCAACCTTTGACTCATGTCTTAGGTACCTTAACGAGGACCCGTGGGAGATGCTGCGCAAAATCAGAAAGGCTTGCCCCAATACAAAGCTGCAGATGCTTTTAAGAGGTCAGAACCTCTTGGGCTATAAGCATTATCCTGATGATGTGGTCAGGATGTTTGTCAAAAAGTCAATCGAGAACGGTATTGATATAATTAGAATCTTTGACGCTCTCAATGACCTGAGAAACATCGAGACCGCCGTTGACGAAACGCTTAAAAACGGCGCCATAGCATCGGGCACAATCTGCTACACCACAAGCCCCATACATAATCTCGAGGCTTATGTGAAGCTGGCAAAAGACCTTGAGAACATGGGCGTCAATACCATCAGCATAAAAGACATGGCGGGCATTATCGCCCCGCAGGACGCCTACGACCTTGTAAAGGCCATTAAGGAGAATGTAAAGCTGCCCGTTATATTCCACACCCACAGCACAACGGGTCTTGGCCCCATCTCCGCTCTTAAGGCAGTAGAGGCAGGCGCCGATGTTATAGACACAGCCATTTCCAGCATGGCGGGCGGCACATCTCAGCCCCCCACCGAAACTTTGGAATACGCCCTCAGAACGGCGGGCTACGAAACAGGTCTTGACACGGCTGTACTTAAGAAAATCAACGACTTCTTTAAGGATATTAGGTCAAAGGATATTGAAAGCGGACTTTTAAATCCCATTATCCTTTCCACCGAAACAGACGCGCTGATTTACCAGATACCCGGCGGCATGCTTTCAAACCTTGTGGCACAGCTCAAGGCTCAAAATTCTCTCCATCTCCTTGACAAAGTTCTTGAGGAGGTTCCGAGAGTCAGAGAGGATTTAGGTTATCCGCCCCTTGTAACTCCCATGAGCCAGATGGTCGGCGTTCAGGCGGCAATCAATGTGCTTGTGGGCGAGAGATACAAGAATATTTCTAACGAAATTAAGGCATACATCAGAGGCGAATACGGCAAAGCCCCCGGCAAGATAAACGAAGAGCTTATAAAGAAAGGTCTGGGCGACGAGCCCATGTTCACCGGCAGATACGCCGACACCCTGGAGCCCATGTTCGAAAAGACAAAGGCAGAACTTGGCAGTCTTGCCCGCTCCGACGAGGATGTGCTATCATACATAGCCTTCCCGCAGCAGGCCGAGAGCTTCTTTAAGAGGAGAGAGGCAAAGGAAAAAGGCGTGTTCGAATATTCAATTCAGAGGATAGATTAAGGAGGAGCCGGCGTGACAATTTTTAATACTATTATGGCAGCAATAGAGTTTTCTGCCGACAACTCCGCCCTTGAATTTGCGGCAATCATCGCCGCCGCTATGCTGATAGCCGCGGCAATTATAGCAAGCAAACTCGGCAAAGTGGCAGAGGCGATAGAAAAGCTTGTTTCCTCTCCCTCAGCTACGGTTCCCGCGCCCGCTCATGCGGCAGCTCCCGCGGCAGTCGCCGCAGCTCCCGCTCAAAGGGCAGTATCTCATACTGTAGTGCTGAACGGCATAGATGAGGAAACCGCAGCGGCTATTATGGCGATTGTAAGCCACGAAAGCGGAATTCCGCTGGAAAAACTCGAGTTTAAGTCAATCAAGGAAATAGACTAAGAGCCTATTAAATTTTTTCGGAAAGGACTAATACAATGAAATATAAAGTAACCCTTAACGGGAAGACATACGAAGTGGAAGTAACCGAAAAAACCGCAGAGGTAGTAAGCGTAAGCGACGCTCCCGCAGCGCCCGCTCAGGCGGCAGCTCCCGCACCCGCTGCTCCCGCAGCGCCCGCTCAGGCGGCAGCTCCCGCACCCGCTGCTCCCGCAGCGCCCGCGGCTCCCGTCGCCGCAGCGCCGACCGCTGAAGGCGAGACCCTGCCCGCCCCCATGCCGGGCACCATTGTAAAGGTTCTTGCCCCCGCAGGCACCGCTGTTAAGGAGGGCGATGTGCTCTTTATCCTTGAGGCTATGAAGATGGAGAACGAGATAGTATCCCCCAAGACAGGCACAGTCGCTCAGGTGCTTGTATCCGAGGGCGCCAGCGTATCCTCAGGTCAGCCCCTCTGCGTAATCGCATAGAAAAAAGCGGGTAAAAACGCAAAATATCGGTCAGCGGTTTTGCCGCCGACCTCTTAATATTGTTCATTTAGGCAGGCTTAGACCTGCCTTTTCTTTTTGTCTGAAACTAAGGCCCCCCTAAAAAACCAAACAAAAAAGGCAGGTTTCCCTGCCTATTTTTAGTCTTCTCTCGGTGGCTTGGCGTTTACAATCAGTTCCCTGACTTTTGCGCCTATGGCCTTGTATTCCTCTCTTGTCATGCCCTCTGTTTCAATGGGAGGCAGCACTCTGACTTTTACCTTAGCGGGAGAAATCCTTTTTTTCTCCTCCCATGCCTTGTATGTGCCCTCTAGGGCAACGGGCACTATAGGCACGCCCGTATTCTTCGCGACTCTGAAGGCTCCGTTCTTGAACTCGCCCACTTCGCCGTTCTTTGACCTTGTGCCCTCGGGGAAAATAATGAAGCTTTCGCCGTTTCTGACCTTCTCCTCAGCCATGTCAAGGGCGGCAACCGCCTCTCTGGGCTTTTCCCTGTTTACGAAAATGCAGCCCATGTATTCGAGCCAGGTCCCGGCAAGGGGAATCTTAGAAAGCTCCTGTTTCGCCAGAAAGCCGCAAATCTCGGGCGGCACCATCATCAGGGCGATAACATCAAAGATTCCCTGATGGTTCGCAATATAAACCACATTTCTGTCTTTCGGCACATTCTCAAGACCCTGAATATCGAATGTCACGCCCGCAAGACGGCTAATGCGCCTTATAAGTTTCTTTGCGTGCTTTCTTACAAGGGCGTTTCTCTTTTCGATTTTGCCCTGCTTTGTGAGAATCTTCGCGTATAAAAGGGAGGGCGACAGAGCTATAAGATACAGAGCAAAGTAAGCAAACCAGATAACAGTCACAAAAATCAATCCTTCCGCCGCAATTAGTCTTTTATTATAAGGGAAACGGGGCAGTGGTCGGAGCCGAAAATGTCCATGTGTATTGCCGCGTGCTGAAGTCTTTCGTTCAGCTCCTCAGAGGTCACAAAGTAGTCGATACGCCACCCCGCGTTGTTCTTTCTTGCGTTAAAACGGTATGACCACCAGGAATAAACCCCCTCAAGGTCGGGATAAAAGTACCTGAAGGTATCGGTAAAGCCCGCCTCCAAGAGCTCCGTAAACTTCTCCCTTTCCTCATCGGTAAAGCCCGCCTTGCCCCTGTTTGCCTTGGGGTTTTTAAGGTCAATTTCCTTGTGGGCAACATTTAAGTCGCCGCAGAAAATCACCGGCTTTATGACTCTGAGTCCGAGTAAGTACTCCCTGAAGGCGTCCTCCCACCTTACCCTGTATTCGAGTCTGGAAAGGTCCTCCCTGGCGTTGGGCGTATATACCGTTACAAGATAGTATTCGGGATATTCAAGGGTTATGACCCGTCCTTCAGTGTCGTGCTCGGGGATGCCTATGCCGTAGAATACGGAAAGGGGCTCGTCCTTTGTGAAAATCGCGGTGCCCGAATAGCCCTTTTTCTCGGCGTAGTTCCAGAACTGATAGTAGCCGGGAAGGTGCAGCTCAATCTGCCCTTCCTGCAGCTTAATCTCCTGAAGGCAGAAGGCGTCCGCGTCAAACTCATTGAAAATATCAAGAAAGCCCTTGTTCATTACCGCCCTCAGCCCGTTTACATTCCAGGAAACAAATTTCTTCATATCTCTCTCCCGTAGATTTCAGGCTCCTCATAAAGCCTTGCCTTTTCAATATCACTCATAATCTGACCTTTAAGGCTGTCAAGACCTTCAAAAATCAACTCGGGTCTTAAGTATTTCAGCAGAAAAACCTCAATGTGCCTGCCGTAAAGGTCGCCTGAGAAATCTATAATGCAGGTTTCGCTGCGGGGGACTTTAAGCTCCAGCGTGGGCCTGATGCCGATATTGGTCACCGCCCTGTAGAACCTGCCGTCTATCTCTACCTTTGAAATATAAACCCCGAACTTTGGGATTATATGATTTTCGGGGAAGAACTGATTTATTGTCGGAGCGCCCAGCTTCCTTCCGATATGGTCGCCGCTGACCACTTTTTCGCAGTAGGAAAAGGGTCTGCCCAGCATCATATTCGCTTTTTCAATGTCGCCGGCGAGTATTGCCTGCCTTATTCTTGTGGAGCTTATAGGCTCGTTTTCGAACTCTACTTTGGGGGCGACGCAGAATTCAATGCCTTTTTTCTCGCAAAGCTCCTTCAGAAGCTCGGCGTCGCCCGTGCCGTTTATCCCGAAACGGTAGTTGTAACCGCAGGAAATAAAAGCGGCGTGGAGCTTGTTTATAAGTATCTTTTCAAAAAACTCCTCGGGAGTAAGTCGCATTATGTCGGCGAAATCCAGCTCATAAAGGCTGATTCCGGCGTCTTTAAAAGCTCTTTCCTTTACAATCCCTGAGAAAATCAGGGGAGGAGTGCTGCCGTTTAAGTACTTTTGAGGGTGCTCTTTAAAGGTAACGGCTATTGGCCGGAGACCGTTCTCTTTTTGCCTTACGGCCTTTTCTATAACCGCCATGTGACCCCTGTGCAGCCCGTCAAAGGAGCCCAGGGCAATGGCGGTCTTTTTTATATCGCTATTCATCAGCGTTAATCACCCGCTTCGGATTCAGTAGCTCTGCCCCTGCCTCTCCAAGCCCCAAAAAGCGCCTGTCGGGGGAGTAGACCCTGAAAAGCCCGTCTGTTTTGATATTCTTTAGCCTGTCAATACTTAAAGCTCCGCCGTTTAAGAATCGTTTCGCCTGAGCCTCCGTTACGGTGATTTCGGGGTAAGAAGACATAGCGGCGTCAATGCTTATAAGCGTCTTTGCGGCGGCGTCAAAGGGCATTTCGGACAGAGCGTCAAGAGGTACCGCCTCGTCTATACTAAAGCCGTTTGAGGCGGTGCGGCGAAGATATGTCATAACCGCGTGTGTCCCAAGGGCGGTGCCTATGTCGTCAATAAGGCTCCTGATATATGTGCCCTTAGAACAAGAAACCTTTATTTCATATTCATTATAATCCAACACATTGGTCAGCTCAAGGGAATAAACGCTTATTTCCCTTGCCTCCCGTTCGGTTTCTATGCCCTGCCGCGCCAGCTTATATAATTTTACTCCGTCCTTTGACAGGGCGGAGTACATGGGCGGAACCTGAGAAATCCTGCCCCTGAATCTTTCCAAAATCTTTTCCACTTCATCGGCAGTGGCCGTTACGGGAGATGTATCCGTGACTTTGCCCGTTATGTCAAGGGTGTCGGTTCTGATTCCGAGCCTGAACCTTGCTATATACTCTTTATCCTCATCGGGGATATAAGGAATAAACCTTGTGGCGCCGCCCACAGCCACGGGCAGAACCCCCGTAGCCATCGGGTCAAGGGTGCCTATATGCCCCGTCTTTTTTTCGTTGAAGATACGCCTTAAAGCCCTTGAAACCTGAAAAGAGGAAAGCCCCTCGGGTTTGTCGATTATACAAAATCCCGTCATTCGGGGTCCACATCCCTCACAAAGGGCTCTATGGCGTCTAAAAGCTGCTTTTTAACTTCGCTCAGAGTGCCGTGAATCTCGCAGCCCGCGGCCCTCTTATGTCCGCCGCCGCCGAAAATCTGGCATATTTCAGAAGCGTTGACGGGGGGATTTGTTCTGATCGACACCTTATATCTTCCCGGCTCAGCCTCTTTAATTGTGGCGCCCACAAGCACACCCTCAATCTGGCGGGGGAGTGAGGCAAGGGCATGAATCTCGGTTTCATCGGTGCCGCTCTTTTCGTGCATCTCAAGGGTGATGTGCATAATGGCGCACTTTTCTGAGAAATGCTTTGTGAGCGTGGCAAGCGCCATAGCCTCAAGTGCGGCGTAGGATTTGGACTTGGTCTCAAAGAGTATCCTATTGAGCTTGCCAGCGTTTATGCCCGCGTCCATCATGTCAGCCGCCATCCTCATTGTCTTTGAGGTGGTGTTGGAGTAGCGGAAACAGCCCGTATCCGTCGAAAGCCCTATATAAATCGCCTGAGCGGTAAGGGTGTCGATTTCGGCGCCTATTGCCCTCGCAATATCAAGGATTATCTCCGATGTCGCCGCGGCGTTATCGTCAAGATAGGTGTATTTGGCGTACAGCGTGTTTGAGGAGTGGTGGTCTATGCACAAATCCACCTTTTCCTTGTATCTGCCGTCGGGAAAGTCGCCCAGAATTTTGCTGTCGGCGCAGTCAACAGCCACGACAAAGGAGGGCTCAAAGTCCGTATTTTCGCAGCAAGCCTCAAGCTCTAAAAAAACCTTGGGGATTTTGTCAAAATACTTGAATTCCGCGTTTTTGCCCACGGACCTGAGCGCTCTGCACAATGCGTAGCCGCTGCCCAAAGCGTCCCCGTCGGGGTTGCGATGAGCAAGAATCAGAATATTGTCATGGCTATTAAGCATTTCTATTGCCTGATTCAGTTCAATACGCATATTTTTCCCTTTCGGTAAAGATTACTCTTCACCTTTTTTATCCTCATTAAGCTTTTTAAAAAGCTCTATTCCGCTCCTGACCGAGTCATCGGCTATGAATTTAAGCTCGGGAGCTTTCCTTAGTTTCAGCCTAAGACCCAGTTCGCGCCTAATATAGCCGCTTGCGCTCTCAAGACCCTCTACGGCTCTTTTCGCGCTTTCCAAGCCTTCCATGGCGCTTACATATATCCTTCCTAAGGACAAATCATGTGCAAAATCCACTCTGACTATTGTCAAAAAGGATTCCCTGACCCTGGGGTCCTTTAAATCTCTGATGATTGCGGAAATCTCTCTTTTTATATCTTCCGCCATATGGTCAGATTTTCTGGGAGGCATAATATCACCTCGATTTTTACTTCTTAGTCCCTGTACTCCTCGACAATATAAGCCTCAAGAATGTCTCCGACCTTGATGTCGTTGAACTTGTCAAGACCTATGCCGCACTCGTATCCGGCGCTGACTTCTTTGACATCGTCCTTGAATCTCTTGAGCGAGGCGATGGTGTCCTCTGCGATAACGATGCCGTCGCGCACAACACGGATTTTGCTGTTTCTTGTGACTTTGCCGCTGAGCACATAGGAGCCTGCGATTGTGCCGATGCTGGAGATTTTGAAGGTCTCTCTGACCTCGACTCTTCCAAGCTCCACATCTCTGTATTTGGGTGCCAGCATACCCTTGATGGCAGCCTGCACATCCTCAATGCAGTCGTAAATGACTCTGTAGGTTCTGATTTCAACGCAGTCACGCTCCGCGTTGGAGGCAGCAATCGGGTCGGGACGGACATTAAAGCCGATAATGATTGCGTTGGAGGCGTTGGCGAGCATGACATCGGACTCTGTGATTGCGCCGACGCCGCCGTGAATGACCCTGACCCTGACTTCTTCGTTGGACTGCTTTTCAAGGTTCTGCCTTAGAGCCTCAACGGAGCCCTGAACATCGGCCTTTACAATAATGTTAAGGTCCTTGACCTTGCCTTCCTCAAAGGTGGAGAACAGGTTCTCGAGAGTTACCCTTCTGTCGCAGCTGAGCTGAGCGTTCTTCTGCTCTTCCTTCCTCTGCTCGACAAGCTCTCTCGCGAGACGCTCGTCGGATACGGCGTCAAAGGTATCGCCGGCGTTCGGGGTTTCGTCAAGACCCATGACCTCAACGGGCACGGAGGGGCCTGCCTCGGTTACGACCTGACCCTTGTCGTTGGTCATAAGCCTTACACGGCCGACCGCTGTGCCGGCGACGATAACATCGCCCGTATGCAGTGTACCGTTCTGAACAAGCAAGGTGGCGACGGGACCGCGGCCCTTATCCAGCTTTGCCTCGATAACAATACCCTTTGCGGGTCTGTTGGGGTTGGCTTTAAGCTCCTTAATTTCGGCAACAAGGAGTATTGCCTCAAGGAGTTTGTCGAGATTCATCTGTGTCTTAGCCGATACGGGAACGCAGATAACATCTCCGCCCCACTCCTCGGGGACAAGGTCGTATTCGGTAAGCTGCTGCTTTATCTTCTCCGGATTTGCGTCCGGCTTATCCATCTTGTTAATTGCTACAATGATGCTGACATCCGCGGCCTTAGCGTGGTTGATAGCCTCAACCGTCTGGGGCATAATGCCGTCGTCGGCGGCTATAACAAGGATTGCGATATCCGTAGCCTTTGCGCCTCTTGCGCGCATGGATGTGAACGCAGCGTGACCGGGCGTGTCAAGGAAGGTAATTTCCTGACCGTTAAGATTTACCCTGTACGCGCCTATGTGCTGGGTAATGCCGCCCGCCTCGGTAGCGGTTACCGAGGTGTTTCTGAAGGCGTCAAGCAGCGAGGTCTTGCCGTGGTCGACATGGCCCATGACAACGACAACGGGGCTTCTGGGAACAAGGTCCTTCTCGTCGTCTTCGCTGTCGTCTATGATTCTTTCCTCAAGTGTGACCACAACTTCCCTTTCTACCTTCGCGCCAAGCTCTGTGGCTACGATTTCCGCGGTGTCGTAGTCTATGGTTTCGTTTATGGTTGCCATCATGCCCAGCTGCATGAGCTTCTTTATAACCTCCGCAGCCGTCATCTTCAGTTTCATGGCAAGCTCGCCGACGGTAAGCTCGTCGGGTATGGTAATTGTAATGGGCTTCTTAGCTCTTTCCTCCGCGATTCTCTTGAGTCTTTCCTGCTCGGTCTCGCGTCTGTGCCGACGGGTACCCACCTTCTTGCGGTACTGCTGAGACTTCTGCTTAATCTTCTGCTTGTTTGTCTCGGTATCCCTTATATTAGTGGTTGAAGATGCGAGATTGTCGTACTTTTCGTTATATTTGTCAAGCTGAACATGGGTAATTCTTGTGTCGACCGTACGCTTAACCTTTGTGCGAGCCTCAAAGGCCTTGTCATCCTTCTTCTCCTTAGCCTTTTGCTCGTGAGCCTTCTCGTCCTTCGGGGCTGAGGGCTTTTCCCCTTCGGACTTCTTTTCGGTCTCTGCTGCGGCTTCTTTCTTTTCGGGAGCCTCTTTTTTGTCTGCCTTTTCCTCAGCTTCAGCCTTTTTCTTCTGAGCGGAGGCAAAGTATTCGTCAAAGCTCTCCACCGCGTACTTCTGAGTCAGCGTATCGAAGATAACATCAAGCTCCTCGGGTTCAAGGGCAGTCTGATGCTTCTTAGGCTCTTCGAAATACTGCTCCAACAGCTTTATAATATCGCTGGATTTTTGTCCAAAATCCTTCGCAACCTCATATACTCTGTATTTTGTCGTCATATAATAAGCCCTCCTTGGTTGTTTCGTCGGATAACTTCAAGGCAAAACCCTCGTCGTTTATAGATATCACTCCTGCGCGCTTGCCTGTGGCAGAAGCGATGTCATCCATTGTCAGCTTAATTCTGATTATGTTTATATCGCCCGCAAGTCTTTCCATTTCTCTTTGGAGTCTCTCGGATGCGTCGCAGGACAGTATAATAAGACGGGCTTTGCCCTGCTTTATTGATGCCTTTACCGCATCGTGCCCTGATTGGAGCTTGCCGGCCTTTCTGCAAAGTCCCAAAAATGATTTAACCCTGCTGTGCGTCTCCATCAGTTGACAGCTCCTTTTCAAGCTGCTCGTAAATCTCATCGGGAACCTGCATTTCAAAAGACCTGTCAAGCCGCTTTGCCTTTTTCGCTTTTTTCAGGCACTCGGGATTGGGGCAGATGTATGCGCCTCGGCCGTTCTTTTTGCCCGTCTTGTCGATGGATATTTCGCCTTCGGGCGACCTTACCACCCTGACAAGCTCTCTTTTAGGCTTTGACTCTCCGCAGCCCGTACATCTTCTGATAGGCTGTTTTTTAACCCGCACGAGACTACTCCTTTCAGGATAATTTATTTCGCGTTTAGAAAAATGCAATCACGGTAATTACAGTTGAATTACAGGCGAATAAAAGCCGCTTTCGGGCTTTATGTCAATCTTCCAGCCTGTGAGCTTTGCGGCAAGTCGGGCGTTCTGACCCTTGTTGCCGATGGCGAGGGACAGCTGATTGTCGGGAACGGTTACATGACAAATCTTCTGGTCAGCGTCCTCAATTTCAACATTTATAATCTCAGCGGGAGCGAGAGCGTTTGCTATATACTCCCTCGGGTCGTCGCTGTACTTTACTATGTCAATCTTTTCTCCGCCAAGAAGCTCAACAATCTTGCCGACTCTCGCGCCCCTTGTGCCGATGCACGCGCCGGACGCGTCAACGTTCTCGTCCTTGCTGTAAACGGCGATTTTGGTTCTGGAGCCCGCCTCTCTCGCGATTCCTTTAATCTCGACTATGCCGTCGTAAATCTCGGGAACCTCAGCCTCGAAAAGACGCTTTACAAGACCGGGGTGGGTCCTGGAAATCATGGCCTTGGGGCCTCTTTCGGTATTGTGGACATCGACGATGTAAACCCTTGTGAGCTGTCCGGGGGTGAATACCTCGCCGGGGACCTGCTCGCCTTTGGGCAGAATGGCCTCGGCTCTGCCTATCTCAAGGGTGACATTGCCGGTGCGGGGGTCCACAACAAGAACCCTTGCGGTTACTATCTCCTGATTTTTGCTCTGGAACTCCTCGTAAACCTTATCCTGCTCAACTTCCTTTATGCCCTGCCTTAAAACATGCTTAACCTTTTGAGCGGCGATTCTGCCGAACTCCTTTGTTTCAAGGGGAATTTCGACTATATCGCCGGGCAGAGCGCCCTTTTTGTACTTCTGAGCCTCATCAACATGAATTTCGGTTTGCGGGTTCTCCACCTCGGAAACCACATTCTTTCTGACATAGACTCTTATCTCGTTTTCGTCGGGATTTATATCGCAGAAAACCGCGTCCTTGCCGTAGTCATGGCTTGCGGCAACAATGATGGCATTGCGAATTTTCTCATAAATATGCTCTGCGGGAAGTCCTTTTTCCTTAACCAGCAATCTCACTGCGTCGAAAAAATCCTTATTCATTTATTACGGTCAACCCTTTCATATATATTGGAACTAAAATTCGGGAAAATCGTCAAGTTTGATCCAGGCATAGTCTTTTTTCTCAAGACTCATGTCCTCGCCGTCTACTTCAATAATAACAAGGCCTTCGTTGTAGTCCTTCAAAACGCCCGAGAATTCCTTCTTGCCGTCAATGGGGGCTCTGAGCTTGAATTTGACATTCTCGCCGATATACTCCTCAAAGTGCTCTGGACGCTCAATCTCCCTTTCAAGGCCGGGGGATGAAATCTGAAGGTTGTAGCTTTCTTCTATGGGGTCAAGTTCGTCAAGGGGAGCGTCGATAGCTCTGTGCATTGCCACACAGTCGTCCATGCTCACCCCGCCGTCCTTATCGATGACGATTCTTAATATCTGCCTGCCGCCTTCTTTAAAAATTTTTACATCCCACAGCTTTAGCCCAAGGCTTTCCGCTATGGGAGCGGCAAGGTTTCTTATAGCCTCGACCCTTGCGGGTCCCTTTAATTTATCAGACACTTTAATTCTCCTTTATTTCTAATTCTTTTTTTATAGTCTTAACCTTTTAAGCCCGTTTAAATAATCGCAAACTTTCCATATAAAGGAACGGCAAGACTATATGGAGAACTTAAAACTTAATATTCTAAAAAAAGCCTAAATAAAGAGCGGGTCGCCCCACTCAAAAGTAAAGTCGCTGCTGATTTATACTATCATACCACATAAAGGAAAATAAAGCAAGTATTTTTATTTTGAGGGGGACTGAGCGGGTTATAAGCCTTCTTTAATTTCCCCCATGATTTTTTGAAGCTTTAAAAACGCTTCTTCAATTTCCGCAGCGTCTTTATAGCTGTCCCTATACAGCTCTATTATATAATCTCCCTTGTAGCCCCTTTTTATTGTTTCAATAAAAAATTCTTTAAAGTCAAACTTGCCTTTAAGGGGAGTTATGCAGTCCTTTTTGTCATTAAAGTCGCTTATGTGAATATGCTCGATGCTTTCGCCCACTGCGTCAAAGAATAGGAATGGGTCTACCCCCGTGCGCCTTGCCTGCTTAATGTCAAGAACCATCCTGAAGTTTTCGCCAATAGCCTTTTTCATTCTTTGCATAAAATCGGGGTACTGGGAGCGGTAATGCACCACATTCTCCTGAGCGCAGATAACTCCCATTTGAGCCGCCTTTTCGGAGAGAATCGCAAACCGCTCAAAATACAGCTCATCGCTGGAAGACGCTGAGGGCTTAGCCCCATGGAAAACAAAATACTTTGCCCCCAGTTTTGCCGCAACCTCAAAGAGCTTTAAGTAAAGGGGCATATAGTCGTAAAATCTTCTCTCGTAATTGCTGAAAAGGTTATAATGCTCAGCAAAGGACATAAAAGGATGTACGGCAGTGATGCTCACGCCGTACTCCTCAGCGTATGACTTTAAAAGAGAGGTAAATGAATCTTCCAGCTCTGAGGGGGAATTGAAAAAAATCTCTGCCGTCTTAACATTCATTTTGCAGAGCCTTATAAAAGACTCCTCGGTAACATCGGGGTAAAAGCAGGCAGATGACGCGCCAATAGTCAGCATAAATTTCCTTTCGCCGGCATATAATGCCTTCGGTTTCCATAAATTAAAGCTTGTTAATATATTTTATTATAGGTATAATTTATTAGGTGATACATATGAAAGAGCTCTTCAACGAGCTGAAAAAAATAATAAATTCAATGAATTCCTTTTCAAAAAATGTTATTAAGTACGGCTCAATACCGGTAATAGCAGTATACGCCCTTGCCGCAATTATGTACATATTCGCGGGCAGGGTAGTGGACTATTTCTTTGCTATGCAGATTTGCAGAGACCTTCTGACCATGGGCAAAGACTTTTTCAGCGTGATATTCGTATCCGCCCTTTTCTTTGAGATTATTGCCACGGCTACGGGAATGAAATATGTCGAGGCAAAAAACAAGGATAAAGACTGACCGCTTACTCCTATTTAATTATACATTACCATCCGTAAAACAGGGGTCCCGGGCATTAGCCCGGGGCTTTCTGTTTTTTCTTTTTTCGCACCGTCATTTTATCACCGATACACTTTAAAGTCAATTTTTTATGTCGGAACTAACGCTTTCGCAAAAATGAAAGAATAAAACTTTTAAATAAATCTTTGAGCCAATAAGTTGAAAGCAAATTTAAGTAACCAAAATTCGCCCTCCTCATAAACTAATATTGAAGTTTACGAAATTTCAATTATTAATTAATAGGAGGAAAATGTATGTCTGAATTAAAATGCAGCGCAAATCCCGATGTAAGTTCAAGGCGTATAAAAGATGCTGTATGCATTAACACAAGCAAGGTATACGATTCATGTGCTGATAAGGATTGTCTGGCCGATCTCAGAGTATACTTTACCGATTGTGCTCAGGATGTTGTAGACTACGCAACCAGCGTAAGAGTCCGCAAGGTAGATGTTCTGAATGTCTTTACCGATATTGAAAAGGTTCCCTTCAACAACGGATACTATTCAATTGACCTGACATTCTTCTTCAAGGTAACCCTTGATGTCTACACCACCCCGATGAATCCGCCCACAACGATTCACGGTCTTGCAGTATACAGCAAGAAGATCATCCTCTTCGGCGGCGAAGGCAGCGTAAAGGTATTCTCATCTGAGTTCACCAAGAAGGATTTCGACGAGCAGCTGCCCGCAGTAGAGACCAGCCCGAGAGTTGTGGTACAGGTCGCGGAGCCCGTAGCGCTTGACGCAAGAATCTGCCGTCCCTGCGACTGCTGCAACAACATCGCCGATGTGCAAAACGGCATACCTGGCTGCATAAAGAAGTGCTTCCCCGGCCAGTTTGTAAGCCCGAGCGCCGAAAGAGCAGTAAGAGTCACCATCGGTCTGTTCACAATCGTTCAGCTTGAGAGAGATGTTCAGCTCCTTATCCCGGCATATGACTTCTGCATACCGACCAAAGACTGCACAGCCGTTGACGAAGACGCCTGCGACGCATTCCGCCGCATAAAATTCCCCATTGAGGAGTTCTTCCCGCCCTGCGACGGAGATGTAGCAGGAGAGAGCGATGACAAACCCTGCGGCTGCAAGAAATAAAGTACCTCAAGTCAAACAGCATTAGCCTTAACAAAATCAAAGTCAGCCTACAAAGTATGAAGCCAAGGAAACCCCTTGGCTTCACTTTTTTTGAAGGGCTCAAAGCCCCCGCCTAAAGTTTTAGTCCGAATAGAGTGACCCGCCAAACGCCTTTCGAAATTAAACCCGCCGCACCGCCCCCCCGTCAGAATAAATACAAAAACCCTGCCCTTTTGGGCAGGGTCTTTTATGTAAGCTCAATTAATCAAAGTCGAATGAAGGGGGCTCATGCTTTCTCTGAGCAAGCTGTGCGTCAAGCATGAATACCAGTCCGCCGGAGCCTATCATCTTCATCTTCTGCAGCAGGGAATCGGCGTTTGCCTCCTCCTCATTCTGCTCCAGAACGAACCAGTCAAGCAGCTGCTTGGAGCGGTAATCCTTCTCTGCCATTGCCGCATCATAGATTTCGTGGATGCACTTTGTTACATACTTTTCATGCTCCAGAGCAGCCTCAAGGGGATCGATGAGCTCTTTGAATTCCTTATCGGGCTTAGCGATAGCCTCCAGCTCAGGCCTAATGCCGTTATTCAGCAGATATTTTGAAATGAGCATTGCGTGGTCAAGCTCTTCCTGTGCCTGAACATAGAACCAGTTTGCAAAGCCGTCCAAGTTTTTGTCAGCGTAGAAGTTCGCCATGTCAAGATAGAGATATGCGGCATAAAACTCCTTGTTGACTTGGACTTTAAGCATATCCATTACTTTATTGCTATACATACAAACATCCCCTTTTCTTTCTGTTTTTTTACATTATATATCAATTTATTCTAAACCACAAGGAAACTGCGGATAAATTTGCTAAAAGTTTAAACTTTTGCCTTAGCGGTGGTCTTATGCTCCTTTTTATGAATCAAAATTGCGAGAGTCAGAATGAAAACAATGTTTATAAGGAGCACCAGAACGCTGCCTTCGAGTTTATGGGCGTTGTCAAAGAGCACGCTTTCATTAAAGGCTATATTCAAAAGAGCGGGGTAGCCGTGAGCCAGGGACTCGGCTCCCAAAACCATTCCGCCGAGCAGATTCCATACAAAATGTGCGGTGATGGGCAGGATAATCGTCTCCGAGTACCTGAGCATAAATGAGAACGCCACGCTTGACGACGCGATGTTAAGTATAGTCATCGGGCCCGCCTCAAAAACACCGTGGTGCATGACGGTAAAGAGTACGGTGGAAACGACGACCGCGGCCGCAAAGCCGTAAGTGTGCTCAATGAGCTGATAGATATAGCCCTTTATTAAAAGTCCCTGCATTACGGAGCTGAAGAAGCAGGAAATAATCCAGAGGATAAAGTAATCCACATGGTTTACGCTGACTATTCTCGCCTTGCCCATAATAAACAGTATCACAAGGGGTACGCCGACCCATACGGCGCCGATTAGAATTCCCTTGAAAATATTCTTAAAGGGCTCTTCAATATTGACTACCTTAAAGCTCTTATGGTCAATAAGCCAAAATACATAGGATACGAGAACAACTCCCACAAAAACTATAAGGTCGGCAAAAAGCCTTGATACCGCGGTGTGCTCAAAATACATATCGGCTACACGGGAAAGCGCGAGCCAGCCTGTAAAAACTGCCAATACCTTCAAAAGACAAACAATGAACTTTTTCACACTATCTCTCTTTTCTTTGCCCAAAGTCTTTTAATATTATATACACTAAAAGACTCTTATGTAAATATATAGTAACTTCTCTTTAAGTTCTGTGACCTGGGTTACAAAAAAAGAGGCTTACGCAGCCTCTTTTTCTTTTCTTTAGAGACGGCTGAGTATCTTTGCCGCCAAATCTCTTTCTTCAAATTTCAGTCCCAGCTCCTCGCGTCCCATGTGACCGTATGCGGCGAGGTTTCTGTAGATGGGCTTTCTTAAATCAAAGTCCCTAATAATGGCGCCGGGTCTTAAATCAATGCTTTCAATTACAGCCCGCTCGATTTTCTGCTCATCCTCAGTGCCTGTGCCGAAGGTGTCAACATAAACCGAAATCGGGTTCGCCATGCCGATGGCGTATGCGATTTCAACCTCGCACTTTCTTGCGAGACCCGCCGCGACGATGTTCTTTGCGATATACCTTGCGGCGTATGCGCCCGAGCGGTCAACCTTTGTCGGGTCTTTTCCCGAGAAGGCTCCGCCGCCGTGCTTAGCGTAGCCGCCGTATGTGTCAACGATGATTTTCCTTCCCGTAAGACCCGAGTCAACAGCGGGGCCGCCCAGAACAAAGCGTCCCGTGGGGTTAATATAGTACTTTGTCTTTTCGTCAAGGAGATGAGCGGGGATAACCGCCTTTACAACATGCTCTATCATATCCTCTCTTATCTGAGCGTTTGTTGCGTCGGGGTCGTGCTGAGTGGATATGACTATTGTGTCAACTCTAACGGGGCGGTCGTCTTCGTATTCAACGGTTACCTGAGTCTTGCCGTCGGGTCTGAGATAGGGTACAATGCCCTTCTTTCTGACCTCAGCCAGCCTCTTTGAAAGGGCGTGGGCAAGGGATATGGGCAGAGGCATAAGCTCCGGGGTTTCATCGCAGGCAAAGCCGAACATCATGCCCTGGTCGCCTGCGCCCAGATGCTCTATTTCCGAATCGGTCATTGTGCCGTCCTTAAACTCAAAAGCTTTGTCAACGCCCAGAGCTATGTCGGGAGACTGCTCCTCAATGGCAGTAATAACAGCGGCATGCTTGCCGTCAATGCCGTATTCGGGATTGTTGTAGCCTATGTCTGTCAGAACGGAGCGGACAACAGCGGGGATGTCCACATAGCTTGAGGTCGAAATCTCTCCCGTTACCAGAACAAGGCCTGTATTTGTAACCGTCTCACAGGCAACCCTGCTCCTTGAATCCTTTTCAAGGATAGCGTCAAGTATTGCGTCGGAAATCTGGTCGCAAACCTTGTCGGGATGTCCCTCTGTTACGGATTCGGATGTAAAAGTGTGCTTTCTCATTTTAGGTTTCCTTTCGTTTTTGTCATGTCTCATAAACAAATACCCAGCATAGCAAATGCCGGGATGACTTTAAATCTCATCTTGCGGCAAATCCGCAGGAATTGGCACCTTGTAATCGCTTACAGGTTGCCGGGTTTCACAGGGCCTTTTCCCTCCACCACTCTTGATAAGATGTATTAAATATTCACTTTTATTATTATACGAAAAGCCTCAGATTATGTCAAGAAATAAAGGTTAAATGGAGATTTCAAGGGCGGTTTTGAGAAGATTTAAGTCAATGCTCTTCTTCATTGAAAGAGCCTCGTAGATATCGTAGTCAACAATCTCCTCTTTGCGCATGGCGATGACTCTGTTGCCCTTGCCTTCTTTAAGCAGAAGTGTTGCGGCAGCGCCCATCTGGCTTGCCACGACTCTGTCCTTAACGGAGGGTGAGCCGCCTCTCTGAACATGACCGAGAACGGTAGCCCTTGTCTCAACGCCTGTTCTCTGCTCAATGAGCTTCGCAAGCTCGCCGACGCCGTTAATGCCCTGAGTCTTCATGGATTCGGCAACGCCCTCTGCCACCATTATGATAAAGTGCTTTTTGCCGGTCTTCTGAGTGCGGCGCATTCTTTCAATGACATCGCGCTCCACATTAAAGTCAACCTCGGGCAGCAGAATGGATGTAGCTCCAACGGCAAGACCGCTGTTAAGGGCGAGATAGCCTGCGTGTCTGCCCATAACCTCAATTACGGAGCAGCGGTCGTGGGACTCTGTGGTGTCCCTGATTCTGTCCACCATATCCATTATTGTATTAAGAGCCGTATCATAGCCGATTGTGTAATCGGTGCATGCTATGTCGTTGTCAATGGTTCCGGGAACGCCTACACAGGGGATTCCTCTGATGGAAAGGTCGCGGGCGCCTCTGAAGGAGCCGTCGCCGCCGATAACAACAATGCCCTCAATGGAGTTAGCCTTGCAGACTTCAATTGCCTCTTTAAGACCTTCCTCGGAGTTGAATCTCGGGCTTCTTGCGGAATAAAGAATGGTTCCGCCCCTGTGAATAATGTCCGAAACGCTCCTTATGTTCATCTCGTACATATCGCCTGCCATAAGACCGTTATAGCCCCTGCGAATGCCGAGAACTCTCATGTTGTTTTCACATGCCGTGCGTACTACAGCGCGGATAGCCGCATTCATGCCGGGCGCGTCGCCGCCGCTTGTCAAAACTGCAATGGTTTTCATTGTTGTTCCTCCAAAACTTATAAAGCCTCTCGTCTTAAAGCGAGCCGAACGACAAGCTAAAAGTGAGGGTGTTTTTGCGGTTTAATATTTATGCGAAAAAACAATTCCAACTATAAATATTAAACTCATAAAGATACAAAAGTCAATAGAAAAAAGCTCCTATTGGCTTCTTTTGTCGCTTAGTACAGACTGTCCGATGAATTAAAGAAATAATTGTTGAAAGATTAACAAAATCCATGAGTTTAAGAGAACTGACTGTTATACAAAGCGGCGTAAAGACCGTTCTTTTTCATCAGAGTTTCATGGTTGCCCTGCTCCGCAATCCTGCCCTTGTCCATAACGAGAATGGTATCCGCGTTTATAATTGTGGAGAGCCTGTGGGCAATTGTGAAGGTGGTTCTGCCCTTTGTGAGGGTGTCAAACGCCCTTTGGATTTTCAGTTCCGTATGGGTGTCTATATTGCTTGTAGCCTCGTCAAGTATAAGCATGGGCGGGTTTATTAGCATTATCCTTGCTATTGTGATAAGCTGCCTTTGACCCGCCGACAGATTTTCACCGCCCGCTCTTATACGGGTGTCGTAGCCCTTTTCCATTCTTCTTATAAAGCTGTCGGCGCCGGCTTTTTTCGCCGCCTCAACTATTTCCTCAAATGTTGCGTCGGGCTTTCCGTAGGCAATGTTCTGCCTTACGGTGCCGCCGAAAAGCCATGTGTCCTGCAGTACCATTCCGAACTGCTCTCTGAGGTTTTTCCTCTTTAAGTTTCTTATGTCAATGCCGTCAACGGTGATGGAGCCCGAGTCAACATCATAAAAACGCATAAGGAGATTTACAAGCGTTGTCTTGCCCGCGCCCGTGGGACCCACAATGGCGACTTTGCTGCCTTGGGGGATGTGCAAATTCAAATCCTCAATCAAGGGCTTTTTCGGGTCATAGGAAAAGTATACATTTTTAAACTCCACCTCTCCGCGGCACTCCTCAATATGTTCGGGAGCGTTCTCATCGGAGGGCTCAGCCGTTTCGTCAAGCAAAGCGAATATCCTCTCAGCCGACGCAAAGGCGGACTGAATCTGCGTCAGAACCGAGGTAATCTCATTAAAGGGTCTTGCGTAGATAATGGCGAAAATCAAAAAGCCGGAAACCGTGCCCACGGTGACAAGCCCGTTTATTGCAAGATAGCCGCTTATAACGCCTATCACCGCATAGGCAATATTGTTTACTATCCTTGTTGTGGGGTTTGAGAGAGCGGAGATAATCTGAGCCTTCAGGCCCGCCTTATAAAGCCTTGAGTTTATTTCTCCGAACTCAAAGAGAACCTTTTCCCGCCTGCCGAACGCCTTTATAAGCTGCAATCCGTCAATATACTCCTCAGCGTAGCCGTTAAGCTCACCCACGATAGCCGCCTGCTGACCGAACCTCTTTTGGGATTTAAGGGTGATATACCTCGCCACAAAGAAGGAGGCTGGTGCGGAGAGCATGACGGTCAGCGCCATTGGGACATTGAGAATCAGCATTATTACCGACGCGCCCACAATTGTCAGTACGCCCTGAATAAGAGCCATAAGACCCTGCAATAGTCCGTCTGATACCATGTCCGCGTCGTTCACAAAGCGGCTGGCGGTATCGCCGTAGGATGTCCTGTCAAAAAACGAGGACGGCAGCACCAGCAGCCTGTCAAACATACTTTTTCTTATTAGTCCCACTGTGGTATATGCGATTTTGTTAGCCGAGCGATTGAGTACCCAGCTGAAAAGGCAGACGCCGAAATATAAAGAGGCGAGAAGGGCTATATATTTGTAAGCCGAGGAGAAATCCACAAGCCCCTTGCCCACCATGCTGTCCACAGCCCTGCCGAGGGCTATGGGGGCAAGGAGATTACAGGCAACCACAGTCAGCGCGCTGAATACAGAGAGAACCAAAAGCCCCCTGCTCTTTCTCATAAAGCCGTACAGCCTAAAGAAGGTTTTTTTCATGCTATCTCCTCCTTTGAAAGCTGCGACAGGCAAATCTCTTTGTATATGTCGCTTGAGCGGATAAGCTCCTCATGCTTGCCGCTGGCGACGATTTCGCCGTCGTCAAATACAAGTATGCGGTCGGCGTTCTTTATTACGCCCACACGCTGGGAGACTATAAAAACGGTTTGGTCGGGTCGGCGCTCTTTAACCGCCTTCCTGAGCCTTGAGTCGGTTAAAAAGTCAAGGGCGCTGGTGGCGTCGTCAAGTATCAGAATATCGGGGTTTCCGATAATAGCCCTTGCTACGGAAATCCTCTGCCTTTGACCGCCCGAGAGGTTTTTGCCGCCCCTCGACACTCTCGAATCATAACCCTGGGGCATCTCCCTGATAAATGAGTCTGCCTGAGCGTCTTCGGCAGCCTTTATTACCTCCTCATCGGTGGCGTCGGGCTTTCCGAAACGGATATTGTCCGCCACAGTGCCGGAGAAAAGCACAGCCCTTTGCGGCGCGATGCCTATCATTTTTCTTAAGGTTGATACGGGGAATTCGTCAATCGGAACGCCGAAAATCCTGATTTCCCCTTCCGAGGGCTTATAAAACCTTCCTATCATATTTATAAATGTGGACTTTCCCGAGCCTGTCGCCCCTATTATTCCTATGGTCTCGCCCTTAAAGGCTGTCATGTTTATATTCTTTAAAGCAAGCTCATCCGACTTATTGTGAACAAAGGACACATTATGAAATGATACGGCGGGGGCATTCATGTCAAGTTCGGGAATCTCCCGAGAGCCCTCATCTTCGGGAGCGGTTTCAAGTATCTCCGCAATCCTGCCCGCCGACGCAAAGGCTTTGATTGAGAGAATAATAAGGTTTGAGATAATAAGCAGCGAGGACAAAATCTGGCTTGTGTAATTTATAAAGGCAATAATCTCTCCGCCCGACAGAGTGCCTGCATTAATGCTTATAGCTCCCTGCCAGAGAATGATAATGACCACGGTATTTACGATAAGTGAGGTCAGGGGATTGAAAACGGCGGAAATCCTGCCTATTGCAAAACCCGTCTCCGTTATATCCGTATTTACCTTTGAGAAATGTTTTTTCTCCGCGTCGTTTCTTGAAAACGCCCTGATGACTCTGACGCCCGCTATGTTCTCTCTTATTGTTCCGCTCAAATCGTCGAGCCTCATTTGAAAAGCCTTGTAAAGGGGAGCGGACAGCTTTGTAATTACAAAGATAATAACTGCAAAAACGGGAATGGAAGCGGCGAGAATTAAAGCAAGCCTCCTGTTAAGAATAAACGCCATAATAACCGCGCCTATGCATATAAACGGCGCGCGGGTGGAAAGCCTTATGGTCATTGCCACAAAGCTTTGAATCTGGTTTATGTCGTTGGAAAGTCTGGTGGTAAGGGTGGAGGCTCCGAAATTGTTGGCGTCGGAGACCGAAAAGGACATTATATGCCCGAAAACCTTGTTTCTGAGCACTGTGCCAAATCCCTGAGACGCTCTGGAGGCAAGAATCTGGCATATAAGAGCGGACATATAGCCAAGAATCGCCATGACCGCCATTAAAAGCCCCATTTTCAGCACATACTGCTTGTCCCTGTTTTCGATGCCGTTGTTTATTATAGATGCCATAATGGTAGGCAGCAGCAGCTCGAAAACCACCTCAAGGAATTTAAAAACGGGACCTATTATGCAGTCCGTTCTGTATGGTTTTAAATAGACCAAAAGACGCCGCAAAAAATCAGCTCCCAAAGCATAATAATATTCCTATTATACATATTTTACCCATCAATGTAAATTAAAGCGGAATATCAAAAGAAAAAGCATCGGCTCCCCATAAGGGAGCCGATACTTTTGAGAGTGAAAAAACTTAATTGGGAGCAAATAAATTCAGCGGGAAACAGAATTAATAATCCCTTAGCTTTCTGTATTTCTCCTTTGTGGCAAGACCGCCTCTGATATGGCGCTGTGCCTTGTTAAGCTCCAGCACGCTTCTTACTTCTTGATAAAGAACGGGATTAATTTTTCTTAGCCGCTCCGCAACATCCATATGTACCGTGGACTTGCTTATTCCGAATTCCTTAGCGGCTGCTCTCACAGTAGCTTTATTTTCAACTATATATTCACCAAGCTCTACTGCTCTTTCCTCAACTATATTCTTCAATAAAAACCCTCCCGCTTAACATATCGTTACATAGATATGCCAGACAAATTTGATATATGATACGGGACAAATTCATATAATTTAAAAAAACGCTTTTAAAGGACAAAAAAGTAAAAAAGTGCCCAAAAACATAAAGACAAGATGCAAATGCTTGGCATACTCGGGACAGGATGTGAATATAGATTGCATAGAGACTTTTTAATAAAGGAGACAGCCAGATATGAAGTATGAGGTAAAAAAGGATGCCGTTAATGCCAAAGAGCTTTTTTACGAGGGTACCCTTGAACAAATGATAGAAACCGAAGTAAACCTTCCTGAGTATTACTGCGATGTTGTCAAGGTACTCAAGTGCACGGTATGCCCGGTTGTTGCCTCAACCCAGATTTCGGGCAACAGAGTGGTCATAGAGGGCAACGCGAAGTTCAGCTTTATGTTCCTCGGAGAAGACAACCAGGTGTACTCTTACGAAAGCTCTTATCCCTTCTCGAAAAGCACAGAGATTAAAGACCTTGACGAGCAGGATTCGGTCATTGCCGAGGCAAGAACCGACTATGTAAGCTGCAGAGCCTCCGGCAAGAGGCAGATTGCGGCCAACGCCACGGTTTCAATCTCAATCAAGGTTTACAGGGTAAAGACCCTTGAGATTGTCACCGACTGCTCGATTAAAGGCATTCAGATGAAAAAGAAGGAAATAAGCCCCTATTCATTTATAAAGGTCGAGCAGAAGGGCTTTACGGTAAGCGACACCTGCGAGATTCAGAACTTCAGCGGTACCGTAAAGAGGATTGTAAAGAGCGACGCCACCGCGTATCTGACCGATGTCAAGACCATAAACGGCAAGATGATGATAAGCGGCGAAATGCAGGTCAAATCCCTTGCCGTAACGGGCGGCGATGAGCCGGACATCATAGCCGTAACAAGCATAATCCCCTTCAGTCAGATATTCGAAATCAGCGGCGTCGACGAAAACTCAATCTGCGATGTTTCTGTAAAGGTTGACCATGTGGACGCCCAGCTCCAGGGCAGCGAAACCTCGGCCGCCATAGTCTACAACATAAAGGCAACCGCCCTTATCTGCATAGGCGAGGTCAAGAACATTCAGGCGGTCAGCGACGCCTACTCAACGGCAAAGGCTACGGAGACAAAGAAGCTGCAGGGCAATCTTAAAGTCATAAAGGCAAGAACCACAGAGCCCTATATGTTCAATTCGCAGGTTGATGTAGCCGACCTTGAGATAGGAAAGATAATCGACATAAGCGTCGTGGGACTTAAAAAGAACCTCAGAACCGACGGCTCTAAGGTTTATGTCTACGGCAGCGTCGAAATCGGTATGCTCTACGCCTACAACGACGGCAGAATAAGCTACGCCGAAAAGAGCGTCAGCTTCGAATACGAGAAGGATACAACTCTTAAAGCAGGAGCGTTTGAGTGCGAGGCAAACTGCGAGTGCGGCGGACTCAGCTACAGCCACGCCTCCACAGACAGGCTGGATATTAAGGCGGAGCTTAAAATATCCCTTACCGTATTCGAAATCGAAAGCGTCGATGTACTGACCGATATTGAGGAAAAAGGCGACAGCGAATTTAAGGCAAAGCCCGCAAGCCTTGTAATCTACTTCTCCGACCCGGGCGAAACCGTTTGGGACATAGCCAGAAAGTACAACACCACGGTGGAGAAAATCGCTGTCGAAAACAACCTTACCGACGATGTGATAAGGGAAAGACGAATGCTCCTTATCCCTTGCGTTTAACATAGATTTAATTTAAAGCCATCTGCATACCGAGAATGCGAAGGAGAGGATATAATTGGAAGACCGCAACATATACGAAGATATTGCTGCACGCACACAAGGGGATATATACATAGGTGTGGTCGGACCCGTCAGAACGGGTAAATCCACCTTCATAAAGAAGTTCATGGACACACTTGTTATCCCTAATATTGAAGAGGGTTATCAGAGAGAGCGGGCAATCGACGAGCTGCCCCAGTCCGCCGCCGGCAGAACAATTATGACCACTGAGCCCAAGTTCATCCCCGAGGAGGCAGTCGAGATTAAACTCGACAACAACGCCGCCTTCAGAGTACGGATGATTGACTGCGTCGGCTATATAGTTCCGAGTTCTCTCGGCTACATCGAGGGCGAGCAGCCCAGAATGGTAAAGACCCCGTGGAGCGACGAGGAACTACCCTTCAATGTGGCAGCCGAGATGGGCACCCATAAGGTCATAGCCGAGCACTCCACCATAGGTCTTGTGGTCACCACCGACGGCAGCATCAGCGACATTCCCCGCTACGAGTACGAGGAGGCGGAGGAAAGGGTAATCAAGGAGCTTCAGGAGATTAACAAACCCTTCATTGTGCTCCTTAACTGCATGTATCCCCAGTCAGCCTCCGCAAGGAGCCTTGCCGACGAGCTCTCCGAAAAGTATCAGGTGCCCGTAGTGCCCATAAACTGCATTGAGCTGTCGGAGAACGAAATCGTGGCGGTCCTGACTCAGGTTCTCTATGAGTTCCCCGTAAAGGAAATCGAAGTGGAGCTGCCCGCATGGCTCTCGTCCCTCAACTCCGACCACTGGCTCAAGAGCTCGGTATTCGGTCAGATTAAGACCAGCGCTTCTAAGCTCACCAATATGCGCACGGTCACATATCTGAGCGAAGAAATCGCCGAGATGGAGAACATCAGCGGCGCCAATATCGAGTCCATGAGCCTCGGCACCGGCAGAGCCCACATCAAGGTCACAATGAGCAATGTCCTGTTCTACAAGGTCATCGAGGAGCTGACTAAGATTAAGATTGAGAACGAGCAGGACCTCATGAAGACGCTTACGGACCTGTCGATGGTAAAGGTCAAATACGAGCGGCTTAAAGACGCCCTTGACGAGGTTGAGGCTACGGGCTACGGCATAGTAATGCCCACCATAGATGAGCTTAAACTCGAGGAGCCCGAGATTATGAAGCAGGGCGGCAAGTACGGAGTAAGGCTCAAGGCATCCGCGCCGTCGGTACACATGCTCAGAGCCGACATTACAACCGAGGTCGCCCCGATAGTGGGCTCCGAGAGCCAGTCCGAGGAGCTTGTAAAATACCTGCTCCAAGGCTTTGAGGAGGACCCGCAGAAGATTTGGGAGTCCAACATCTTCGGCAAGTCGCTGCATGAGCTTGTAAACGAGGGTCTGAAGAATAAGCTCTTCCACATGCCCGCGGACGCCAGAATGAAGCTGCAGGAAACACTGGAGAGAATCATCAACGAGGGCTGCAGCGGACTGATTTGCATAATCCTTTAACCTCATTTCATTGCCGCCTCGAATTTATTTCGGGCGGCGTCGGAACGAAACAACCGGCTAAACACTTAGCCGGTTTTTTTCTTTTCTGAGAATTAGATTTGGAGAAATTACATATTAATGCTTGTTTTTTCCATGCGGAAACTGTATGATTTAAATAGACAAGCCGCAGTTTACATAAAACGGAGGTTGTAAGATGGCATCGTTCTTTGTTAAACTCAAGAGCTTTTTTACGGCGCTTATTTTCTTGTTTATGTCCGTTTTTGTGCCAAACATAACGGGGCCCGCTCAAATGCCCGAAGTGGAAATGGGCGAGTACGCCCGTTATGTCGACCCATTTATCGGTACGGGCGGTCTTCCGTGGGTAAGCGGAATGCTCTTCCCCGGAGCCACAGCGCCATTCGGACTTGTGCGCCTCAGCCCCGACACCGCGTTCCCCGCAGGGCTCAACCCCTTTAAGATGGGCACAGCGGGCTACTATTACGGTCATAACACAATCTGGGGCTTCAGCCACACAAGGCTTTCGGGTACGGGAGCCGTTGACATGGGCCACTTCAGAGTAACCCCCGTTACGGGCAAAATGAGCGCGGCCGACAGGCTTTCAAGCTCACTGCCCTTCAGCCACGATAAGGAAACCGCCACGGCAGGATATTACGCGGTTTATCTCCCCTCAATCAGCTGCCTTGCGGAGCTTACCGCAACCCAGCATGTGGGAGTTCACAGATACAGCTTTGACACAAGCAAAGACGCCCGAATCCTCATCGACGCCACCAGCTTCCTTGCAGGCGGCAGAGCAGAGGAGGGCAGAGTAAAAGTAAATCCCGAAACCTATGAGGTAGAGGGCGAGGCAAGAGTCTTTACAGGCTTTACCGGCAGGTACGGCGGTCTTAAAGGCTACTTTGTCGCAAAATTCGACACGCCCTTTAAATCCTTCGCCACATGGGAAGGTTCTGCCGTAACAGAAGGCAAAATCGAAGCCTTCGGAAACGACACGGGCGCCGACCTTAATTTCGGCAACCTTAAAGGCAAGTCGGTTGAGCTGAAAGTCGGAATAAGCTTTGTAAGC
>LFSO01000034.1:185171-191254 GCA_001512765.1 Clostridiales bacterium DTU053
GACTCTCAAAAATCAAAATTGATACAAACGACAAGGATATAAAGAAAATCTTTTACACCGCCCTTTATCACTCAATGATAATGCCCACCAACTTTACCGATGTTAACGGTCAGTATCTGGGTTTTAACGAAAAGGTGGGAGTCGCCGAGGGCTATACCTACAGAACCGACCTTTCCCTTTGGGATACGGTCAGAACCACCCACCCGCTGTATACTCTTATCGAAAAGGAGATTCAGCTTGACTCGGTAAAGAGCCTTATCGCCATGGCGGAGGAGTCGGGCGCGCTGCCCAGATGGCCCTCCGGCGCGGGAGAGAGCGGCTCTATGTTCGGCACCCCGGCGGACCTTCTGATTGCCGAAACCTACCTCAAGGGTCTAACCGATTTTGACGCAGAAAAGGCGTATAACTTTATGAAGAATACCGCCCTCGAAACCGACGACGATTCCCCCGCCGCAAAGAGGGATTACAACAAGGAGTACCTGCAGTACGGCTATATCCCCGCCCAGGCGGGCAAGCGCTCCGTAAGCTACGCTCTCGAATACGCTTGGGAGGATTACAGCATAGCCCTTCTTGCGGAGGCTCTGGGCAAGTTTGAGGACGCGGAGTTCTTCAAAGAGCGCTCAAAGTCGTATAAAAACATCTTCAACCCCGAGACAAAATACTTCCAGGCAAAGAGTAAAAACGGCACTTTTGTTGAGCCCTTCAGTCCCTACATCACCACCTACTATGACGAGGTTCTGCCTATANNGAGGTTCTGCCTATAAAAGTATCAAGCGCCTATGTTGAGGGCAGCCCGAGACAGTGGAGATGGAGCGTTCAGCACGACCCGCAGGGTCTTATAGAGCTCTTTGGCGACAGGGATTACTTTATCTCCGAGCTTGAGCAGTTTATGAAGGACGCGACGCCCAAAAGGGCAGCAATTGACCCCGGTTCGGGCTACTGGCACGGCAACCAGCATGATTTGCATGCTGTTTACCTCTTTATTGACGCGGGCAGACCCGACCTTGCCCAGAAGTGGATAAGATGGGTCCTGACCGACCGCTACGGAACGGGAGCCGACGGACTTGACGGCAACGACGACGGCGGTACCTTAAGCGCATGGTATGTCCTCTCCGCAGTGGGCATTTACCCGATGGCGGGAACCGACAAATATTATATCGGCGCGCCCATTGTGGACAGCGCGGAGCTCGATTTGGGTAACGGAAATATACTCAAAGTCAGGGCTGTCAATCAGTCAAAGGACAATATTTATGTAAGCGAAGTAACCTTCAACGGCGAAAAGCTGACAGAGCCTTATATCACCCACGCTTTGCTCGACGCGGGCGGAGAACTGGTATTCACCATGAGCCCGACCCCCGCTGAGAACGGCGGCTTCTAAAGAAAAATAAAAAGGGCAGGCTAAAAGCCTGCCCATCTTTTTTATTTACTCTTTAGCTTTAAACCTTTTAAGTCTCAAGGCGTTTGTCAGCACCGAAACGGAGCTGAGACTCATTGCCGCCGCGCCGAACATGGGGTTTAGGAGCGGCCCGCCGAAGATATACAGAACGCCCGCGGCAATTGGTATGCCTATAGTATTGTAAGCAAACGCCCAGAAAAGATTCTGCTTAATGTTCCTAATCGTCCGCCTGCTGAGATTTATAGCTGTGGGGACATCTTTTAGGTCGGAGCGGATAAGAACTATGTCCGCCGATTCTATCGCCACATCCGTGCCCGAGCCGATGGCTATGCCTATATCCGCCTGAGCGAGAGCGGGAGCGTCGTTTATGCCGTCGCCCACCATGGCGACCTTTCTGCCTTCAGATTGCAACTTTTTCACTTCTTCCGCCTTGTCCTTGGGCAGCACCTCGGGCAGAACCTTGTCAATGCCCACCTGTTTTGCGATTGTCTCGGCGGTTTTCTTGTTGTCGCCCGTAATCATTACCGTCACAAGACCTAAATCGTGCAGCGCTTTTATCGCCGCCTTGCTCGTGGGCTTGAGAGTGTCCGCAACCGCTATTATTCCTGCGGGCTTGCCGTTTATCGCTGCAAACATCGGCGTCTTTCCCTCATCGGAGAGATTATCCGCAAAGCCTGAAAATGCCTCAGTGCCTATATTGTTTTCTTCCATCAGAGACTTGTTGCCCACAAGGATTTCGGCGTCTTCTATTTTAGCCCTGATGCCCCTTCCCGTCAGAGCCTCGAATTCAAGGGCGGGGGAGAGCGGCAAGCCCTTTTCCTTCGCGCTGTCAATAATAGCCTGTGCCAAGGGGTGCTCCGAACCCTGCTCAGCCGACGCTGCGGCCTTCAGAACGGTATCGTTGTCAAAACCTTCAAAGGCGATAATATCCGTAACCGACGGTTTTCCTTCCGTGATTGTGCCGGTCTTGTCAAGGACTATGGTGTCAATCTTGTGGGCAATCTCCAGAGCCTCGCCGCTTTTAATTAGAATTCCGTTCTCCGCGCCCTTGCCGGTGCCCACCATAATCGCCGTGGGAGTGGCAAGGCCCAAAGCGCATGGGCAGGCGATTACAAGGACGGAAACAAAAATCGTAAGGGCGAATTCAAGCCCCGATGTGCCGTGTGGAAGGTCAGCCCAGCCGAATTTTGCCGCGGCGAACCAGCCGATGCCCGCAATCACCGCAATAAGAATCACAATCGGAACAAAATATCCCGAAACCACATCGGCGAGCTTCGCAATCGGAGCCTTAGTACCCTGAGCGTCCTCAACCAGTTTTATAATCTGGGCAAGAGCAGTGTCGGAGCCAACCTTCTCAGCCCTGAACTTTATGCTGCCCGTTGTGTTAATCGTGGCGGCATAAACCTCATCGCCGACTGTCTTGTTTACTGGCATGCTCTCACCCGTCAGCATCGACTCGTCAATGGCGGTCTGTCCTTCAACAACAGTACCGTCAACGGGAATCTTGCCGCCGGGCTTTACTGCAATAATGTCGCCGATCATAACCTCGTCAATGGGGATTTCGGTTTCTTCGCCCCCATGTATAACAGTCGCCGTCTTTGGGGCAAGACCCATCAGCTTCCTTACAGCCTCGCTTGTCTTGCCCTTTGAAACCGCCTCAAGGGACTTGCCGAGGAGTATCAGAGCAATGATAACCCCCGCCGTCTCAAAGTACAGCGAATGGGCGGCGTGATGATTGCCTTTTATAATCTGATAAGTGTTCCAAACACTGAACACAAAGGCGGCAAGGGTGCTGATGGCAATCAGCGAGTCCATATTGGGCGAGCGGTTTATAAGAGCCTTAAAGCCCACTGTATAGAACCTGTAACCCACCGCCATGACGGGGATTACGAGAATGAGCTGAACCAAAGCATAGTTTAAAGGACTTATGTCGGGATTTAAAAAGGAGGGAACGGGAAGGCTTATCATCGGCCCCATGGCGATATACAAAAGAGGAAAAGCAAAAACGGCGGCCACAATGAACTTAGTCCAAAGCCTTTTTATTTCCTTTCTTTTTCTCTCCCTTTCCTCCTCAACCCTGCTTTCTTTTTTAACCTCAAGGACTTTATAGCCCAGTTTCTCTATAGCTTCCTTTATTGCGCCCGTTCTGATTTTGGACGGGTCAAACTCCACCGTCGCCTTCTCTGCGGCAAGGTTTACGCTTGCCTTATAGACACCGTCAAGCCTGTTTAAAACCTTTTCAATCCTCTGGGCGCAAGCGGCGCAGGTCATGCCCGATATGGGAAGGCTGATAACGGCTGAAGTTTTCTCCTCCTCGGCCTCGTATCCTATCTTTGTAACGGCGGCTATTATATCCTCGGGGCGCGCTTTAGCCTCATCGTACTTTACAAACAGCTTTTCGGCGGTCAGGTTCACCGCCGCGCTTTCAACGCCGTCAAGCCTGCCCGCCACCTTCTCTATCCTCTGAGCGCAAGCGGCGCAGGTCATGCCCTTAATATTAAAAGTCTTATTTGTCAAATTCAGCATCTCCTTTTTCGCCGTCGGAGAGTTGACGGTATATTTTCCTTATGTTATTATAATAACACATATAGTAATTTCAGCAAGTATGCACATATTTGTTCTATACTATAAAAAAAATAGTAAAGGGGATTCCATGGCTAAGAAAACCGAGATTAACTGTCCCGTCAGCGCGACTTTAAAGCTGATCGGCGGAAAATACAAATCTCTTATATTATGGCACCTGATGCGTGGAACTATGAGATACGGCGAAATTCAAAGGCTCATTCCCGAGGCGACGCCAAAAATGCTGACCCAGCAGCTTAGAGAGCTTGAAAACGACGGGCTGCTTGTCCGAACGGTTTACCCCGTAGTGCCGCCCAAAGTGGAATACTCTTTAACCGAGCTTGGCAGGAGCCTTGAGCCGATACTCATCGCCATGTATGACTGGGGCGCCGAGTATATGAAAAACAACAATATAAAAATCTGCTGCTCAATGGAGAGATAAAAAACCCCTCCGAAAAGGAGGGGTAAAGGTTTATAACTCGGGATTCAATGACTTTGAAGATTTAAGTATTTTCTTTACCGCAGGGTAGAGTACGCATACCACAACCGAGTTAATTATGCCCTTGAGTACATTAAAGGGTATTATTGTGGGTATCATCATATTAAGTACCGCTTCCCTCGGCACCTGCATAAATCTCACTGTAAATATCAGGTTCAAGGGAATCATCACAAGCACCATTGCTATGGTTCCTGCGGCAAGGGCTGCGGGCAAATAGAGCTTTGAAACCTTTGATTTTGCGCCTCTCTTTCTGTTATAGATAAGCCCGCATACCAGAACGAACGCGCCCGTTGAAATAACATGCATCACAAAGCCTATCCATCCGCTGGACGCGCTGACGGTAAGAGCCTGTATCAGCGACACAATCACCAGCACTAAGAGAGATGCCCACGGGCTGTAAAGGAAGGCGGTTAGGATTACCGCTACATCGCCCATGTCGTACTCAAGGAAGGGCGCTGAGGGGAAAAGAGGGAATCTGACGATAAGCATAAGCACTACGCCGAGTGCTGCCAGCATTGAGAGCTGGACCATTTTGAGTTGTTTTTTCATTCTGCTACCTCCGAAATTGCGCCGGGGTGCAAAAAAGCTCCGCAAAAACGGAGCCGCAATTACACTGCACTTCTTCCATCCGGACTATACCGTCGGTCAGGGAATCTCACCCTGTCAGCCTAAGCTCGCGGACTTGTCGGTTCAATGACCGTTCACCGCCGGTGGGGACTTTCACCCCGCCCCGAAGCATAATGTTTATTTTTAATATAATTATATGCCCGAAAAAATAAATGTCAATATTTACGGAAAAATAAGGCTTAAAAGGTGACTAAGTCTTATTTCCGCTTAAAAATCTATGTTAAAATAGTAAAAAATATAACTTGGAGGCGTAAAAATGACCAGCGTAATAATGAAGGTAGAGGGTATGTCCTGCGAGCACTGCTCAGCGGCAATTACAAGGGCGGTAAAAGCTCTTGACGGAGTTTCTAAAGTTGAGGTTGACCTTAAAAGCAAAACCGTCGAGGTTGAGTTCGACCCCGCAAAGCTGAATGCGGACGCGATTAAAGCCGCGATAGAAGACCAGGGCTATGATGTTTTGGGCTAATTATAACCCCGCTGTAAATCAGCGGCGGGGTTTTTATGCTCTGCCGGCGTCTTTAGAAAGAATTAAAACTTTAAAGCAAAAACGGCATATAGCCATTACCGCAAAGGGCTCTTTTCGCCTTGTTTTTTGATGCGAAAAAATCAATGTAAGAAATTAACGAATTCAAAAGCATAATTTTTTATTGACATAATATTTTTTATGTGTATAATATCTTTTGCTGGGCAATTGAATATTGCTGTTATAGCTCAGTAGGCAGAGCACATCCTTGGTAAGGATGAGGTCACCGGTTCGATCCCGGTTAACAGCTCCAAAGGCTTGAGTTTTTCAAGCCTCTTTTTTTATGTAAAAAAGGGTTTGAGCATGACTCAAACCCTTAAATTTATGCTTTTATGGATTAGTTTGCCTCTGTAGAATCCTCTGTGAATTCCTCTGTGGATTCCTCTGTGGATTCCTCTGTAGAATCCTCTGTGAATTCCTCTGTGGATTCCTCTGTGGATTCCTCTGTGGATTCCTCTGTGGATTCCTCTGTGGAT
>LFSO01000020.1 GCA_001512765.1 Clostridiales bacterium DTU053
CATTGAGGGCAGACGCAGCTCTTCTTTGGTGGGAACGACTTTAACCTTGCCGTTGTAAGAAACGCATTCGCCGTGGTCGCTCTTTTCGGCGGGGTTAGAGTCCGTAACGGCAGCGTCTATAAGCTCTGCCGCGCTGATGCCCACTATTTCAAAATCCTCTTTCGCGATGGAGTCGCTTATAATGTAATTCTTTAAGTCCTCAAAGGATTCACCGTATTTTGTGTTGGAGTTTTCCAGGATAATCTCAAGGAGATTGAAGTAACTGTTGTCGCCTCTGATAAGGAACATTAAAAACTCAAAGCCAAGCTGTATATAGTTGGCGATTTTCTTGGCCTCGCCCTCAAAATAGGAGCTGATGTCAATCTTTGTGTGCTTCAGAGCGTCTTTGATAATATCGTCAAACAGCACCTCAAGGGCGATTATGTAAACATCCTCGGAGAGAGAGGTGTTGTAGAGGTTGTTTATAACATCGTTTATAAAGTCGTCGTCACTCTTATCCTCGTTGCCCAGAGTCATGTAGAGCATTACGGAAACAAGCGCGTCGCCGAATGTGCCTGCTCTGTCGGGTCTGCCTATAAGATAGTCTTCATAGAACTTGTCGCAGGGGAGGTTTGACGCGGGGAGACCGGCGATTCTTGAGGAAACCTTCT
>LFSO01000054.1:0-5805 GCA_001512765.1 Clostridiales bacterium DTU053
CGGCGGGGCGGGGGCGGGGCGGCTCCTTTCTCTCGGCGGGAGGGAAAATAAAAAATCCCGCTCTTTGTGCGGGGCGGGATTCAGCAAATTGAATTAAAAGGTAAAACACCTAATTAACGGAAATTTTCCGCGCAAAAAAAGCATTGCAGTCTTTAGACTGCAATGCTTAACGGATTTCATATAAGGACTGACCTTTAGGGGTTGCCTCGCACTAATGTGCCAAACTCCGTTTACAGTACGCCGAGAGCTTCCTTCTCTTCGGCTTCCTTCTTCTTTGCAAAGCACTCGCTGCAAAGAACCTCACGGTCCTCACGGGGCTTGAAGGGGACTCTTGCTTCCCCGCCGCAAGCAGAGCAAACGGTTGTGTAAATCTCACGCTCGCCTCTCTGATTTGCCTTGCGCTTTGAACGGCATTCCTTGCAACGCTGGGGCTCGTTTACAAAGCCCTTCTCTGCATAGAATTCCTGCTCGCCTGCTGTGAAGATGAATGTTGCTCCACAGTCTTTGCATGTCAATTGCTTGTCTTCGTACATTTTGCTACCTCGCTTGAAAAAAATATTTGCCTCCGGACGGAATTGCACCGCCACCTTTGTAAACAACGCTCTGCTTTGAGCTACTCGGGCATATTGGAACAGCGCGACAGCTGTTATTGCTAATGTTTTTGTTTTCTTTTCCTCAGCTTGCGCCGCACTCTTTGCAGTGCGTTGTCAACGGACTTTACGGTCAATCCAAGCGTGGAGGCGATTTCCGAATAATCATAACCTGCGAGGTAGAAGCTAAGTGCTTTGCGTTCTATCTCCGATAGGTCGTGAAAGAGAAATTCCGTAAGAAACTCGGAATTCTCCTTTGCAATGTACCGCTCTTCCGGATTACCCTTATCGGTTGCGCGGGACTGGAGCGGTTCAAGAGGAAGTGCATTGTTGAGAATCGCATGCTTTTGCCTTGTTGCCGCTCTGAGGGCGGATTTGATGCTGTTTTCTATGCATACATTGGCATAGGTTGTGAAGGACGCGCCCGTGCCTTTGCGGTATGAAAAAACCGCAGAGAGGAAACCGAGCATGCCCTCCTGCGACAAATCGTCATTATCAAGGGATGCGATATTATAAGATAAGGCAGCGTTTTTGATTGCCGTTGAAAAAATCCTAATAAGTTCGTCAAGTGCTTCCTTGTCGCCCTTCTGGGCTGAGAGGACCAAGTCCTCCACTTCAGAGCCAAAGCAAGTTTTACACTTTACTTTGCTACTCATCCAATAACACTTCCTATAATAGTTTATGGCTATCGTTTTGTCAACTAAAATTTTTCAAAAATTTTAAAAATTCCCCTATTTTGCCAAAGCGGAAATCAAAACGCTTAGAATGCTGCCGAACATTAAGAGAGCGAGTACCGCGGCGGTTATTTTTACGAGCTTTTTGTTCACCTTTGACCTCCGATAGTAAATCTCGCCCCGCAGTCTTGATTATATGCTTATTTTCGCTGCGGGGCAATGGTTATTTGTTTCCTTATTTGGGGCTTCTTATACTCCGAGGATTTTCTTCATGTCCTCGCCCAGAGTGTCGGCAAGGGCGTTTGCCTCATCGCTGCTGTCGCCGACGGTGGAGATATAAATCTTAATCTTAGGCTCGGTGCCGGACGGTCTGACTATTACCTTTGCCCCGCCGGAGAGGGAGAATGAGAGGACATTGGATGAGGGCAGGTCGATTTCGGACTCTTTGCCTGTTTTGAGGCAGACGGTTTTGCTGATTTTGTAGTCGGAGATTGCCTCAACCTCTTTGCTGCCGATGGTCTTGGGCGGCTCTTTTCTAAGGCTTTCCATCATGTCGGACATTTTCCTCATGCCGTCGGCGCCCTCAAAGGCAAAGTTAAGGAGTTTATTTACAAAGCAGCCGTACTCTTTGTAGAGGTTTTGGAGATAGTCATACAGTGTAATTCCCTGCTTTTTGCAGTAGGCTGCCATGTCGGCGGCAAGGAGAGACGCGACAACCGCGTCCTTCTCTCTTACATGGGTGCCGCAAAGGTAGCCGTAGCTTTCCTCCATGCCGATGGCGAACCTGTCGGCTTCTCCCCTGTCTTCAAGCCGGGTGATAAGCTCGCCTATATATTTAAAGCCTGTGAGCAGGTCGTAAACTTCGGCATTGAAACTCTCGCCGATTTTTCTGACAAGCTCCGAGGTGACAATGGTCTTAATGACAACGGGTTTTTCGGGGAGTCTGCCCTGCCTTTTCTTGCCCGTCAGCACATAGTGGGTAAGAAGGCAGCAGACATCGTTGCCCGTAAGCAGCACATACTCGCCGTCTTGGAGAACAGCCAGACCCACTCTGTCGCAGTCGGGGTCGGTGGCTATGATGAGGTCTGCCTTGTAATTATCGGTCAGCTTAAAGGCTTCCTCAAAAGCCTGAGCGATTTCGGGGTTCGGATAGGGGCAGGTGGGGAATTTGCCGTCGGGCAGCTCCTGAGTTTTTACGATTTCAAGATTCTTGACGCCCGCTCTTGCGAGAACGGTTCTTACGGGGATGTTGCCCGTGCCGTTTAAGGGCGTGTAGAGAATCTTGATATCGCTGTTTTTAAGGTTTTCGGGCTCTATGAGCTGGCTTAAAACGGCGTCGTAGAATTTTTCGGATACGGAGTCGGGGATATACTCGATAAGCCCCTTTTCAAGAGCCTCGTCGAAATCCATCTCCTTAATGCCGTCAAAGATGTCCACTTTCAGCATCTTTTCGGAGACCAGTCCAGCGTCGTGGTCGGTCATCTGATAGCCGCCCTTGTCGTAGCACTTGTAGCCGTTGTACTTTGAGGGGTTGTGGCTGGCTGTGATGACGATTCCGGAGCTGCACTTAAACTCCCTTATCGCGAATGAAACCATGGGCGTGGGCTTCAGCTCTTTATAGAAATAGACCTTTATTCCGTTGCCGGCGAGGACGGATGCCGCGCGCCTTGCGAAAAGGTCGGAGTTGATTCTGGAGTCGTGACCGATGGCGACGGAGGGGTTACGGAAGTGCTCGTTAAGATAGTCGGCAAGACCTTGTGTTGCCTGACCGACAGTGTATATATTCATCCTGTTGGTGCCGGCGCCGATAACTCCTCTGAGTCCGCCCGTGCCGAACTCCAGGTCGCGCCAAAAGCGGTCAAGGATTTCCGAGTCGTTATCCTTTATATCCTCGAGCTCTTTTTTAAGCTCGGGGTCCGCAACGGCTTTCTTCAGCCATATTTCATATATGCTCTTATAATCTCTCATTGGGAACCTCCAAAAAAGGAAAATACAGTTTTTGGAAACTTGCTTTACAAATTGTACCACACTTTTTGCCCGCTTACAATTATTTATGCCCTTTTAGCCGCAATAAATAAGGGCGGTTTTTCCGCCCTAACTGCTTTCCTCTGCGGTGGTTTCGGTTTCGTCCGTATTAGGCTCGGTTTCGGTGGTTTCGGTTGTTTCAAAAGTCACAGGCACTGTGACAAATTCGGTTTCTTCATACCGAAATTCCTCGGTTACCGGGGGCTTTTTCTCTCCCTTGCGGTTTGCCGCCGCTGCCATGTACTCGCCCACTTGGCTTTTAAGAGAATCAATGCTGACAATGGGCTGGTTTATGCCCTGACCTCGCATTTTTGTGCGGTTTGCCGCCTCGGTGGCTCCCGCCGCAAGGATAAAAAGCCCCAAAGCAAGGGAGGTGCAGATGATGTACCCCCTTATAAGCTCTTTAAGCTCGTTTCTTTTCATGCTTCCTCCGTTTTAGTTTTTCGTATAGTCATTCAGAAGGTCGGCAAGGACGACTCCTATGAGTCTGCCCGAATAAGCCGCCTCTTCAAGAGTATTGACATCCGTGCCCATTTCTAACAGGATTGAGTACTCTCCCAAATCCATATTGTATTTTCTCGGGGAGAACATAACGGGCTTCATAAGTCCCTCGAACATACTCTGCGCTCTTTCTTGGAGCTTTAGGGCAAACTTCAGGTTGTTCTGCCAGTTGGGGAAGTTTTTGATGCTGCCTTCCTCTACTCCTGTGATTATCATAATCTGAGCGGCTTTTTTGCCGTCTATAACCGTTGTGGGCTTAGCCCTTGAGGTTTTGCTGTAATGTATGGCGTCCCTGTGAATGTCCAAGGTTACCTTGATGGTGGGGTACTGTTTAAGATACTTCTGAATGGTCTGCCTTGACCTTGAGTATGAGCCTGTGTATGACTCGTCGTGGATGGTCTTGTCGTGTATTACATTAAAGCCGGCTTCTCTGAGCCCCTTGGCGATTTCTTCGCCCACTCTTATCATGTTAAGGGCGGGGTCCTTGCTTCTGGCTGTAAAGGCGCTGTTGAAGGTGCCCGTATCATAGAGAAGATAGCTCTCGGTCGTGTGGGTGTGGTAAATAAGTATGGCGGGGTCCTGCCTGTTCTTGATTTCGAGCCCCAGTTCCTTTTCCAGCTCCGCTTTTATGCTGAGGTCTTTCGTGGTAGAGTTTTTGACATAAACTTTTTTATAAATTACATTCGCGTCTTTTGAGTTAAACTCCCTTTCAACCACCTTGCCGTCGTGCTTTTTGGGGTCCTCGGACTCGAGGGCTTTTTTCATCTTCTCCGCAATATCGGCAGGGGTTGTCTTTAAATCACCCGCCGCGGGCTGAGGAGGCGCTGTGGACGGCTCGGTCGTCTCCGCGTCAGAAGGCTCTGTTTCGGCGCTGTCGTCAACCGGCTCTCTGCCCTTTTTATCGGAGAGAAAATCGGGGCCGTTAATCTCTTTTACCTTTGCCAAATTGTCTATGGCGATTCTCTGAAGCTCCTTTTTTCCGCCTTCGGGCAGAATAGCCCCCGCCGCGACAAGGGCGTAGGGAGCAAGAAATTGGGACGCCTGCGGGCCGAAATACGCCGCCGACGCCACTATTAAAAAAGACAAAAGGCAAACGAGACTTTTTTTAAGCTCTTTGCCGAAACCCGAATTCTCCCTGTTCACTGTATAGCCCCCCGAAAAAATCTGAGCCGATACGGCCTCAGGATATATTTATGATTTTTTCGGGGGGTTTATTCTATCTTTTAAATGAGAGAGAGTATATCGTCCAGGCTGAGAGAGGGCTGGAGGGCGGTGTTGATTGACAGGGCAATGAGCTTTGCCGCCCTTTCGGTCATAAGGTCAATCTCTCTGGGAGTTACCATCATTCTGCCGAACTCCTGGTCAATCCGGATGTCGCCCATCCTTGCGGCGTTCTGTTCGCCCAGAACATCGGTGACTAAAGTTACGGCGTCAACAACCGTGGGCACACCCATTGAAATGACCTTGACGCCGAGGGTCTTTTCGCTCAGCTCGGTTCTCGCGTTGCCGACGCCCGAACCGGGGCTGACGCCCGTATCAGACATCTGAACCGTATTGCCGAGTCTTGAAAGTCTGCGGGCGGCGAGGGCGTCAATGGCGATTACCGCTGTGGGTCTGATTCTCTCCACAACCGCGGCTACGATTTCACTTGTTTCCATGCCCGTCTGACCGAGAACGCCGGGAGTGAGGGCCGCTACGGCTCTGAGACCGGGCAGACCGATGGACATGGCAAGGTCGCTGCCTATATGCCTTGTGGCGAAAATCTGGCTGACGCACTTGGGCCCCAAAGCGTCGGGAGTGATGTCGTTGTTTCCGAGACCGACGACCAGAACGCAGCCTTCAGTGGGCAGCATGGATTTCAGCTCGTCGGCAATGGCGTTTAGCCTGCCGTCAAGCAGGTCTGTTTCGTTTGCGAAATTGGGCACCTCGACTGTTATATACTTGCCTATGGGCTTGCCGATAGCCTGTGCCCCTTCTTCGGTCTGAACCTGAATTTCTGTAATTTTGGCGTTTTC
>LFSO01000054.1:5822-18736 GCA_001512765.1 Clostridiales bacterium DTU053
AGGTCTGTCCGAAAGTTCATTAAATCACCCGTTTAATAAATTTAACAACATAATTATTTGCCGCATTTCTCCGCTTATGCTTTGAAAATCGGATTAAATGTCATTTTGACAAATCATCGTTCATAATGTCTTAAAATTTTGTGCCTTTGTGACACCTGTTATATTGACATTTGTCCCAATAAAACTTAAACTGTAAGTGTATCTTTATTTACAGCAAAATTCTGGAGGTTATTTAAATGAACAAAAAAACGGGCTTTAAGCTTTTAAGCCTTCTTCTTGTTTTGAGCCTTCTGTTCTCCATGCCCTTTGCCGCATCGGCAAACACAGGCGATGAGATAGTTCCCGACGGCTCAATTACAAGAGTCAATGTAACCATTTACGGCGACAGCAAAACAAGCCGCGGCTTTTCATGGGCAACCAAGAAAAACTCGGGCTCAGATGTAATGCTTTACGCCATTGACGCTGAAGGCAACCCCATTTCTGAGGTTAAGTACTATTCAGGCAAGAGCAATTCCTTCATGGGCTACATATACCATAAGGTTGTCGCTGCCGACCTTGAGCCCGGCACAATGTACGCTTACAGAGTAGGCGACAAGGCTGCCGGCAAGTGGAGCGACCTCGGCACCTTTAAGACAGACGACGGCGACGATAAGTTCTCCTTCATCGCCATCGCCGATGTTCAGGCAAGCAGCGAGAAAAACTTCCAGTTTGCCAGCAAGGTTCTTGAGGCAGGCTACAGGACACTGCCCGAAGCTGAGTTCTTCATGAGCGCGGGCGACTTTGTAAACGACTGCACCAACGAAGAGTGGGAGTGGCTGTTCAAGTCATTTAAGAACATCTTTATGAACACCACCGCGGTTCCCATTGCGGGCAACCATGACGGCAACCTCAAGTGGCACTGGTTCGAGAATCAGTTCAACCTTAAGAAGGGCGCAGGCTGCGACGGCATCACAGGCGTTTACTATTCCTTCGACTACGGCAACGCTCACATTACGGTTCTCAACTCCAACGACATGTATCCGATGTCCGAGCAGCAGGTCAACTGGCTCCAGAACGACATCAACAAGTCCGACGCAAAGTGGAAGATTCTTGTAATGCACCGTCCCTTCTACTCCGCAGGCAAGAATGTCAACAAGCCCGACACCATGATAATGAGAGACCGTCTGCTTCCCATTGTTGAGAAGCTGAACATAGACCTTATTATCGCAGGTCACGACCATATGTACTACAGGTCAAAGTCCGTAAAGAACGGCAAGGTTGTTCCCACAGAGACAATCACAGAGGTTTACAAGGGCGTTGAAACCGTATTTGAGGTCAACCCCGCGGGCGTAACCCACATCCTGCCCAACACAGCAGGCACAAAGAGATACAGCGTAAACCAGAAAGCCGTATCCCCAATTCTTGATATCGCCGCTGTCGCTTCCCAGCCCGGACTTTCAATGTTCTCCACCTTTGAGATTGACGGCGACCGTCTTGTTTACAAGGCATACACCGTTGATGTTGATAACGGCGGCACCGTAGAGCTTTACGACCAGTACGCCATCCTCAAGACCGTTCCCGGCTCCGCAGTTGAAGGCTGGGAGGACCTTGACACCAATCCTTCAAACAACCTCTTTAAGAATATCGCCAACTTCTTCAAGCACTTCACTCAGGTTATTTTCTCCTACCTCAAGATGTTGGCATCCAGATAAAACAGCAGCGCCCGGAGCAAAAGCTCCGGGCTTATTTTTTTTATATAATCTGGACAAAATCCGAAAAGATTATATAATGGATTTAACAGAATTTGTAAATTAAACGAAAGGAAGGTCCCCATGAACCCTATCTATAAGGCATACTGCAGAGCTTATCAGACAGTTTTCCGCGGGGCGGCTTACCTCATTCCGTGGAGAGAGCCTGAGCTGATTACGGGCGCGGGCACCGTAAAGACCCTGCCCTCCATTATTAAGGCTAAGGGAATAAACAATGTTCTGATTGTGACCGACAAGGGCATTACCAAGCTGGGACTTTACAATTCCCTTGTGGAAAACCTTGAAAAGACGGGCATTAAATATTCCATCTACGACGGCACTCAGCCCAACCCCACCATTAACAATGTAAACGAAGCCAAGGCTATGTATATCAATAACCGCTGCGAGGCAATAATCGCCTTTGGCGGCGGCTCGCCCATGGACTGCGCCAAACTCTGCGGCGCGGCTGTTGTTAGACCCAAAAAGCCAATCCAAAAGATGAGGGGTCTGTTTAAGGTCATGCGCAAGCTCCCGCCGCTGTTCGCAATACCCACCACGGCCGGCACCGGCTCCGAGACAACCATAGTCGCGGTTGTCACAGACTCCGAGACTCACGAGAAATATCCCGTAAACGACCCGCAGCTCAGACCCCGTTACGCCGTTCTTGACCCTGAGCTCACCGTCAGCCTTCCTCCCTCAATCACAGCCGCTACGGGCATGGATGTCCTGACCCACGCCGTTGAGGCATATATAGGCAGGAGCAACACCAAGAGCACAAAGGAAGCCGCCGAAAAGGCAGCGAAGCTGGTATTTGAGAACCTCTATGAGGTTTACAGCAACGGTCAGAACCTTGAGGCAAGGGAGAATATGCTTGTCGCCTCATACTTTGCGGGAATTGCCTTTACAAGGGCTTATGTGGGCTATGTCCACGCCATCGCTCACAATATCGGCGGACTTTACAATGTTCCTCATGGTCTTGCCAACGCCATAATCATGCCCTATGTGCTTGAGGCTTACGGCAAGTACGCTTACAAGAGCCTCGCAAAGCTGGCTGACCTGACGGGCGCCGCCGGCGACGCCGCTACCGAGGAGGAAAAGGCAAAGAACTTTATTGAGGCAATCAAGGAAATGAACAGAAAGATGGAAATTCCCGACAAGATTGCCGAGCTCAAAGAGGAGGATATAGATACCATAGCAAAGAGAGCCTTAAAGGAAGCAAATCCCCTCTACCCAGTACCAAAGCTGATGGACAGAAAGGAAATAGCCGAGGTAATAAGAAGGCTCCTTCCGTAAAGAGAAAAACCGCCTCGCGGAAAGCGGGGCGGTTTTTTGCCTTTTTCTTTGCAAAATAATTGAAATTAAGGTATAATCAGTAAAGCAACACTTAAAGGGGCATTAAAATGGGCGCGTCTGAAAAGGATTTCTTAAAGCACTCTCAAAAGGAACCGTCTAAGGCACAGACAGCCGAAGATAAGGTAACTCACGAGGGGCACAGGAAAAGGCTTAAAAACCGCTTTTTGACCAGCGGGCTTGACAGCTTTGAGCCCCATAACATACTGGAGCTGCTGCTTTTTTACTCCATACCCAGAAAGGACACGAACGAAACCGCTCATCTTTTGCTTAAGAGATTCGGCTCTTTGTCCGCGGTCTTTGACGCGCCGTTCTCAGAACTAATTAAGGTCAAGGGCATCAGCGAATCATCGGCGACTCTTATAAAACTCATTCCCGCTCTCTCAAGGGCGTATCTCTCCGACAAAGCAAAGCACACTAAGGAAATCGACTCCCCCGAAAAGGCGGCGTCTGTGCTGATTCCCCGATTTGTGGGGGAAACGAGCGAGGTTTTGCTTGTTCTCGCCCTTGACAACAAGGGGATGCTGAAGAAAATAATCGAAATCAGCCGAGGCAGCGTGAGCTGCACGGACATAAACATGAGGCTTATGGTGCAGGAGCTGCTAGCCAGCAACGCCAGCGCGGCTATAATCGCCCACAACCACCCCAACGGCTTTGCCGTCCCCTCAAAGCAGGATTTTGAGGCTACAAGGCAAATCTCAAAGACTCTGCAAGCCATGGATATTAACCTTCTTGACCATATAATTATATCGGGCGAGGAGTTTTTCTCCATGTCCCAGAATCTGAAATACGCCTCGGCCTTTACAAACGGGGACATAGCCTACGGATAAACAGAAAATAAAACCGCCCTCACAGGGGCGGGTTTTTTTATATCTTTTTCTTGGTTTTGGCTCTGAACATTATGAGTGCTGCGGCGCAGACAAGTCCGTAGATGGATGAGAACACAAATCCCGTTCTCATACCCGTCTGCTCGGAGCTGAGAGAAAAGCGGTTCGCGATGTCCGCAAGGAAGGAAATCTCCCCCGCCATGTCGGCCAGCTTGCCCGTAACAAAGGGGCATGCAGCGGCGCCGAGGTCGCCAGAGACCGCCATAAACGCAAAGAGCCACGCTCCCGATTTGGGGAAAGACTCTGAGGCGAGCACCAGAGTGCCCGGCCAGAGGAGCGCCACGCAAATGCCCGAAAGGGCGCAGGCTATAAAGGACAAAACGGGGTAGGGGGAAAGTCCCATGGTGAGCATGCAGAGGAAAACTCCCATGGAGCCTATTAGCATCGACTTTGACAAACTTACTCTGTTGCCCAAAAGACCGTGGGTGAATCTGCCTATCGCCATGCCGAAAGCGAACATGAGAATGCCCGCAATATCTCCGTAAACCTTGGGGATGCTGAGAACCTCCTCCATAAAGGCGGAGCTCCAGCCGACTATTGTGTGTTCCGCTCCCGCTCCGAAGAAAATGGTTATGGCGCAGAGGGCGTAAATCGGGCTTTTCATAATCTGCAGCTTTGTGGAGTCGCTGCGGTTGACGGCGTTTTCGGGGTATTTGGCGCCGAGGAACAAGATAGCGCAGACTATGGGCAGAAGCGCCCAGAGCATTACGATGACGGGCCAGTTTTTCGCTCCCAATATGTATAAAAGAAGCGTTGTGATGAGCACCACAGACATTTGACCCCATGAGTACATGGAGTGGAGTATAGCCATGCTGCCCGCCGAGGAGTCGCTGGGCACTCCGTTGATTATGGGACTTATGAGAATTTCGGACAGACCTCCGCCGAGGGCAAAGAGGAAGGTGGCGATAAAGAGCCACACCACCGGGGAGGAGAATTTTGAGCCCGCCAGGGCGAGCAGGGTAAAGCCCGCGCACTCGCAAGCCATAGAGAGGAGCACGAAGGGCTTGTAGCCGAACTTTGCAGCCGCGGAGCTGAAAAAGAAGTCCGCCGAAAGCTGTGTAACAAAATTAAAGCCCGTAAGCAGGGCGAGCACCGTGTAGCTGACGCCGAGCTGCTCTCTGAGCGTGGTAAACAAAAGGGGCATTAAGGTGATGACCGCCGCCTGGGAGACATAAGCCAAATAGCAGGCTGTTTTTGTTCTTTTATAAGGATTGGAAGGGGACATAAATTTCTCCTTTTTTTGTATATCAATGATAAAGTATCATATTCCGTCGACAAAAAGTCAATAGGTTTTTTTAATGCCCACAAAATTCCCTTCGTATGCAGTCTATGGGCGGCAAGCGCATTTGCGACAGCGCAAAAAACCCCCGTTGGGGGGTGGTCGGCTGGCAGGGCTGTTCTCCCTCTGTGTTGCGGGGCGGCGGTGACTCCAGCGGCGGAGGGGTGGTCTTACAGAGGACAGGGCGATGGGCAGTCGTCACTCGGCAGGCGCACTCCTCGACGGCGTGACACCTCCCCTGTCGGCGGGACGGCGGCAAATAAAAAAGCCGCTCCCCATTGGGGCGGGGTTGCGGCGACCCTTTTAGAGGGTGACCGCTACGGGCGCGGAAACCCGTGCGGGTGGGATTGCTCCCACTCTGTGTTGCGGGGCGGCGGTTACTCCAACGGCGGCGGGGCGAGCGGGGGCGGTCGGTGACCCTTGTGACGGTCTGCGGCGGGGGATGGCGGCTACGGAAATGAGCAGGCATAAAAAATCCCCCGCGTTTGGCAGGGTGATAACCTTGTATCGGTGGTTTGGGCATAAAAAAGCCCCCTGATGGGGGGCGTTTTTACCAGCGGTTGTCGGAGTATTCGCAGAAGGCTGTCATGTCCTTAATATGCAGCTCTTTGCCGTCGTCAAGGACCACTGTGCCGTTCCACTTGCCGTAGACCTGATGGCACCTGTTGCCTATGGGGCCTATCCTTGACGAGGTGTAGTTGTCGTACTCCGGTGTCATGGTCATTTCAAAGCGTCCGTCGCTGCTTGAGAATACCCACGGCTGCATATAGTCCTTATGAATATTGTTCTCTAGGTGAACCTCGCCTATCTTATGTCCCTTGCCGTTGTAGAAAAGCATATTCTCGGTGGCGGCGCTCATGTCGCCGAAACCCCAGCCGATTTCAAAGCCGAACAGGGAGCCGTCCTCCAGCCTTGTGGTGCCGTTTCCCCAGTACCAGTGGCACTTGTAGGGCCATACTCCCCTGCCCCAGTCGAGAACCGCGAAGGAGTTTTGGGGCGAGAACTCGAATATCCTGCTGCCAATCTCCACATAGCCTTTTACGGGCATGGAGTTCATCTTTTGGTTGAGATAGAAATAGCCCGGCAAGTCCTCAAAGGGAACAGCCATGACAAGGGATTCAAGACCGTCCATGACCTCCAGCTCCAGGTCTGCCTTTATTCTGTTCCTGCGGGCTCTTATGTCGGCGGTGAGGTAACGCTTATTCTTTGCGGCAACAACCCGCAGCTTAGTGCCGGCGTAGCCGACGCTGATTTTGTGAGGCGTCTCGGTCGTCCGAGGCATATTCATCTTGCCGAAGGTGAGGGGTATTACCGAAAGGGCGTCCTCCCTCTCCCCCGTTTCCCTGTCAAAGAATGCGAAGGAGCCGAATCCCGCGAAGGAGATATCGCCGAACACGATTTGAACCGTGTACCTGTCGTTGGAGATTTGGTAAAAGTCCCACTCCTTGATTCTCGACGGGTGCGCCTTGATGTTCTCTCGGTTATATACATACAGATTTGTCGTGCAGTAGCCCGGCTTTAGGACATTGCCGTCCTCTCCGAGAAGCAATGTAGGCTCAGTGATGCGAACCTGTTCCATTTGCAGCCCCCTGATTAGTTTTCTCTTAGCATATTAGCAAGGACTTTCCAAGAGTTTATACCATAGTATGTGTATTCTTTTCCGTCAATTTCTGCGGTAAGAGTGAGGAATTCTTCCTCCTGCTCCTTTTTATAGCGGAACGCGGTCATGCCAACGGGCGAGGCGCCCAGAACATCCGCTCTGTAGGAGTCGCCCAGATACCAGCAGTCTTGCGGCTCTACGCCCGCAATCTTTGCCGCCGCCTCAAACATATGGGGCGCGGGCTTTTGGAAAAGATAGTCGCAGCTTGTGAGGATAAACTCGAATTTGTTGTCGGGCAAAAGCTCGTCAATCGCCATTTTAAGCGACTCGCCGCTCATTACAATATTACTTATGACCCCCGTTCTTATGCCCTTTTCGCGCATAACATTTAAAAGCTCGTCTATATAGGGGGTTCTTTTTCTTGTGGAGTTAAACTTATCGAATATGTATTCGCATTCCGTAAGGGGCAAATCCACTTTGATGCCCGCTCTTGCGAAGATGTTTCTGAATATTGCCGAAAGGGGAGTTTCCACTCTGTAGCCCTTGGGGGTTCTTATGTCGCTCAGGACCTGCTCCTGCATATCAATCCATAAATTTCTGAGAAGGTCCTCGTCATATTCTTTGACTCCCGCGGCGTTCAGCACTGCTTTAAGACCTGAGTCTATATCCAGTTCGCCGTCGTCCGCAAGGGTTCCGCCAAAATCAAATAACGCCAGTTTAGGAATTTTCATATCAAACCTGCCTATTTTGTATTCTTGGAAAAAAGGCGGGCAAACAGCCCGCCTTTATTTTTATGCTACGAGAAGTATACCGCTATGGATATTGTGACCGGGCCTCTGATATTGGAAACGGTGTATACGCCCGCGGAGTTGGGGGCAATCTCCCTGCCGTTTGCCTTGACCACAATCTCTCCCGTGTAGCCGGGTACCAGCTCAAGCTGGAAGGAGAAGCTGCCGCCTACGGGGATGTTGTTCAGGTCGCTGACGGCGGTCATTCTGATTACGGGGTTGTCAAGTCCGGTAATCAGAACCGTACATGCCTGAATATCAATCTCTACGGGGGAGTTTACGGGGATTTCGTAGATTGTCAGGTCTGACTCAGAGGGGTCAACGCTGACGCCGTTGGCGAGCACCGAAATACCGCCGTTGAAGCTGCCGAGCCTTGTTATCTTGATTCTGTATACGCCGCCCTCGCCCAGAGTTGACGGGTCGGTGAGGTACTGTACGGTGTAGTAGGGATTCGGCTCAATCTGAGGCAGCTTTACAAGGTGCGCGCCAATGGTGATGGTTACGGGACCTGTAATATTGGTTACGGTATAGACGCCGCCGACGGGGTTAATTACGGTTCCGTTAGCCTTTATCACAAAGTTGCCCAGGTAGTTTGCGTTCTTTTCAATTCTGAAGCTGAAGCTGCCGCCTATCGGAATCTCGATAGCGGATGTAAGCGGAATTACCGCATAGATGCCGGGTACCGAAGCGGGCAGTGTAACGGATACAACCTGAACCTCAATCTTAACGGGGTTGTTTATATTGGAAATTGTGTATGCGCCGCCTGATGTGGGATTGATGACCGTTCCGTTGGCCTTTACCACGATGTTGCCTGTGACAAGCTCGCTCTTGGTGACTGTGAAGCTAAATGAGCCGCCGGGCTGTACCTCTGTCGGGTCGATAGCGGGAGTAAAGGTGTATGCCGCGTTCTCTGCGGGCAGTGAGAAGAGTATTGCTCTAACGGCAACCGCAAAGTCGGCGGAAACCTCGCGCACGGTGTAAACGCCGCTTGCGTCGGGCTCTGCAATCTCGCCGTCAACATAGACATAGATATTGCCCACTGCGCCCTCTGCTTTGTCCACTCTGAACTTAAAGTCGCTGCCCTCAAGCACATAGTAGGGATTATTCAGCGGGGTTACGGTGTATGCCCACTCGTGGCTGGGCGGCATTGAAGCGCTGTAATATACCTTTTCGGGGTCGGTGGTGAACTCTGTGGTCGGCTCTGTGGTGGTGGGCTCGGGGTTGCGGTTAAACCAGCCCTTGATAATGCCCGCGATGAGCCTCATGATTTTCAGAATCCACTCGAATATGCTGTTGGCGGTGTTGGGCAAAAGGCCCGTAACGCTGAAAACCGGCTGAGCGGTGATGTTCTTAAGGTGATATACCCTGTTGCCGTCAGCGTCGTAGCCCGCGGGTTGAATTACCTTGCCGTTTACGCTGACCACAACATCGCTGTTGCTGTAGTCGGGAGCGAGTATGAGCTTAAACCAATAGTCGCCGCCGTACTGAACAACCCTGCCGCCGGGGATAACCTCAAAGGGGGTGGGGTCGTTCTCGTCATAGGGCTCGCACTGGCGGATTGCGTACTCCTCCATGACCATAACATCGATATAGAAGCTCTTTATCTCGAACAAATCATAGGCAAGGGACTTGTCGGAATTCATATAGATAAGGAAGGTGCCGTCGGCTGAAGACCTGAGTATGGTGTAATCATAGTCCACAAACTCGGGGTTGGGCGAAACTTTAAGGAAAAGCCTTGCGGTGTTGTACTGCTTGGGCACTTTGAATTTAAGGCTTACATATGTATTGGCGGGAATGCGGTTAAGGTCAATCCCTGCGTCATATGTAAATGTCACGCCCTCGGGGAGAGCTCCCTCCTCATAGAGTTTGTCGAGATTCAAAGTGTAGAACTCGGGCTCCTCGCCCGCCTCCGCGAAAACGGTGATGACCGAGGTAAAAATCAGGACAAACGACAGCAAAACTGCCAGAAATTTTTTCATCTTGGCGACCTCCCTGTATAATCACTAAAAGACAAAATGACGCCCTGTTTGGACAAGTAACCATATTAATAATACAAGGGGGCAAAATTTTTGTCAATACTAATGTATCCCTTATATTGCCAATACCTGCCTTGATTAGACATACTGCCGAACTTTGCCGCCGGGGTGCAAAGTCCGCCGGAGACAAATAAAAAAGGAAATGCCCGCGCTTTTTGGGCGCGGACATTCCTTCTGCTGTGCTGTTTAGCTTTCTGCCATTATGATGGCGGCGATTTCCTCTATGCTTTTCTTTCCGAAGTGTACCTTCTCGTCGTTGACTATAAGGGCGGGGACGCTCATGATGGCGTACTTGTTCTTGATTTCGGGGAACCTTGAGATGTCCACCATTTGAGCCTCCACATTCCTGTTCTTTAAGGCGATGAGCTGAGAGGCCGCCACCACATCTGGGCAGAGGGGGCATGAAAGTGAGATGCCGATTTTAAGGTTTGCCTTTTTATTTATGGATGAGATTTTTGACATTGTTTCGTCTGAGATTTCCTGTCCGGGGCCCGCGGCGTTGTAGAGGGCGATTACAAAGGAGTTGAACTCATGGCCGCCGGGTACGCCGCCGAACTGCATTCCTGTGTACTTGCCGTCGGCGTCAAGGACTGCGGCTGTGGGAAGGACATCGGCAGACGCGCCAAGAGCCTTTAATTCTGAGCCGCTAATAAACTTCAGCTCCACCTTGTCGGAGAGGGCGGCGAAATCCGTGAGGAATCCCTTAAGCTCGCTTGACAGCTCCTCGTCGCCCTCAAGAACGGCGGCGATGGTGACTTTTCTCTCAAACCTTTCGAATATGTCTTTGAGCTGCTCCTTGATTTCGTCGTCAAGGAATTCGCCGTCTGCGTTCTCCTCGCCGCTTTCCTCGGTTTCGGCTATGCCGAGCTGACGCTTCTTTTCGTTTACATACTTCTCCGCTTCGATTGCGGCGATGGCTCCGTCGGCAACGGCGGTTACGAGCTGCCTGAGCTTTTTGGGTCTGATGTCGCCCGCGGCAAAGACGCCCTCGATGTTTGTGCGCATATCCTCGTCCGTCTTTACATAGCCGAACTCGTCAAGCTCCAGTACGCCCTCAAAGAGCTTTGACTGGGGCACATAGCCCGCGAAGATGAAGACTCCGAAGGTAAGGTCGCCCTCGGGCACCTCGTAGCGTGTCCTCTCTCCCGTCTGATTGTTTACAAACTCGGCGTATTTCAGCACATTGTCGCCGCCGACCTCCACGATTTCGGTATTGAAGAATACCTCTATCTTGGGGTGATTGAGAGCCTTCTCCGCGACCGCTCTGGCGCAGGTGAAGTCGGGCTCGCGGACTATGAGTCTTACCTTTTTGGCGTAGCGGGTCAGGAACACCGCCTCCTCCGCGGCAGCATAGCCGCCGCCTATGACGAAGACATCCATTCCCGTAAAGAACTCGCCGTCGCATGTGGCGCAGTAGCCTATGCCCCTGCCCCTGAACTCCTGCTCGCCCTTAAAGCCGAGGACTCTTGGGACTGCTCCGGTTGCGGCGATGACCGAGAGGGCTTTGTAGTCACCGTTTGTGGTTCTGACCGTTTTGATGTCGCCTTCAAGGTCAACCGCCGTAACCTCCGCGTCAAGGAATTTGGCGCCGAAGCTCTGAGCCTGCTTTTTCATGTTGTCGGAAAGCTCCGGGCCGGATATATTCAAAACGCCCGGGTAGTTGGCTACCTCGTTTGTGATGGAGATTTGACCACCCGCGCGGGCCTTATCGATTACAAGGGTTTTGAGCCTTGCCCTGCCAGCGTAAATTCCCGCGGACATGCCTGCGCTGCCTGAGCCTAAGATTATAAGGTCATATAGATTTTTCGTGTCCATGCGCTCTCCCTCCTTCATTTAAAGGGAGCGAATCCCGTGGCGGGATGTCGCTCCGCTGAACATTTATATCTTGCCTACCAAATTCAGGCTGGGCTTTAATGTCTTTTCGCCGGGCTTCCACTTGGCGGGGCAGACCTCGTCGCCGTGCTCCCATACGAACTGAGCGGCCTGAACCTTTCTTAAAAGCTCGGAGGCGTCGCGTCCGATATTGTCAGCGTTGACCTCGTAAGCCACAATCTCGCCGTTGGGGTTGACTATGAAGCTGCCTCTGAGAGCAAGACCCTGGTCCTCAAGATAGACATCGAAATCCCTTGAGAGTTTGCCTGTGGGGTCTGCCAGCATGGGATATTTGATTTTCTTAATTGTGTCGGATGCGTCGTGCCATGCCTTGTGAACGAAGTGGGTGTCGGTTGATACCGAGTAAACCTCGCAGCCTATCTCCTTAAACTTATCGTAGAGATCCGCAAGGTCTGCCAGCTCGGTCGGGCAGATGAAGGTGAAGTCCGCGGGATAGAAGACGAATACAGACCATTTGCCCTTAATGTCGTCGCTGGTTACATCAATGAATTCACCGTTATGAAATGCTTTTACTTTAAAATCGCTAACCTTTTTGCCTACAAGTGACATAGTATTACCTCCAATGATTTATTTATGGACCGGCGCGTCGCGCCTTTAGTTACTGAAAGTTTTTGTTTTTGGCGCAGTCTTTGCAGATTCCCTTAAAGCTGATTTCCCTTGAGCTGACGCTGAGCCCCGTATGTTCCTCCACCGCTTTGTCAAGACTGTCGACCGCCTCTCTGGGCAGCAGACCGAACAAATCGAAAACCTTGCCGCAGACTGTGCAGTGGGCGTGGAAGTGCTCGTCGGTATTCCAGTCGAAACGGTCAGCCCCGTCGCTGGAGGGAAGCCTTAGTATGATTTTTGAGTCCGCCAGCTCGGACAGATTCCGATAGACGGTGCCGAGGCTGATTTTGGGGTACTCGAGCTTTATATCGTCGTGGATTTCCGCCGCTGTGGGATGGTCCAGCTTTTTAAGGGATTTCATTATAAGCTCTCTTTGCTTGCTGTGCCTTTTCATAATTAATCACTCGCATAAGAAGTTTTATTGAGTCATAAGTGATAATAGGAACTATTACTATTTATAGAATAGCACGAAAAATTTTGTTGTCAACACCTTTTTGAAAAATTTTTTGAAAATTTTAACTCTGAAATTTATGGGGAGCTTGTTTTCCAAAAATACCGCCGAAGTCTATTGTTTTCCGCAAAGCTTGATTAATACGAAAAAAAGAAAATTTTAATCCGCCTGTTTGGGGTTTTTTGACGGGCAATCCCCTGTCTTCTCTTGGATACGGTCGGGGGAAAGCGGCTCGCCCAACGGCGGGCGGGGGTATCGGGGCTGACTTTGCGGACGGCACTCCCCGCAACGGCGGGC
>LFSO01000054.1:18754-29588 GCA_001512765.1 Clostridiales bacterium DTU053
CTCGGCGGCGGGCGGGGCGGGCGCAGACAAAATAAATAAAAAGCCGCTCCTCTGGGCAGGGCGGTCAGGGGCGGCGGGATTATTCTCTTTTGGCAAGCGGGCGGCGGGAACTCCCCCGCAGTGTCGGGCGCAACCATCTCGGTGGCGGGCGGTACTCAGCGGTTAATACTCCTCGGCGGCGTGACCGCTCCCCTCGGCGGCGTGGTGGATGCTCTCACTCGTTGGCGGGAAAACAAATATGCGCCTTTGGTGATTAATTTTTGCTCAGGCGGGCAAAGATTTTATAGGGTGTGTTTTCCTTTATGTTACCTTTCCTTTTATATAAAGGCGGGAGCCGGAAATAATAATTCAGCCGGAAAGTCGTTTACATAAAAATGTTTAAATTTAGCTATTTCTGTAAACAATAGAAAGGATTACATCTTATAGGATGGTATTCGCATGAAGTATCTTTCCAAAAAATTAAAGGATGACCTTTCACTTTTAAGGAACGCTTACAGAAAAACGCTCTACTACGAGGGTACGGACAACAGCTTTGAGTGGCTGTCCGACAACTATCATATTTTAGAGCGGGAGGGCAGAAATATCCTAAAAGAGCTCCGCGTGGGCGGGGCTGAAAAGAGCATGGATTTCTCCCGCGTCTACACCCTTTGCAGGGAAATCTGCACCGACGGTATTCTGCCTTCAGGCGACACCATTACCGACACCTTAAGGGACAAGGAGCTGTCCGTATTCGAGTGCGAGAGGCTGCCCCTTGTCTTCAGGGCTGTTTTGCTCTCTTACGCCGCTGACAGCTGGCGCAAAAGACTTCGCGAGATTCCCAAGACTCCGAGAAGAAAAGAGCATGTTTACACAGAGCCTCTGATTCAGGTCGAGGACGAGAGCATTAACGCCATTAAGTCCTTGCGCCGCATACAGGATATTGACTTTTCGGAGCTTATTGAGAAAATCAGCCCCGTTGAAAAAATCTTAAGCGAGGACCCTGCGGGCATATACAAAAACATGGACGAGGCAACAAGGGCCCGTTACCGCAGGGCGGTTTCAAAAATGGCGGCGAGGGAGTCAATCACCGAAATCGCCGCCGCAAAGAGGGCTATTGAAAAGGCTAGGAAGAGCGAAGGCAGAGAAAGACATGTGGGCTTCCATCTGGACATAGTCAAAAAGGGCAGCGGCAGACGGGGCTTTGCCCTTATACTCATGGAGCCCTTTATCGCTCTTGTTCTGGCCGTATCCCTCTATGTTGCGACGGGGCTTTGGTACCTGCCCTTTATACTCTTCCTTCCCCTTTGGGAGATTGTAAAGGTGGGAACCGACCTTGCCGCAAGGCAGAGGCACAGCCCCTATGTGCTGCCCAGAATGGAGCTGGACGGGGTCATCCCCGAAAACGCCCGCACTCTTATAACCATCTCAACGCTGCTGCCCTCCGCGGACAAGGCTAAGGACTTGATAAAGCATCTGTCCCAGCTTTACCGCACAAACAAGTCGGGGGCTGTGTCCATATGCGTTCTCGCTGACCTTAAAGGAGCCAAAACGCCCACAAAGCCCACCGACGAATCGGACATTGAGGCTTCAAAGCGGGTCATAGACAAGCTCAATCAAAAGTACGGCGGCGGCTTTATACTTGCCGTCAGACCCAGGATTTTCTCCCCCACCCAGAACGAATATACGGGCAGGGAGAGAAAAAGAGGCGCAATCACCGCTCTTGTTTCCGCAATCAAGGGCGAGAGCGACGAATTCTTGTGCCTTTACGGCGATACGGAGAATCTGCAGAAAACCAAATATATAATGGCTCTCGACTCCGACACCAATATGCCCCTTGACACTCTGTCGGAGCTGGTCAGCGCGGCGGTTCATCCTCTCAACATCCCCGTTGTTGACAAGAAAAGGGGCATCGTCACAGAGGGCTACGGCATTTTCGCTCCCAAGGTTGTGACCGACATTTCCTCAGCGGCAAAGACCTCATTCGCGCGGATAATGGCGGGCACCGGCGGCATTACCGCCTACAACTCCGTAGCCGCGGACAGGTATCAGGATATGTTCGGCTCAAGCATTTTCATGGGCAAGGGTCTTATTGATGTGGATGTTTTCCACGCTCTTTTAAAGGACCGTTTCCCGTCCGAAAGAATTCTGAGCCACGATATTTTAGAGGGCATCTTTTTAAGGACCGCCCTTATGGGAGATGTGGAGCTTACCGACTCCTTCCCCGCAAATCAGCTCTCCTTCTATGACCGTCTGCACCGCTGGATAAGAGGCGACTGGCAGAACCTCAGATACTGCCTGCCGAGGATAAAAAAGGACGGCATAAAGCAGAAGAATGTCTTTGATGTGGTTTCGAGATATAAGGTTTTCGATAATTTAAGGCGTTCCGTTACCCCCGTTTTCGCGGCAATCGGAATTCTTCTCGCAATCTTCATGCAGCCCCTCGCCGCGGGTCTTACCACCCTTATCTGCCTTATCAGCGCCGGCGTGGGCGAGCTGTTCGCAGGCTTTAATTCCATCATCGGCGGCGGCTTTTCAATGCTCTCAAGGCTATATTATTCCTCCGCTATCCCCGACGCTCTGGCGTCGTTTATAAGGGCTTTCGTTTCCGCCTGCAGTCTTATGCAGTCGGCGTGGGTTTCCCTTGACGCCATCTGCAAGGCTGTTTACAGGCAGCTAATCTCTAAGAAAAAGCTCCTTGAGTGGGTGCCCGCCGCCTTCTTTGACAAATCAAAGGGCTTTGTAAAAGTCCTAAAACGCTGTCTGCCTTCGCTTATCGCGGGTATGCTCCTTATAATCTTCGGCACTCCCTTCTCAACGCTTGCGGGACTTCTGTTTGTCCACAATGTTTTCTTCGCCTACTTCTCGGGCAGGGAGAAGAAGGCCTCAAGGTCTCTCCCCGACAGCGAGGAAAAGGAGAAAATGAAGGCGATGGCGGCGTCTATATGGAAATTCTACGACAGCTTCTGCAGGGCGTCGGACAACTACCTGCCGCCCGACAATGTGCAGGAGACACCCGTTCACCGCACAGCCCACAGGACATCGCCGACGAATATAGGTTTAATGCTCTGCTGTATTCTGGCGGCAAGGGATTTCAGCTTTATTGACACAAAGCAGATGTGTCAAAGGCTTTCAAACACCCTTGACACCATAGACAGGCTGGAGAAGTGGAACGGCAATCTCCTTAACTGGTACGACACTCAGAGCTTAAAGCCTCTCCATCCCAGATACGCCTCCAGCGTGGACAGCGGCAACTTTATCTGCTGCCTTGTGGCTTTAAGGCAGGGACTTTACGAGTACGCCCACGAGGATGAGCAGGTAAACCAGATTGCGGAGAGGATAACAAGAATTATTGACAATACGGATTTGTCGGTTTTCTACAACCGTCAGAGAAAGTTCTTTCATATAGGCTACGACCTTGAAAGCGGGGAGATGTCCAACTCCTACTACGATATGCTGATGAGCGAGTCGAGAATGACAAGCTACTACGCTGTGTCGAGCCGAATCGTGCCCAAAAAGCACTGGGGAGCTTTGGGCAGAACTCTTGCCAAGGCGGGCAGATATACGGGTCTTATCTCCTGGACCGGCACCATGTTCGAATACTACATGCCCCATCTCTTCCTCCCCGTCTATGGCGGCACCCTTGTTTCCGAGGCTCTGAGATTCTGTCTGTGGTGCCAGAAGGAAAGAACGAGAAAACCGGGCATCCCCTACGGAATTTCCGAAAGCGGCTTCTACGCCTTTGACCCGCAGCTCAATTACCAGTACAAGGCCCACGGCGTTCAAAAGCTGGGTCTTAAAAGAATGCTCAACGCCGACCTTGTAATCTCCCCCTATTCCACCTTCCTGACTCTGCCCTTTGACAGGAGCGCGGCGATGAAGAACCTTGCCGCCCTTGAAAAACTGCAGCTTGTGGGCAGGTGCGGCTTTTATGAGGCCGCAGACTTTACCCCCGAAAGAACTCAGGGTCAGGATTATTCCGTTGTGCGCAGCTATATGGCGCACCATCTTGGCATGAGCATGCTGTCCATTCTCAACGCCGTTGAAGCCAACATCATGCAAAAGCGTTTTATGAGGGACGAGAAAATGGCGGCGGGCAGGTGCCTGCTTGAAGAAAAGATACCCTCCGGCGCCGTGGTCTTTAACGATGTGGAGCAAAGGGACATTCCCGCAAGGCCCGAAAGAATCGTGCCCACAAACAAGAGGATTGACGAGATTAACCCCCTGTTCCCCGAGTGCCGTCTTTACTCCAACGGCGAATGGACCAGCATCACCGCCGACACCGGTTCCTCCGCATCGCTCTATCGGGGCGCGGATATAACGAGAAGGGGCTCGGATTTCAGAAACCCCGGCGGAATATTCGCCTTCTTAAAGACCAACAAGGGCGAGGTCATACCCTTTACCATGAGCCCGTCTGTCAGCGCAAAAGGCTCCTTTAAGGCAAGGCTCTCCCACTACGCGGCTGAGCTTATGTCCCAGTCGGAGATTGCCGAGTGCACCGAGACAATTTCCGTTCACCCCAGAATCCCCGCGGAAAGACGCAGGTTCACAATTAAAAATACGGGCAAGCAGGCAATCCGCGGCGAGCTGTTTATCTACTTTGAGCCGTCGCTGACCTCCCATATTTCCGAGTCCAGCCATCCCGCTTTCTCAAAGCTGTTCCTAAAGAGTTTCTACAATCGTCAGGAGAAGGTACTGCTTTTTGAAAGACGGGGAAGGCAAAACGAGCCGCTTTGTCTTGCGGCGGGATTTATAGAGGATAGAAAATTCACCTACGACACAAGGCGCGAGCATGTGCTCGAGAGGCCCATGGGACCGGAGTCCCTTCTCAGACCGAATATAAGGCTCGAGAATAAGACGGGCAGTGTTGACAACTGCGCGGCGTTCTCGGTCCCCGTTAATATCCAGCCCAAGGCGAGCGAGAGCATTACCCTTGTTCTCAGCGCCGCGTCCACAAGTCAGGAGGCTCTGGAGCGTTTCCTCAAAATCCGCTCCGAGAACCTGCCCATAACCAAAGGCGCGCCCTCGCCCTTTAACGAAACGGGTCTTGACGGCGTGGGAGCAAGCAGGCTTTTAACCTCCGTATTCTTCCGCAGAACCATGACCACGGACGCCAAAACAGCCGCAAGGGATTTGAGCGGCTCGGTAAAGGCTCTTTGGAGCGTGGGCGTGTCGGGCGACAATCCCATAATCACCGTCACAGCCGAGCGGCATGAGGACCTTACCAACGCCATTCCCTTTATAAGAATGCACAAAAAGCTCTCCCTCTGCGGCATACCCACAACCCTTGTTATTCTGATTAAGGAAAACGAGGGCTATGAGGCAAGGAACATTCAGACCATAAGGAATATATTAAGGAAAGAAAATCACGAGCAGGCTCTGGGCTCCGGCGCCGGCATTATCCCCGTCAACATCAACTCAGCCGGCGAGGCGGCGCTGAAGGCTCTTAGAGCGGCGGCGGTATTAAGCTATCCCGAAAGCTCCGCCCTGCCCAAGACCGTAAAAGAGAATATAAAGATGCTGCCGATTCTCCCCTCCGAGCCTCCCGAAGACTCTGCAAAAGAAAACCGCTTCGAAAACGGCGGCTTTGTGGTGGCGGACAAGCCCGTTCTGCCCTGGAGCTTTGTTCTCAGCAACGAAAGATTCGGAACTCTGGTTTCCGACTCGGCTCTCGGCTACACATGGGCAGTGAACGCAAATCTCAATAAGCTCACCCCGTGGGTCAACGACACAATGCGGGACAACCGCGGCGAGATGCTGCTTTTAAAGAGCGATGATAAACTGATTGACCTTGTAATGGGCAGCGAGGCGTTCTTCAGAACCGATTTCGTCCGCTACAGAGGCAGAGCCGAGGGGCTGAAGTACGAAATTACCGTATCTGTGGAAAAAGACAAGACCGCAAAGATAGTGGAGGCTGAGCTGGAGAACCCGACGGACAGGGAAAAGGTCTTTGAGCTGGCGTATTATATTAAGCCCGTCATGGGTCAGGACAGCTCCGGCGCAGTATTCCTGAAAGCCGACAAGATAGACGGCGGCATCAAAATCAGCTCCCCCATCGACGCGGAATTCCCAGGGGTAATTCACCTTACGGCCGACGAAGCAAAGGGCATCTGCTCCGATGACACCGACTTCTTCTCGGGCAGATGGAACAAGTGCGGTCTCCAGCCCTCCCCCGACATCTGCGGCGCGGTCATAAGGCAGCTTATCCTGCCGCCCCGCGGAAAGGAAAAGGTAAAGTTTATTCTCTCGTGGCACTCTTTGCTCGAAATAAACGAGGAAGACTACGATATGCCCGAATACCGCCTTGAAAGCAAATTCAAAGAGCCTGTCGTTATCGGCAAGGGCGTCACCGAACACTGCGAAGAGGAGAGAGAATTTGACGCCCTTGAGGGCGAGCCGAACCTTTATAAGGAGCTGAACGAGAAGGGCAGGGAGCTGCTGACGAACGAAGATAAAATAGCAGAAAGCGAAGATTATATCACCGAATCCCCCCACGAGGAGCCGACCCTCGCCCCCGAGGATACGGCGTTCTCCGACGAGAGAAGGCTCACAGAGGAAACATCCGAAGGAGAAACTTTCGTCAAGCCTCGGTCCAAAGCCGCTCCCCCGATAAACGGCTCAGAGCCCTCGGGCTTGGAGCGGGAGGAGATTTATGACCACGAGGTATTAAAGGGCGAACCGAATCTCCTTGAAGAACTGAACGAAAAAGGCAGGGAGCTTTTGAAAGATGACAAGGCTGCCGAAACTCAGCACTTCTTTACCGAATCGCCCCATAAAGAGCCGACCATAGCTCCCGAGGATACGGCTTACACCGAAGAATCCGCAAACGACGAAAGCCCCTTGGAAGATACTCAGGCTCTGACGGACATCAGGCTCTCGGCGGTCAGAAAGAACATCATGGAATTCGCCGCCGAGCCCGCTGCGGATTTAAGCGCCGAGCCTCAGAACAAAATCATAATCGGAACCCCCGATAAGGCTCTTAACAATATCTTCAATGACTTCCTGCCATGGCAGATACTCAATGTCAGAATCCTCGGCAGGACGGGCTTTTATCAGTGCGGCGGAGCTTACGGCTTCAGAGACCAATTGCAGGACTGCTCCGCTTTGGTGCTGACAAATCCCGAAATAGTCAGGCAGCAGATTATAAGGAGCTGCGCCGCCCAGTTCCCCGAGGGCGATGTGCTCCACTGGTGGCACACAAATCCCGGCAAGCCCAACGCCGTAAAGGGCGTTCGCACAAGGTACAGCGACGACCTTTTGTGGCTTCCCTTTGTCACCGCCGAATATGTACTCAAAACCGGCGACTATGACTTCCTTAAAACTCAGGTGCCCTTTATTGAGGGTCCGCTGCTTTCCGAGACCGAGCACGAAAGGTACTTTGAGCCCGAAATCTCCTCAGAAACGGCAAGCATTGAGGAGCACTGCAGGAGGGCAATAGAGAAAAGCGGCTCAAAGGGCGCCCATGGGCTCCCCCTTATAGGCGGCGGCGACTGGAACGACTCCTTTAACCTTGTGGGAATAAAGGGTCACGGCGAGAGCGTCTGGCTGGCTCAGTTCAGAGCGATGACTTTAAAGCTCTTTGCCGAGGTACTGCAAAAGACGGGCGACGCCGCTGCCGCCCAGGAATACAGAAAAGAGGCTCAAGAGCTTCTTAATGCCGTTGACGAACACGCATGGAACGGCGCGTGGTATTTAAGAGCCTTCTATGACGACGGAAGCCCCCTCGGAGTCGCGGGCAATCCCGAGTGCGAGATTGACCTTCTCCCCCAAGCCTTCGCGGTATTAAGCGGAATGCCCGACAAGGAGAGAATCGACACCGCTCTTAAATCCGCCATAGACAAGCTTGTCGACGAAAAAGCGGGAATAATAAAGCTATTTACCCCCGCGTTTACCCACTTCGGCAAGCAGACGGGCTATGTTAACGCCTACCCGCAGGGCGTCAGGGAAAACGGCGGTCAGTACACCCACGCTGCCGTATGGCTCTGCCTCGCGATGTTCAGGAACAATCAGCCCGATGAGGGTTACAGACTGCTGCGCCTTATCAACCCCGCCGCAAAGCTGGAGGACAGGGAAAAGGCGTTAAGATACAAAACCGAGCCATATGCCTTCGCGGGTGATGTGTACTCCGCAAAAGGCATGGAGGGCAGAGGCGGCTGGAGCCTTTACACGGGCGCGGCGGGCTGGTACTACCGCACCGTTTACGAGGAGCTTTTGGGAATTAAGCAAAGGGACGGCAAAATCACCATTTCGCCGAAGCTCCCGAGCGGCTTTGAAGGCTCCAAAATAAAACTCATAATCGGCGGCAAGGAAAACGAATTTACGCTTTAAAGTCAAAATTTGCATTTCCCCATAAAAAAAATGACCATAGCTTTAAACGGAGAGAGCGGGCTAAAACCCGCTCTTTTCCATTGTTTTTAATTTACATTTTGTTTACAATAGAATGCACATATAAGGCGTCTTTTCTATTTACTTTTTTGTAAATGCTGTGCTATAATGCTGGTGTCAAGATTTATGCGCCGAGCGACTTTTTGCCGCAAAGTCAAAAAAGCGGCCGCTCGGCTTAAATACGCTAATTCAAGCGGAGGTTTTTTGGAATGAAGAAAACTTTAATGAAGCTTTCGGCAGTTCTGCTTGCGGTATGCCTGCTCTTGCCCGTTTCATTCGTTTATACGGGCGGAAACACAGGCACCGTTAACGCCCCCGACGAGGCGCTGGCCCCTGCCGAAGACGAGGGAACTCAGACCGCTGAAGCTCCCGCTCCCGTTGTGAAGGAGAATTTCTTTAAACCCTCGGGTGACGGCTATGTTCAGTATCCCACAATCGTGGTTCCCGGCATCATGCAGTCGGAGGTCGTAATGCTTGACGAAAACGGCAACCGCAAGGTTGACAAGAACGGCAGATACATACTCTCCGGACCCGACGCCGACGCCAACGGCATCTTCTGGAGTCTTATCGGCCCGCTCTTCAACGCTCTTGTGTTTAAGAAGATGGACGACCTTTACAAGGCTATTGACGAGATAGTTCTTCTTGTCACAAAGAACATGAGGAACGACAAGAACGGTCAGCCCATCGAAGCAAGAGAGGTTATAAAGTACCCGAACAGCTTCGCTGAGAGCACTCCCGAGGAGCAGCGTCAGATTCTCAACACCATCCCGCTGCGCGACTATGTTGAAAACGCAGGCGGAGAGAACCTCTACTTCTTTACATACGACAGCTTCGGCAATCAGCTTGACATTGCCGCCGACCTTTATGAGTTCATTCAGAAGGTAAAGAGCGACAGGAATACGGACAAGGTAAACCTTTGCCCCATAAGCCTTGGCGCTACCGTTATGAACAGCCTTATGGATGTATATCCCGATGTTAAGGATTCAATAAATAAGGTTATCTACATTGTTCCCGCCGCAAACGGCTCAAAGCTGGCCGCAGGTCTTTTCAGAGCCGAGTTCAACCGCAACGGCGAGGATATCTACAAGAACCTCCTGCCCTCACTTGTTGACGGCTTTGCGGGCTTTGCCCTTAACCTTGTTGTAAGGATTCTTCCGAAAAACACGCTTCTCGGCATACTTGACGCCGTACTCAGGAGCGTAAGGGACAACTTCCTTACAACCTGCACAAACCTTTGGGCTCTTGTTCCCAATGAGGATTACATGGAGTTCAGAAACGCCCTGCTTATGAGCGACGACATGGCGGTCATAAGGGAGCAGACAGACAGGTATTATCAGGCTCAGGCAAACAGATTCGACAACATCATGAGCTTTATTGACAGCGGCGTAAGATTCTACTGCCTTGTCGACTACGGCGTACCCACCTACAACTTCATTCCCAACTGGGACGACCACAACTCCGACGGACTTGTGCATCTTGAGTCCGCGTCCTTCGGAGCATACGCGGCTCCCATCGGAAAGACCCTGCCTGAGGGCTATGTCCAGAAGAACACAAGCCCCTACATCTCGAACCCGAACCACAACTACATCTCCCCCGACAATGTGGTTGACGCTTCCGCGGGTCTGCTCGCTGACACAACATGGTACTTCAGAAATCAGAACCACGAGGCAACCGCAAGAAACGATGTCATTATTAACCTTGCCTCCACAATCATGTCCAGCGACAGAATCGAAAACATCTTCTCAGACCCGAAGTACCCGCAGTTCCTGGTTGGCAGAAACGCGAGAAGTCTGAAGTATGACCTTCTGAAGAAGGCTCTCGAGGTTGACACTTCAGAGCTGACAGACGAGCAGAAGGCAGCGCTGCAGGCAGCCATCGACGAGGTACAGGCAGTGCTTGACAACCCGCTGGCAGACCAGAACGAGATATCGAGAGTCAGCGCAAAGCTTGTCAATGTCCTTGCCGACATCGGACTTGTAGGCAGACCGAAGGAAGAGAGAAAAGAGGATAAACTGCTCTATTACTTCTTCAAGATCCTCAGCGACATAACCTACAAGATGGTTGGCGAAAAGGGCTACGCAGACTTAAAAGCATAAAACAAGCCGCCCCACTCGGGGCGGTTTTTTAATCCCCGCCGAGGCGGGTTTTATTTTTTCTCGGTCGGTCACCCTCATCAGGCGGGGCGTTTGGCTCTCCCCACTGCGGGGCGGGGCAACTCTCCCTCTGCGTTACGGCACTCCCCCTTGGCGGCACACCCCTCTGTGGGTGGCGGGCGGTGCTGGGTGTTCCCTCTCGACAGAGGCGTTCCCCCTCGGCAGCTCGGTTGTTTGACGGCGCACCATCTCGCTGGGGGCGGGTCGGGACTCGCCTTAACGGCGGCTCGGCGGTGGTTGGCACAGCAGGCGTGGGGGGGCGGGGTCTTTTCTCTGCGGCGGGCGGGTTCGCTCGTTGGAGGGGCGGGTTCGCTCGGTGA
>LFSO01000022.1 GCA_001512765.1 Clostridiales bacterium DTU053
TTGTTAATGCTATTCTAAAAATAGGCCAGATACTGGTGTAAAAATAGGCCACCTTAATCAAAATTTCCTGTATGATATAGTTGTCCATACTTATCGTACAGGAGGAAAGGATATGATTAAGATGGCCCAATTAGAGGATATCAGAAAAATGTATTTCATGGAAGGGCTAAGCATCAGAGAAATTCATAGAAGAACAGGTATCCATCGTGATACTATCTCCAAATACTTATCTCTTGATGAACCACAGCCCCCTAAATACCAATCCTCCAAAGAGAGGAACCACCCGGTCCTGGGACCATATATCCCATTAATCAAACAGATCCTGGAAGAGGATAAAACCCGCCACCGAAAACAACGGCATACCGGAACTAAAATACTGGAGCGTCTTAAGGAAGAAGGCTATACAGGAGGGTATAGCACCCTAACAGACTATCTCCGCAAAGAGTACAAGAAGCAGCGGGAAGCTTTTCTTCCACTGGAATTTGAACTTGGTGCATACGCTGAAGTTGATTGGACTGAAGCATATTTCTACCTAAAGGGTAAGGAAACCAAAGCACATTTATTCGTGATGAAGCTCAGAGGTTCAGGAGGTTTCTATGTAAGAGCTTATCCCTTCGAGAAGCAGGAAGCCTTCTTTGACGGCCATATCAAATGCTTTGAGTTCATGAACGGTGTACCTTACAAAATTACATATGACAATCTGAAGACTGCCGTAAAGAAGGTTTTGCAAGGCAGCAACCGTGAAGAACAGGAGCAATTTATTTCCTTGAGAACACATTATCTTTTTGAATCTTCTTTTTGTCGTCCGGCTCGCGGCAATGAAAAAGGCGGGGTAGAGAATGCCGGGAAAGAAGCTGTCAGAAAGTTCTTTGTTCCTTATCCCGATGTAGAATCCTTCGATGAACTGAATGAATACCTGCATGAAGAATGCCTGAAGCTTCTCTCCAAGAATCCCAAGTGGGAAGCGGAGAAAGCCGCACTCAGACCTCTGCCAAAAATCAGATTTAATGGTGCTCGATACAAAGAAGCTAAGGTCAACAGGTATTCAATGATACAGTTTGAAACTAATCGGTATTCCGTTCCTGCTGCCTATGTAGATGAGCGGGTGACTGTAAGAGCAACAGCAGATCAGATTGATATTTTGCTAAAGAATAAGGTAATTGCTCATCACCCAAGAAATTATGGGCGTAACCAGGACAATATCATCCTGGATCATTACTTGGAGCTATTGCTGCAAAAGTCCCGGGCTTTAGACAACACCAAGGTATACAACCCTCAATCCCTTCCTGAAGTATATGAACAATACCGAAGGATGTTAACGGCTAGAAATCCTAAAGGCAACCGGGAATTTGTAAAGATACTCATGCTTCATCGTGATTATCCTTCTGCATATGTCACGGAAGCCTTGGAAATGGCAATGCTCTACAACATCTATGGATATGATGGAGTATTAAATCTATTAGGACAACTGCTCTTAAAGAGTCATAATGTTATTCATCTAAGTAAAGAGAAACTTCAAGGGATACCGGATGTACAAGTTACTCCTCCTGATCTTAATAAATACAAAGCCTTAATGACAGGAGGTGTGACAGAATGCCTGTAAACAAGATGCTTTTGGAAACGTATCTAAAGAGGCTCAAGATGCCGCAGGCTGCCAAAACCTATGAATCCCTTGCCAGGGAAGCAGCAGATAACAACTTAAGTTATGAAGAATACCTGCTTGGTGTTCTGGAACAGGAAGTCCAGCAGCGGGAATACAACCGGATACAAAGAGGGATCAGACAGGCCGGATTTCCGGTAATAAAGACACTGGAGAACTTTGATTTTAAAGCAATTCCATCTCTCAACAAGCCTAAAGTTCTCAAACTTATGCAAGGAGAGTACATACGAAACAAGGAAAACATAATCCTTGTGGGCAATTCCGGTGTAGGCAAGACACATATTGCAATTGCACTTGGCTATGAAGCCTGCAGGCAGGGATTACGAGTGAAGTTCTACACTGCGGCCGGCTTAATCAATGAGCTCCTTGCAGCACAGCAAGAATACCGGCTAAACCGGTTGGAAAAGCAATGGCTGGTACCACATCTTGTTATCTTGGATGAGCTTGGGTATGTCCCCTTCAGCAAAATAGGTGCAGAGCTTCTATTTCAGTTCTGTGCAGCCCGGTATGAGAGGGGTAGTATCATTATCACCACAAACCTTGAATTTCCTAAGTGGACTGAGGTATTGGGTGATGAACAAATGACGGCAGCATTATTGGATCG
>LFSO01000049.1:0-24105 GCA_001512765.1 Clostridiales bacterium DTU053
CCGCAACAGCCGCCTCGATTCCGTGGGCAAAGGAACTTGCGATAAGACTTATCGCGTCTGTGCCGCCTGTCTTAAGCAGGTCAACCGATTCCGAAATAACGCTGAGCACAAAAAGGACACCGGCGACAATCGGAATAATCAGTTTTAAAAAATAAACATAGCTGTCAAAGCTGGCGGGGGAGATGAGATATCGGGGATTTACCCTGTATTTTTCCGCAAGGGACGCGGGGTCGCCCATCTCTTTGAGCACTCTGACCACATCTTCTTCAGTGTAGTTTTCGGGCAGCATATCGTAGATGTTCGCCCTCAGCTCCCTTTCAATCTCCGCTCTGTCCTTTTCGGGCAAACGCCGTATTACATCGTGTATATATCTCTCAATCAATTCATTCATAGTTCAAGTCCCCTTCGCAAATAGAATAAAGGCTCCTTTGCATCCTCTTCCATTCACTGAGCAGCTCCAAATAAACAGAATAGCCCTCTTTGCTGAGAATATAATACTTTCTCGGTCTGTTCGCGCTTGTGTCCCATCTGCTGGCGAGGAGTCCTTGTTCCTCAAGCCTTCTCAGCATTGGATAAAGGGTATTCGCTTCCAAATTTATATCTCTGCTCTGCAAAAATTGCAAAAGAGAGTAGCCGTAATGCTCATGTTTAAGAGCGCCCAAAACCGTAAGAGTAAGCGTGCCTCTTCTAAGTTCAGTAATCAGGGCGTTCAATCGTTCCTCTCTGTCCACTGGATCACCTCAGTAACATTATGCTGTGTGACGCACAATATTGTCAATTATAAAATATTTTTTTTTTGCTTGGGTATAGTATAATCTGAATGTGATAATATAAAGGTAAAAGCGTACAAAATATTAGCCCCATTAAATTTTAAATATTGTCATATAATCGTGTTGACAGTCAAAAAACGCTGTTGTATAATGTAACGGTATTGTAAACATTATGGATTACTCCTCGTTGAAAAGGAGGGAATATAGATGAGTCAAGTAAAAGTTAAAGAGAATGAGTCGTTTGACAGCGCACTCAGACGCTTTAAACGCCAGACCTCCCGTGACGGCGTTATACAAGAGCTTCGTAAGAGAGAGCATTACGAAAAACCTTCGGTAAGACGCAAGAAGAAGTCGGAGGCAGCTCGTAAGCGCAGGCGTAAGTAATTGAGTGGGCGGGCTGTTGAGTCCGCTCGTTTTTCTCATTTTAACGCAAAAGGGAAAGAGGCTATGTTCAATCTTATCCCCAAATATGTTTTTAACAGAATAACCGACATAACGCCGGAAATGGTAAAAAAAATGGGGGCAAAGGCTGTCGCCTTTGACCTTGACAATACAATTGTATATGACGGCGGCTATCGCTTGCTTGAGGGCGCGGCGGAGTGGATTGAGAGTATGAAGAAAGCGGGGATACCGCTTTTTATCATATCCAATACATATAGGCTCCGCTCAAGGATTATTTCCAAAAGGCTCGGCATCATGGCAATAGGCAAAGCAGGTAAGCCGAGGCCCGACAGTTTTAAAAAGGCAGCCGAAATGCTCGGCATTAATGTTTCGGAGCTTATCATGATAGGCGACAAGCTGGATAAGGATATTGCGGGAGCGAACGCCGCGGGAGCCATTTCCGTCTATGTAAAGCCCTTTATGACAGAGAAGATTATGTATTTTTATCATAAGCGGCTCAGAAAAAGAGAACGCGAGTTTATGAAAAAGCATAAAGAAAAGTTTGAGGTGAGCGTCTTTGATTAATAAGCTTTTGGAGGTTATTACCCCGCAGTATGACGCCGCCTTAATTATTTCTCCGGTAAACCGCAGGTACTTTACCCGCTTTGATTCATCCGACGGTTTTCTTATCGTTTCCGAAAAGGGAAGCGTATTTTTCACCGACGGCAGATACATCGAGGCAGCCCAAAAAACCGTTACGGTCTGCGACTGCGTAGAGGCGGTAAAGCCATATGAGCAGATAAGGGAATACTTTAATAAAATAGGCGCAAAGCGCATTGCCGTTGAAGGCTCAAAGCTGACGGTGGCTCAGTATGAACGGCTGAAAGAGAGACTGCCCGAGTTTGAGTTTTTCGCCGACAAAACCTTGGATTTGGGTCTTGACGGGCTAAGACGAGTCAAAACCGCCAAGGAACTGGAATTCATTAAAGCCGCTCAAAAAACAGCCGAAGACGCTTTTCAGCACATTCTCACCGTAATCAAAGAGGGGGTTACCGAAAGGGAGCTTGCTCTTGAGCTTGATTTTTATATGCTCAAAGCGGGCGCTGAGGAGCTGTCCTTTAAGACCATAGCGGTCAGCGGCGCCAATTCCTCAATGCCTCACGGAGTACCTTCAGACAAAAAACTCCAAAAGGGAGATATGATAACCCTTGATTTCGGAGCGGTTTGCGAGGGCTACCACAGCGACATGACCCGCACCGTAGTTCTGGGCAAGGCAAACAGTGAGCAAAAGAAGGTTTACAATACCGTTCTCAAGGCTCAGAACGAATGCCTTTCAATGCTAAGAGCGGGAGTTAAATGCTCCGATGCCGACAAGGCGGCCAGAAGCGTTATAGAAAAGGCGGGCTACGGCGACTTTTTCAGCCACAGCACAGGTCACGGGGTAGGGCTCGAAATCCATGAGGAGCCAAGGCTTTCCTCCCTTGTGAACGATGTTCTTAAATCGGGAAATGTGGTAACCGTAGAGCCGGGCATTTATATTCCCGGAAAGTTCGGCGTCAGAATCGAGGACATGGCATATATCACAGATGACGGCATTATTAACTTAACCTCATCCCCCAAAGAATTAATCGAATTATAACAAATATAACTTATAAGTCCGCTTTAAAGCGGGCTTTTTTGTTTTGCTCTCCGATGAATAAAAACAGAAAAAAATACCGACACTATAATGCAATCTAAATTTAAATTCAAGGAGGGTGAGGGTAGTACGAATTTTCTAAAAGGCTAATATACTGTTATTGGCTTGACTCAGTCTTGGATTACTCACCACAAATTTAAGACGGGATGTTTATTTTTAATGACATCTGGCAAAAATACTTTTGACAGGAAAATTAATCGGGGAGTGATAAAATGACTGTAAAGCGAGGAGAGATCTACTACGCTGATTTAAGTCCTGTCGTTGGTTCAGAACAAGGCGGTCTCAGGCCTGTCGTAATAGTTCAGAACGACATAGGCAACAAATACAGCCCCACGGTAATAGCAGCCGCCATTACAAGTCAGAAATATAAGAGCAATCTTCCGACACATATAAAAGTTAGCGCAAGCAACTGCGGACTCGCAAAAGACTCAATAGTGCTCTTAGAACAGGTCAGAACACTTGACAAGAGAAGACTCAAGGAAAAAATGGGCGCGCTGCCTGAAGAAGATATGCGCCGCATCAACCAGGCATTATCGGTAAGTTTCGGACTCACAACTACTTAACAAAAAAATCAAACAGCCCTGACCACGCGTCAGGGCTTTCTTTTTTAGCAGCAAATAAAAAAGGCGAACGGTTTTGCCGTTCGCCATAATTTCATTAGTCGCTGATATAGGGCAGTAATGCAAGATGTCTTGCGCGCTTAATAGCTGTTGTAAGCTCTCTCTGATGCTTTGCGCATGTGCCGGTTGTTCTTCTGGGGAGTATCTTTGCTCTCTCGGAGATGAACCTGCGGAGCTTTGCAACATCTTTATAATCTATATGCTCAGTCTTCTCAACGCAGAAAGTGCAGACCTTTCTTCTGCCTTTTCTGTTGCCTGCGCGCTTGTCAGCCTTATCGTAAGCCATAGCTATCCTCCTTAATTTAGAATCAGAATGGTAAATCGTCCTCGGCGGGAAGGACCTCAGTAAAATCGTCTGCGTCGCCACTCTGATATGACGGGGCAGGTGCCGAAGGCGCAGTGTATTCCGTATTGCCGGAGGCCTTGGAGCCGCAGAAATAGGCGTTGTCCACAACAACCTCAACAGCCTTGCGTTTATTGCCGTTTTTGTCTTCGTACAAGCGGGTCTGAAGCGAACCCTTAACGGCTATCATCGAACCTTTTTTAAAGTACTTGGTAATAAACTCGGCTGTTGAACGCCATGCTACCAAGTCGATAAAATCGGTCTTACGCTCTTCATTCGTTCTCGCATAGGATCTGTCAACCGCAATTACGAACGAAGTAACGGAAATGCCGTTAGGAGTTGTTCTAAGCTCGGGATCTGCGACAAGTCTGCCCATCAGAGTAACATTATTCAACATATTGCTTCATCCTTATGATTTTTTTACAATCAGTGAACGCAGAACGCCGTCAGTAATCTTGACAACGCGGTCAAGCTCTGCGGGGAACGCAGCCTCGGACTCAAAGTTGTAGAGTACATAGTAACCTTCGTTCTGAAACTGAATCGGGTAAGCCAGCTTACGAAGACCCCACTCATCAACACTTTCGAGTGTACCGTTTTCCTCGATAAGAGCCTTGAACTTTTCAACAAGCTCCTTTATGGACTCTTCACCGTTCTTTGCGGAAAACACGATGACGGACTCGTACTTGTTCTTTGCCATATTCGCACCTCCTTTTGGACTTCGGCCCCGATTTTACTCGGAGCAAGGATAACGCAATCAAAAAACACAGATTGCGTGCGTCATACTTTGACAGGATTAAATTATATATTCACCTGTCAATATTGTCAAGGAATTTTTATCTATTATTCTTCCTTAGCGATATTATAAACATTAATGACCTAAAAATCAATGAGGCAAATAAAACTTGCGATTCCTTTTGAAGAGTGGAGAACAGAAGGCGTTAAATTAAGAGTTTGAAGTGTTCTTTCAAAAAACTCCAAGTATACTATACTTAATCCCAGAAGTTCAGAGAGAAAACCATATTAGTTGCAAGGCGGGAAGGCCATGATGGATGAAAAGACCGCTCTGTCCAGTTGGGCGCGCTAAGCAATTGATTGGCCGAAATCTGATAGGCAGCTTAAATTTTTCAATTTAAACTTAAAAAACCCCACTTATTTTTACAAAGTGGGGGATTTTTTTGTTTCCAATTAGTTACCAACTCTTTGCTTACCCTCAAAATGTCGGTCTTTTTGATGAAGTTTTAAAAATTAAAAAAAGCATTGACGCTTAGAATATCAATGCTTTTAGATTATTGAATAAAATATTACATTATATTGTAAAATATGCTTGACAAATATAACCTACTGGTGTAATATGTTATACTGCATCATAATGGAGTGCCATGCTCCATTGCATGCTGCTAGCTCAATTATAACCGTATTTGATATGAAAATCAAGCCTTTATTTAAAGAATGTATTTAAAAATATTTTTCCTTTTTAAATGCATTCCTAAAGCGGACAAGTTTCGCTAAAGGCACCTTCAGCTTTATACTTCTTTGATTTTCATACTGATGCAGCTAAGAGAGTCCATAACGGAGAAAGAACGGAGTGATTGTCCTTGGTGAATGTTAAGCCTGTTAAAAGAGGCAAGAGAACCCGTATGAGCTTCGGACGCATCAATGAGGTTATGGAGATGCCTAACCTTATTGAAGTACAGAAGAATTCATACAAGTGGTTTCTCGATGTGGGATTGAGCGAGGTATTTCGCGACATCGGCGAAATAACCGACTATTCTGGCAACCTTGTACTGACCTTTGTAGATTATCGTATGGACGATCCGCCAAAGTACACCGTCAAGGAGTGTAAAGAAAGAGACGCCACATACGCAGCACCTCTGCGCGTTACCGCCCGCCTTTTAAATAAGGAAACGGGAGAGATTAAGGAAAGCGAAGTCTATATGGGCGACTTTCCTATAATGACCGAGAGCGGAACATTCGTTATCAACGGCGCAGAGCGCGTAATAATTTCCCAGCTTGTCCGTTCACCCGGTATGTATTATGAAATGAGCCGTGACAAAACAGGCAAAAAGCTGTTTACCACGACCGTTATCCCCAACAGAGGCGCATGGCTCGAGTACGAGTCCGACCAGAACGACCTCTTTTATGTGCGCATAGACAAGAACAGAAAAATCTATATCACAACATTTATCAGAGCTTTGGGTCTTTCATCCAATGCGGAAATTGACGAGTTCTTCGGCTATGACGAGAGAATCAAAGCCACACTCGACAAAGACCCGACTCAGAATACCGAAGAGGCGCTGCTTGAGGTTTACAAAAAGCTCAGGCCCGGCGAGCCTCCCACAATAGATACCGCTCAGGCTCATATCGATAACCTGTTCTTTAATGAGCACAGATATGACCTTTCAAGAGTGGGCAGATATAAGTACAACAAAAAGCTTGCCATCTCCGACAGGCTCAAAGGCCGTGTTTTGGCTGAGAATATTGTTGACCCATTAACCGGCGAAATTCTTGCCATGAAAGGCGACAAAATCAGCCGCGAAAAGGCCATGGAGATTGAGCAGGCCGGCGTTTCCGTCGCTTATGTCGACGCTGACGGCGTTTCGGTAAAGGTTATTTCAAACGGCATGGTAGACCCGCTGCCTTATATGCCCGAAAGCATCACCGAAGAAGAGCTTGAAGCCATAGGCATTAACGAGAATGTTTCCTTCAAGGTTCTTATGGAAGTCCTTGAAAAGTGCGGCGACGACAAGAACGCCCTGCTTGAGGAAATGCAGGCCCGCTGCGACGACCTTATCCCCAAGCACATTACAGTTGACGATATATTCGCGTCCATTAACTATCTCAACTGCCTTGCCCACGGCGTAGGCCATGTGGACGATATCGACCACCTCGGCAACCGCCGCGTCCGCAGCGTAGGTGAGCTTTTGCAGAATCAGTTCAGAATCGGCTTTACAAGAATGGAGCGTGTCGTAAGGGAGAGAATGACCTTACAGGCACAGGAGATGGATAAGATTACTCCTCAGGCTCTTATCAATATAAGACCCGTAGTTGCCGCAATAAAGGAGTTCTTTGGTTCATCGCCCCTTTCACAGTTCATGGACCAGACCAACCCGCTTGCGGAGCTCACGCACAAGAGAAGGCTTTCAGCCCTCGGCCCCGGCGGTCTTTCAAGAGACAGAGCGGGATTCGAGGTTCGAGATGTTCACTACAGCCACTACGGCCGTATGTGTCCTATCGAAACTCCTGAAGGTCCGAACATCGGTCTTATTTCCTATCTTGCAACCTTCGCAAGAATCAATAAATACGGCTTTATAGAGGCTCCCTTCAGAAAGGTTGACAAAAAGACAGGCGTAGTTCTTGACGAGGTAGTCTATATGACCGCCGATGTCGAGGATGAGTACTGCATTGCCCAGGCAAACGAGCCTCTTGATGAAAACGGAAGATTCTTAAACAGCAAGGTAACGGTACGCTACAGGGATGAGTTCAGAGAAGTTGACGCCTCCGAGGCTGATTTCATGGATGTCTCGCCCAAGATGGTAGTTTCCGTTGCTACAGCAATGATTCCCTTCCTTGAGAACGACGACGCAAACCGTGCTCTCATGGGCTCCAACATGCAGAGGCAGGCTGTACCGCTTCTCAGAACAGAGGCTCCGCTTGTCGGCACAGGCATGGAGTATAAGGCAGCTATCGACTCCGGCGTTGTCGTGCTCGCAAAGCGCGCGGGTGTTGTTACAAAGGTATCTTCAACCAGAATCGAGATTGCAGCCGACGACGGCGGCACCGATACCTATGAGCTTATCAAGTTCCTGCGCTCCAACTACGGCACCTGTATCAACCAGAAGCCGATTGTCGAGGTCGGTCAGCATGTTGAAGCAAACGAAGTCATCGCAGACGGTCCCGCAACCGACCACGGCGAGATTTCCCTCGGCAAGAATGTCCTTGTCGGCTTCATGACATGGGAAGGCTACAACTACGAGGACGCTATCCTCATCAGTGAAAAAATAGTAAGAGAAGATGTATTCACCTCCATTCATATTGAGGAATATCAGACCGAGGCACGAGACACAAAGCTCGGTCCCGAGGAAATCACAAGGGATATTCCCAATGTTGGTGAAGACGCCCTTAAAGACCTTGACGAAAACGGCATTATCCGCATAGGCGCGGAGGTTCACTCTGGCGACATTCTTGTCGGCAAGGTAACTCCCAAAGGAGAAACCGAGCTTACCGCCGAGGAAAGACTCCTTAGAGCGATTTTCGGCGAAAAGGCAAGAGAAGTCAGAGACACCTCCCTCAGAGTGCCCCACGGCGAATACGGCGTTGTTGTGGATGTCGAAGTCTTTACAAGGGCAAACAGCGACGAGCTCGCGCCCGGCGTAAATAAGGTAGTTCGTGTTTATGTCGCACAGAAGCGAAAGATTTCAGTTGGTGACAAGATGGCAGGACGCCACGGTAACAAGGGCGTTGTTTCAAGAATCCTCCCCGAAGAGGATATGCCCTTCCTGCCCGACGGCACACCGCTTGATATAGTTCTTAACCCCCTCGGCGTTCCGTCCCGAATGAACATCGGTCAGGTTCTTGAGGTTCACTTGGGCTACGCCGCAAGGGCTCTCGGCTGGCATGTCATGACCCCTGTATTCGACGGCGCGAACGAAAATGACATCGTCGATGCCCTTAAAGAGGCGGGTCTCAGCCCAGACGGTAAGATTGAACTGTATGACGGCAGAACGGGTGAAAAGTTTGACAACCCGGTCACCATAGGCACAATGTACTTCCTTAAACTCCTCCACCTGGTTGACGACAAGATTCACGCCAGGTCCACAGGTCCCTACTCACTGGTTACCCAGCAGCCCCTCGGCGGTAAAGCCCAGTTCGGCGGCCAGCGTTTCGGTGAGATGGAAGTTTGGGCTCTTGAGGCTTACGGCGCCGCTTATACACTTCAGGAAATCCTCACAGTTAAGTCCGACGATGTTGTCGGCCGCGTAAAGACCTATGAGGCTATCGTAAAGGGCGAAAATGTTCCGAAGCCCGGTATCCCCGAGTCATTCAAGGTTCTTGTCAAGGAGCTTCAGTCTCTCTGCCTTGATGTCAGCGTTCTTGACGAAGAGAACAATGTAATAGACCTGAAGCAGGACTATGACGATGAAGAAGGCTCCATCACCTCTGGCTTTGATGTTGGCTCACCCATTAAGCCTGACGACAGAGACGCTCTGGACTTCATGGTCAGCGGTTATGACAATACCTCAATTATTGATGTCGACAGGTTCGACGATGACGATGAAGATTCGGACGAAGATGTGGTCGACTCTGACGACGAATTCATGGAGCCTGATGATATCACGGATGACAGCCTTGAGGCCGAGGATTATCATGATGTGGACGCCGACCTTATAGGTGACGAAGACGAAGTCCTCCCGGATGATTTCGACCTTTCACTCGATGATATCGATTCCGATCTTGATGACAGCGATTTGCTGTAATTGGTTTCGGGGGCTAATATTGCCCCCTCTGAGACCTTTACGGCTCGGCAAAAGAACCGTAACACTTTAAATTAAAAAGGAGCGGTCAAATGCTTAACGAGAGCAATTACAATGAACTCAATTTTGAATCTATAAAAATCGGTCTCGCATCTCCCGATGTCATCAGAGGCTGGTCATACGGCGAAGTTAAAAAGCCGGAAACTATAAATTACAGAACCTTAAAGCCTGAAAGGGACGGACTTTTCTGCGAAAGAATTTTCGGCCCCAGCAAGGACTGGGAGTGCCATTGCGGAAAGTATAAGAGAATCCGCTATAAAGGCAAGGTCTGCGAACGCTGCGGCGTTAAGATTACAAAGAGCAAGGTCCGCCGCGAGAGAATGGGACACATCGAGCTGGCTGCTCCCGTATCCCACATCTGGTACTTCAAGGGTATCCCGTCAAGAATGGGTCTTATCCTTGACATTTCTCCCAGAGAGCTTGAAAAGGTACTGTATTTCGCAAAATATATAGTTATCGATCCGGGTGACACACCCCTTCAGAAATATCAGATTATCGACGATAAAGAATATGAAGATATGGTAGAGAAGTACGACGAGGGCTCTTTCCGCGCAGGAATGGGCGCCGAGGCTATAAAAGAGCTTCTCTGCGAAATCGATGTTTACAAACTGTCCGAAGAGCTCAGAGAAGAGCTTGAAACCGCAACCGGACAGAAAAGAGCGCGCCTCTTAAAGCGTCTTGAGGTTGTTGAGGCATTTAAGCAGTCGGGCAACCGTCCCGAGTGGATGATTCTCGATGTCGTCCCCGTTATTCCGCCCGACCTTCGCCCCATGGTTCAGCTTGAAGGCGGACGCTTCGCGACCTCCGACCTTAACGACCTTTACAGGCGAGTAATCAACAGAAACAACCGTCTTAAAAAGCTCCTTGAGCTTGGAGCTCCCGACATTATAGTCAGGAACGAAAAGAGAATGCTGCAGGAGGCCGTTGACGCCCTTATCGACAACGGCAGACACGGCAAGCCCGTAACAGGCCCCAACAACAGACCTTTAAAATCCCTTTCGGATATGCTTAAAGGTAAGCAGGGCCGCTTCAGGCAGAACCTCCTCGGTAAGCGCGTCGACTACTCAGGCCGTTCCGTTATCGTTGTAGGTCCCGAGCTTAAGATTTATCAGTGCGGTCTGCCCAAAGAGATGGCTCTTGAGCTCTTTAAGCCCTTTGTTATGAAGAGGCTCGTTGAGCTTGATATATCAAAGAATATCAAGAGCGCGCGCAAGATGGTTGAAAGAGGCGGCGCGGAGGTTTGGGACGCGCTTGAGAACATCATCAAGGACCATCCCGTTCTCCTCAACCGCGCACCTACGCTCCACAGACTCGGTATCCAGGCATTTGAGCCCGTACTCGTAGAGGGCAGGGCAATCAAGCTCCACCCGCTGGTATGTACGGCATTCAACGCCGACTTCGACGGCGACCAGATGCCCGTTCATGTTCCTCTTTCCGCAGAGGCTCAGGCAGAGGCACGCTTCCTCATGCTTGCATCCAGCAACCTGCTCAAGCCCTCCGACGGTAAGCCCGTTACCGTTCCTTCTCAGGACATGGTTCTCGGCTCATACTACCTTACGCTTATTAAAGAAGGCGTAAAGGGCGAGGGCAAGGTATTCAAGGATGTTGAAGAGGCAATAATGGCCTATGAAGAGGGCGAGCTTGACCTTCATGCCCGAGTTAAGATAAGAGTTACAAAAGAAATCGACGGAGAAATCCGCACAGGCTTTATAAACACATCTCTCGGCAGAGTTCTGTTCAATGAGCCCATTCCGCAGGACCTCGGCTTTGTTGACAGAAGCGACCCCGAAAAGATGTTCGACCTTGAAATCGACTTTGTTATTGACAAGAAGATGCTCAGCAAGATAGTCGACAGGTGCATCAAGGTTCACGGCATGTCCGAATCCGCCGCAGTTCTTGACAAGATTAAGGCTTTAGGCTACAAATTCTCAACCAAGAGCGGAATTACCGTTGCTGTCAGCGACGCGGTTATTCCCGCAAAGAAGAAGGATTATATAGCAGAGGCTGAGCGCGAGGTTGAAAGAATCAACCAGAGCTACCTCATGGGTGAATGCAGCGAGCTTGACCGCTACAGGCTTACAATTAAGGTTTGGGAGACCTGCACAAAGAAGGTTACCGCAGAGCTTACCACCAGCCTTGACCAGTACAACCCGCTGTTCATGATGGTTAACTCCGGCGCCCGCGGCTCCACAAGCCAGCTCAGCCAGCTTGCGGGTATGCGCGGTCTTATCGCAAACACCGCAGGCCGTACAATTGAAATCCCCATCAGGTCCAACTACCGTGAAGGACTTAATGTTCTCGAATACTTCATTTCCTCCCGCGGCGCCCGTAAGGGTCTCGCAGACACAGCTCTCAGAACGGCTGACTCAGGTTACCTTACCAGACGACTTGTCGATGTCGCTCAGGATGTTATTATCCGCGAGTACGACTGCGGCTGCAAGGAAGGCCTTACCGTCAGAGCAATAACAGGCGAGGAAGGCGAAGTAATTGAGAGCCTTGAAGAGCGTCTTGTCGGCCGCTTCCTCCTTGAGCCGCTGATTCACCCCGAAACGGGCGAGCTGCTCATGGGCAACGACAGACCGATGACAGACGACGACGCTAAGAGAATCGTCGAAGCAGGCATCGAAGAAGTTACAATCAGATCACTTCTTACCTGCAACTCCGAACATGGTGTCTGCATAAAATGCTACGGTACCAACCTTGCAACGGGCGAAACTGTAACAGTCGGCGAGGCAGTCGGCATTATCGCCGCACAGTCAATCGGCGAGCCCGGTACACAGCTCACAATGAGAACATTCCACACCGGCGGCGTTGTTTCAACAGACGACATTACACAGGGTCTGCCGCGTGTTGAAGAGCTGTTCGAGGCAAGAAAGCCGAAGAACCTTGCTATCATTTCAAGAATCGACGGCGTTGTATCATTCGAAGAGGTAAAGAGGGCAGAGTATGTGGTCGTAACCAATATGGAAGAGCAGGAGAAATACCTCATTCCTTACGGCTACAGAAAGTGTGTTGAAGAAGGTCAGCACATTAAGAAGGGCGATGTAATCACAGAAGGCTCCATCAATCCTCACGACCTGCTTGAAGTTCTCGGCGTTCAGGCTGTTCACAACTACCTCATCCAAGAGGTACAGAGCGTTTACAGACTCCAGGGCGTTGAGATTAACGACAAGCACATCGAGGTTATCGTCCGTCAGATGATGAGAAAGATTAAGGTTGTTGACCCTGGCTCAACAGACCTCCTGCCCGGCGCCACAGTCGAGCGCAGAGAGTTCTACGAGGCAAACGCAGCCGTTGAGAGAAGAGCCGCCGAAACAGGCGAGGACCTTAAGCCCGCAATCGGTCAGCCGGTTCTCCTTGGTATCACAAAGGCATCGCTTGCTACCGAATCCTTCCTCTCCGCAGCATCCTTCCAGGAGACCACAAGGGTTCTTACCGATGCCGCTATCAAGGGCAAGACAGACCCGCTGCTCGGTCTTAAGGAGAATGTCATCATCGGTAAGCTCCTGCCTTCGGGTACCGGCATGAAATGCTACGGCGATGTAAAGGTCGTTCCGCAGCATAAGAAGACTGCCGATGAGGAAAGCTCCGCTTCCTCCGAAGGGTCTTCCGAAACTATAAGGCTCACAAGCCTTGCGGATCTTGCCGACCTAAGATAACATTAATTTAATAATTTTGCAGCGAGGAGCATTCCGCTTCTCGCTGCAATTGTGAAAATGCGTTTAAAATATAAATTTGCTTAGTTTATTTTTTTGATTTTAGGGAATAATTATAGTTACTTTAATGGTTTTTGTGTAAGTAACTTCCAGCATTTTAGACAATATGCGAATTCTAAAGAATGTAGTTGACATCATTTGCATTCTTGTGATAAGATTTTGTATTGTGCAGAAGAAGTTTGCAAAAAATGTCACCTATCTTAATCATTTCGGTTTTAAGGTTATGCCTTGAAATATATTAAATCACGCAAGGAGGTGCAAGGTTTGCCAACCTTTAATCAGCTGGTTCGTCACGGTAGACAATCCGTGGAGAAAAAGTCCAAGTCCCCGGCACTCGGCAAGAGTCTTAACTCTCAGAAGAACATTCTTCTTGACCAGAACTCTCCCCAGAAGAGAGGTGTCTGCACAGTAGTTAAGACCGATACTCCCAGGAAGCCTAACTCAGCTCTCAGAAAGATCGCCAGAGTAAGGCTCACCAACGGAATAGAAGTTACGGCTTATATTCCCGGTGAAGGTCACAACCTTCAGGAGCACAGCGTAGTGCTTATCAGGGGCGGCCGTGTTAAGGACCTCCCCGGCGTTCGCTATCACATCATCCGCGGCACATACGATACTCAGGGTGTTAACGGCAGAATGCAGGGTCGTTCCAAGTACGGCACCAAAAAGGCAAAGGCTAAGAAATAGCCGCATTATCGGGACAATTCTTCTTGCAGGCTGAATTAAATTCACCAATGCGTGTTTATAATATATTACAAGTCCTCTTTGTAAGTTAAACTGCATTGGCGCCGACGGGAAGTATGTCACTCGAGTACCTGTGATATCATTTCATTATGAAGGAGGGAAGCGAAGTGCCAAGAAGAGGCAAGGTTGCAAAACGAGATGTTTTGCCTGATCCGCTTTACAATTCCAAACTTGTAACAAAGCTCATCAACAATGTTATGTATGATGGCAAGAAAGGCGTTGCTCAGAAGATAGTTTACGGCGCCTTTGACATCATCAGAGAAAAGACAGGCAAGGAGCCGCTTGAGGTCTTTGAGGCCGCTATGGAGAATGTCATGCCGCTGCTTGAGGTTAAGGCTCGCCGCGTAGGCGGTGCTACCTATCAAGTACCGATGGATGTTCGTCCGGAGAGGCGTCAGACACTGGGTCTCAGGTGGATCGTAACTTATGCCCGCCAGCGTTCTGAACGCACCATGAAGGAAAGACTTGCTCACGAAATCATGGATGCCGTTAACTCAACGGGCGGCGCATTCAAGAAGCGTGAAGACACCCACAAGATGGCCGAGGCCAACAAGGCTTTTGCTCACTACCGCTGGTAATCACGCTATTTATAAGTATATTTGGAGGTTTTTATGCCAAGGCAGGTTCCGCTGGATTTAACACGAAACATTGGAATAATGGCACATATTGATGCCGGAAAAACGACCACAACCGAAAGAATCCTTTTCTATACTGGCGTTAACCATAAGATGGGCGAGACCCACGATGGTTCCGCCACTATGGACTGGATGGCTCAGGAGCAGGAGAGAGGTATTACCATCACTTCTGCCGCTACCACATGCTTTTGGAAAGGTCACAGAATCAATATCATAGACACACCAGGCCATGTTGACTTCACAGTTGAGGTCGAAAGGTCCCTTCGTGTCCTTGACGGCTCTGTAACGGTCTTATGTGCCAAGGGCGGAGTCGAGCCTCAGTCTGAAACTGTTTGGCGTCAGGCGGACAGATACAAGGTTCCGAGACTGGCGTATGTAAATAAGATGGACATCATGGGAGCAGATTTCTATAAAGTTGTCGACATGATGAAGGAAAGGCTTAAGTGCAACGCCGTTCCAATTCAGCTTCCCATAGGTTCTGAAAGCAGTTTCAGAGGCGTAATAGACCTCGTTGAAATGAACGCTACCGTATACTATGACGATTTGGGCCTTAATATCAAAGTTGAGGAAATCCCCGAAGATTATAAAGAGCTCGCAGATAAGTACAGGATTGAGCTTTTAGAGCATGTGGCAGAGCAGGACGACGAACTCCTCGAAAAATACCTTTCGGGAGAAGAGCTCACTATTGAAGAAATCAAGGCATGCATCAGAAAGGCTACCATTAATAATGACATGGTGCCCGTGGTTTGCGGTACATCCTACAAGAACAAGGGCGTACAGAAGCTCCTTGACGCGATAGTCGATTATCTGCCCGCTCCGACAGATGTTGAGTCAATCAGGGGCATCAACCCCGACACCCAGGAGGAAGAGGTAAGGCATTCCTCCGACAACGAGCCCTTCTCAGCGCTTGCTTTCAAGATTGCTACCGACCCCTATGTAGGAAGGCTTTGCTTCTTCCGCGTATATTCGGGTTCAGTAACATCGGGCAGCACTGTTTACAACTCAACCAAGGGCAAAAACGAAAGAATGGGCAGAATCCTGCAGATGCACTCCAACCACAGACAGGACATAGAGGTATGCTACGCAGGTGACATCGCCGCGGTTGTAGGCGTTAAGTTCACCACAACGGGCGACACCCTTTGCGATGAGCGCCACCCGATCATCCTTGAGTCCATGGAGTTCCCCGAGCCCGTTATCCGCGTCGCCATTGAGCCTAAGACAAAGGCAGGCCAGGAGAAAATGGGCATCGCGCTGCAGAAGCTCTCTGAGGAAGACCCGACTTTCAAATACTACACCGACCCCGAAACAGGTCAGACAATCATCGCTGGCATGGGCGAGCTTCATCTTGAGATTATTGTCGACCGTATGCTGCGCGAGTTCAAGGTCGAGGCCAATGTTGGCAGACCCCAGGTCGCATACAGAGAAACAATCACCAAAGAAGCTATTTCCGATACCAAGTATGCAAGGCAGACAGGCGGTCACGGTCAGTACGGCCATGTTAAGATCAAGATTGAGCCCAACCCGGGCAAAGGCTTTGAGTTTGTCAACGCGATTGTGGGCGGCGTAATTCCCAAGGAGTATATCCCCGCAGTTGAGGAAGGCATTAAGGGAGCGATGCAGACGGGCGTCCTCGCAGGCTACAATGTAGTTGATGTTAAGGTCACGCTTTTCGACGGTTCTTACCATGAAGTCGACTCCTCCGAAATGGCATTCAAGATTGCCGCTTCAATGGCCTTCAAAGATGCCATGAAGAAGGCAGGCCCTGTTCTCATGGAGCCCATCATGAAGATTACCGTCATTGTTCCCGATGAGTATATCGGCGATGTTATCGGCGACATCAATGCCCGCCGCGGTGAGATGCGCAAGATGGAAACAAGAGTGGGAGCAACTCATGTTCATGCGTTCGTTCCGCTTTCATCCATGTTCGGCTATGCAACCGATTTGCGTTCAAAGACGCAGGGCAGAGGACAGTATGTATTGGAGCCGAGCCACTACACAGAAGTGCCCAAATCCATCGCTGAATCAATCATCGGTGAAAGGTTCAAGAATTCATAAATAAATGCAAATCAAGTAATAAAGTACTTGAAATTAATGGTTTTTATTGATAGAATAGCGAATAATAGGATTAACGACTTTACCTTAAGGAGGAAATTCGAAAATGGCAAAAGCTAAATTTGACAGAACGAAACCCCATGTAAATATCGGCACCATCGGCCATGTTGACCATGGTAAGACAACATTAACAGCTGCTATCACAAAGGCACTTGCTCTTAAGGGTACCTCCCATTTCGTTGACTATGCCAACATCGACAAGGCTCCCGAGGAGAAAGAGCGCGGTATCACAATCAACACTTCACATGTTGAGTATCAGACCGAAACCCGTCACTATGCTCATGTTGACTGCCCCGGCCACGCTGACTACATTAAGAACATGATCACCGGCGCAGCTCAGATGGACGGCGCTATCCTTGTTATCGCAGCTACAGACGGCCCGATGGCACAGACAAAAGAGCACCTTCTCCTTGCTCGTCAGGTTGGCGTTCCCTACATCGTTGTTTTCATGAACAAGGTTGACCAGGTTGACGACCCCGAGCTTCTTGACCTCGTAGAGATGGAAATCCGTGAGACTCTCGACGCTTATGAGTTCCCCGGCGATGATACACCCATCATCAGAGGTTCAGCTCTCCAGGCTCTTGAGTACAACGGCAATGACCCCAACGCTCCCGAGCTCAAGCCCATCTATGAGCTTATGGACGCTGTTGACAGCTATATCCCGACACCTGACCGTAAATCCGACATGCCCTTCCTTATGCCTGTTGAAGACGTCTTCACAATCACAGGCCGCGGCACAGTTGCTACAGGTAGAGTTGAGCGCGGACAGCTCAAGACCGGTGAGGAAGTTGAGATCGTTGGTCTTGCTGATGAGAGCAGAAAAGTTGTTGTTACCGGTATCGAAATGTTCCGTAAGATCCTTGACTATGCAGAGGCTGGCGACAACATCGGCGCACTCCTCCGCGGTGTTCAGAGAAACGAAATCGAGCGCGGACAAGTTCTTGCAAAGCCCGGCTCCATTAAGCCTCACACCAAGTTCAAGGGTCAGGTTTACGTTCTTACCAAGGATGAAGGCGGCCGTCATAAGCCCTTCTTCTCCAACTATCGTCCCCAGTTCTATTTCAGAACAACTGATGTTACCGGCGTAATTCAGCTCCCCGAAGGCGTTGAAATGTGCATGCCTGGTGACAACGTCGTTATGAGCGTTGAGCTTATTTCACCCATCGCTATCGAGGAAGGTCTCCGCTTCGCTATCCGTGAAGGCGGCCGTACAGTTGGCTCCGGCGTTGTTATCGAAGTCGGTGATTAATTAAATCTAAAACAAATTAAGCGGTTCGTAATGAACCGCTTTTTTGTTTGCCTAAATTTTAGATTAATAATTGGAAAAATTTTATTATTTTCTTTTTTTATAACCTGCGTTATCATAAAGACAGCAAAAGTTTTTGCAATAGTTTGTTGAATTTATTAAATAGCTTTAAATTTTTGTGAACCTTAAATATATTATAAACTTTGTGTGTCGATTATTGACGAAAAGTCAATAAGGGCACTGATAAATCAAGAAAATTATAGTTGCGAAAAAACGCAGTTTTATATATAATCTTGTCTATCTCAGAAAAAGACAAGGAGATGAAAGAAATGAAAAAGTTTTATAAATTAATTGCTATTATTTTGACAATTGTAATGTCTTTTTCGGTTATGAGTTTAGCTGCATTCGCAGATGAGCCCACTACTGAAGGCACAGCAACTGAAGTTCAGAAAGATGAAGAGATGGTTGATATCCTTCTTAGGTTCAAAGAGCTTATAGAGAGGTTCATTAACGGCGTCAAAAAGGTAATTGAGGAAATAAGGAACTTCTTAGGTTCAGTTAAAGATATAACAAAAGTAAAAGTTGATTCCATCAGCTTCCCGAATGAAGCTACCGTACTTAAAGTCGGGGACACAGAGAGACTTGTTCCCACCATTCTTCCCGAGAAAGCAACTAATAAGAATGTTACATATTCTTCCAGCGACGAGAGCGTCGCAACCGTTGACGAAAACGGCGTTGTAACAGCCGTTGGAACAGGCACAGCAACAATTACAGCCACAACAGAGGACGGCGGCAAAACCGCTGCTAAGCACATCGTTGTCGGCGACATCGTTGTAAAAGAAAATGAAAGCATTTATGATGCATATCTTGATGCTGAGGAAGGTCAGGTTATTGCTGTCGCTCCCGGAGTTTACAAAGAACGACTTGTAATCAGCAAGAGAGTTTCCTTCCTTGGAGCAAACGCAGGCATTTCCGCCAACACTCAGCGCGGCGCTGAGACTGTTCTTACATTTGACGAGAGCCACATTACAGGCTCATCCGTAACTCTTGTTAACAACAGCGCTTCCGGCGTTGTTTTCGACGGTTTCTATTTCTACGACGGCGGCTACGCATCGCCCTCTCAGCTTGTCAGAGCAATGTATGCACACGGTTCCGATTTGCAGATTAAAAATAATGTCTTCGACGGATTTAACTATGTTCAGCTCTATGTTTCCAGCGCCGTTTACAATTATAGTAACGGCACTTGGGACTATCACTCAGAGTATGTAAACAATCTCCTTCTTGAGAACAACCTTTTTAAAGATTCTCCGTCCTCATACTACAATGTTCAGCTCCAGGGCGTTTCCTGCACAATCAGAGGCAATGTGGTTGACAACGCTTCCGGCATCATCATTCAGCCCTACCACAACGCAGGCGGCGGACTTGTTGAGAACAACATAGTCAACACCTTCGTGCTTGGCTTCTGGCACAACACAGCATATCTTGGCTCCGGCAAGTGGGAGTACAAGAATAATGTTATCAACGCAGTGGCCGTTCCTGAAAACATGACCACACCGCCCACAACCTATGTAAGATGGGAGAGCTTCCTCATTCAGTCCTTCGGCGTTGGCGGAGCTTGGAACACAGGCGCAGCACCCGAGGTTGTCTATGAGAACAATGTGGTCGACGCTACGAACGCAAGTCCCGAGCTTATCAGCTACGGTGTAAACTTCATAGCACCCGTCACAAATGACGCAAAAGCAATTTTCACAAACAATACTTTCGCCGGTGTCCAAATCGGCGTTGACAGAAAAGCAGGCGCCCTTGACCTTAATGAAATGCTTGCAAACAACGCCTTCCCCGAGGGCAGCGCTGTAATCGGCAATCAGATTAAGATAGCTGAGTAATATAACACCCCAATTGCACCCATGCAATTGGGGTCTTTTTATGCCCTTTAAAATTATTGTTTGAAGTTTAATCCCGCTTTGATATAATGATATAAATAACTATTACAGAATTTGGGAGTGGACTATGATAGTTAGAAGACTTACCGACAGCGACGCACTGGCACAGGAAAGCGTAGCGTCCTCAGCGTTTATTTACGCCTTTGACCCTGAAAAAGTTGAAAAACTGGAACACGATTATATGCTGGGCGCCTTTAACGATGAAGGCGTTATGATGGCTTGTCTTGAGGTGTACGATTATAAGAATTATTTCGGCAAAGGAACTTTGGGCTGCGCGGGCGTGGGCGGAGTTGCCTCAAAGCCTGAATTCAGACGCGGCGGAGCCGTAAGAGCCATGTTTAATTACCTTTTTGAGGATGCTCCGAAGCAGGGCTGGGATATTTCAATCCTTTACCCCTTCTCCGAGGAGTATTATCAAAAGTTCGGATACTCGGCAATCTCAAACAAAATGTATCTGGAAGCGGATTTCAGATGCCTTGAGCAGATTCCCAGATGCTCCGGCGCGGTGCTCTACGACGGCTCTCAAAGCGAGGCTCTCTATGAGCTCTACAATAAGATAGCGAGAAAATACAGCCTTGCTTTTATGAGAAACAGCGATAAGTATTTCAATACCAACTACCCCAAGGACTTAAAGTTTACATACCTTTGGAAGAATGACAAGGGCGAGTTTAAGGCATATGTAAACTGCGAGTTCAACAGAGCCGAAAGCAAAGTAATCGTTCAGGAAATCGGCTTTATAGATAAAGAAGGAATGCTGGGCATCTTGGGCTTTTTAAGAGTATTTGACGGCAATTACAAGACGATTGTATTCCACAACCTGCCCCAAGACACTCCTATTTATCCGCTGCTGACAAACCTCTCCATGGTAACGAGAAAGCTAATAAACAACGGTTCGGTCAGAGTCTTTAACCTTAAAAAGGTGCTGGAGCTGAATGTCTATCCAAAAGAAAAAGGCAGCTTTGTATTTGAGAGCACCGACGAGATTACTAAGGGCGTCTACAGCGTAAAATACGAAAACTCCGCAGCGGAAATCAGCGTTTCAGAAAGCGGAAAGCCCGATTTTATTATGGATTCAATCGCAATTTCCCGATATATTGTCGGCGGCGTCAGCGGCGGATTTGAGGCGCTGTCATATGACTCGCATATTGAAGTCGTAAACGAGAATGAGGACTTTTTAAAGGCATTCCCAAAGAGAAATACCTTCTTTACAGACGGTTTCTAACAGAAAGGTAAGGAAAATCATGAATGGCATTACAGGCTGGGACTATCACCCTTATGTTCCCTATAATGAAATCTATAGAAAAGGCGAGCCTTATATCTCCATGCTTGCACCCTCCGAAAACGCCCTCACATTCCAGTGGCAAAGCGGCGCGGGGGAGAACGGCGCAAAAGTTTTCTACAGAAAAAGGGGAGAAGGGGAGTTTAAGGAACAAAACATTGACGCAAGCAGGGTTGAGTTGACTTCTCTTGAACAAGGCGCAGAATATGAGTTTTATGTTCAGGACAAGCTGGGCAGGAAAAGCAGCGTAAGACTTTTTGAAACAGGCTATGTCCCGGGAAATGTTATAAACTATCTTCACCCAGAAGATTCCGCATACGAGTTTTCGGGCAGGTACCTTTGCAGCCCGTCAATCGTTAGGGTTGGGCCAAGCACCCTCATAGCCTCCTGCGACCTTTTTAAATCCAGAGCGCCGCAGAATTTAAGCCTTATTTTCCGCTCCGATGACAACGGAAAAACATGGAGCAATATTGCGGAGTTAATGCCCTGCTTTTGGGGAAGATTATTTGTCCACAAGGGAGCTTTATATATGCTCTCTACCTCTACGGAATACGGCGATTTGCTTATCGGACGCTCCGATGATTTGGGCAGGACCTGGACAGCCCCGACGGTCCTTGCAAGAGGCTCATCACACTGCGAGGAGAGCGGTTTTCACAAGGCGCCCGTACCCGTTGTAAATATTAGAGGCAGGCTTTACTCCGCTGTGGAGTACGGCTGCTGGCATAAAAAAAGATACGCCAATGTCGTCATTTCCATTGACGAAAACGCCGACCTTTTAAAGGCGGAAAACTGGACAATCTCTGCCCCGGCGATTTTTGACCTTAACTGGGAGGGCGCGCTTAAAGGCCACTGCCCAGCAGCGATAGAGGGCAATATTGTTGAAACCCCCTACGGCGGCATTGTGAATATCCTCAGATACGCCGAAGGAAAGGCTTTAATGCTGAAAGCAGATGAACAAAACCCCGAAAAGGCTCCCGAATTTGTGTCATTTATTGATTTCCCATTTGCCCATACAAAGTTTGAGATAATGAAAACAGAAAAGGGTTACTTTGCATGCGGCAACCGCGCACCGCGGCGCAATGTCCTCTCCCTTGCCCATTCAGACGATTTGATTCACTGGACCATAGTTAAGGATTTAATTAATTACAGCCACCTTTCATCCGATTTTACAGCCTTTCAATATCCCACCGCTTTTATTGAGGGCGATAAGCTGATAGTAGTTAGCAGAACCGCCTTTAATAAGTGCGCTAACTTCCACGACAGCAACTATATAACATTCCACGAATTCAGTATTTAATAAAGAAACTTGCTCCGATAGGGGCAAGTTTTTTGTTGCAGGTTTTAACACTAATGGCAAAAAATTTATAAAACGCATTCACTGTAAATATTGAACGAAGAAATAAACTGTGATAAACTTAATTTGTCGAAATGTATTCGAGTTTATTGCAAGAGGATTTGTAAAATGCAAAAGGCTTACATATCAAAATTCAAAAGAATGTTAAAGGTTCTATCTGCGGCTGTTTTACTTATTACGGCTGTGGGCAGCTTTAATTTTGCCGCATTTTACGGCGCTGAAAGCCGCGCATTTTCAAATTCCGCGCCAGTTTTAAATATCGAAGACGCTTTTCTTGATTTGTCGAAGCCCGCTGAGCTTACCGATACGCTGGTAGGGTCAGCAACGGTCGCGGCTACTCAAAAGACGGAAAGCATTGCAAAAAGCACTGCGCCTTTTGTAAACACCGATTCTTCAAATTCAGATAATACTTCAAATCCCGTACTTACTCCCATTCAAAAGGTAGGCTCTTCCATCGCAAATTTCAGCGCCCCGCTGCCCATTAAGACGGGCAACAAAATCAAGGGCATGCTGGCTTCCAAGTCGGACAATATGGTTTACAGCCTGGAAATCAGCCAGAGAGGATATATTGTGCTGGAGCTTTCGCACAGCCTCCCCAGCGCGCCCGCAAACGCATGGAACGCGGTGCTTTATGAGGAGTATAACTCCACGGGCATTGGCGGCGAGATTAAATACCGCCCCCTCGGCAGAGTAAGCTCCACTTTAAAGGATACAGATGTCGCAACATCCGAAAAAATCGGCGTTTACCCCGGAAATTACATTATAGTTGTAAGCTCGGGTACGGCTTTTTCTCCGACTGAGTTTTACATAAAAGCAGATTTCACAGCCACCTTTGATTATGAGGCAGGCTATAACGACACCATTACAAGATATAACGAAATAACCCTCAATAAGCCCATTAAGGGAGTTATGAATGAGGGCGAGCAGCCCGACTCCGACTGGTTTATGTTCAGGGTCGACAAAAAGGGCTTTGTGAGAATCTCCTTTGAGCATGAGGATTTAAAGCTCCCCCAGGTCGGATGGAAAATCTATCTCTATGACCAGTGGGAGAATGAGCTTTACTACGCAAAATCCAATTTCAACGACACGCTTGTCAGAAGCGGTCTTATCGGTCTTGACGAGGGCTACTATTTTGTAAATATTTCTCAGCATATTCACTCCGAAGCAGAGTACACTTTAACCGTAAGCTTTGAGCAGTCAAATCTTGCTGAGAGCGAATATAACGACAGTATTGAAACCGCGATGCCCATTGAAACGGGCAAGCAGTATAAGGGCTCAATTTCCGAAAGAAGCCGCAGAACCGACAAGGACTTCTTTAAAGTGACTCTGCCCATGGACGGTTCAGTTGCTCTGCTCTTTGAAAAGGAGCCAATAAACGACCAGAAAGACGGCTGGAATATCACGCTCATAAATAAAGACGGCGAGGTTCTGTATTCCGCTGTCGCAAAGCTCAGCACCGCAAAAATAGAGTCCCCCAGAATCGGACTTGCAGCGGGCGAGTATTATGTGGTTATCGACTCCGAAAACAGAACCCTCAATACCGCCCCGTACACAATTTCCTTAGATTTTGACGCCACCTATTATTGGGAAGCTGAGAAAAACGATACAATGGCAAAGGCAAATCCCATAAGCGTTAACAGGGATTACAGAGGCTCCCTTGTTGAAATCGGAATCGACTTTGATACCGACTGGTACAGCTTTGAGCTGACAGGGGAGAGCAGAGTATCTGTCAGCTTCT
>LFSO01000049.1:24228-47139 GCA_001512765.1 Clostridiales bacterium DTU053
CAAAATAAATACTATTTTTATGAGGTGTTGTCATGGGTATAATTAAAGTCTTGACAAGCGCAATCGGCGGAGGGCTTGCGGATTCTTGGCTTGAGGTGTTTGAAGCCGACAATATGGGCGACAATACGGTTATGACAAAAGGCGTCGCTGTCCGCAGAGATTCAAAGCGCAACAGAAATATTAAAGGCGAGCCCAAAGCCGTATCAAACGGCTCCATAATCCATGTCTATCCCAATCAGTTTATGATGCTCCTTGAGGGCGGCAAGGTTGTGGACTATACAGCCGAGGAGGGCTATTACAGGGTTGACAATTCCACACTTCCGTCGCTTTTCAACGGCGAGCTTTCAGAAAGCGTAAAGGAAACCTTCAGAAGAGTAGAATACGGCGGAACACAGCCCTCCGCGCAGGTTGTTTACTTTATAAATCTGCAGGAGATTAAAGGCATTAAGTTCGGCACAAAGAACCCCATTAACTATTTTGACACTTTCTACAATTCCGAGCTTTTCCTCAGAGCACACGGAACATATTCCATACGCATAACCGACCCCATAAAGTTCTTCTATGAGGCTATTCCGAGAAATAAAGACAGGGTCGATATTCAGGATATTAACGAGCAGTATCTCTCCGAGTTCCTTACCGCGTTCCAGGCTGCCATCAACAGAATGTCCGCCGAGGGTCAAAAGATTTCCTATGTCACATCTAAGAGCATGGAAATCAGCAAGTACATGAGCGAGGTTCTTGATAAGGACTGGAAGGCAACCAGAGGCTTTGAGGTCCAGTCTGTGGGCATAGCTTCAATCAGCTATGACGAGGAGTCCATGAAGCTCATCAACATGAGGAACCGCGGCGCAATGATGTCAGATCCCACAATCAGAGAGGGCTTTGTTCAGGGCTCCGTTGCAAGGGGTATCGAGGCTGCGGGCTCCAACCAGTCCGGCGCAATGGCAGGCTTCTTGGGCGTAGGCATCGGTATGCAGGCAGGAGGCGGTTTTGTGGGTGAGGCATCCCGTTCCAATCAGGCTCAGATGGAAAGAGAAAGCGCAAAGAGCGCGAATATGTGGATTTGCCCCGAATGCAAAGCAGAAAACGAGGGCAAGTTCTGCCAGAACTGCGGCAAAGCGCGCCCGAACGGAGGCGGCTGGGTTTGCTCATGCGGCACTGAGAACGGCGGCAACTTCTGCATTAACTGCGGCAAGCCGAGACCGACTAACGACTTCAAATGCTCAAACTGCGGCTATGAGGTAAAGGGTATCGCGCAGAAAATCAAATTCTGCCCCAACTGCGGCAAACCTAACGAACAGAATTCATAGCGTCATTTCAATAGGGGGATATCATGGCAGTAGTTTCATATAAATGCCCTAACTGCGACGGTCCGCTTGTATTCAGACCGCGCGAAAATGATTTTTATTGCGATTTTTGTCAGTCCCGCTTTAATAAAAGTGAAGTTGAAGCAGGCAACTCAGGCGCAGCGGAAACGGTTTCTGCCGCGCCTAAAACTCAAATAACAGAAGATGCCGAGCTTTTTGAAAAAGAAGCGGTCACATACTCCTGCCCGAGCTGCGGCGCGGAGATAATCACAGCCGAGAGCACAGCGGCGACTCAGTGTTATTACTGCCATAACCCCGTTATTCTTTCAGGCAAGCTGAGCCGAGAGTTCAGACCCGACAGGCTTATTCCCTTTGCCATCTCTAAGGATGAAGCGATTAAGCGATTTAAGGACTTTTGCGCCAAAAAAAGAATGCTCCCCAAGGAGTTCCTGACAGAAGGCACCTTTGAGAGCGTTACGGGCGTGTATTACCCTTATTACATTGTTGACGCAAAGATATTCGGCCAAGCGACCGCAAAATCCAAAACAACAAGAACATGGATCGCTGGCAATTTCCAATACACCGAAATCTCCGACTATCGTCATGAAAGAAAAGGCGACCTTGATGTTGAGGGAATAGCCGTTTCCGCCTATAAAGACGGCGACAGGAACCTTCTTAAATATGTCTGCCCCTTTGATGAGTCAAAATCTGTAGATTTCGCGATGATGTATCTTTCGGGCTTTCAGGCGGAGAAAAGGCAGCTTGGCAAAGCCGACCTCTATGGCGAGATTGAGAAAAAGCTGAGAGATATAGCCGAAAACCAATTCAAGGGCTCAATAAACGCAGGCGGCGCAATCACCTCCTTTGAAATGAAGATAAACGACTTGAAGGACCACTGGGAGTATTTCCTCTTCCCCCTTTGGGTCATGACCTACAATTACAGGGGAAAGCTGTACCGCTACGCCATAAACGGTCAGACGGGCAAGCTCTACGGCGAGCTGCCTGTTGACAAGCTGAAGCTGTTTACCACAGCGGCGGTATCGGCGCTTGCTGTATTGGCAGCAATCCTGATTTACGGAGGATTTGCCGCATGAAAAACAAAGCCCGTAACAATATCAAATTTTTAATTATTACTCTGAGTTTGGCTTTGGTTGTTATCCTGAATTTCTCAATACTTTCATTTGCCGATACCTTAGATTCCTATGTTGTTGACAATGCGGGACTTTTTAGCAATTCGGAGATAAACATCCTGAATGAAGCTATTAAGAATTCCGCGGATGATGCGCCGTATCTTTTCATCCTGACAATCAATGACGCTAAAGGCAAAACCGCCATGGATTATGCGGACGATTACCACGACGAGCTGATAGATAAAAAAGGTTTTCCTGCTGACAGCGCCTTATTTCTTATAGATATGGACAATCGTGAGCTTTGGGTATCCACCACAGGTACCTTTATTGACAAAATCAGCGGCGATAATCTTGATTATCTCCTTGACTCTGCTCAGTTTTACGCAAAAAACGGCAGCTTTTATGAGGCCGCCGAAAGCTTTGTAGATATCTCCATAGGCATAATCTCAGGCTCTATAGATGTTGAAAGACCTAAAGAGGACTATGGATACTATCCGGGTTTTCCTGATTTCGATGAAGATTTAATTGTTCCGAGAAACCCCACTTTAAAAGACCAATATTTCTTAGGCATAAGGCTCGATTTCATTATCGCAGCATTCTTTGCCGCTCTTATTACATTTGGCGCAATCGTTATCTATACTTTTGTAAGCTATAAAACCATCGGCAAGTCGGGCGACGCTAATATGCACAGAGCGAGGCTCAATATAAGGCATCAGTCCGATGTGCTTGTGGGACGCCATGTGGTAACAACGCCGATTAAGACGCACACAGACAGCAAAGGCGGGTCATCCCATAAGGGCACTGGCACGGGCATGAGCTTTGGCGGCTCCATATCTCATACTTCATCGGCGGGACGCTCCCACGGCGGTGGCGGCCGCGGCTTCTGATTAAACTGACGGAGATGTTCAATGGGCAAAGATAAAAAGGATAAAGTAAAAGAAAGTATAGACAGCTTAATCGAAATCAAAGCTCCGAAAGCATCTCATACCAAAGGCTTTTATCGGTTTTCAAAATTTTTCCCGCCCGCCGTAAATGAAGAAGGCTTTAGGGACAACGACTTTTTAAGAAAAGAACCGATGAGCCTTCGGGCAAAATGGCTGCTTGCGGTCGGGGCTGTGCTTGTGTTCTGCGTTTCTTTCGTCCTTATTTCCACCGCCATGATGCTTTCAAAAAAAGAGCCTGAGCCGACAACCGCTTTAAACTTTGAAAACGAGTTTTACACTGAACCCTCTGCGTCTGACATTAGCGCAGAAACGACCGATACTGATGACCCGACCTCATCGGAGCAAACAGATACCGAGGTAGAGTCGGGCGTCGAATAAAGGATTTTATGAAATTATTACCTTATGTTTTTCGGTTATATGAAGGCAAACTAATGTCAATACTTCTTTTACGGGAGGTTGACATTAGATGAGCAATAATCTTGCGCGATATACTTTAAGAGTTAATCGTTCCTTGCTGTATAAGCTTGGATATATTGCAGGCAGCGAAGGCAGAACCAAAAACAAAGAGCTTGAACAGCTTATAAAAAAGAGGATTGCCGAATACGAAGCTCAGTACGGCACCATTGACCTGCCTGATGATTATTAAAAATGAACCCCATTCTCCAAAAGGAAAATGGGGTTTAATTTATGTAGACTACTCAAAATATGTTTCAATAACCTTTTCGCAGCCGGGCGGGGAGTATAAAAAGTGCTTTATTTTATCTTCTGTGTAGAAGTATTTAATCGGCAAGGGAGGATAGTCAGCCTCAAAGCTGTCAACTATAATCAGCTTAATTTTCATTTTTTCGGGGATAATGCTTTTTATAAAGACGCTTGCCCATTCGCCCTCTTTTACGCCCTCCGTATACTCGGCAAGCCCAGCGAGGTTTGGCGTAAGCTCAATGAAAATGCCGTAGTTTTCAACTGACCTTATAATTCCCGGCACCGTTTCTCCCACAGAGAACATGGAGGCGTTTTCAAGCCATGTTCCAAGCAGCTCTTTGTGGGAGAGATTCACCCTGCCTTCACTGTCAAAGCTCTTGATAATCGCCTTTATGTTTTGATTTACCGAGAACCTTACATTCGGGTGGGGAATTCTTGATACCGATATGCTGTCAACGGGCATCAGCGCGCTGATTCCCGCACCTATATCGCAAAAGGCGCCGAAGCTCTCCATATGAGTAACCTTGGCGTCGATTATATCGCCTACGGACCATTCTTTGGTGTAGTATTCCTTAAACTCCTCCTGAACCACTCGGCGGCTTAAAATAGCCGTTTTAGTGCCAAAGCTGTTCTCCTCAATCTCAAGTACCTTAAACATAACGGGCTTGTTTACCCTTGAGATAATGGCAATATCCCTTACTGTGCCCTCCTCAATGCCGAGCGCAGCCTCTTTTCTGGGAATAATGCCTCTCATGCATCCCAAGTTAACATGCAGGTTGTGTTCCTTGTCACAAAGCACAGCTCTTGCTTCTAAAATAGTTCCCGAGAGCATAGCTCTTTTTAATGCTTCTTCGTTTTCCATAGCCGCCTTGTTTTCAGCAGTATTGATAAGGCTGCCTTCGGGCAAGTATTTTCTCATATTTGTAACCGTCCCTTCAACAGATGGTAAGTCCCTTGATTTAGCTCAGACAAAAACTTTATACATTAATTAATAAGTATTTATCTTAGTGGAAAAGTATGATACAATATCTGAATGAAATTATTGCTAAAACATTTCGCATTTGGAGGAAAAATGGACATAAAAGTCGGGGATACGCTTGTGCTTAAAAAGAATCATCCCTGCGGAGGCAATAGTTTTTATGTTCTCAGAATCGGGATGGACTTTAAGCTAAAGTGCCTTAGCTGCAGCAGGGAGTTTATGATACCGCGCTCCAAGGCAGAAAAGGCGGTAAAGCAGATAATAAAAGCGCAGGATACAATAAATCCGGGCTAACCTCAGCTAAGTTTTGCTAAAGATAAGAAATAATATGACAGTAAAATACTATGAAGCAGGAGATAATTTATGCTTGACAGGCTTGAGAATGTTGAAAAGCGATTTGAAGAATTGGACGAAAAGCTCTGCAGTCCCGATATCGCGACGGACATTGAGCAATATACAAAGCTGATGAAGGAAAGAAAGCAGCTTTTACCCATAGTTGAAAAATACAGAGAGTATAAGGAATACAAAAAGACCTTTGACGAAGCGGCAGAACTGCTGCAAAGCAAAGGTCTTGACAAGGATTTCCGCGAGATGGTGGAGGAGGAGTATAAAAACTCCAAAGAAGCTCTTGAGCGCTGCAATGAAGAATTAAAGATTCTTCTCTTGCCCAAAGACCCCAACGATGACAAAAATGTTATCGTGGAAATCAGAGGCGGCGCTGGCGGCGAGGAGAGCGCTCTCTTTGCGGGTGTTCTTTTCAGAATGTACTCCATGTATGCCGAGGCTAAGGGTTTCAAAATCGAGGTCCTCAACGCCAACGAAACAGGTCTTGGCGGTTACAAGGAAATAATATTCATGGTCAGCGGCGAGGGCGCATATTCCCGCTTTAAGTTTGAAAGCGGCGTCCACAGGGTCCAAAGAGTTCCCGAGACCGAATCTCAGGGCCGTATCCATACCTCAACCGTTACCGTAGCAGTTCTGCCCGAGGCTGAGGAAGTTGACATAGAGATTAACCCCGCCGACCTTCAGATTGACACCTTCAGGTCAAGCGGCGCAGGTGGTCAGCATGTTAACAAGACCGAATCCGCAATAAGGATTACCCATATTCCCACAGGCACCGTAGTTGAGTGTCAGGACGAAAGAAGCCAGCATAAGAACAGAGAAAAGGCAATGAGGATTCTCCGCTCAAGGATTCTTGAGGAGGAGAGAAGAAAGCAGACCGAGGAAATCGCAGGTCAGAGAAAAACTCAGGTCGGCACGGGCGACAGAAGCGAAAGAATCAGAACCTACAACTATCCTCAGGGCAGGGTAAGCGACCACAGAATCGGTCTTACTCTCTACCGTCTTGAGGAGGTTCTTAACGGCGACCTTGATGAATTAATCGACGCCCTTATCACCGCCGACACCGCTGAAAAACTGCAAATGCAGGAAAATTAGAGGAATCATAATGCTAAAAACAGAGGTTTTAAGCGCCATAAATGTTTCCGACGCTGAATATAAAAGAATAATAGAAAAGGCGGCAGAAACCGTAAAAAGAGGCTCAGTTGCCGCTCTTCCCACTGAAACCGTTTACGGTCTATTCGCTAACGCTCTGAGCGGCGAGGCTGTAAGAAAAATCTTTGATGCAAAGGGCAGACCGCAGGATAATCCCCTTATAGTCCACATTGCTGACTTTGAGGATGTTTATAAACTGAGCGACGATGTGCCCATTGAGGCAAAACTCCTTGCCGAAAAATTCTGGCCGGGTCCCTTTACAATGATTCTCAAAAGCAACGGCAAGGTTGCGAAAGAGGTCAGCGCAGGGCTCTCCACAGTGGCGATTAGGATGCCTGACAGTAAAATCGCCCTCGATGTCATAAGAGAGTCTAAACTGCCTTTAGCGGCGCCCTCAGCAAATATTTCGGGCTTTCCAAGCCCCACAAGCGCGGAGCATGTTATAGACGACATGACGGGCAGAATAGAGCTTATTATCGACGGGGGAGATTGCAGATTCGGGGTAGAGTCCACCGTTCTGAGTTTAACGGGCGATGTTCCGAAAATTCTCCGCCCGGGTGCCGTTACGGCGGAGGATATAAAATCCGTCGTGGGAGCGGTGGAGATTGACGAGAGCGTATTGAAGCCCCTTGCGGAAGACGCAAAGGTTTCTTCTCCCGGCATGAAATATCGCCACTATTCCCCCAAAGCACAGGTCATTGTTCTGAAAGGCAGCTTTAAAGAATACCTTGACTATATAAACAATGAGCGTAAAGATGGCGATTTCGCCCTTTGCTTTGACGGCGAGGAGGATAAGCTCCCCATTAATGCCGTAAGCTACGGAGCTGAAAACGACAGCCTCGCTCAGGCTCAAAGGCTCTACGGCGCTTTAAGGCAGCTTGACGATATGGGAGCGAAAAGAGTTTTCGCCCGCTGTCCTTCAAAGGAGGGCGTAGGCCTTGCCGTCTGCAACAGACTTTTCAGGGCGGCAGGCTTTAATGTGGTGGATTTAGAGAAAGCTTTACAGGCAGGTTTTTTATGGCAAAGATAATAGGTCTTACGGGTCCAATAGGAGCGGGAAAGAGTACGGTTGCCCGCATTTTGAGCGAAAAGGGCTGCGTCATAGTTGACTGCGACAAAATCGCCCGTGAAATTGTCGAGCCGGGTTCACCAGTTCTATCCGTACTGGCAAAGGAATTTGGCAATGATATTCTGAATGAAGACGGCAGCCTTAACAGGCCTAGGCTTGCCGAGGTCGCATTTTCTTCAAAAGAAAATCAGCTGAAACTTAATTCCATAACCCACCCAGAGATTCTTAAAGTAGCTCTCAGCCGCGCCACGAAAGCGATAAAGGAAGGCAAGAACGCGGTAATAGAGGCGGCTCTTCTTTTTGAAAGCGGCGCAAATATGCTGTGCAGCGCAAGCGTCGCCGTTGTCGCCCCCAAAGAAGAGCGCAAAAAGAGGGTAGCCGCAAGGGACAACCTTGATGAAAAAGCGATAGAGCTAAAAATGAATGTTCAAAAGGAAGAAAGCTACTATACCGAAAGGGCGGATTTCGTAATCAGAAACCACGAACCCTACGATATAAACTATGAGCTTCAGCCGCTGTTTAAATATCTCGGTATTTAAAACAGCGCTTTAGGTGATGAAATGAAGATATTAACAATAAAAAATAAAAAAATGCTCTATGTTTATGCATTATTATGCATAATTATTCTTGCTTTGCTTATTGCAATCCTTTATCCATGGTGGTATAATAGGCGTCAGATGAGAGAATATCCGCTTAAACATACAGAATTAGTGGAAAAATATGCAGCGGATTACGGAGTCGACAAAGCCCTTATTTATGCGGTAATCAGAACCGAAAGCAGCTTTAACGCCAGCGCGGTTTCCTACGCGGGCGCAAGGGGTCTTATGCAGATGACCCCCGACACCTTTAAATGGCTCCAGACAAAAACGGGCGAAAAGCTTGATACCGAGATGCTTTTCGACCCCGAAACCTCAATTAAGTACGGTACTTTCTTCCTTAATATGCTGCTTGAGGAATTCGGCGAGCTTGAAACCGCCATTGCGGCATATCACGCAGGCCGCGGCAAGGTAAACTCATGGCTCAGAGACTCAGCCATTTCCCCCGACGGTAAAACAATACCCGAAATCCCGATTCCACAAACAAGGCACTATGTGAATAAAGTTATGTCTGCCTACGAAAGATATAAGAAAATATATGAATTTTAAAAGAACGGAGGCTCTGTATGTCTAAAGAAAAATCAGCTGCAGACAAGCTGAGAGAAGAATTGCTGGTTCAAAACAAGCACATGGCAAAGGTAGTAAGCGATGATGAAATAAATAAAGCCTTTGAATTCAGCAAAGGATATATGTCCTTTATGAAAAAGGCAAAGACCGAGCGCGAGGCTGTTAAGGAAATAGAAAAGATGGCATACGAAAAGGGTTTTGAGCCTTTTGTGCCCGACAAAAAGTACAAGCCCGGCGATAAGGTCATATACAACAACAGAGGCAAGGCGGTCATTCTCGCCGTCATCGGCAAAAAGAGCATCAAAGAGGGCGTCAGAATCAGCGCCGCTCACATCGATTCTCCCAGAATTGACTTAAAGCCCAATCCGTTGTATGAAGACAGCGAGCTTGCGCTTTTCAAAACCCACTATTACGGCGGAATCAAAAAATATCAGTGGACCGCAATACCACTTTCTCTGCACGGCGTAGTCATTAAGGCAAACGGAGAAAAGGTTGAGATAACAATAGGCGAGGCAGAGGGCGAGCCAAAGTTTGTAATAACAGACCTTCTGCCCCATCTTGGTCAGGCTCAGTCCCAGAAAAAACTGGGCGAGGCTATAAAGGGTGAGGATTTGAACATTGTAGTTGGCAGCCTGCCCCTTAAAGACGCAGAGGGCGGCGACGCCGTAAAACTCAATATTATGAAAATCCTCAACGAAAAGTACGGAATCACTGAGGTTGATTTCAGACGCGCGGAGCTCGAAATTGTCCCTGCGTTTGACCCCTCCGACATCGGATTTGACCGCAGTATGATTGGCGCCTACGGTCATGACGACAGAGTCTGCGCATATCCCGCGCTTATGGCTATCCTTGACTCAAAGGAGCCCGAGCATACTATCATGACTGTCCTTACCGACAAAGAAGAAACAGGCAGCGACGGCAATACGGGCCTTAATTCCGCGTATCTTAAATACTTTATCTACGACCTTGCCGCTATGGAGGGTGTCCCCGGCTACAGAGTCCTTTCCAAGTCTGAGTGTCTCTCAGCCGATGTAAACGCAGGCTTTGACCCGACTTACCCCGAGGTTATGGAGCGCAACAATTCCGCGTACCTGAACAGGGGAGTGGTTCTCACAAAGTACACGGGCTCAAGAGGCAAGGGCGGCACATCAGACGCATCAGCCGAGTTCATGGGCAAGGTAATCTCCCTGTTTGAAAGAGCGGGAATCCCCTGGCAGACCGGCGAGCTTGGCAAGGTAGACGAGGGCGGCGGCGGAACGGTTGCCAAGTATGTTGCTAACCTCGACATTGATGTTGTGGATGTCGGCGTACCCGTACTTTCAATGCATTCACCCTATGAGATTGTCTCAAAGCTTGACCTTTACGCTGCATACAGAGCATTCTATGAGTTCTTTAAAGACTAAATAAGTTAAGAGCTGTACTCACAGCTCTTAACAAATACATAATAGAGGGCGGTAATATGGAGAAGAAAGAAATTAAAAAAGTTGTTCTTGCCTACTCTGGCGGTCTTGACACCTCAATTATAATCCCTTGGCTTAAAGAAAACTATGACAACTGCGAGGTTATAGCGGTTTCCGCCGATGTGGGCCAGGGTTCCGAGCTTGACGGTCTTGAGGAAAAAGCAATTAAAACCGGAGCCTCAAAGCTGTATATAGAGGATTTAAAGCAGGAGTTTGTAGAAAATTATATCTTCCCCACCCTTAAAGCGGGCGCTGTTTATGAGGGAGAGTATCTCCTCGGCACAGCCTTTGCCCGCCCGATAATCGCAAAGAGAATTGTCGAAATCGCAAAAAAAGAGGGCGCGGACGCCATCTGCCACGGCTGCACAGGCAAGGGCAACGACCAGGTTCGTTTTGAGCTTACAATTAAAGCCTTTGCTCCCGATATGAAGATAATCGCTCCGTGGAGAATCTGGGATATCAAGTCCCGCGAGGAAGAAATCGAATACGCCGAAAAGCACAATGTTCCCTTAAAGATTAGCAGGGAGACCAACTATTCAAAGGATAAGAATATCTGGCACCTTTCACACGAAGGTCTTGACCTTGAGGACCCCGCTAACGAGCCTCAGTACAACAAGGAAGGCTTCCTTGAAATGTGCGTATCGCCCGAGCAGGCTCCCGACAAGCCCGAGTATATCACAATCGGCTTTGAAAAAGGCGTTCCCGTCAGCGTAAACGGAGAGAGACTGTCACCCGTTGAGCTAATCGAAAAGTGCAACGAAATCGGCGGCAGGAACGGCATCGGTCTTGTTGACCTTGTGGAAAACCGCCTTGTGGGAATGAAGTCAAGGGGAGTATACGAGACCCCCGGCGGCACGATTCTTTACCGCGCACATAAGGTTCTCGAAAGCCTTTGCCTTGATAGGGAAACAAGCCACTTTAAGGAGCAAATTGCAATAAAGTATGCCGAGCTTGTTTACTACGGTCAGTGGTTCACACCACTTAGAGAAGCCCTTGCGGCCTTTGTTGACAAGACTCAGGAGACCGTAACGGGCGAAGTAATGCTCAAGCTCTACAAGGGCAACATCATTAACGCGGGCACAACCTCTCCCTACTCACTCTATGACGCAGAGGTCGCAACCTTTGATAAGGACCATGTCTACAATCAAAAAGACGCTGAAGGCTTTATCAATCTCTTTGGTCTGCCCATCACCGTCGCGGCAAGGCTCAAAGAGAAAAGAGAAGGCAAATAACATAAAGGAGCAGATTAAATCTGCTCCCTTTTTTTATCTTATATCATCCAGCCTCCATTTGGAGTAGAGGAAGGAGGTTTTAATGTCGCTGTGGTAGCGCTGATAATAGACGGTAATCAGCGAGCCGTCGTCCAGCTCGATTGTGGCGGGGTAGCCCAGATCGTCATCGGGGGCATCGTCCCTTATGATATATACATCCTCAAAGCTGTCGCCGCCGTCGTAGCTTACATAAACCTTTTGACCGTAAGGCTTGCTTCTGTGGCCGACGCTAAGGAGAACCGCTCCCGATGAATGCTGGAACAAATGCGGGGGAGAGCCTTCAATTTCTGTTGGCTTCAGTGGCGACCATGTTTTGCCCCCGTCTTTTGATTTGGTTGTATATACCGTAAAGCGATAGGGCACCACATCGCCCTCAACTCTTATTGCTCCCAGATGCGTGCCGTCTTTAAGCTCAATTATATGCGGCTCATGAACATGGCATCCCTTAAAGCCTTCGGGGTTTTCGATATAAGATAGTCTTTTCCATCTCTTGCCCTCATTGTCAGAAACATAGACCGCAAGGGCATGTTCTTTTTCCGCGCCGAAAGAGTATAGCTCCTTGCCGAAGTAAATCAGGCTGCCGTCAGACCTCATTGTAGGTCCGTGGGGAGCGGATATGGGTATCCTGATTGTTTCGCCCCATGTCCTGCCCAAATCCTCGGATATTCTTATAAATGAGCCGCCCAAAGTCGGGTCGGTGTATTTTGCCTCCCAGTAGTTTAAATGCGCCTCTGTAATTGGCTTTTCCAGCTCATTGCAGTCGTTAAGTATGGATTCGCGGTATTTTCTTGTATAGACCATCGGAGGATGAATAAACCAGGTTACAAGCAGCCTGTCGCCGCCAAGGGAAATTATGCCCGCGTCCCTGTCGTCAAGCAGGGTATCGTTAATGATAGTCGGCGCTGACCAAGTAAGACCGTTGTCCGTGCTCCTGTAAAGAGCGGTTTTGCCGAATGGGCAGACATGCTTCATTCTGAACGCGGAGCAGACCGCAAGCAGCTCTCCGTTCGTAGCCTTGCAAACAGAACCCCAGCCGTGATATGAAAAAATATTGCCCTCAGTGCGGCTTATAATGCCGTTTTTTACTCTCGGGTACTTTATCATAGATTATCCCCCTTATTAGTGCTGACAGCCAATGTATTCGCTATATGCTCTGCGTACAAATCCGCAATATCAATGTCGGAGCTTGCGTACAGCATTCTTGAGCCCACAACATCCTCAATTTCATTTAGGAGAGGTTTGCCGTTGTCGTAAATTATATCAATGCCAACCATGCCGAAGTCAAAGCGGTCTATGAGCTTTTTTGCAATTTTCAGCTCATTATCCTGAGGTGTAACGAGTTTTGCCGAGCCGCCGAGTGAGAAATTGCTTCTGAAATCCTTTTCTGAAGTCCTGAGCACCGCGCCGACTATGGTTTTGCCCACAACATAGATTCTCAAATCCTTGCCGAGCTCGGATACGGGCTTTTGCACAACATAGTCGGCGTCAATCCGCTTTACAGCATCGGTCAGCTTATGCATATTGTTCGCCCAAAAAACCTCAGCGCCGCCGTGACCCGAATCGGACTTTACGATAAGAGGAAAGTCGCTGTCATTAAACTCTAAAACCGTTCCTCTCTTTCCGAAATAAGTGATGGGAACGGGGATGCCGAGCTCAGAAGCTACAGAATATGTCATGTTCTTACTATTACATATTCTTGAGATTTCGGAATTATTAAATACTTTAAGCCCCAATAGCTCAAGATGGCGTGACAGCAGGGGATTTATGCATCTGCAAACGGCAAAGCTGAAATCCTTAATATCCGCATCCTTTAAACTAACAAAGGGCTTTTCAGAGTCTATCCCAAAGCACATTTCCTCAAATATAACAAGGCAAAGCTCTATGCCTCTTTTGCCGAATCTGTCTATCAGCATGTCTATAAAGACTTTATTCCGCTTTGCGCCTTCTCTGTCGTAGATAAGCAAACCCTTAGTCATGAGCGTAAATCCTTATAACAATCATTTCTATAATCTTCTCCGCGATGTTCACGCCAGTGTACTGCAGAGTGGTTTTAAAATGGGCGTTGGAGTTTACCTCACAAATAATAGGCTCGCCGCTTTCGCCAAAAAGCATATCCACGCCCGCAAAATCAAGCCCCAAAGACTTAACTGCGTCGAGCGCCGCCTTTTTCTGTTCTTTATTTAAATCATATTTTTCGGCTTTGCCGCCAAGGGTAAGGTTAGACCTGAAATCCCCGTTAGTGCTGTATCTCAGCATGGCGGACTCTACCTTGCCGTCGACAACATTTATTCTTATATCCCTGCCTCGGCTTGACTTAATCATTTCCTGCAATATAAGCGGCTTCCATTCAAGGCTTTTTACTATTTCTTCAGCCTCAGAAAGATTATTTGCCAAATGCACCTGAAAGCCGAATGAGCCGCTGCGCTCTTTAATGATAAGCGGAAAGCCAAGCTCCTCAGCGGCTAGCCTTACAAAGCTTAAATCGTTGTATTTGGTGGAGGGGTAAGCCTTTGGAGCGGAAACGGTTTTCGGCTGCCTTATGCCCGCTTTGCTAAGTTTGAGATGGGTCAGCGCTTTATCGTCGCACAGCTCAATAGCCTCAGCCGAGTTAAAGAGCCTAAAACCCATTTGCTCGAGTGCCTTTGCGAGGATTATATCCTTATCCCAAAAGATAATAAAGTCGGGCTTTTCGCCTTGCTCTATTATAAAGCTGCCCCTTGTAATATCGCATAATAGGGTATAGGAGGGCTTAACCTTAAGATTAATACTGTGCAGCCTTGCCGCGTCGCAGAGCATGGAGTACAGCTCCTTGAACTTGTCCCAGTTGGTAAAGCTGTTTACAACAAGCCAGCCTTTTCTCATTTTGCCTCCATTTTTTAAAGACTCCTGCCGCTTACGGCAGGAGTCTTGCTCTTTAGTCTACAATTCCTTCAAGGAAGTTTACCTCAGAAACCTTGCCGTCTTTGGAGATTCTGAAGGTCTTGATTTCGTGCTTTTTAAAGTCGGAGAAGAACGAGGCTCCAAGAGTTTCGCATACAATAGCGGCCTTTACATTCTTTCCGGAGATTTCGTAAAGCCTTATTATAGTATCTCCCGAACCGTCCTCGCAGAGCTTAATTGCTGTGACAATTACATTGTCTGCGTCTATGTTTATGAAGCTCTGAACCTGAGGAGCGGTGCCCTTATGGTAGCTTTCGGGCACATAGGTGGGACGGCAGTTAAAGAGAGCGGCTTCTTTTACTATGTTGGATTCCTCAGCCTCGCCGTCGTGCAGATAAATGCCGTACTCGAATCTCTGCAGACCCTCGTCTGTGAAGTTGAACAATGCGGGCGGACGATATGAATAATGGTCGGCAAAGATTACATTTCTAAGGCAGGTGAGTCTGAGTTCAGTGCCGGGGCAGTCATAGCTGTACTTGGAATCGCTCATTATGGAAATGCCGCGCCTTATGCCTTCTGCATCGGTAACGGTAAGATCTGCCCACTGCAGTGCGGGCTCCTCCTCGCCGTTGCAGGGTCTCTTAATATATCCGCAGGGAATCTCATAGGTGGAAATCTCATTCCTGCCCGCGGTTGGGAAGGCCATTTTAAGCATTGTAAACTCCTCTTGCCAAATAGCCTTGCACTTGACTCTTATAGTCTTCTGACCCTCTGCGAGGCTGAACTCCTGATACAGATACGAATCGTTGAACCTGTGCTTTGTGCGTACAAGAGCGCGAACGGGACCTTTTTCAACAAGCTCAATCGAAACAAGGCTCATAACGCCCTTTACATCGTGGAACTTGAAGATATTGTGCGCCCAAGTGTCCGTCTTATGGTCATCAATAACGGTGGGAACAGCCATATTGCCCTTGTTTGCGTAATTGTAGCCGCTTTCAAGGTTAATAAGCTCTGAGATGGTACCCGTAGCCTTATCGAACTCAACGCGGACATACTCGTTTTCGATGGTTATGGTCTTGTTGTCCTCTTCGGTATTGATTGTGGAATCCACAAACTCGGGAACCGTTATGGAGATATTATTCTCGGGATACTTGAGCCAGTAGGTTGCATAGCCCAGTGCGGGAACCTTAGCGACAAACAGAGTGTCAAGGTGAGTGTCGTTAGAACGGGATGAGCGGATGTTCTGGAAATGAACCTCGTTGCCCTCAGAGTCCTTTACATACTCAGAGCATTCAAGAATGCGAACCGGGGTTTCGATATCCCAAGAATGAGGGTTGAAGATGATTACGGGGCGGGGGAATCTGCGCTCTGCGCCCTTGTTTCTGACCTCGCAGTAAACAGGGTCGGAAACGCCGTCAATCCAAGTATCAACCTGTCTTGCGATTCTAAGCTGCGCATGGTTCAAAGCCTTTGAACCTTTATCCATTGCGGCGCCAAGCTGAATCTTGGCGTCCTCGTAAGCCTCCATGATGGAGCAGCCGCAGAGAATGTCGTGGAATTGGTTATACAGTACTTCCTTCCAAGCGTCGCCGAACTCCTTGTTCTGAGCGGGCATGCCTGCTGTTTTGTAAGCTACGGTGCTCCACTTTTCAGCGGCGGTAAGGAGATTCTCAGCCTTTCTGTTAAGCTGCTTTATAACGGATGTTGCGGAATAGCAGCCGCTTGCGTGGTGCTGCAGCTCATCTCTCCAAACGGGCAGCTCAAGGTAGTTCTGGAGCATCTCATTGAAATAGTCGTCGGGATTGGAGAACTCAAGTCTTGCTCTGCCATCTCTGTTTGATATGGACTTGAGGTATTCAATATCGCCCCTTGTCGGTCCGCCGCCGTGGTTGCCCACGCCGTAGAACAGCATGGCGGGGTGATTGTTCTTTTCAATAATCTCTTCAAGAACCTCTATGGTCCTGTCTATTGCCTTTTGTCCGTTTTCGGCATAGCTTGTGGGGATTCTGAAGGTTAAAACCCTTGAGCCGTCGGGGCTGTCCCACCAGAACGCGCCCTTTGGAATATCGGGGTTTTCATGCGGATGCGGGCGCATCATTACATAAAAGTCCATGCCGCCCTTCTTAAGCAGCTGCGGGAGCATCCAGTTGTGGCCGAATGAGTCTACATTATAGCCTGTCCTGCAGGTAACGCCGAATTTCTCATAGTAATAAAGCTGGCTGTAAAGAGCGTGCCTTGCGAAGCTCTCTCCCGAGGGCATGTTGCAGTCGGGCTGAACCCACCAGCCGTTGACTGGTACCCAGCGGCCCTCTTTAATCCTTTGCTTGATTTCTTCAAACATATCCGGGGCAATTTCTTCTACCCATTTGTAGCAGCAGGCGGAGGAGCAGGTAAATACAAAATCCGGATATTCGTTCAGTCTGTCAAGGGCAGAGCGGAAAGTCTGCAGAACCTCGCCGCAGCCTATCTGCCACTGCCAAAGCCATGTGGGGTCAAGATGGGCATTGCCTATAAGATGGATTGTACCTTTATCCATAAGTATTCTCCTTATATCTGTATTTAGTCTGAGATAAGTCCGTAGTAAATGCCTATCCAGTAAGCAAAGGTGTAGACATAGCAGCTTTCAACGCACATTACGCCGCCTGAGTCCTCATCCCTGAATTGCCTCGGGTTTCGGTCGTATTTTGCGATAAAGGTTTCATCGGGAGGACAGAGAGCGGAAATCTCAAGATATCCGCCGCGTCTTTTCCTGACGGGAATATCGAACCTCTTTGTCATGCTGACGCCCGCTGCAAGCCTGCTGTGGTGGAAGCGGTAGAACCATGTCTTAATCCTTTCGGGGTAAAGCTCCGCGTCGGGGCATACGAGCTTAAAGGGGAAGTCATAGCCGGGGTTGTATTCTCTTGCGATTTCGCCTCTCCAGCTCTCAAAGCCTTTCTTGTACTTTTTTCTGAGCTCTTTATCTTTTTCGAGCATCAAAAGTCCCCAGAAAGTGGCAGTTGCCAGCATATTGTCGCCGTACATAAGCTCCTCGGCGCAGTCAAGGTTCATCATAAGGCTGATCTGATAGAAACGCTCGTGGTGCTTTGTGGTAAGGTCAGCATAGCCTAAGGATACCAGCTTGTCATAATGCTCTCTCCAAATGCCCTGTTCGCCTGTAATCTCCATGGTGACAAGCAGGTACATAAGGATTTGACCTGCGTTAAGGCAGGCGTCTGACCAGCCGAAGGGGGAGTTAAAGTATTCAAGGCTCCATTTTGCCCATGTGGTGGGCTTGCCGTCACATTCGTGCAGCTCGTTGCCGTGGTCGATTATATGCTTCATAGTGGCTTTAATGGAGCTCTTAATAAGCTCGCCGAGTTCGGGGTCGCCGGGAGCAAGGAACTTGTGAGCAAAATAAAGGTGCAGGAAGTGCAGCGTCATCTCGTCGCTGCTGGTATCGCCCTTGTAAACAATTCCGTCGTCGGAGTAGCCCCTTTCTCTGTAAAGGGCTGCGAGCCTGTCGGGAACGGGAGTGCTGGCGTCAATCTCCAAGCCGGCGATGCCTCTTTTCTTGCTTGCCCTTGTTTCAAGGCAAACCGCCTTGCCGCCGCTCTTTCTGTAGAAAAGACCGTCATCCGGCACTGGCTCGTCGGGAGTAAGATATGACCTTGCAACAAAGCCGTTTCCCCTGCCTGAGATGTTCATAAGCAACAGGCAGGCTTCGCTGGCCCTTGTGGCAATCTTTCTGATTCTCTGAGTTTCGGGGTCATCCTCGCCCTTTTCTCTTTTAAGAACCGCATAGTGCAGGATTTCACCGATGGCAAAGCCTGCTGTAAAGCAGCCGTCATTGTCGGAGTGGCCGTAGCTGACTATGGAGTCGAGGTCTCTGGGAACCTGTAGTTTCTTTTGGCTTACCATGCCTCTTCTGTCAACATATTTAAGGGTTTCTTCAAGCAGAATGTTTGCTTTTTCTCTGGGGGAGAGTGGACGCATTTCGATTCTAACCGCTCCCGTTTCGGTCAGCACCCAAACGGCGTTGCCGTCCGCCATAATAGCTTTTACATTGTTGTCATAAAGGTAGCGGGGAGCGGAAAAGTGAAGAACGATGTCATCCTTCCTCTCTGCTTTGGGGAAATACCTTGCAACACCGTTATCGGCGCCGAGCCATAAAGCTCCGTCGTCTGTCACGGCATAGCAGGTATAATCATCTTTTCTTGCGGGCAGGGGGTAATGAATGTTCGAAAGGTCGGGTTTTTCAGACTTTGTCTTAAACAGAGCTTCGGGAATTGCCTTATTGTTCAGCTCATAAAAAGTGCAAAACCTGTTAAGGTGGGTTTCAAGCTTTATAGGTGTTATCATGTCAAGCTCCTTTCTCAGTTTCCTTATAGGCCGGCAAAACACAATTTTCCATTGTGAATTAATCATTTAGATAGTATAATACCCTGCTTTAAGTGTCAACCAGTCTAAAGCAATTTTGGTAAATACTATTATTTATGCTGATATTATTGTATACTTTGCTAAAGCGGCGAATTAAACCCCATCTGACGCCAATAATAATTTTGACTGTTCTTTTTATACAAATAAATGCTGCTTTTAAAAAGAACCTTGTGCCTTGGGCTTATTGCTTTTTCGACATAATTGTAATATTATAAACTCAGGATGATATTCACTATTATTTCGTCAAAGAACGCTAATCGGAGGAGCTAAATGATTAGAGATATACAAGAGAGAATTTTAGCATTAAAAAAGGAAAAGGATGCTCTTATTCTTGCTCACAGCTATCAGGGTAGGGAGATAATCGAAGTTGCCGATTTTACGGGCGACTCCTTACAGCTCAGTGTAATGGCAAGCAAGGCAAAGAATCCTGTTGTTATAATGTGCGGCGTCAGATTTATGGCGGAAACCGTAAAAATACTTTCTCCAGAAAAGACGGTTTATCTCGCAAATCCCATAGCTGGCTGTCCCATGGCGGAGCAGATGGACAAGGAGCTTATTTCAGCGGTTAAAGAGAGCCTTCCCGGCTATACCGTGGTCGCGTACATCAACACAACCGCCGAGCTTAAAACCGTTTGCGATGTCTGCGTTACATCTTCCTCAGCGGTTAAGATTGTTAAGAAGATAGATAACGATAAGATTTTGTTCCTGCCCGACTGCAACTTAGGTCACTATGTTGCTCAGCAGGTTCCCGAAAAAGAAATTAAGCTTTTGCAGGGCGGCTGCCCCGTTCACGCAGCGGTAACAAAGCAGGATGTGGAGATAGCAAAGGCGGCTCACCCCGATGCCCTTCTGCTGGTTCACCCCGAGTGTATCCCCGAGGTTGTTGCAATGGCTGATTATGTTGGTTTCACTTCGGGAATAATGGAATATGCCAAAAAGTCCGACGCAAAAGAATTCATTATAGGCACCGAAATGAGCATAACCGAGCACCTTCAGTACGAGTGCCCCGACAAAAAGTTCTATTACCTCTCAAAGAAAATCCTTTGCCCCAATATGAAGGCAACGACTCTCATCGATGTGCTTAACTGCCTTGAAGGCACGGGCGGAGAAGTCATTGAGCTTTCAGAGGATGTTATTCGAGATGCCCGCAAGTGCATAGACAGGATGATTGAGCTTGGCTGATACAAAAAACACAACCAAAAAGGCGGTTATAGCAATGAGCGGCGGAGTTGACAGCTCTGTCGCTGCTTTGCTGATGAAAAATAAGGGCTACGAGTGCATTGGCGTAACTTTAAAGCTCTTTAACGACGATGACATCAACCGCTGCAATGAAAGAACCTGCTGCTCCTTTGACGATGTTCAGGACGCAAAGCAGGTGGCATACGCTTTGGGTATTCCCCATTATGTTTTTAACTTCTCCGATGAGTTTAAGGATACAGTCATAAAGAGGTTTGTCGATTCATACTTAAAGGGCGCGACCCCGAACCCTTGCATTGACTGCAACAGATTTATAAAGTTCCAGAAGCTGATTCACAGAACCATAGTAACCGGCTTTGATGTCATGGCAACTGGGCATTACGCAAGAATTGAGTACGACAGCGGCTCCAAAAGATACCTTCTTAAAAAGGCATTTGACAAAACAAAGGAGCAAAGCTATGTACTCTATGCCATGACTCAGGAGCAGCTTGCAAGAACCGAATTCCCTTTGGGCGAGCTTACAAAGGATGAGGTAAGGCGAATTGCCGAAGAAAACGGCTTTGTAAACGCCAAAAAGCGTGACAGTCAGGACATATGCTTTGTGCCGGATTCCGACTACGCCGCATTTATTGAAGGTTATACGGGCATTAAGAGCCCAAAGGGCTACTTTGTGGACGAAAACGGCAATATTCTGGGCGAGCATAACGGAATAATCAGATACACCATAGGTCAGCGCAAGGGTCTTGGATTGTCGCTAAAAAAGCCCATGTATGTCTGCGATAAGGACCCTGTGACAAATACGGTTAAGCTCTGCGAAAACAGCGGGCTTTTTGAAAAGGAACTTACCGCCTCCGACATAAATCTTATAGCCTGCGATTCGATACAAGGCAGAGTCCGCCTTACGGCAAAGATAAGATATAAGCACCCCGAGCAGCCGTGCTTTGTAGAGCAGATAGGCGAAGATAAGCTTCATGTGGTCTTTGATGAACCCCAAAGGGCTATAACAAAGGGTCAGGCGCTTGTGCTTTACGACGGCGACACTGTCGTAGGCGGCGGAACTGTCGACTAAAGAAGAAACCCCCGAGATTGCTCGGGGGCTTTTTTATGGGAGATTTGAGAGAAATCAATGCGGAACATAATAGGGATTTTTGAGAAGCACTATAACATCCTGACGATAGAACACCGTTTCAAAGCCGGATTCTTCGAGTTTTAAAAAGCATCTTCTGCCTATATTTGTGTCAAGCAGCAGAACGGTGTATTCGGTATCAAGGTATCTGTCTTTGGTTTCGATGAATTCCTGGTCAGGGCTGCCGTTGATTAAGGATTTGTCGTCAATCACAAAGTCCTCGCCGTCGGCATAAAGTCTTTCCAGGAACTCTTGAGAATATGCAAACTGATATATCTTTTCCCTTTTATAAAGGTGCGGAACAAGATAGCCGTTTGCGGTTACACTTGCGTTTTCGGGCACAAGGTTAAGGCATTCCTCTATTATCGCATGCTTTTCACGGTTCTCGAGATAATCGAAAAGTATGTTGACTTTAACAGCCTTTGTGCCTGAGAAAAGCATAAGAGAGGATACAGCGCAGAACACCGCGACCGCGGCTCTTGTGTTCGGTTTATAGTGGGACAAGGATACTATAAAAATATAAAAGAGCAGGCATCCTGAGCCGTATATATACTGATGACTGATTGACGCCTGAGGCCAATATCCCGCAAGCAGGTTCATAACCAAAAAGGGGCCCAGAAGAATATAAAGAGTAAATTTCCTGTTCACAAAGGGTATAAAGGCCAAGGGGCCCAGCATTTGAATTATGAAAGTAAGCTTATCCTCTGTTACGGCCTGAGATAGCACAAACGCGGGGTTAAGAATTGAAGACTTTACAAGACCCACAATGCCCGAACCTTCAGTCACATAGTTGTTGTACCTGTCGGTCATGGCTCCGTCGCCGAAGTTTTGCAGATAATACACCGCAGCTGCAAAGTAGATAACGGAAACCGCAAAAAGTACTGCTCCTCTTAAATACTTCTTCTTTTCCGCCATCATATAAATTGCGATAAACGCCACATACAGCGGCGCGTCCTCTTTGACAAGCAGGGTAAGCGCTGAGCAGGATATAATTCCCCACAGATTGTTCTTTTCAATGAAATACATAAGGAACAATATAATCGGCGGGAGGAATTTGTTTTCATGAAAGTCAAAGAACGCTCCGCCCATAAATGCTGGATAAAATGTGTAGCAGGCGGCCACAAGGAATGTAACGGTATTTGAAAGCTTATAATGCCTGCAAAGGAGAACAAGCGGAATAAGACCGCTGATAATTAGCAGAGACTGAGCGATAAGCAGAGTTTCAGCAAATGGAAAGATAAAGTAAATGGGTAATAGCAAATAGAAAATGGGAGAGATATGAACCTTGAAATGAGAAAGAATTGAATATCTTTCGCATGTGGTTATGGGCAGACCCGTTGTTTTCATATTGTGATACATCTGAGCGAAGATGCCGAAGTCAAAGCAGTTGCTTTTATAGTTTAGGTGCCTTAAAACCGACAGCCCGCCCACAAATACCACGAAAAATATGCTAAGCCCAATAATACAGCCCTTCATAAAGGTTTTGGGTATTTCGGGGTTGAAATCGTTGTCATAAAGATAATACTTTACCGCAAGAGCAAAAATCAAAGCGAGGATAATGTAAAGATAAATACTCGAATACTCATACAAAAGATACGAGAACAGGAGCATCACGCTGCCGAACAAGAAGAATGTGTCGGCATTTTTGTATTTAATAAATGAGAATACAATGGTTTGAAGCAGGAATACTCCCAAAACAATAAGGGCGAATATTCCGTACTTAAAACCCGAAAGATAGCCCGGCTTATTAAAGTCCACAGTCTTTATAAA
>LFSO01000049.1:47189-55897 GCA_001512765.1 Clostridiales bacterium DTU053
ACCAAAACGCCATTTTAGCTTACCTCCGAAGCCGAGCCCTTACGACCTGAATTTAAGTGTGACTGTTCCTATTCAATGAGTCGGCACTACAAGGTCGTCAAGGCTTTCGACCGTTCCGAGTCTGGGTTTTGTGCTGTTGGGGTTTCTCAGAACGGCGATTGTTTTGCTGTCATAAATGTTTGGTTCATAACCGATATCAATAAGAGTTTTGCAGTCTTCTCTGTTCTTTGTGAATCTCAAATCAAGAACTATATAATCGGCAATTCTGTAAAGCTTATTTTTCTGAATTGCTCCGGTTTTCCTGTCTCTCGGCAGCGTAGCGGGGTCAAAACCTATAATGCTGCGGGGAGCGCCAAAGTCAAAATCGGTCTTTAATTCGTAAATCTCCTTAACATCATAAAGGTGCGCCACAAACATTGTGTTTGAGCATACTATAGAGTCCCTTGGAATTATTTCGAGTGTTTCGTTTATAATCTTAATTTCTGCCTTATTCTCTGAATAATTGATAATATTTTTAACATAGGGAACGGATGTGTAGGAGAATGCGACTATGCATGCAAAAACGGAGAACAGGGCTGCAAAATATTTAAGCTCTTTCTTTAATGACGCCAGATTCTTAATAAACAAATATATCAGTATCGCCGCAACGCCGAAAACATATTGGAAGGCAATTGAATACTGATAAGGGTAATTGCTCATGAGATTTACAAGCAGGAAGGGGCCGATAAGGATTAACGCAAAGACATCAAGATTCATCAAAGGCACAAAGGCAAGGGGAGCGAGCATGGTAAGCGCAAAGGGGAGCTTATCTTCATTAAGGCTCTGTGCAAAAATGTACGCGGGATTTGCGAGAGCGGTTTTAATAAGGCCCACAATGCTGTCGCTGCCGTCAACCGCGTAGTTTTCATAGCGGTAGAACATAGCCCCTTCGCCGTACTTTTCAAGGAGTTTAATAGCGGCAAAAAAGTAAACCGCCGACAACACGAGCAAACCAAAGCCTTTGAGTTTTATAAACTTATACTCACCATTTTTCTGCCAGTTCGAGAATATTGCGTATATGGCAATAAAGGCAACATAAACGGGCGCGTCCTCTTTTACAAGGCAGGTAAGCACCGAGAATACGAGCATGGGCACAAACTTATTCTTTTCCACAAAGTACAATAGCCATAGAATAAGCGGCACCAAAAAGCAGTTTTCGTGCAAATCATAGGAGCAGCCCGCGCTTAATGCGGGGAAGAAAGCAAAGCAGATTCCCGCTACCGCCGTTAAAGCAGGGGACAGCTTAAAATGCTTTGCTAAGAGATATACGGGGATAAGACCGCTTGCAATAACAGCCGCCTGCAAAAACTGAAGCGTCGCGGGGTCGGGGAAGATAAAGTATATGGGCAGCATCAGATAGTATATGGGCGAGAAATGCACCGCAAAATGCGAAAGCTCCATATATCTTTCACATGTGGTTATCGGCAGACCCGTTGTTTTCATGTTATGGAACATCTGTGCCCAGATACCGAAATCAAAACAGGGTGAATTGTAGCTCCAGTATCTGAACGCCGTATAAAGTCCGGTGAAAAGGAAAAATGCAAGACCTAAAATACCGAAGGTTGCTTTAACATGTTTCAATTTTACAGAAGACAGAATTTTAAGCTCTTTTTCACTTTCGGGCAGAACATATCTTGTTAGAGCGGCAAGGAAAGGCAGGAAAATCAAAAATAAATAAAAACTGCCAGTTTCTGCGGCAACACGCACAAAAAACGCCATTGCGGCTATAGTCAGGTGGCTTTTTCTGAAAATCTTGCTGATTTCTCTGTCGGTAAAAAGAAGGTCAAAAGCTGAAAGAAAAAGAAAAGACAATACGAGAATTAAGCAAGCAAAAATAAAATTAACCCTGCCAATATAGCTCTTGCTGAGAAAATCATCTCCGTAAATAATGATGATCGCAATATTCATTACGCAGTAGCTTGTCAGGGCTCGTACGATTATATTTTCAAGTGTCAGCGAGGACTTAATTTTGCTTAACATGCCGCCTCCGAAAATTTATGTTAAATCCTGTTAACTAATTTATCCCAAAAATATTATCATAATAAAGACAAATATGCAAGGCATGCTGATGCATAAGAAAACCCGTAAATCCACGGATTTATGGGTAAATAAGAATTTGTATAACCTTATTTAACTCCCAGTACAATTGCGGGACCCGGTTTTGCTTTTAGTCTGCACATAAACTCATTGATAAGCACCGCAGACGACATTTTGCAGTAGGTCAGCACATAGGGTATCGGGATAACAGCAAGACATGTCGCAATCCACGGCAGCATGCTGAGTTTAAAAACTGCCGTTTTAAGGCTCCTGCCACGCATTGTATCTGTGCTTTGCTTTATTGAGCCAAAGGCGCTGGGATTTTTGCGGGCCACAAAAAAATACCTCGCTGCCGCGTAACGCTGAACAATGCAAAACCAAAAGAATAGCCCGATTACAAAGAGCACTAAGCAGCCCGTAACAAAAACATAAATAATATTGCGCGGCAGTCCCTTAAAAAGCAGATACGCAAAATAAGAAGCGAGGGCTAAAAAGGGTATCTGCAAAACCAGAAACCAAAGCGTTTTAAGCGTTACAATCAAAACTCCAAGCAGAAAAGATTTGGGCAGAAGTGTTTTTCCCTTTATTCTGTATGCGCCTTTGGTGCTTGAGTCAGACGCCTTTAAAAAGAAGATTTTGTCGGTTACATATCTTGTGTATGTCTGCAAAAACGCAAGGCAAATAACGGCTCCAAAGCCTATTGAGTAATACAAAACAGGATAGAGGGGAGCGGAGTCCGCCATATTAAATAAGCTGCTGACAAAAGGATGAAATGCGGAAAGCGCCAGCAGACAAACGGCGCCAAGGCATAATAGTGATAATAGAAAGGCTGTCATAATAAGTACAAAGTAACTGAAAACCCTGCCCGTTATTAGCCCCTTAGCCCTAAGCTTATATTTAGAAAACAAGCTCAGCACACCCCCTTTTAAGTTCTGTTAGCGCCTACTTAAAAGTATGGGATGGCTGAGCAGTTTTTATGCTTTAAATGCCTCTAAGTTACTTAATTTTTGGTATCTGCCTTTTTAGAGCTTCCGAAAGGTCTTTTGACATATAAATAGCGGATAATCAGGAATAAAGTAAAGACAATGATTGCGGCAAATGTAATGTCCGAAAGATAATGCGCACCACGGGTGATTCTTGAGAAGCCTACTGCAAATGTAAATACCATGGCGGCTATATAGTATTTAAGCTCATTTTCCTTCTGTGACGGGAAGAAGTATGAAATACCCATAAGCATAAATGTTGCTGCGGCTCCAGTGGTATGACCCGACGGGAAGGAGCGGCCGTCCTTGCCTGCGATTATGTACCAGGGGGTAAAGCCGTCGTAGCTGCCTGCCGCGACAAGGTCTCTGAATCTGATTCTGCCCCAGATGTCCTTTAAGACGCTTGTGGGCCAGGAGGTGAGGAGAGCGATGAGAATAAAGAACACTGCCAGGTTTCTGAACGCGCTCATGTGCTTTTCGGGCAGATATTTTGAAAGGTAAAGGCTTAAGAATCCTGTGATAAGTCCGAAGATAATCTCAAAAATCAGCCTGTTTTCATCCTCAATGATCCACTTGTCGCCGAAGTCAATAAATATGTAAATCCAAACGGCGACTGAGGCAATGCCGAATATAGCCTTCAATAGTGCGGTTGCCCACTTCTTTAGTTTCGGCGGGAATCTAAAGAGAGCCGTAAGTGCCAAAGCGACAGCTACATACGGCGGCAGCTCGCCGATTCTGTCAAGAAAAACGCCAAAAGGATTGTTGGGATAATAAAGCAGCTGATTTATCTGTAAATCAAAGAATGACGCCACCAGCATAAAAACAGCGGCGATTGCATAAAAGCTGATTATTATGCCCTTTTCATGTTTTGTTTTCAGCATAGAATTCCCTCTTTCCAAAGTTATTGATTAATCGGTATAAATCTGCCGGCAAAGCCGCCCGCGGTTTTAATATTGACCTTTATTGTATCATCTTTTGTGACAATCCGTTCGCATCTGACTGTATCCTTTGAGTCTTTTTCCTCACTGTCAGTAAACATCTCAAGTTTATACTCCTTGCCATCATCCAAAAAGTGCGGAGTGAAAGAAAACTCAAAGTCCTCAATGTTACCCGCCTGCACTCCAATGTACCATAAATCCTCATGCCTTCTCGCAAAAGCGGCAAGGCGGCCGAGTTCGCTTTGAGGCAGAACAATGGTTTCGTCCCAGCAGACGGGGATTGTCTTAAAGAAATCCTGATAAACGGTGCCCTTTAAATTCTTTGGGTGCTCGGCAATCGTCATAAAGGGCGATGTAAAAACAATGAGATTTGCCAATGCGTGGCTGACCGTTGTGTTTGTGCACCTGTCGGGCAGAGACGGACAGAAGGGCGTATAATCCGCTCCGTCAATCGCAAATCTTGTAAAGGGTATGATTGTGTTGTCATCCGCATCCGCCGCGCACTGCAGACCCCTGACAGCCTCCCTTGACAGCATGTTGGGATAAGTCCTTGTAAGACCCGTAGGCTTATTGGGGTTGTGGTATATTACCATCAGTTTATGTTTTGCCGCGTCCTCCAAAAATCGGCGGTAAACATTTATCGTCCACTGAGTTTCGGTTTCAATGTGGTCCAACTTTACGCCCACAACGCCGATTGACTGAAGTTTCTTTAAAAGCCACTGCCTGTAAAGAGGAATAAAAGGACCCATTTCAATGGATTTCCAAACCCAAATATCAACGCTTTCGGGCTTTTGCTTTATAACATTTTTAACTTTTCTTATAGCTGTGCTTTCGGTTAGAGACCATTTCCTCCAGCCGGAATCTATAAGCGAAAAATCATATCCCAAATCATCAAGTTGCTTATTAAACTCGAGTATTGTTTCGTAGCTCCTGCTTGTCGCCTTGTCGTGGAAGTATGACCATGCGGCTTTGCCCGGTTTAATCCAGTCGGCATTTTCCAGTTCGGGCGACGGTGGGTCTGCCGCATGCTTTACAACCTCGTTGTTAACAAGTGTGTTAAGGTCGTGGGCGAGAATAGCGATTCTCCAGGGAGTTGCGCAGTCTTTTACAAAGAACTTGCCAGAGTCCCAAAAATCAATTTTGAATTTGCCTGAACTTTCATGCATTAAAGCCGCGCCGGGGTAGTTTATAAGGTTTGATTCTGTCAGAATCATATACCCGACGCCGCTTAGCTCAAATGTGGTAAGATACGCAATCCTTAAATCCTCTGGTAAATCCTTAATTTCAGCCCTGAGTGTCTTGCTTTGCAGCTTTTTAACATCGGTCTGATATAAGCAAACAGAATCCCTTACCACATTTATTTCGGTGTTTTCCCAGAAAATCAGCATCCTTGAGCCCTTAGGAAACTCGAATCTGAATCCAGCGCCGTCGTTCCATAGCCTAAACTCAACTATGTATTTAAGCCCTGTGGGGAAATGATGAACGGGGAATCTGTATGCTCTATGTAAATCCCTTGTCTTATTATGCTTGCCCCTGACCGTGTATTCGGCGTCGTGCTCATGGATTTCGGGCTGACCTACAAAGACATTCTGACCCAGCTTATGATTCTTTATCTCAATACCCATTTCGGATGGCTCAATAACAGTCCTGCCGCCAAAAATGACCTCATACCGTAGACCGTTTTTGAAATACAGCCTTGCCTTGATTTGACCGTCGGGGGAGGACATTTCATATCCGTCGGCAATGCCCTTGTTAAAGTCAAGCGGAACATCTATTTTAAATTTATGAGTTTTTTTGGCGTTTATATTTGCTGTGACGGATTTTATCAATGCCGCCTTTTCTATCATTTCTTTAGTGGGTTTAAAGTACATCTTGAGCCTCCGATTTTACAAAAAAAGAGGTGAGTGAATCACCTCTGTATTTTAGTTGTTTCCCGCAAAATTCTTTCTGTCAAGATTTTCGGGAATATAATCATTTACATCAAGCTGAATTCTTTTGTCCTTTTCGGCAGCCTTATCTTCCGCCGCGGGGAGCTTCTCAGCCTCGGTCTTTTTATTCTCAAGACCACTGGTCGCAAAGCCCTCGGTGCTTTCCTTCATAAAGATAACCTTAAAAGTATAGAAGATTATCTTGAGGTCAAGGAACAGCGAGTAATTCTGAATATAGAGCATGTCCATTCGGGCCTTGTCTTCGCAGCTGGTGTTGTATTTGCCGAATATCTGGGCATAGCCCGTAAGACCTGCCTTGACCTTCATGCGGTATTTAAAGTCGGGCATCTTCTGGGAGTAGTTTTCAACATTCTCTATTCTTTCGGGTCTGGGACCTACAAAGGACATATCGCCCTTGAGTATATTTATAAGCTGCGGCAGCTCGTCCAGTCTTGTGGCTCTGATAAATCTGCCTATGGGCGTAATTCTCGAGTCGTTGTTTACGGTAAATGCCGCGCCGTCCTTTTCGGCGTCGACTATCATGCTTCTGAACTTAATAAGGGTGAATACCTTTTCGTTTCTTGTATATCTTTCCTGCTTAAAGAATACGGGACCGCCGTCGTAGAGCTTGATAAGAAGCGCAATAATAAGCATAATGGGGGAGGCGAGTATCAGACCAACAATAGAAATCGCTAGGTCCATAAGCCTCTTTATTGCGAGCTGTTCTATGGACATTGAGCGGCTCTTTGAGTAGAACATAACCGTGTCGCCGAACTGATACTCTGTCGATGCGTTTACCACAATATCCTGCACCGAAGGCAGAATATACATTGACTTGTTCTTTTCAAAGCAGTATTTAATCATGAAATTCTTGAGTTCCGCATCAATGTCGCCTATCATTATTGTGTTGTATTTGTTCATTTCATTTTGAATAGCCTCAATACCCGCGTCCTGATTAATGACCTTGTGAATATGAACACGGCTTCTGTTGGTCTGGAGCTTATTCAAAATTTCCTGCTCGTATTCCGAGCCTGAGCTTACAAAAACGCAGCTGCTTATGGGGAAGATTACAAAATAAATCTTGTTTGCGCAGGTGTAAATCACAATTCCGTAGATAATCTGCGCGAGAGTAAGACCGATCAATGCAACGGGGGAGAGGAGCTTTGACTCAATCAGTGAAAGTATAAGGTATGTGAAGAAATTGGTAAGTCCCGCTGCGATAGCGAATGAGAGAACAAGCTCCTTTATTCTGCTTATGCCTATCTTAAAGCATTCATAGGTTGTGGAAAGGGTCATCAGAATGCAGGCATACAGAAAAGCCAGCACATAGTTGCCTCTTGCGGGGAACATCGCTTCACGATAGAAATAAATTAGCGTCATCAAAAAAAGGAACACAGATCCAATCATCAGCAGCGCTTTTGCGAGGAATATGGCTGCGCCTTTAAATCTGCGTGGAGAAAACTTAGACATATTAAAACTCCTATTACATTAATAAGATGTCTGGCGTCAAAAGAAAAAATTTCCTTAAAATTTATTTAAGATATTATACAATTAACTGACGAATAAAGTCAATAAGAGCATATAGGGCAAAATTCTTGCGATGAGGAATTAAATAAGCTTAATCGGAATATATTGGCAGTACAAGCAGTTGAACCAAACTTTTTTATCAATTCGGCTTTATATTTATACGGCAGAACAATAATAAAATTCCCGCTTTATAAATATCATTATAACCAGGTGCTTGAAAGAGCTTGTCTAAAAAAATTGCGTCAAAATCCGCTTTTTTGTGACCCGATTACCGCAATTTAGTGCTCTTTGGCGGTCTTTTGTAAATAAAGGAGATTTATCCCTAAAATTTTATGCACTTTTTGGTCAATTTTTAAGAAAAATCATAAATTTTCTATTGACACTTGTCCAATCGTGTGACAATTTAATAACAGCCCAAGGAAATTTATGAAAATTTGTATATTTCACAAGGAATTTACGCAGTTGAGTATATTTTACAGCCGGAGGCACTTAATTTGATTGAATCTGTTATAGCTTTAATTGCCTTCTTAATTCTTTCCCCCGTGGTAAGAGCCATGGCTGACAGGCAAATAACCGTTCGCTCAAAAAAGATAGCCACCTTCGGCTACAGCGAAGAGGTAAGACTTCAAAGGGAAGCTGAATTCGCCTCCGCCATGGAGAAAATCAAAACCCCCAAGGCATTGATTCTTATAATGCTTGTGCTTGCGATTCCCGGGGCGTTAATCTTCCTAACAAATAACCCTATCGAAGTCAAAATAGAGTATTCCCTTTACCTATTATTAATCATCAACATTGCTGTTGTTGACCAGCTTGTTAAAAGGATACCCAATGAGCTGCTTTTATCCCTACTTATTGTCCGCACTGCTTCCATAATTTATGCAATAATAAACGGCGGCAGCATCAAAAACCTTATTGTCAGCTCTATAGTCGGTTTTGCATTGGCTCTTATTATTTTTGATATCCCTTCTGTTTTCCATGTTTATATTGGAGCCGGCGATGTTAAGTTCTGTGCGGTAATCGGCTACTGCTTCGGATTTTTGGGCTTTATCGAGGCCTCTTTCGCGATGGGCGTAGCGATGTTAATTGTTTTGATTTATCTCAAAGCCACAAAAAAAGGCTCAATCAAATCAAAGATTGCTTTAGGTCCTTATCTGGCACTCGGCGCGGTGGTGCACATGCTTACATCCTTTACTTCACTGCTTACCAGATAATACATCAATTACTTTGGATTTAATTCCGCATAAAGCGGGTTAAAT
>LFSO01000049.1:55979-63387 GCA_001512765.1 Clostridiales bacterium DTU053
TAAATCAGCACATTATGGGTCTTAGACCCGTCCTGTTAGCGGTGGAATATTATTCCCTGCGGGATGAAATTAAAGACGCAGGATTTTCCTGCGTCTTTGTTTCATTATCCTTACGCAAAACTTAATATTGTTTGTAAAGCGGTGGTGAATATGAGAAAGAGTTTTCTTAAACGAGAAAAAGGGCAGTCGATTGTTGAATTCGCTCTTGTGCTGCCGCTTATTTTGCTTATTGTGTGCGGAATCATAGATTTCGGCTGGCTTTTTTATAATCAGCTTACCTTAAACAATGCCTGCCGCGACGCAGCAAGGTACGCTGTAGTCAATGCCACAAAGTCCGATTTGGTATCCGCTGTGGACGAAAAAGCGGAGCAGGAATCACGAGGGCTTTTCAAAAAAGGTATTAATACACAGGTTACCTTTACAAACCCCACTAACCCTCTTGAAGGTGATGTGGTTGTGACCCTGACCGCGGAAATGAATGCCTTAACGCCCGTTCTTTTTATAATATCGGGCGGACCCACAAGACAGCTTGTTTCTACGGTCGTTATGAAAGCGGAAAGCTAAGCAAATGCTTTAACATATAAATTCAAAAGCTCTTGAAGGGATGTAAAGTAATCCATGAAAAAAGTTTATCTTATAGCAACCGTTATAGCGCTTATTACAGGCCTTGCGACATTTTTCATCTTCAGGTCAGTCAGCGGCAAGAAGACTACCGATGAAATGGCAGATGTTGTTGTAGCCGCTGTGGAAATCAAAGAAAACACACCCATAACCGCAGATATGCTGGAAGTTGTTAAAAAACCCTTGGCAGAGGCTAAACCCGGCTTTCTGTCAAGAATAGAGGATGTGGAAGGCAGCTATGCAATGTACACAATTCCTAAGGGTGAACAGGTTGTCAGAGCCTCAATACTTAAACCAAGCCCCATAGGAGGACCCGACCAGAATAAAGGTAAACTTTCGCTCGAATTGTCTCCGGGTGAATATGCATTATCCGTTCCGGTTACCTTAATTGATGCGGTAAGCTATTATCCCAGAGAATATGACTATGTGGATGTCTATCTTGTAGAAAAGGTGCATCCCAACGATATAGGTCAGACGGATGTAAACGGCAGCGTTTATGAGGCGGATGATATGAAAACCTCACTGCTTCTTGAAGGCGTCCGCATACTGAGAGTTTCAAACTATCAGCAGGAAGACTTATCTGCCGCAAACGGCACTAAGATAACCTCTTATACTGAGGTCACATTAAGACTCAATAAAGAGCAGGTGCTTAAGCTCGCATCTGCCATGAATCAGGGCACAATCAAGCTTGCTCTTACCGCCTTCGGCGAAAATGAAGGTGAAACAACGACCGCTCCGCCAACCACAGCTCCTCCCGCAACTGAAGAGACCTCCGAGGCCGCTTAAAGCAAGTTTTAGGTTTAATATAAAAAACCTGCTAATCGAAAGGAACCGATATGGAGAAGCTAAATATAGTTGTACTTTCAACTGATTTGGATTTAAGAATTCAGGTCAAAAACAGCATAAACTCCGAGCGCATGGTCATTGCCGGCTTTGCGGATTTTAACGATGCCGGACTTATTAAGCTCTCCGGTCTTTACCCCGATGTTATCATCGTTGCTGTAAAGGGCCCGGTTGAGGACCATGTTTTCAACTTTGTTCAGCATGTTCTTTCAACCGTACAGAACTGCTTTGCCCTTTTGATGAACGACCGGATTGATGTCGATTTGGTCAACAAAGCGGCTCAGTACGGCTTTAGAAGGGTTCTGACCCTTGATACTCAGCCCGCAGAGCTTGAGGATATAATCAGCAAGATTTACTCCCTTGAGCTTGAGCGCAATATGGATAAGAACGCCAGCAAAAGGGTCCGCTCTAAGGTTATAAGTGTTTTCAGCGGCAAGGGCGGAACGGGCAAAACCACGGTTGCCATAAACCTTGCGGCGGCTCTTTCCAAGGCTGGCAAGAGGGTATTCCTGATTGACGCAGACCTGCAGTTTGGCGATGTAGCCCTCGCCATGGATATTGAGCCCAAAGACACTATCGTTGAGCTGGTTCAGGACCGCAACGGTGTCACAATTGAGAATATCAACAGTTTTTCGATTGTGCACAATACCGGCGTAACCGTGCTTTGCGGACCAGACAGCCCCGAGTTCGCGGAATACATCACAGGTGAGGATATTGAGAGGATTATAGATATAGCAAGGCCGTACTTTGAGTATATCATTGTCGACCTGCCCCCCTCATTCAACGACTATTCCATCGCCGCGCTTGAAAACAGCAACGACATTCTGATGGTTTACAACAACGACATTCTCTCACTCAGAAACGCGAAGGCATGCATTACCATTCTTGAAAAGCTGCATCTCAAGGATAAGGTAGAGATAGTTATAAACAAGAATCTGCAGGGTCTTATAAGCGTCAGGGACTTTGAAAAGATGTTCAATATGTCCGTTATTGCTTCCGTACCCCACGATGTAAAAGCAGCGACGGCAAGCATAAACAAGGGTCTGCCGATTTTCGTTGCTCACAGCAAGTCTCTTATTTCAAAAGAAATCGGTAACCTTGCTAACAAAATAATTCAAAAGCACACCGGCATTTTGCCAATTGATATGATTCAGCCCAAAAAGCGTTTTTCCCTTTTTAAGAAAGCCTGAAAAGGGAATGCTAATGTAATTTAACTTTGAGTTATCTCGAAATTAAATTGCATGGCAATGTAAGGAAGGATTCACTATGAGCTTACTTGAAAAACTGGACAGAAGCGGCAATCAAGCCAGAGAAACTAATAACAGCAAAGAAACCGTATCCGCTTTGCCCCCCGACCCCTATGCTGCGGTTAAGCAGAAAATTCACCGAGATTTAATAAACTCAATGAATAAACAGAACCTCGGCACCGTTGACAAAGATACAATGATGCGCCTCATTGAGGAGCATGTAAACGATGAAGCCAACGGCATTCCGAGAATCGACAGACCCAAGATTGTTGTTGAAATCTACAACGATGTTATGGGCTACGGTCCCATTGAGGAGCTTTTGGAGGACCAGAGAATCTCGGAAATCATGATTAACGGTCCCGACAAGATTTACATTGAAAGCCGAGGCAAATTACAGCTCACGGGACTTAAATTCAGAGATGAACAGCATCTTATGAGCGTTATTGACAGGATAGTATCCAATGTCGGCAGACATGTCGACGAGGCAACGCCTATGGCAGACGCCCGTTTGCCCGACGGCTCCCGTGTTAATGTCATCATTCCTCCGCTGTCACTCATTGGTCCCGTAGTTACCATAAGAAAGTTCGGTAAAAACCCGATTACAGCTCAGCAGCTTATTAAATTCGGTTCATTAAATCACAATATGCTGGCTTTCCTTGAGGCCTGCGTAAGAGGAAAGCTGAACATAGTCGTATCCGGCGGTACCGGCAGCGGTAAAACGACGCTGCTCAATGTCTTGTCCTCATTTATCCCGTCGGATGAGCGTATTATCACCATAGAGGACGCGGCAGAGCTACAGCTCAAGCAGGACCATGTTATAACTCTTGAGGCGAGACCCGCCAACATCGAAGGCAAGGGCGCCATTACAATCAGAAGCCTTGTTAAGAACGCGCTGCGTATGAGACCTGACCGAATCATCGTCGGTGAGGTTCGCGCGGAAGAAACTCTTGACATGCTTCAGGCTATGAATACGGGTCACGACGGCTCTCTCACCACCATCCACGCCAACTCCCCGAGAGACTCAATAGCCCGTATCGAAACAATGGTTATGATGTCAGGTATGGATCTGCCCATGAAGGCAATCCGCAACCAGATCGCGTCCGCTATCGACATTATCATTCAGCAGAGCCGTCTCAGAGACGGTACAAGAAAAGTCACCTCTATAAGCGAAATTGTCGGTATGGAAGGCGACATCGTAAGCATGCAGGACATCTTTGTATATGAAACGGATGGTAAGCTTGACGCCGACGGCAAGTTCATCGGCAGATTCAGAGCAACAGGCGCAAGACCTCACTGTATAGAAAAAATTAAGTCGAACGGAGTGAATGTAAACAGTGACTGGTTTACAGATTAGGAGCCTTATATTCGCTGTTCTGATGGGCTTCACCGTCTTTGTGGGAGTAGTTATCTTCTATAATTACTTTACAAAAGATAAAAGGGCTGTATTAAGGCGACTTTTGAAAATCAGAGGCAGGCAGAACACGATATTTGACGCCATAGAGCTTGAAAGGGAAAGAAAGTCTGAATCGATAGAGGAGCGCCTCGGCAAAAGGGGAGCCACGGGACAGAGCAAGTTTGTTGACAGGATACTCAATGAGCTTGTTCTTGCGGGCATCGCCATGAGACCTGAGGAGTTTGCGCTTATATGGATTCTCCTTGTTTTCGTTCCTTCCGGTATTGCCGCGCTTTTCGGACAGAAAATAATGCCCGCCGCAACACTTGCGTTTCTCGGAGCCATTGCTCCCGTAATCTATTTGTCACAAAAGAAGAAAAAGAGAGTTGCGGAATTTGACAGCCAGCTGGGCGACGCTCTTATGGTTATCACCAACTGTTTGCGCTCCGGTCTTAGCTTCCAGCAGTCTCTTGAAACCATCGTAAACGAAATGAGTCCGCCGATAAGCTCCGAATTCTCCCGCGTTTTGATTGAGGTCAAATACGGCAACCCGCTTGAAGTCGCCCTTAACAATATGGTTGAAAGGCTCAAGAGCGCCGACCTGCTTATTGCTATTTCAGCTGTTAACATCCAAAGGCAGACAGGCGGTAACCTTTCCGAAATTCTTGAAACCTTGGCCAACACAATCAAAGAGAGAATGAGAATCAAGAAGGAAATCAAGGCAATTACCGCCCAGGGCAGAATGTCGGGTCTTGTAGTCGGTTTGCTTCCCGTCGGTCTTACGGGAATACTTATGGTTGTTGCTCCCGATTATATAACTACATTGTTTACAGACCCCAGAGGTCAGATAATGATTGGCATCGCCGCTGTTATGGAAATGATCGGCGCTTTGTTTATTAAGAAGATAATCAACATTAAATACTAAGGCTTTTTGCCCTTACGAAAGGCAGGTCTATTATGGAAATACTGGTAATATTGTATTCGATTCTCGCATTCTTTGTTTCCCTGTCTATCCTCGGCGTTTTCGGTCAGCAGCAGGATATAAAGCAGAGAAGAATTGAATATATAGACGGAATAAATAAGATGCCTGTTTTTGAGGAATTGGATAAATCCTTCTTTGAGCGCTTTATTGCTCCGCGCCTGAAGAATCTGCGCAACAAGATGCCGAAGATTTCAGTAGGCAAAAACCAAGGAGATGCTTCGAGCGCAAAATACGAACAGGTCGAAAGGCTTTTGCGTCTTGCGGGCGTTAATATGTCCGCTCCGGACTTTATGTTTTTAAAGAATATCGGAGCAATTATCCTTACCATAATTGCGCTGATTGTATCACTGATTATTAAAACCACAATGACTAACAGGCTCCTTATTACCGCAATGGGCTTGCTGATTGGCATGATTATTCCCACATATATACTGCGCTCAAAGGTTACAAGCTATCAGGAGGCAATCAGGAATCAGCTCCCCGACGCGCTTGACTTGCTCGGCGTTTGTATTGAGGCGGGTCTCAGCTTTGACGCCGCGCTCATAAAAGTTGCAGAAAAGCTGGAAGGTCCGTTTATAAACGAATTGAAGATACTATACAGAGAAATCCAAATGGGAAAGCCGAGGAGAGAGGCATTAAGGTCCTTGGGAGACAACACAAATATTCCTGAGCTTAAAACTTTTGCGGCAGCCCTCGCTCAGGCAGACCAGCTGGGTATCCCCATCAACAATGTTATGAAGGTTCAGTCAGAGCAGCTTAGAGAAACCCGCCGCCAGATGGCAAGAGAAAAGGGCATGAAGGCGCCTATCAAGATGATGCTCCCCATGGTTGGATTCATTTTCCCCGTTATTTTCATTATCATATTAGGACCATCTGTATTAACAATTATGGATTCATTCTTAATAAGCAGGTGAGAGGCTTGAAAACTCTAAGAGCATACGCGGCAGACGGCAGAACCCTTGTAAGAAATGTTGAATTCGCAAATACCTTTTTTACAAGACTTAAGGGGCTGATGTTCAGAGAATCGCTGCCTAATGACACAGGGTTGCTGATTTATCCCTGCTGTCAAATTCATACATACTTCATGAAATTCAGTATAGATGTGGTCTATCTCAACAGAGATTTCAAGGTAGTTTTCATTGACAGAAATATTCAGCCCGGTGTCAGCGTCAGAAGAATAAGAGAGGCTAAATGCGTTCTTGAACTGAATGCCGGAGAAGCCGACAGGCTTGGCATTGCAGTTGATGATGTGTTGACTTTTGCATAAACCTGACTTATAATTTTAGTAAGATTTTGTAAACATTGCTGCTTAGGGGGACAATAGATGTATCAGAATCCTGATGATAGATTATCGGTTGACGCCAATAAAGACGGCAACCAAAAAGAAACCGTGTCTGTAAACAAAGCAGACGGTCAAAACTCCGTACTTAATCTTGATGACGGTTTATCATGCCCCATCAGGACTTCTGTTACTTTTAAAAAAGCACTCTTCGGCGGACTTGACCCCGACGAAGTTTATGCTTATATTGACGAACAATTTGAGAATTACAACAATACCTGCCAAATGTATGCCGGTAGGCTTGAAGAGTTAAAGAATAATATAACCCTAATTTCCCGTGAGCGCGATTGGCTCAAAATTCAGAACCAGGACGCGGTTAAAAGGGCAGAGGCGGCCGAAGAAAGGCTTATGGCCTCTCAAAAAGCCTTTGATGAGGAGTTGGCTTTAGCTCAGCAGGCTGAGGAAAAGGCCCGCAGAGAAGCCGAGGAAGCCTCAAGAGCAGCCGCTGAGGCAAAGGCTATGGCGCTTGAAGCCGAAAGAAACTCAAAGATAATGTCCGAGCAGCTCAGCAAGGCAAAAGACGCTCAAAGGCGCGCCGAGGAGGAGCTGAACAAAGCCCACACTAAACTCAGGCTGGCCGAGGAGCGCGCAGTTCTTGCCGAAGAAAAAATGAAAGAAGCTCTTAAAGAGCTTGCAAGCCAAAACGACAGCAACGAGCTGCAGAAGAAATACAACGAATTATCTTCAAAATACAATCAGCTGTTAGAAGACAGCAGACGCTTAAAAGAATTCGAAGCAGGTCTTGCACAGAGCGCAATTGAAAAGGAAAACTTACAGAAAAAAATCGAATCGCTCAACGCTCAAATCGAAAAGCTCAAAGAAGAAAATCAGCGTCTTAGCGGCGTCATAAGCGAAAGCAATCTTCAGCTTGAAGCTTTTGAAAAGCTCAAGGTTGATTACTCGGCGGTCAACGCAAGGCTTTCGGTTGCTGAAGCTGAGCTAAGCTCCGTATCCGTTGAGCTGAGCAAAAAGACGGACGAAAA
>LFSO01000050.1 GCA_001512765.1 Clostridiales bacterium DTU053
AGCTCTTTGACAATATTCAGATCTATGAATTAAGAGAACTGAAGAACACAATCGACCAGAAGATTGCGGAAGTAAACCAGTACAAGATTCCCGATGAACAGTATCCGATTTACAAACCCCGTGTTTACTTCGGCGATGCCAACACCGAGCTGACAAACACTCACCTCGATGTTGCTTCCGGTCAGTTCGCCGGCTGGCTCTCCGCTATAGGCACCTATCAGCAGGAGAACATAAACCAGGTATTCCCAGAGGGCACAGGTTACATTCAGGCTGTTCTCGCTTCAATTAACTACGAGATTCAGGTCCGTAACTACGAATCCGTTTATGCCCAGTTCTATGAATACTTCACTCCTTGGTTCGCAAAAGACCTTACAGAGGTCAACTCCACATATATCATTGAAAAGCTTTATCCTGAGGTAATCGCAAAGCAGTCGGCATTCAACACCCAGTACAACAATGCCGTAAATATCCTCGGTCAGGAAGCCGTAAACATTATCTTCGGCACACTCAAGACCGACATAGTTGACTTCATCGATAAAATGCACAAAGAGCTTGAGGCAAGGATTACCGCTGAAGTCAACCTTGCATACAGCTACTACACAGCATTTAACCAGATTACATATCAGAACTTCACACTGGTTAAGGACGCCATAGGCAGGGTTGAAACCAATATCTACGACTTCCTTGCTCCCAAGGCTTACATGACGCAGGATACCAGAAACAAGTACAACGCACTGTTCGGTACAATCCTGCAGCAGTACAACAACTTCGTTAATACCGGCGGCTTCAGCATCTATCAGCAGCAGACATTTGACGGCGGCACAGGCATTTACTATGTCCGTACGCCCATGGAGCAGGACCTTGCAAGGACCACAGAGTACAGGGTAACAGAGCAGAGACTGCTTGACACCCTTAACAAGCTGGATGACCTGCTTCAGAGCCCGGATTTCGCGGAGCTTGTTGGTCTTGACGGCACAGTTGAGCAGATGGTTCTTGACCTGCTTGCCGACGAGCTGTTCTCCGACAAAACCGTTAACGAGCTTGTTGGTCTTCTCTATCCGATGCTGGTTGAGATGTTTGAGGTTGACCTTATAGGCAGCATTCCCAGCTCCATCGACACAGGCACAATCTTCGGAAGCGTCGGCATTGGTCTGCGCTACACACCCAGAGAGTTGTGCAATACAATCGGCCTTAAGGTATATCCCGACCAGTTTGCAACGCTTATTGACAGCTCATTCGCACAGGTCAAAAATGAGCTTGCCTCCAAAACAAGCTGGACTCCGCTCCTTGACGAGGATGATAACCTGAACCTCAACTGGGGCGTTGACGAAGCTGAAGGCTATCATGCCAAGAAGGCAAGGTTCATGAGCGCTGTCGACCAGGCATTAAGAGGCGTTCTGCCGCTGTTCAGAGTTCTTCTCTGCAACTACACTTGGAGCGTAAGCATCAACAAGGTTGGCTACGGTGAGAAGGACCTTGGCTTTCTCGGCAGCATCAAGATCAATGTTGACCTTGACCTTACAGCTAACGGATGCCACGGTTACATCAATACCCTGGCTCCGATACTTGAGACTCTTGGCTGCTCCCCGAGCCTTATAAGGAACGCATCTCAGATTCAGAGCGCTTCCACATCCGGAGCAATTGTAAACGCTATATTCGAGCCTATTATTGACTTTGTTGAGAATAAGCTTGCAAAGGCTCCTCTCAACACATTCACCGAAATGCTTCCGAACCTTGCATACGCAATCTCCTTCGGAAGAATCACACCTCTCCTTGAAAACCTTGCAACAAGCATCAGATATAAGGCTAAGACTGATGTCCTGGGCATCACGGTATTTGAGGACTCCTATCCCATCAACGCTGCCGAGATGATCGATATTGAGGACCTTGGCCTTGACCTTACAAGCCTTAACGGTCTTCTCAGAGGCTTCCTCAGCGACGAGGACGAAATCGAGGATGGTGACAACGGCACACCCACACCTCCCGCAAAGCTGCCTCCGCTGATCAACACAGGTCTGGTATCCTTCCTTGGCAGACTTGAGATAGTCAGCAGCGTAAGACAGGTATCCAAGACCGGTCTTCCCGCAGGACAGAGATACAACATCAAGGCTGACAAGGCTGATGTATTCTACTACCTGCTTACCTACCTTATTGAGGCTATACAGGATCCCGATTTCTTAGAGTCGGTGCTGGATTTCTTCGGCAGCGACGATGACGAAGAAGAGGAAACCACAACCCAGCCCACAACTCAGCCTACAACTCAGCCTACAACTCAGCCGACCACACAGCCCACAACAAGCGGTCCGACCACCGAGCCCACCACCCAGCCCACAACGGAGCCTGTAACATTTGAAATACCTGAAATCCTTGACAAGATTCTCGGTGAAATCGGCCTTGACCTTAACGCATGGAACAAGTACCACGAGAATTACGATTGGGGCTTTGAGGATGGCGACAGAGACGGATTCATGGGCGCTCTTAACGAAGTGCTGAAGCCGCTGTCACCGGTTCTCAACCTGCTGCTTGCCGGCAAGAACATAAATCTCTTCAAGGGCAAGAGCGGCAACCCGTTCATCTCCGTACTCGGCTACAGCGGATA
>LFSO01000010.1:0-3706 GCA_001512765.1 Clostridiales bacterium DTU053
GGAACGAATATTGTTTGCAAAATCATTTGCATGCTTTATAATGGCCTTAAAGGGAAAATTAAGGTTAAAATATTAGTTTTTAGCGTCTATCCAACGATAGGCGCTTTTCTTTTTTCCTGAAATAAAGGTTAAGGTGCTCCGACCAAAAAGGCATGTCACAGTGAATTTTAATCGGACATATAATGGCTTGACTGTGTTTAATTAAATTTTAATGTAAGGGGCTTTTATAATGGCAAGCATCGCTTTGCAGCTCATCGCTGAATCGATAAACATAGATATTAATTCTCAGGAAAGCATTGTGTTTGATGTAGTGCGGTACGCAAGCGATTCCGTAAGCTACAATCCCGCAACGGGAGAGATTACTCTTTTCGGCATCGGCAGCTATACCGCCCACTGGTGGGTCGCCACCCAATCGGTGTCACGAAGCGGCGGCGCCAGCTTGGCTTTGGTGTCAAACCAGGGCTCAGAGCAAATCGGATACTCGCCGATAAAAACCGGGGAAGTTTACGGTTTCGGAGTATTTGAAGTTACGGAAGGCGAACCTGTAACAATTTCACTCAAAAATATAACCGACGGCACCATGTTTCTGTCTACCGACGAGCCCGTTAAGGCATCGCTGATTCTTAATTACGATGTATTGCCCGCGTTCGGCTTCTTTTTCACGCCTTACAGAACATCACACTGGGCGATTGAGTCGGGAAACAATTTTGTCTTCTATGAAAACGGTCCTTCTGTCAATGTAGAGCACGACCCGGTTTCAAGCGAAGTTACCGTTTTGCTCAGCGGAACTTACGAGATTTCCTATGTATTCTCATTTATTGAGCCTGCTAATATTTTGATTAGCCTTCTTAAAAACAATGTCCCTGTTCATACAATTCCCCTGGCAAACTTCACAGGCGCTTTGTCGGATACGATTGTTCTGCCCCTCTCAGCCGGCGATGTGCTCAAGTGGGAGTTTGAATTCCTTGAGGAAGACTGAGGTGCGTCCTTATGATAAAGCAACAAACCTTATACCGCCGCCCGATATACTTTGAAAAGTATGTCGGAAGCCATGATGGCGTTTACTATAAATGCAAAGCAAAATCCACGGAATATTTCTTTATGAAAGACCGAATTTTTACTTCTATGCTGCTTGAAAACGACCCCGACAGCGGGGCAGAGTCAGGCATTGCGCTGAGCCTGAAATTTATAGGCTCAAACGATACTAAGCCTCAAGGAATTAAAGAGAGGCTCACAAAAATCAATTACATTATCGGAAAAGACCGTTCAAAATGGCGCAGAAACCTTCCAACTTTCGACGGCGTGAAATATACGGGCGTCTGGGACGGGGTGGATTTGGAGATTGAAGCCAACAAAGAAGGCTTAAAGCTTTACTGGAAAGTATCTCCCCACGCGGACCCCTCCAAAATACAGCTCGAATATATGGGAGCGAACCGCTTGTCCGTTACGGAAACGGGCGAGCTTAAAATAGAGCACGACTTGGGAGAATCCTTTGACAAAGCTCCCGTTGCCTATCAAATCATAAACGGCGAAAAGACGGAAGTTCCCTGCGAATACCGCCTTGACTCCGACTTAGCCCGATTCTCATTTGCTCTCGGCGAGTATGACCCGAATTTCGAGCTAATCATCGACCCGCTGATGCCCTACGGCTCCTATCTTGGCGGAAGCGAGCAGGATGCGGGTATGAGCATCTGTGTTGACGAAGCTGGAAGCGCATATGTAGCAGGATATACCATTTCGGAAGATTTTCCGATAATCCCCGGCGCGTACCAAATTGCGCCCGAGCAGACCGACTGGGACTCAGGCTTTGTTTCCAAATTTACTCCCGACGGCAGCGATTTAATCTTTTCAACCTATTTATCGGCAGACAGGTCCGTAATTATTTACGCGATAGATATTGATGATGATTTGTGCGTGTATGTAACCGGAGATACAAATTCATTGGATTTCCCCACGACCGACAATGCGTTTCGTCCTGACATTACAGGAAATGAAGACGGCTTTTTAACCAAATTTGCTGCCGACGGCTCCGATTTAGTGTATTCCACCTATTTGGGCAGTTTCAGATGTTTCCCCCGCGCGCTCAAAGTATCCCCTGACGGCTTTGCCTATGTGGGCGGCTTTGCCACTACCGACTATCCCACAACACCGGGAGCGTATCAGAACTGGGTAGCGACAAATTACTCGGGCTTTGTAACCAAGTTTTCGCAGGACGGCTCCGCTCAGGTGTTTTCCACCTTGTTCAGCGGTTCGAACTATACTCGAATACAGGGAATAGCGGTGGATGACAGCGGCTGCGTTTTTGCCGCGGGCTACACTCAGGATGTTAATTTGCCTACTACAGACGGAGCGTTTGAAAGAGAATTGCAGGGCTCGCAATGCGCTTTTGCCGTAAAGTTTAACGATGACGGCACAAACATAATCTGCTCCACTTATTTCGGCGGAAGCAATTTGACTTGGGCCAACGGTATTTGCGCAGACGCAGAGGGAAATGCCTATCTTACGGGAACCGTATTTACGGGAGGCTTGCCCGTAACCCCCAATGCTCCTCAGCCCGTTCCCTTGAATGACAGATGCGGCTTTGCCGCTAAACTCAACGCCGATTTTTCCGACATTATCTATTCCACTTATCTAACCTGCATGGGAACCGTTGACGGGATGGATATAAAGCTGCTGTCAGGCAATCGGGCATGCGTTGCCTGCTGGGGCGATGAAGAAGCCGACACCTTCCCATCAACGCCAATGATAACCCCTGTGGATAACGGCAGGTCAATTATTGTTATTCTGACGGACGACGGAAGCGATTTTTACGCTTCTCAGACAATCGCCCCTAATATTGGTGTCTCTCTGGCTATCGGAAATGACAGCAGCATCTATATAACCGGATGGACAAATGCCGAGCAGTTTATCCCGACGGCGGGAGCATTCCAAACCGAATACGGCGGCGGTCCAAACGACGCTTATGTAATGCGCGTAAAATATATAGATGTCGCAAACTCGTCGGTATGGATAAAAAGAATCGGGTAAGAGAATTCAGGCGCAAAAAGCAAACAAAGGCTCTCTGCCTCTGTTTGCTTTTTTCTGTAATCTTTTTTATTCTTCCTCCATGCGGTTTAGCAATTCAAAGTATAGCTTAGAAGCCGTCCGCCTTGCGGACGGGTGTTCGTCCTCAAGAAGCCGCTGAATTTTTTCTATCGGTACATTGCTGTTCCGGCATGCAAAAGCCGCGCCGTGTCTTACATTGTAATCCTCGTCATTCACCCACTCTAAAATAGTTTCAAGGGGGAGCTTCTTCATGCAGGCAAGATGTGCCGTTACCCTTACTTCCTCGGCGGGTCTCTTAATCCTTTCTCTAAAATCTTCGCGGGAACCTCGCTGTTTTAAAATCACCGTTCCTGAGTCTGTCTTCAATCTGCTCAGCCTTAAGCGATTGACCCAGCTTTTTCATCTTGTTTTTATGAAACTCCGTCTCTTCCTTGCTCATAATCACAAACTTGAGTACAAATCCCCAGCTCTTTTGCTCCATATCCAAGCCCAAAACCCCCTTAGGCAAACTTACTGCCAGTATCACAGCATTTTCTGTGTCCCATAAATTGCCCGGAATTTAAAACCGCAAAGGAGCAATAGCGCAGAAGGTGAATATTATAAAAAGCCTTGTTATACAAGGCTTTTTTGTCTTATAATGGAAATGGCATAATTGGGAAAA
>LFSO01000010.1:3755-24966 GCA_001512765.1 Clostridiales bacterium DTU053
GCTTGGCTGTATCTGCCCGACAACGGCTCGGATAGGCACCCGCTGGTTGTTATGGCCCACGGCTTTGGGGGAATGAAAAACTGCGGCCTCGAGCCCTATGCCGAATATTTTGCCGACAACGGTCTGGCGGTTCTGCTCTTTGATTACAGGGGTTTTGGGGACAGCGAAGGCACTCCGAGGCAGCTTATTTCCCACCGCAGGCATATTGAGGACTATCATGCCGCCGTAGCATTCGCGCGCAGGCAAAAGAATATAAATCCCGACAAAATTGCTCTGTGGGGCAGCTCATACAGCGGCGGTCACGCTATTGTTGCGGCGTCTCAGGACCCGAAAATCGCCGCTATTGTGGTTCAGGTTCCATTTGTTTCGGGCATAGCCAGCTCCGCGCCCATAGTAAAGCAGAACGGGGCAAAATACTTTTTCAAAGCCGCCGCGTCAACATTTAAGGATTTATGGCGGGCGGCCACCGCAAGGGAGCCTTACATGGTGCCTGTCTACGGAGCGCCCGATGAATTCGCCGTACTTAACACCCGCGACTCCAAAACGGGCTATGAATCACTTATCCCTCAGGGTCTCGAAGTGGTAAACGCCGCCCCCGCACGAGTTTTCCTTACCATGGTTTTGTACCGACCCTTAAGCGCGGCAAGCAAAGTAAACTGCCCGGCGCTGATTATAGCGGGCGAAAAAGATTCTCTTATCCCGTTAGAGTCCGTAAAAAAGGCGGCATCAAAAATGAGACAGGCAGAGCTAATAACCCTGCCCCTCGACCATTTCGAGCCATACCTCGGCGAACCCTTCAAAAAGGTCTCCCAAAAACAGCTCGACTTTTTAAAAGCCCATTTATTCTAAGCCCGTTAAAACTTAGCTCATGTTCTATAAGCTATCAAGGATAATGTATAATGGAACAGAGCTAATATTTCGGACCACAGGCGGCAAACCCACAAAAAGGCTTAAACATAAAGCCTGTTTTCGGAGGTAAAGTATGAAGTTAAAGAAAGCATTAAAGTTCCTGCTTATCATCCCCGCGGTGTTTTTGACGGCGTTTCTGGCTTTATGCATAAACGGCACCTGTCCGTATAAAAACCATGTTGCCGATGAGTCTTTGTCCGCTTGGATGAGCAAAATCCCCGACGACACGCTAATTAAAGAAATCGCAATCCCCGGCAGCCATGACGCGGGTACAATCGGCATGCCATGGACCTTCCGCACGCAGAACTATTCCATAGGCGACCAGCTTACCTTCGGGGCAAGGTATTTTGACATAAGGGTAAACAAGACGGAAAAAGGCTACCCGATATTCCACTCCTCCATGAACGGCGTTGATTTCAGAGATGTTTTGCAGGAGATTAAAGCGTTCATAAAAGCGCATCCCACGGAGGTTCTGCTTCTCGACTTCCAGCATTTTAAGGGCGGCAGTCAGGGCGATGTGTATGAGTTTTTGTCCGAGGAGCTGGACAAGGAGAACCTGATTCTTCATAACGATACGGACAAAAGCGATGTGGAGTTTATAAGCTCTCTTACCTTAGGCGAGGCAAGGGGCAAGTGCATTGTTTTCTACGGCGGCACGGATAATGATTTTTCCGACTGGGTATTTTTAAGGAACAACGACGAGTGCACCAAAGACAATATGACTCTGGATTCCTACTACATAGGCAAGCTCCACAGGGGCGGCTTCTATACGCTTGTGAATGAGGCGCACCCCATATATTTTGAGCATCTTGAAAGGAATCAAAAGGAAAACAAGGACTGCATTTTCGTGCTCCAGTCCCAGCTCACCGACGGAAAACTGGTTCTCGGTCCCTGGGCTATTGAAAGAGGTCAGGAAAAGAAAATGAGCGAGTATGTAAAGAATTTAAAGGACAGCCCGTATATAAAGAGCATTAATGTTATAATGCGCGACTTCCTCATCCCCGAAAAGTGTCAGGAAATTATAGACCTTAATATCGCTAAGGGATTAATGGATGCTCCTCAGAGTTAAAAAACTTTCTATGGCTTTACCTCCAAAAACGCATCTTAAAGGTTACACGAGATGGACAGAAAAATGGAAATAGTCAGAATCCTGCTGAAAATCATAATGTGGTTTTTGATTGCGGAGTTTTCATGCAATTTTGTAATGCAGACAATCAGCTATTCGTTTTACAAAAACGCAAAAAAGATGGAGGATATCTCCGCCACTCCGCAGTTCATTCGGTTCAATGATTCTTTGACGGGCTATGGAGCTAACCTTGATTCGGATAAAGGTAAGGTAATATTGTTTTTCGGCGGCTCAAAGTTTATAGCCTATAATTCCGTCGGGAAATACTCCGCAAAGTTCGATTGCCCATTTATTTCGGCGGATTATTACGGCACTCAGGAAAGCGGCGGCAGAATGAATCTCAAAACCATGAAGCAAACCGCTGAGGATTTGCATGACTGGGCAAGAGAGCATTGCCCCAACAGCGAGATTGTAATTATCGGGCACAGCTAATGAGCGGGAATAGCGGCTTTCCTTGCAAGCGTCAGGGAGTGCGGCGCTCTGATTTTAGCCGCGGGATACAGAGACCTTTCGGACTTAAATAACAAAATCACGCCCGTATTCCGGGGTCCGCTGAAAATTTTTATTTCAAACAATATCCGCGCCTCGGAATATGCCCAAAATGTTCAGTGTCCCGTTTGCATTATTGGCTCAACGGGCGATAAAGTCCTGAGCGTTTCACTTCAGGAAAAACTTGCCCGCTGCTTTAAAAATCCCGAAGTAAAGATTTTCGACGGTATTGCCCATGAGGATTATTTCAGCTCGGATAAGGTGATTGATTATATAAAACAGGCGATAGGTGAGATTTAAAGCCAAAAACAGAAACAGCAAAGTGAATATTGGTCTTGATTGTTTAGCCGACATACCGGCTTTATGCGTTGACTTCTCAATTTAATAATAAGTCAAAACTTAGGGCACCCTGCGTTTTGCAGAGTGCCCGCTGAGCTCTTTATAAGCCTCACTAAAATCAATGTCATAAAGCCGCTGGTAAACATCGTTATAGGTGCGGACTTTACCGCAGAAGAAGGTGACTTTGTCGATAAGCCCATACTGCGAGGAGGCTATATCCCGCAGAGGGTTGTCGTCATAATAGTATTCATCGTCCCAAACAGCCAGAAAGAGCTGCCGTTTGGTAAACACCCGCTCTGGGTTTTCCATAAGCCGTGAAAGCAGTTTGAATTCCTTTGCCCCGAGCTCCGCTATCTGCCCATCGATATACAGACCGCATTTTTCTTTGTCAATAGTGAGTTTCCCGCAATAAGAATGTTCATGCGCCGCCCTCCTCGCAATTTTCTAAATTGCAATATATAAAATATCCCGCTAAAAACGATTTGCCCGCAAAAAGGTATTTACTTAAACAAAATGAAGTTTTTTCTTGTTATATAGAAATAAAAAAACTATAATGGAAAAGGAATAATATACCAACGCGAATGGGGGCATGAGTTTGAGCGAGATATTTAAGAATGTGCCGAAAGTACGGTACGAAGGGCAAAACAGCACCAACCCCTATGCCTTTAAGTTTTATGACGCTGAGCGAATCATAATGGGCAAGCCCATGAAGGAGCATCTGCGCTTTGCCATGGCTTGGTGGCACACTCTGTGCTTTACCGGCTCCGATATGTTCGGCTCGCCGACAATGGACAAGAGTTTCGGCGCCGAATGCGGCACTATGGAACACGCATACAAAAAGGTGGACGCGGGCTTTGAGCTTATGGATAAGCTGGGGATTGAGTATTTCTGCTTCCACGACGCGGATATAGTTCCGCAGGCGGATACTATCGCCGAGACGAACCGCCGCCTTGACGAAATCACCGACTACATAAAAGAAAAGATGGAAAAACACAATAAAAAGCTGCTCTGGGGCACCGCGAATCTTTTCAGCAGTCCCATCTACATGAACGGAGCGGGCAGCACAAACAGCGTTGATGTCTACTGCCGCGCCGCGGGACAGATAAAAAAGGCTCTTGAGCTCACCGTGAAAATCGGCGGGCTCGGCTTCGTTTTCTGGGGCGGCAGAGAAGGCTATGAATCGCTCTGGAATACCGACATGAAATTTGAGCAAGAGAACATCGCCTCTTTGATGCGCATGGCGGTCGATTACGGCAGGCGCATTGGTTTCAGAGGCGATTTTTATATTGAGCCAAAAGCAAAAGAGCCTATGAAGCATCAGTATGATTTTGATGTGGCGACTTCAATCGCTTTTCTTCGGCGGTACGGTCTTGACAAGGATTTCAAAATCAATATCGAGGCTAACCACGCCACACTTGCGGGGCATACATTCCAGCATGAGCTGCGTGTCGCCGCCATAAACGGAATGCTGGGCTCCATAGACGCTAATCAAGGCGATTTGCTTCTCGGCTGGGATACGGACGAATTTCCTTATAATGTTTACGAAACCACTGCCTGCATGTACGAGGTTTTAAAGGCGGGCGGATTTAAAAACGGCGGCCTTAATTTCGACGCCAAAACCCGCCGCCCGAGCAATACTTATGAGGATTTGTTCATTTCCTTTATTCTGGGCATGGACAGCTTTGCTTTGGGTCTAATTAACGCCGCCCGCATTATAGAGGACGGGCGTATCGACGCCTTTGTAAAAGAGCGTTATAGCTCATTTGAGTCTGAGCTGGGCAGAAAGATTCGAGAGGGAAAGGCCACTCTTGAGGAGCTGGCGGAGTATTCCGAAAAGGCGGTAAGCGTCACTGTTCCCGATTCCGGCAGACAGGAGTATCTTTTGAGCGTTATCAATCAACTTATGTTAAAGGGGTAAGGGCTATGACGAGGGAAGAAGCGAGAAAAAGAGCAAAAGAGCTCCTCGAAAAAATGACCGTAGAGGAGAAAATATCTCAGCTTGTATATGACTCCCGCTCAGTGGAGCGGCTTGGCATACCTTCATACAACTGGTGGAACGAGGCTTTGCACGGCGTCGCCAGAGCGGGGCTTGCCACGGTTTTCCCCCAGGCTATCGGCATGGCGGCGTCCTTTGATAAGAAGCTCATTTACAAAGTCGCCACCGCTATTGCCGATGAAGCGAGGGCAAAATACAACGCGGCGCAGGAGGAGGGGGACCACGGCATATACAAAGGTCTTACCTTCTGGAGTCCCAACATCAATATTTTCCGTGACCCCCGCTGGGGACGCGGACAAGAGACCTACGGCGAGGACCCGTACCTTACCGCCGCTATGGGCACCGAGTTCGTTAAAGGACTTCAGGGCGACGGTGAATTTATGAAAGCCGCCGCCTGCGCAAAGCACTACGCCGTCCACAGCGGCCCCGAAAAGGGGCGTCACGGTTTTGACGCTCAGGTTGACGACCGTGACCTTTTTGATACATACCTGCCCGCCTTTGAGCGTCTTGTAAAGGACGCCAAGGTGGAAGCCGTCATGGGCGCTTACAACCGTGTAAACGGCGAGCCCGCCTGCGCAAGCAAGCGGCTGCTGATTGATATTCTCAGAGGCGATTGGGGTTTTGAAGGTCATGTGGTTTCAGACTGCGGCGCCATCGCGGATTTTCATAAAAACCACCATGTTACCTCCTCCGCTGATGAATCCGCCGCTTTGGCGCTTAAAGCGGGCTGCGATTTAAACTGCGGCTGCGTTTACGCCTCGGGCAATGTTCTGCTGGCGTTGGAAAAAGGACTTATAACCGAGGAGGATATTGACCGCTCCGTTCTCAGACTTTTGACCACCAGATTCCTGCTTGGAATGTTTGAGGAAAAACAGCCCTACATAGATGTCCCCCTTGAAATTGTGGACTGCCCCGAGCATAGAGAGCTGAATCTAAAAATGGCTCGGGAGTCAATAGTGCTTCTTAAAAATGACGGTATTTTGCCTTTAGACCCCGCCAAACTAAAATCCGTTGCGGTAATAGGCCCCGTCGCCCAGTCTTATTCCGTGCTTGAGGGCAACTATTGCGGCAAGGCGGGCGAGTATACGACCCTTGCCGACGGTATCCGCCGTATGCTGCCGGACGCAAGGGTTCATGTAGTTCCCGGCAGCGAGCTTTACCGTGACAGAAGCGAGGCAAACTGTCTGCCGAATGACGGCGTATCTCAGGCTGTGGCCTACGCCCGCAGAGCGGATGTCACCATTTTGTGCGTAGGACTTGACCCCACCATCGAGGGTGAGGAGGGCGTAGAGGCAAGGGATTACGCCGACGGCGACAAGAGGAATCTGCTGCTCCCCAAGAGTCAGCAATGCCTTGTGGAAGCGGTCTGCGATGTGACCGACCGTGTTATTGTCATTACCACGGCGGGCAGCTGCATTGACCTCGGTGTCGCCAACACAAAGGCCAGGGCAATCCTCCACGCTTGGTATCCGGGCGCCCGAGGCGGCGAAGCGGTGGCCGATATACTGTTCGGACGAGTCAGCCCCTCCGCCCGTCTGCCCGTTACCTTCTATTATGACAATAACAATATACCTGACATCACCGATTACCGCATGGAAAACCGCACCTACCGCTATTTGAAAGAAGAGCCTCTTTATCCTTTCGGATACGGACTAAGCTACACCACATTCGAGTACAGCGATTTCAGCGTGGAAAAGAAAAATGACGGGTCAGCGGCCTGTGTCAGCGTTACCAATACGGGCAGCCGTTTCGGACGGGAAGTGACCCAGATTTACGCCAAAATTCGTGACAGCCGCTATAAAACCCCCAATTTCCAGCTCTGCGGCATAGACAGCGTTGAACTCGCCCCGGGCGAAACGGCAAGACTTAATATCCCCGTTTCGGATTACTGGCTTAAAGTCGTGACCGATGATGGCAAAAGAGTCGCTCCCGACGGCGGCATAACCCTTTATGCGGGAGGTCACCAGCCCGATGAACTGAGCGTCCGTCTTTGCGGCACAAAATGCTTGGAAGTGAGGGTGTAATAATGTATCTTTTGGGCATCGATGTTGGCACTTCCGGAACCAAAACCGTTCTGTTCAGTGAAAAGGGACAAGCCCTTGCAAGCTACACGGGGGAATACCCCTTGTATCAGCCCCAAAACGGCTGGGCGGAGCAGGACCCCGAGGACTGGTGGAAGGCTGCCGCAGACGGAATCCGCGCGGTGCTAAGCGCCGTCCCCGAGGCAAAAAAGGAAAAGATTGCGATAGGGCTTTCGGGTCAAATGCACGGACTTGTCATGCTGGACAAGGAAGAGAGACTCCTCAGACGCTCCATCATCTGGTGCGACCAGCGCACCGCCGAGGAAGTCGAGCAGATGAAGAAAGTTGTGGGGGAAAAAAGACTTATCGAAATCTCAGCGAATCCTGCCATGACGGGTTTTACCGCGGCGAAAATACTGTGGGTGCAAAATCACCAGCCCGATATTTACTCACGCTGCGCCCACATCCTTCTCCCCAAGGATTATATAAGGTTCAGGCTGACAGGGGAGTTTGCCACCGAGGTTTCCGACGCCTCTGGTATGCAGCTTATGGATGTAAAAAACCGCTCATGGTCCTCAGAGCTACTTACTGCCTTTAATATTGACCGCGGCGTTCTGGGCAAGATGTATGAGTCTCCCGAGCTTACGGGCACCGTCCATGAGACAGCCGCAAATGAAACAGGATTGCCCAAAGGCTCCCCCGTCGCAGCGGGCGCTGGCGACAATCCCGCCGCGGCCATCGGAACGGGCATTGTGCGGCAGGGCAGAGCTTTCAATACCATCGGCACTTCCGCCGTTATCTATGCTGTTACAGATGAGCTGCGTCTTGATATGCAGGGCAGAATTCACAGCCTTTGCGCCTCCGTCCCGGGCAAATGGACCCTTATGAGCTGCACCCAAAGCGCGGGACTGTCCCTCAGATGGCTGAGAGACACCTGCTGCGGCGAGGAAATCGAACAGGCAAAGCGGGAAAACACCGACCCCTATGTCATAATGACAAGACTTGCGGAGGATGTGCCAGTCGGCGCAGACAGACTTTTGTTCCTGCCATATCTCATGGGCGAGCGCTCCCCGCACCCCGACCCGCTGTGCCGCAGCGCTTTTGTCGGTCTTTCCGCCCGTCACGGCAGAGCACATTTAATAAGAGCGGTCATGGAGGGAGTTGCGTTCTCTCAGCGTGAATGCCTTGATGTGTTCCGAGAGATGGGCGTTGATGTGGACTGCATGACGGTTTGCGGCGGCGGAGGCAAAAGCCCGCTTTGGAGGCAGATGCTCGCCGATGTATATAACTGCCCCGTAAACACCTTAAAGGTGGACGAAGGCGGCGCATTGGGAGCGGCGCTCCTTGCGGGCGTCGGAGCGGGCGCGTATAAGAGCGTGGAAGAAGCCTGCGACGCTGTGGTGCAGTATAACGAGCCCCAAAATCCTTCCCCAAATGTCAACGCCTACGAGTCCTATTATCAGCTTTACAAAAAACTCTACCCCACACTAAAACCCATATTTGCCGAACTCGCAAGTCTATAAAAACCTATACTGAATAAAAGAACCGCACTATGCTGTGCGGCTCTTTTTGTGCTGAATTTTTCCCTCTAAGTCGGCGGGACTGTTGTAAAGGTCGAAAAGGTGTAGTATGCTAAAGGCATAAACAGGTTTCGGGCGGGAGGAAAAATGATGTTCAGACCGATGAGAAGATTTAAGCAGGCGGTTTCTGAGGAAGAATGCAGGAAAATCCTCAGAGAAGAATGGAGAGCGGCGTTTTCGGTTATCGGTGATGAAGGGTATCCGTACACTATTCCGATAAATTTCTATTATGAAGAAAGCGAAAACCGTATTTATTTCCACGGCGCCAAGGAAGGGCATAAGGTTTCAGCTTTAGAGAAATGCGATAAGGTCTGCTTTACCGTATGGAATCAGGGCTATAAAAAAGAGGGCCATTGGGAATGGTATGTCACCAGCGTTATAATTTTTGGAAGGGCAAGACTTGTAAATGACAGGAAAATAACCGAGGACAAACTTAGAAAACTTGCGCTGAAATATTTCCCGACACAGGAAGAAGCCGAAGAAGTCCTTGCCCGCTCAATAGACAAAACTCAAATCTTCGCCATCGACATCGAGCACATGACCGGCAAACTGGTCAGCGAAAAGTAAATTAAATTTGTAGTTTCTTATTTCTCCAACATAAAGCAGCACAAAACAAAAATAGTTTGCAATAAGGCAGGTATCCGTATGGCTGAAGAATTGTTATTTACCAAAATAGTGGACAAGTCAGCATTAACACATGGAATCACTATACCTGTTGCTTATCAGAAAGCCCTTTTTGATAAACTTGGCTTTTTCCTCAGGAGAGGCGAGGCGCGTCCAATAACCATCCAGATAGGGGGATACTTATTCGACGACGCAACACTTGCAAATGAAGCTTTCGATGAAATTAAGTATCCTAATCGGGCTGATATTGTGCAGATTCGTTACGGAGCAAATAGTCTTTTAGCAAGGAAGCTAAGAGAGTTGTTCGGTTCGACCAGCGAACTGCTTGATGAAATCTACACCCACAGACAAAAGGCAAAAACGAGTTTAATTATCCCGGAGGATAAGCGTGAGTACATAATTATATATGCCGGAAATGGTACAATCCGATTTGATTGTGTTACTCGAAACAATGAAAACCATAATGTGCGGACAATTGATTTCGGCGAAGAAGCCCCGCAAAGAAAGGAAACAGTCGCAATCGGATTTAAGCGGAACGCCAATGTGATTGAGAGGACAAAACAACGAGCCAGGGGTATCTGTCAGTTGTGCGGTCGCAAGGCTCCGTTCAATGATAAACAGGGCAATCCATATTTGGAAGTCCATCACATTATTTGGCTTTCAAGAGGAGGAGCGGATAAGCTCAGCAACACTGCCGCTCTTTGCCCCAACTGCCATGCAAAGATGCATATAGTAGATGATGATAAAGATATCGCACTTCTCCTTGAAAGGGCTAAAATAGAGTGACGCTGTTTATCCCAACACAGCTTAATTTCAGCATTACTTAGAAACTTTAATTGCCCTTACTTCTCCGATGTGATATATTCAAAATAGGCAAGGACAGGACACGAATTTAGGGAGGGTCAATGATGGCGAGAAAGACATTTAATGAAAAGCTCAAAGATTCAAAGGACATGCCGAAGATTGTTGAGGTTACGGACCCCGCCGCTGTGGCAAGGTACGGCGGCACAAAGATGCTTATAGCCCCTCCGCTTTTTTATGATGAGATAATGAAAAAAGTGCCGTCGGGAAAACTGTTAACCGCGGATATGATTAGAGATTACCTCGCAAAAAAGCACGGCGCGGACTACACATGTCCCCTGACAGCGGGAATATTCGTCAATATCGCCGCCCACGCTTCAGCCGAAAGGGATACTGACGAGACCCCCTATTGGCGGACCCTCAAAAAAGACGGGGAGCTGAATGAAAAATACCCCGAGGGCATAGAAGGTCAAAGGCTGCGTCTTGAGATGGAAGGTCACACGGTAATCCAAAAGGGCAAAAAGTATTTTGTTAAAGATTATCAGGACAAGCTGTTTAAGCTCACTGATTAGCATTTGTTATTCTGCGGTATATATCTCAAAAAGGCACCCTGCGTTTTTGCAGAGTGCTTTTTTATTTTTGCTATTCTTGCTTTAAAAGCAGTGATTGACTTTTATTATAATTTTTTGGTATTCTTAATATAGTTTAATATGCAACTTTAACAAAAAATGNNGATTCGGCGACATCGCTTTGCCGAATATTGTTCTTTCTGCGCAAGACATTTTTTATTCTAAGGCGGAAAAGGGCGTGATGTATTGTCAAACGAAATAATGACCGAGGAATTTACCGAGCAGCAGCTTAATTATGTCTACGAAAACCGACGCTATGTAAGGAGAAAAGAGGTTGTGGGCTATGTGCTGTGGGATATGGCACAGAGCTTTAACATAAACTCCTATTCCCAGCGCTTTGTAAATACCATACTTCAGATAAGCTTCAGATACCAGCAGATAATCTCCTTTGTCAACGGCATTTGGGATATTATAAACGACATTTTTACCGCCGCAATCGTAGATAAGACCCGCACCCGCTGGGGCAAATTCAAGCCGTATCTTGTACTCCTTGCCATCCCCGGCACCGCGGGTGCCTGCCTTTATTGGATGCTCCCGCTGTTCTTCAGAGGCACGGGCACAGAGGATTTTAGCAAATTCATAGCCTATTTCATTCTTGCCATTGTGCGAGAAGGAATCGGCACCTTTGTCAGCATCGCTCAGGGCGGAATTATCTCAACCATAACCCCGCATCCCGTTGAGCGAACAAGAATTCTAACCCTTGCGAACTATTTCTCGGGAATGTTCGGCGAAAAGCTGCCCGAGCAGATAATGACCATTCTCCTTGACCTTATAAGCAACAATGTAATAAAGCCAAAGAAACTGACAATCAGCGAGCTGCTTTTAAGGCTCTTTGTGGGAATGGGCGTGTTCACAAGCATTGTCAGCGGCATGACCTCTTTGTGGTTTAACACGATAGTCAGGGAGAGGGTTGCCCAGTCGGTCAAAACCCCCAGCATTGTTCAGGGAATTAAGTCCATCATAAACAATAAGCCGGTTCTGCTCTTGACGCTTTCGCAGATTTTAAGCTCCTTCTCAATCGGCGGCAGCCGCTCAGACTATTACATAGATGTTCTGAACTTCGCGTCCATGGGCTATGTAACGGGCTTCCCCGGCGCGCTCTTAGGCCCCGTGCCCTTCCTCATAGTGCCTTGGTTCCGCCGCAAATTCTCATCCCGCACCCTGTACCTTTTGAGCAATTATCTGGGCAGCGTATTGATGGTTCCCATATTTATCATCGGCTCAATCGGCGGCAAGAAAAACGGCCTTTACAAAAACAGAATAGCCATGATGATTATGATGACGATACACGAAACAATCATAGCCGTTTTCTACGGTCTCAGGTCGGTTATTCCCACCGAGCTTTACAATGAGGCAATGGACTACTGCGAATGGAAAAACGGCTACAGAACGGAGGCAATGACCTCGGTCGCAAGGGGACTTGCAAGCAAGCTGGCGGGCATATTTACAAATCTTATTACCCTCCAGATTAAACGCTGGATAAAATACGACCAGACCGCTTATATCAGGGGAGCGGCTCAGAGCGACAGCACAAAGTACTGGCTCTTCGCGTCCTATGCGATTTTGCCCCTGCTTACGGGAGGATTCGGCATGATACCGATATTCTTCTACGACCTGTCGGGTCACAAGAGGGAGAAAATGTACGCAGAGCTTTTAGAGCGCCGCGAGAAAATATCTAAAACCGCCTCCCAGGCAGACAAGGAGACAATGGAAAAAATCGCGCAGGAACAGTTCAAAGTCGCTGAAATCAACAAGAACAAAAAGCTGTAAAAAAGTTAAGAGCCCGTTTTCAGAAAAATAAAAGTCCCGACTAAAAGGCTGTCGGGACTTTTTATTTTTTAAATTCAGCAAAACATATATATCGCGCCGCCAATTATGCCCGCGCCCAGCATTACAAATACGGGGTTTACCTTCCACTTTCTCAAAACAAATAAGGAAGATACAAAAATCAAAACAGAAACAAAGTTTATTTCTTTAATGTCAGCTTTAAAGCCACCCTCCCCGAAGATAGCGAGTATAAGAATAGTAAGACCTGCAGAGGCTATCAAGGCTACTATTGCGGGTCTTAAAGCATCCAAAACTCCCTGTGCAACGGCGAGATTTTTAAATCTGTAATATACCCAGGCAAGGATAGCCGCGATAATGCATGAAGGAAGAACACAGCCGGCTGTCGCGGCAATTGCCCCCGGGAGCCCCGCAATTCTGATTCCCACAAAGGTAGCGGAATTTATGCCGATGGGACCCGGTGTCATTTCCGCAATGGTTACAAGGTCGGTAAACTCTGTAAGCGTAAGCCAGCCGTTTATGCTTACTACCTGATTTTGTATAAGCGGAATTGCCGCCATGCCTCCGCCTATGCTGAAAAGTCCGATTTGAAAAAAGCTCCAAAAGAGCTTAAGCAGTATCATTGTTCATCGCCGCCCTTTGCCTCTTTTTTCATCTTAAAGAGAATTCTTGCCGCTCCGATAATTGCACAGGCTAAAATTATGAGCATTACATTGACCTTTAGGAAAAATATCAAAACAAACACGGCTGCCATTATTATTACAGAAAGTATATCCCTTTCCTTTACGACATTTTTCCCAAGGCTTAAACTTACATCGGCGATAACAGCCGCAACGCCTGCCTGCGTTCCCTTCAGCACGGCATTTACAATGGGGTTGTCACGGAACGCGGCGTAAAAAAGGGAGACAACAGACAATGTAATAAAGGGCGGCAAAATCGTACCCAAAACGGTTACAAGGGCGCCGGGCGCCCCCGCGACACGATAGCCCAACAGCATTGCGGCATTGACGGCAACAGGACCCGGGGAAGACTGAGCGATTGCCGTTAAGTTCAGCATTTCCTTTTCTTCAATCCATTTAAGCTCATCCGCAAACTTTCTTTTCATCAGCGGAATGATTACATACCCGCCGCCAAAGGTAAAGGCACTGAGATAAAATGCTGAGGTGAATAGCTTTAAATATACCTTCTTTTTTTTATCCTTCAAATCATCGCTCCCTTTAAATGCCTTTGGTATAAGATTATATAATAAAACCGAAAAAGAGCAAAGGATTTAAGCGCCAAAAAAACAGGCCCTTTTCGGAGCCTGTTTTTTTATGCTTATATTGCCTTTACAATCTTTTGTGCTTCAGAGCTGTCGGAGGGGATGTAAGCGGGGTTTTGCTGAAGTGTCCTGCTTAAAAACTCCCTTGTGCGCTCCTGCTTGGGGTTGTTGAATATTTGCTCGGGCGGGCCTTCCTCAGCGATAACGCCCTTGTCCATAAATACCACACGGTCTGCGACATCCCTCGCAAAGCCCATCTCATGGGTTACTATTAGCATGGTAAGTCCGGATTCCGCAAGGTCTCTCATGACTTTAAGAACCTCTCCCACCATTTCCGGGTCCAGAGCGCTTGTGGGTTCGTCAAAGAGCATTACTTCAGGCTCCATGCAAAGAGCCCTTGCTATCGCCACGCGCTGCTTTTGTCCGCCGGAGAGCTGTCTGGGCTTGGCGTTGATGTACTGGTCCATGCCGACAACCTGCAGGTATTTCATGGCGATTTTCTTTGCCTCTTCCTTAGAGCGCTTTAAGACATTTATCTGTCCCACCGTGCAGTTGCCCAGAACATCATGGTTGTTAAAGAGGTTAAACTGCTGAAAAACCATGCCCAGCTTTGTTCTGTACTCGCGCACATCGTGCTTGTCGTCCAGGATGTTTTCACTCTTGTATATTATCTTTCCGCCGCTGGGCTTTTCCAGAAGGTTTATGCAGCGAAGAAGGGTTGACTTGCCGGAGCCGGAGGAGCCTATTATGCAGACGACTTCTCCCTTGTTGACCGAAAAGTCGATGTCTTTCAAGACCACATTATTACCGAAGGTCTTGCTTAAGTGCTGAATATCAATAATCTTTTCCATCGTTCCCCCTCCTTCTTTTAATGTTTCCCTATTATATTCTGATTTTGCAAAACAGCGGGTTTGGGTTTTTCTTCCTCAAGCTCATCGTCAAGCAGGGTATAGTTTTCGGGGCCGTCCAGTTTCTTTTCTATGAAACGAAGAATTCTTGTGACCGAATAGGTCAGAACAAAATATATTACACAGGTTATGAAGAAGGTTTCAAAGTATTTAAAGTTGTTGCCCGTAATTGATTTTGTCTGGAAGAACAGCTCTGTGACGGAGATAACATTCAGAACGGAGGTGTCCTTAATGTTGATAACGAATTCGTTGCCGGTTGCGGGCAGAATGTTTCGAATTACCTGCGGCAATACCACTTTCGTCATTGTTTGCAAGTGGCTCATTCCTATGGCGTAGGAGGCCTCAAACTGTCCTCTGTCTATTGAAATTATGCCGCCGCGGACTATTTCCGCCATATACGCGCCCGTGTTTATTGAGACAATGAAGATACCCGCAAACAGGGGAGTCATGTCGATGTCAAGAGCCTGCTTGGAGCCGTAGTAAATAACCATTGCCTGAACAATCATGGGCGTTCCGCGGAATACCTCCACATACGCGGAAAGCAAGCCGTTTATTATTTTAAGTATTATTCTTTTAAGGCCTTTTTCGGGCATGGGAATAGTGCGTATGATGCCTATAATCAAACCTATGACCGAGCCGATTACCGTACCGATGATTGATATATAAAGAGTAATGCCCGCTCCTCTTAAAAACATCGGCCAGTATTTTGCTATGGTCTTTAGGATAAATTGAAATTCCAAAAATTACACCTCCGGGAATTGGCAAAAACCGAGCGCATAAAATGCACCCGGTTTGAAAAAACGCTATTATTCAGCAGCGGGCTGATTCTTTATGGCGTTATCCATAAGCTGCTTTCTCTCATCAAGAGAAATCTTTGCCAAAGCTTCGTTAATCTGGTCCTTGAGCTCGCTGCCCTTTCTGATGCCGACTGCGATTGCGGTATCCTCGGGGTTGGTCTCAAAGCCCGGGTTAAGTTCTATCATCTTAAAGTTCTTGTTGGCGGCCTCTGCGCTGACAGCCTCGGGGCGCTCAGTTACATAGCCGTCGATTATGCCGGATTCAAGGGCGACTCTCATTGCCGGGAAGTCGTCCATGGCCTCGCGCTTGACAACACCGGGAATCTGGTCAATGACCGTGTAGTGGAAGGTGTTGAGCTGAGCGGTAATTTTTGCTCCTGCAAAGTCGTTGAGGGACTTGGCGTTCTCAAACTTGCCGCCCTTCTTAACGACTATAACAAGGTCTGACTCATAGTAAACATCGGAGAAGTCGATGCTCTCCATACGCTCAGCGGTGGGCGACATACCTGCGATGATGGCGTCGATTTTGCCCGAGGTCAGCGCGGGGATAAGACCGTTCCACTCGGTTTTGACGATTACAAGCTCTTTGCCCAGATGCTCTGCGATGCGCTTTGCGATTTCAACATCGTAGCCGCCGGCATATTCCGCAGCGTTCTGAATCTTAACGGCGCCGTTGGAGTTGTCCATCTGAGTCCAGTTGAAGGGTGCGTAGCCTGCCTCAAGACCTACCTTAAAGGTATTGTCCGATGCTGTGGGGGAGGATGCTCCATCTGTGGCGTCGGGCTTGTCCGTCTTGGCGCAGCCGGAAAGCATCAGAATTACTGCCAGTGTTGCCGCGATTAACATTAAAAACCTTTTCTTCATAATTCCTCGTCCTTCTGATTAGATTTTTACTAAAAAAGCCACCCTCTGTACGGGTGGCTTGTATGCTATGTATCTACTGCAAAAATATGCAGTAATATTGCCTAAACCCCCTACTTTCCCTAAATGAGATAGCGCAACTCAATAAATAGGGCTATTTATTGAGACAGTCCTGCAGTTATTCACTGCAGACCCAGTATATAACACCGAGCATGTTATATACTTCGGCGATATTTCCTCGACCTCGGCATCAACGCTGCTCCCGCTCCTCCGAGTCTAATAAATACCGCGCCTCTACCTCACTTTAAAAGTGAGGTTTCTATTAAATTTTCGTATAAGAAGTATACAATATGACACTCTCTGTGTCAACAAATTTTTTAGAAAATCGCATTATTGCAAAAATTTACTATAAATACGGTTATACAAGCTCGGCAGCCTCATCGGGGATTGCGGGAACATCTATTTCCTGACCTATCCACATATCCTCGAACTTTTGACCCGCGATTTCCTCAATCTGCCTTATCTCGTCTTCGGTAAGGTCTGCCTTGCCCGTCTTTTTCTTCTGAGCTATGGCAGCCTTTATCATCTCATGCTGAGACTTTGTCATTTTGTATCTGAAAAGAGAGATGTAGGAGAGGGTAAGGAAAATGGTGGGCAGGAGAATGTAGGTGATTCTAAGGCCCCTCTGGGCTCTTGCGGTCTGGTAAAGGGTGCCCTTGCCCGTTTCAAATCCGAAGATTTTCAGTATAAGACCGGTAAAGCCTGACATAAGACCGCTGATTGTCTTCTTAATAAATGAGCTGAAGGTTGCGATAACGCCCTCGCGGCGTCTACCTGTAATCAGCTCGTCAACATCAGTGACATCGGGCTGAATGTTAGTGGTAACAAAGCCCATGCCCGAATAGCCGAAGTTGTAAAGCACAGCTACGCAAAGCACCACTACAAACACCCAGTCGATTTTGAAAAGCCCGAACACATCTGTGGTTAAACCAACAAGGGCCTCGTTGATGACAAGGTTCAGGAGTATGCCCGCCATCATTATGGGCGTCAGCAGCTTTCCGCATTTCTGCTTGCCGTATTTTTTGGTCAGGGCGTAGTTAAGCGGGAAGCCGGAAGCCTCCGCGACGCCGGCGATTGTGGTGAGAATATTGTATTTCTCGGGCTTTTTGGCGATGTATCTAATAAAGAACACATTTGAGTTTCCGTAAAAGCCCCTGCACATCATGTAAAGCACGCTGATAAGGAAGTACTGACGGAATGCCTTGTTTTTGAAAACCTGAACGAACTCCATGGCAAGTGCTCTTAAATCCAGCTCCGGAACGGGCATATGCAGGGAGCTGGGCTCCTTTGTGCACTTAAAGGTAAACAAAAGAGGCACCGAGAACCACAGACAAAGTATAAAGCCCAGTATCATGAATTTGTTTCTGAGCGCCGGGGTCATAAGCTCCATGTTGAAATAACCGAGTGAGAATGAAACCAGTATAAATGAGGAAATCATTCCGACGGAGTTCATTATGTATTCAACCGATTTGTACTGAGTCCTTAGGAAATACTCAGGAGCGAGTTCCGGCAGCATTGCGGTGTGCGGCACTGCCACTATCGTAAACGCCGTATTGAAAAGCATGTAGGCGACCATATAGTAAATCATTGTGGCTGTGGGCTTGCCAAGGGAGGAAATGCCGAAGGAATACCACAGCATGAAATAGGATATGGCAATCGGCAGCGCGCCCACAAGGAGATACACCCTGTGCTTTCCAAATCTCGATCTGGTTCTGTCGGTTATAATGCCCATGGCGGGGTCGGTTACAGCGTCCCAAATCTGAGACACCAGAATAACCGCGCTTGCCTGAGCGGGGCTAAGACCCTCAACCTCTGTTAAAAACGCGAGAAAGTAAAGGCTTATGATATAGCCGCCTCCGCCGAAAAGTATGCTGGCGGAGTTGTAGCCGAGCATCGGCTTAATCGTTTCCTTAAAGCTGCCTTCAACGCCTATGGCTTTCTTTATTCTTTCTCCCAACTGAGCTTTCCACGAACTCATCTGTTAACCCCCGAAGTTTGAGTTTACGGTTTTGAACTTAAAGTCCTATGCGCTGAGCTTTTTAAGCGGCTTTCCGAAATTGCCGCGGGTCAGCATTTCTTCTGAGACAAAATCCTCTTTTGCCCAGCGTCTGCCCCAAAGATTTGCCCAGCCCTCGCAGTAGAGCCAGTAGTATGAAACATTCTTTTCCTTGCGGTACTTTACAAATGCGGGGAAGTTGCACCAAATGCCGGAGGGAATTCCGATTACAAAGAAGTACAAGGGACCGAGCAGCAGCGACTGAATTGTGTGGCCGTACTCATGAATCCTTGTGTCATGCAGCCAGTCCTCTCTCTTGCCGGGGTTGATGAAAATGAATATTCCCAAAGACACCCCGCCGAAATTCTTCTTTTCCACATATGTAATTATAGCGTTGTGGAACCTTTCATGCTTGTGCTTTGGAGCGAGAATCAGATAGCCTATCAGCCCCGCAAGATTCTGCGGAAGCCCCCATGTGAACTGAATTAAATAGAAAAGCAGTTTTTTCATACAAAACACCCCGAATTTAATGTAACACGCCCGTTTATAAAAGTAAATATTATTGCATATTTATGTAAATTTTTACTTCGATGATACAAAATCGCAATATTTATAATTTTTCTGAATTTCTCCCGCTTAGCCCGCAAAAGCTTTGCCGTTATAAAAACGAATCAATATTATTCCCCATTGGAAAGTAATTTCTTAAAAGCAATTGCACAATAAATTCTAACATTAAATGACAAAATATGCAATAAAAAAGATATAGCCAAGCTCTCACACAAAGTGAATAAATCGGTTTTAGATGCTAAATCTAATATTAATTGCCGGGAAATTGACAATATTTTGGCAAAGGAGTATAATCTGTTTAGCGGAAAAATTACCCGCTAATATATCACAGGGAGGTAATTAAATGAAGCGCAAGGTAAGAGCAGTGCAGTACGGATGCGGCAAAATGAGCGTCTATCTTATGAGGTATCTGCTCGAAAAGGGAGCGGAGATTGTAGCGGCCTTTGACATAAACCCCTACATCATCGGCAAGGACATCGGCGAAATCATCGGCTGCGAGAATCTCGGCGTCAAGGTCATGGACAACAAAGAGGCAGACCGTGTTATGGCAGAGCTTAAACCCGATGTCTGCGTCGTCGCGACCCGCAGCACCATGGCGGATATAAAAGACGCGTTCACCATCTGCGCCAAAAACGGCGTAAACGCTATTTCCACCTGCGAAGAGGCGATTTTCCCCTGGAACTCCTCCCCTCAGATTACCAAGGAACTGGACGAGCTTGCAAAGAAGAACAACTGCACCCTGGCAGGCAGCGGCTATCCCGATATGTACTGGGGAGTGCTGATTGACACCCTTGCAGGCTCAATGCATAAAATCACAAGAATCGAAGGCTCAAGCAGCTACAATGTTGAGGACTACGGCATAGCCCTTGCCGAAGGTCACGGCGCGGGACTTTCTATCGAGGAGTTTAACGAAAAAATCGGCAAGTACAACGATTTAAGCTCAGACGAAATAAAGGCAAAAATCGAAAGCGGCGAGATTGAGCCCAGCTATATGTGGAACCAGAACGGCTGGCTCTGCGAGCGCCTCGGCCTTACCCCGATTTCACAGACTCAAAAGTGCATCCCCATGACCCATACCGAGGACCTTGAGTCGAGCACCCTCGGCATGACAATTAAGGCAGGATACGCAACGGGAATGTCCGCCGTCGTCACCACCGAAACAGCGGAGGGCATCACCCTTGTAACCCAGTGCATAGGCAAGGTTTACGCCCCCGGAGAGTTTGACAAGAACGAATGGACATTCTACGGCGAACCCGACACCACCGTTATAGTAAACCGTCCCGCTACGGTTGAGCTGACATGCGCCACATTGGTAAACCGTATTCCCGCCCTTATTAACAGCGAGCCGGGCTATGTCACCACCGATAAGCTGCCCAACAGCCCCTATCTTGTAAAGCCCCTCAATGAATATGTAAACGAAAAATAAAGGTTACCGCCCATTTAAAGGAGCATATTGAGCCGGAACTCAATATGCTCCTTTTGGTTTATTCCTCGTCCTGAAGAGCGTCGTAGCCCTCTTCGCCCGTTCTGATCTTTATTACATTTTCAACATCGTAAATAAAGATTTTGCCGTCGCCCATGTTGCCTGTGTAAAGAGCCTTCTTTACGGTGTCAACAACAGTCTGAGTGGGTATCTTGCAGACAACGATATCCACTTGTACCTTGGGCAGAAGCCTTGTCTTAACGGGCGCGCCGCGGTAGTACTCCGCCTGACCCTTCTGCATGCCGTAGCCCAGCACATTGGTGACGGTAAGACCCGTAATGCCGATTTTGTCAAGCTCTGTTTGGAGTGATGTAAACTTATCCTGATTTGTAATTACGGTTACCTTAGTCATCTTAGCGCCTTTGCGGGCACGGTTGACAACGGGTATAGCCTCATCGGGCGAGACTTTTTCGGCAGCGTTGGCCTCAGCAGCGGCGGGTACGGGAGCGGGGTAAATAACCTCAGCCTGAGCACCGCCTTCAGCAGCCATTATCGGAGCCACAAGGGCAAAGTCGGGATATGCCGAGTTGCCGTGCTCACCTATGTCAAGACCCTGAATTTCCTCTTCAAGACTTACCCTAATGCCGAGTGTGGCCTTAATGATAAGCCATACAAGGGCGGAGGAGATAAATACAAAGGCTCCTACAGCGATAACGCCCAGAATCTGCTTTCCGAGGAGAGAGAAGCCGCCGCCGTAGAAAAGACCGTTGACTTCCGAAAAGCTTGTGACTCCCTCTTTTGCGAAAAGACCTACGCTAACAGTGCCGAAAACTCCGCATACAAGGTGAACGGAGGTGGCGCCCACGGGGTCGTCAACCTTGATTCTGTCAAAGAACATAACCGCAAATACAACGATTACGCCCGCAATCGCGCCGATGATAAGCGAGCTTGTGACGCTGACATAAGCGCAGCCGCCCGTAATGCCGACAAGACCCGCAAGACAGCCGTTGATTGTCATGCCAAGGTCGGGCTTGCCGAT
>LFSO01000040.1 GCA_001512765.1 Clostridiales bacterium DTU053
TCCTGAGTATTAAAAACCGAGCCGCCGTTTGCGTCAATACCCACAATCAGCGGAAACTCATTAAAGTCGAGTTTCTTTACGGACTCACATCCCAAATCAAAAAAGGCGATCTCCTCGGTAGACTTTATGCTTTTTGCGGCCAATGCTCCCGCTCCGCCGACGGCGCAGAAGTATATCGCCTTATTTCTTTTAATTGCCTCATAAACCTCCTTGCTTCTGTCGCCCTTGCCTATCATGGCGGCAAGACCGTTGTCAAGAAGCATGGGGGCAAACTTGTCCATTCTTGATGAGGTGGTGGGGCCGAAGCTGCCTATTTGACCGTCGTCCCTTGTAGGGGTGGGGCCTGCGTAGTAAATAACTGCGCCATTTAAGTCAAAGGGCAGTGCCTCCCCGTTTTCCATAAGGCTCATTATTCTTTTATGGGCGGCGTCACGAGCGGTGTAAACGGTGCCGCTAAGCTTAACTCTGTCGCCCGCCTTGAGAATATCCGCATACTGCGGCAGCTCATTGGTGTTTATATGGTAAACATTCATAACCATAGGTCCTTAAAGTGAATTTGAAAGGTCGTAGACATTGTCTTTGATTGTCTCAAAGGTCTTGGACTCCATTCGGTTCTGACCCTCTACCTCTTTTGTGGAAAAGCCGCTCAATGAGTTTTTAAGCTCCTCAAGCTCATCAAGCAAAGCGTTAAATGCTGTGGCAAACTGCCTTGCGGTTTTGTTGATGTCAAGCTCCAGCTCATCAATTTTCTGGCTGACGGTGTCAACTGTCTTGGCTGTTGCCTCGTCAATGCGCTTTGCCTCCTGCTTGGAGCGCTCTATAAGCTGGTCTGAGTATTTCCTTGCGTCGATTATCGCGTTTCCAAGCTGCTGAGCGATAGCCTCTTTTTTATCGCTTTCAGCCTTGAGCCTCTCGCATTCTTTTAGGGCTATGGCAATATCGGACTGAAGGCGGCTGATTTTCTCATTAGCCTCACTCAGTTCCCTGTCCTTTGCGGCCAAAGCGTCCTTGAACTGAACCTCTTTTTCAAGAAGAGTTCTGCTGAACTCCTCTTCCTTTTCCTTAAATTTTCTCATGAGCAAAGACTCATTGAGCTTTAGTTCTTCTATATATCGCAGAACATCTTCTCTGTTAAAGCCGCCCATGAAGGCTCTGCGGAAAATATGCTCCTTTTGCATATTTACCCTCCTTAAACTCGTCTTTCGAAAACATTATAACAGGAGCTTTGGCCAAAAACAACCAAATTTATTTAGATTGTCCTCAATTTATTATTTGTTATTGTAATAACTTTCCTTTGTTATATAATACAAAAGAGGTGATGTCGAATGCTGTACCCGAAGTCAAGAGAAAAAGAGTTAAAAGAGGACTTATTCATTAAGCCTTCAAGCGAATACAGAGGCGCTCCCTTCTGGTCATGGAACTGCAAGCTCACAAATGAGCTTTTGGAGAAGGAAATTAAGGATTTAAAGGATATGGGCTTTGGCGGCTTTCATATGCATGTCCGCTCGGGTCTTCAGACTCCCTATCTTTCCGACGAATTCATGGGCTTTATAAAGTTCTGCCAGCAAAAGGCTGAAGAAGAGGGAATGCTCGCCTACCTTTATGATGAGGACAGATGGCCCTCCGGCTATGCGGGCGGCTTTGTTACTAAGAATCCTAAGTACAGGGAGAAATACCTGCGACTCACAACAAAAAAGCTCACCTCTTTCCCGAAAGAAGAAGCTATTGAAAAGGGTCTTACATATCTTTTTGCATGCTATGATATAGTGCTGAACGATGAAGGTAAGCTTGTATCAGCAAGGCTCATTGACGAAAACGATGAGGCTGAAGGCATAAAGAGATACGCTTATGTTGAGACATCACCCGTAAGCGAGAGATTTAATTTCTTCACAAAGGTAGACTCACTCTGCAAAGAGGCAATCGATGAATTTATAAAAGTTACTTATGAGGCTTACAAAAAGCATGTGGGGGACAAATTCGGCACTACACATCCCGCGATTTTTAGCGATGAGCCGCAATACAGAAGGTTTGTAGCCCTCCCCTCGCCTTTTTCGGACGAGGACGCGATTTGCGCATTTACCACGGATTTACCCGAGAGCTTTGAAAAGGCAACGGGCTGCAGCTTAAAAGAAGGTCTGCCCGAGATTTTCTGGAATCCCGCTGGTCAGGACTATTCAAAGGTGCGCTATCTGTTCTTTGACCACCTTTGCGAGAGGTTCAACAATGCCTTTGCCGATAACATATACAAATGGTGCGATGAAAACGGCATATGCTTTACGGGTCATATGGTTGAAGAACCTACCCTCGAAAGCCAGACAAAGAGTATCGGCGAGGCAATGAGGGCTTACAGGAGCTTTCATATTCCCGGCATTGACATTCTGTGCGAGCACATGGAATACAACACCGCAAAGCAGTGTCAGTCGGCGAAGAATCAGTACGGCAGAGAGGCTATGATGTCGGAGCTTTACGGCGTCACAGGCTGGGATTATGATTTCAGAGGGCACAAATTCCAGGGCGATTGGCAGGCGGCTCTCGGCGTTACTTTAAGAGTTCCCCATCTTACTTGGATGTCCATGAAGGGCTCGGCAAAGAGGGATTATCCCGCATGCATAGGCTATCAATCCCCCTGGTACAAGGAATATCCCTATATAGAAGACCATTTTGCTAGGCTAAACACCGCTATGACACGAGGAATGCCTGTTGTTAAGGTGGGAGTAATTCACCCGATTGAGTCTTACTGGCTTATTTACGCCGACAACCTCACCAGCATGGGTCTTAAAGAGGATTTGGACGATAGTTTTGCGGCTTTAACCGAGTGGCTTCTCTTTACTCAAAACGACTTTGACTTTATCTGTGAGTCCACCCTGCCCGAAATTTACAAAGACAGCGAAAAGGGCTTTACCGTGGGCGAAATGACCTATGATGCGGTAATAGTTCCGCCGATGAAAACCATACGCTCCACCACCCTTGACCGCCTTGAGAGTTTCTCCCGGAAAGGCGGAAAGCTGATTTTCACAGGCGAAGTGCCGATGCTTGTTGACGGCGAGAAATCCGACAGGGCGCTGAAACTTTCCGAAAAGGCATTAAAAATCCCCTTCAGCAAGAACGCAATCGCAAAAGCTATCGCTGATGAAAAGATAGTATTCGTCATAAACAAAAGCGGCGACAGCACAGGCAATTTTGTTTATCAGCTCAGGGATGACGGGGATTCTTTGTGGCTGCTTTTGGCTCAGGGCATGAAGGCTAATAACCCCGATGTTATAAAACCCTTTGACGCTATAATCAGCATAAAAGGCGAATTTACTCCTCAGCTTTACGACACTTTGAGCGGCGAAATTACGGATTTAGACTGCGCTTATAAAGGCGGAAAGACCGTAATTGAAAGGGTAATTCACGGTCATGACAGCCTTCTTATTAGGCTCATAAAGGGCAAGAAAGCTCAAAAAGCAAAGGCTCCTCAATTTGAAGAAAGAGTAATAAACATTATAGACTTTAAAGAAACCGTCAGCTATAAGAGGGCTGAGCCGAATGTCTATGTTCTGGATATAGCCGAGTGGTGGCTGAACGACGGCGAATGGCAGCCCAAAGAGGAAATGCTGAGAATTGATAAGAAATGCAGGGAAATTCTCAGCTTCCCCGGCGCGGACGGCGGCGGAGCTCAGCCGTGGGTTCTGCCCGATGAGCCGCCTAAAAACTTTGTAACCTTCAGATACCATATACCCTCAGTACATTTTGTTGCCGCTCCCCTGCTTGCCGTTGAGGAAATTGTTAGCGGAAAGCTAAACGGCGAGGAATTCCCCATTGAGTTCACTGGATACTTTACCGATTTAGACATTAAAACAATAAAGCTGCCGCCGATTCAAAAGGGCGACAACATTCTTGAAATTACAATGCCCATTACGCAGCGCATATCGACCGAATACGCTTATCTCTTGGGTGAATTTGATGTGTCCGTTAAGGGCTGCACAAAAACAATTCTGCCGCCCTCCGATAAAATAGGCTTTTCGGACATTACATCTCAGGGTCTGCCCTTCTACGGCGGCAACCTCAGCTACTTTGCGGAAATTGAGGTTCCAGACTGCGATTTGATTATAAGGGCTAACCAGTACAGGGGCTCGCTTTTGAAAGTATTTTTCGACGGCGAGGAGGCGGGCAAAATCGTATTTTCGCCCTATAAACTCAGAATTAACGGTGTTAAAAGTGGAAAGCATAAAATAGAAATTCTCCTCTTTGGCAACAGGCACAACACCTTTACTTCTCTGCACAACGCAAACTCCTCTATGACCTATGTTTCACCCGGCAACTGGTATCACACAGGCGAAAACTGGTGCTACGAATACAGAATCAAGCCTATGGGACTTTTGACCTCCCCGGTTATTGAAGTTATCCAGAAAGTTTAAGGAGGAAACAAGTGAAAAAGCATATTCCGCTAATCTGCCTGTGCTTTATTGCGCTTTTGCTCACTTCATGTGGTTTCGGCGGCAAGGGTGAATTCAAGGCAGACAAAGAAATCGCGGTGTTTTCAAGAGAGGACGGCTCAGGCACAAGAACCGCCTTTACAGAGATTTTTAATATAGTCGAAATGGGCGAGAACGGTACCCGCAAAGACAGAACCACAAAGGAGGCTGTTATCGCAAAGCAGACCGATGTGCTGATGAGCGGCATTGCCTCCGACAGATATTCGATAGGCTATCTGTCCCTTGGCTCCGTTAATAAGACCATTAAGCTAATAAGCATAGACGGGGTCTACCCCACTGCCGAGACCGTAAAGAATGGCACTTACGCCGTATCCCGCCCCTTTATAATCGTTACAAAGAAAGAGATTTCCCCAGCAACTCAGGATTTTATAAACTTTATGCTGTCAAAAGAGGGACAAGCAGTGGCGGCTGAAAGCTATATTTCCGCAGTTGACAACGCTCCCGAGTTTAATTCCTCAATGCCGAGCGGCAAAGTCGTTGTGGCAGGTTCCTCCTCCGTTACTCCCGTTATGGAAAAGCTGAAGGAGGCTTACATTGAGATTAATCCTAATGCGATTATTGAGATTCAGCTAAGCGACTCCTCATCGGGAATTCAGGGTGTAATTGACGGCACCTGCGATATAGGAATGTCCAGCAGACACCTTAAAGACAGCGAGAAAGCGGTACTCGACCAGCACACAATTGCCCTTGACGGAATCGCGATTGTAGTGAACAAAAATAACCCTATAAACAATTTAAGCTCTGAGCAGGTTAAGGCTGTATTTAAGGGCGAGATTACAAGATGGAGGGAACTGATTGAACAAGGCTAAGGAAAAGATAATGAGCATAGTTTTCCTGATAGCGGCTCTGACTTCGATTTTTGCCGTTGCTCTTATCTGCCTATTTTTGATTGTGAACGGCATACCCGCAATGGCGAAAATCGGGCTCTTTGACTTCCTATTGGGAAAAGAATGGGCTCCCTCCGATGTCCCCGCGGAATACGGAATTCTGCCCATGATTTTAGGCAGCCTTTATGTTACCGCCGGCGCAGTGCTTATTGGCGTGCCGATTGGAATTCTCTCGGCGGTGTTTCTTGCCTTTGTATGCCCAAAAAAACTCTATAAGAAAGTAAAGCCCGCCGTTGACCTGCTTGCGGGCGTGCCGTCAGTCGTTTACGGATTTTTCGGCATGGCGGTTTTAGTGCCGATAACGGGCTACAGCATGCTGACGGCAAGTTTGCTGTTAGGAATTATGATTCTGCCGACAGTAATAGGACTTGCGGAAAGCGCGTTGAGGGCTGTGCCCACACAGTATTACGAAGGCTCTCTCGCCCTCGGCGCGGGGCACTACAAAAGCGTATTCTCCGTAGTGCTGCCCGCCGCGAAATCGGGACTTCTCGCAGCCGTTGTGCTTGGTATTGGCAGGGCCATAGGCGAAACTATGGCGGTAATTATGGTTGCGGGTAATCAGGCAAGAATCCCCCACTCTCTGTTTAAGGGCGTCAGGACATTGACCGCAAATATTGTTATTGAAATGGGCTATGCGTCGGAGCTTCACAGAGATGCGCTGATTGCTACGGGTGTGGTATTGTTCGTGTTTATCCTTATTATCAACCTTAGCTTTTCGGCTCTGAAAAGGAGGTCCGACAAATGAGCAAAAAACAAAAGAGGACCGAGAAATTTCTCGCCGCAATGACCTACGGCGCGTTTATATTTACATTCTCAGTGCTGGTTTTCATAATCGCCTTTATTTTGTTTAAAGGCGTTCCGCACTTAAAGCCGTCATTGTTCTCTCTAAAATACACAAGCGAAAATGTATCCTTAATGCCTGCACTAATTTCAACCTTAATTATGACGGCGATTTCGATAGCGATTTCCGTCCCCTTGGGTGTGTTCTCGGCAATCTATCTTGTGGAATACGCAAAGCGGGGAAATAAGGTTGTCAATCTCATAAGGCTTACAACGGAAACCCTTTCGGGCATACCGTCGATTATCTACGGACTTTTCGGACTCTTGTTTTTCGTCACATATCTTGGCTGGGGCTTTTCGGTTCTGGCAGGCTCTTTTACCTTGTCAATAATGATTCTGCCGCTTATAATCCGTTCAAGCGAGGAGGCATTAAAGGCAGTTCCCGACTCATACAGGGAGGGCTCATTCGGTCTCGGCGCGGGAAAGCTGAGGACGGTTTTCAGAGTCGTTCTCCCCGCCGCGATTCCGGGCATATTTGCGGGAATCATTCTGGCTGTCGGCAGAATAGTCGGCGAAACAGCCGCGCTGATATATACCGCGGGAACGGTGGCTCAGGTTCCGAAAGATTTACTCCAGTCCGCAAGAACCCTCTCCGTTCACATGTTCGCCCTTTCAAGCGAGGGTTTGCATACTGGAGAGGCATACGCTACGGCGGTAGTTCTGCTGATTCTTGTAGTAGTGATTAACACCGTTTCGGCAATGGTGGCAAAAAGAATAGGAGGTAAAGCATGAACTGCTTTACGGTTGAAGGTTTAAATATTTACTATGGCAGCTTTCATGCCCTTAAAAACATAAATATTGAGCTGGAGCATAAAAAGGTGACCGCTTTTATAGGCCCCTCTGGCTGCGGCAAATCAACATTTTTAAAGACCCTTAACCGCATGAATGACCTTGTTGAAGGCTGCAGGATTGAGGGTACAATAAAGCTCTTCGGCGAAAACATTTACGACAAGATGGATGTAAATATCTTAAGAAAGCGTGTGGGAATGGTCTTTCAAAAGCCTAATCCCTTCCCCATCAGCATATATGATAATATAGCTTATGGTCCGAGGACCCATGGAATAAAAGAAAAACATATACTTGACGAGATTGTAGAGGAGTCTTTAAAGAAGGCCGCGATTTGGGACGAGGTTAAGGACCGCCTTAAAAAGTCGGCGCTGGGTCTTTCAGGCGGTCAGCAGCAAAGGCTTTGCATTGCCAGAGCCCTTGCCGTTTCCCCCGAGGTGCTTTTAATGGATGAGCCCACAAGCGCCCTTGACCCCATCTCAACGGGAAAGATTGAGGAACTTATTATCGCCCTCAGAGATAAATACAGCATAGTAATAGTCACCCATAACATGCAGCAGGCACTCAGAATCAGCGACAACACGGCATTTTTCCTTATGGGTGAGCTTATTGAATACTCGGCGACGGAAAAGATGTTTACAATGCCCAAAGACAGGCGCACTGAGGATTATATTACAGGGAGGTTTGGATGATGAGGAGCCGATTCGAGCAGCAGCTTGCAGAGCTGCATGAGAGCCTTATTGAGATGGGGGCAATGATTGAAAGAGGCATAGCGCAGGCTACTAAAGCCCTTATAAATAAAGATATTGAGGCTGCAAAGCATGTAATAAGCAGCGATGACGCGGTTGACAGCAAGGAAAAGGATATTGAGTCCATGTGCCTAAAACTTCTCCTTAGTCAGCAGCCGGTCGCAAAAGATTTAAGGCAGATTTCAACCGCGCTTAAAATGATTACCGATATGGAGCGAATCGGCGACCATGCCGCGGATATTTCGGAGCTTTGCGTTTACATGGCTGAAGATTATGACGATTTTCACCTTAACGAATACATCCCCGAAATGGCGAGAACCACAATAAAGATGGTGACCGACAGCATTGAGGCGTATGTAAAGAAGGATTTGGTGCTTGCCGAATCGGTTATCGCCACGGACGATATCGTTGATAATCTGTATCTTGAGGTAAAAAAGAGCCTGATTGAACTGATACATGAAGATGTAAAAAAGGGCGAGCTTGCCTTTGACCTTTTGCAGATTGCGAAATACTACGAGCGAATCGGCGACCACGCGGAAAACATTGCGGAATGGGTCATCTTCTCCATAACCGGAATGCACAAAAAGGAGCAGGTTTTATAAACAAAAAAAGAGCGATAATCCGTTGGGATTATCGCTTTAATTTTTATTTAATAGCCTAAAGTTTTGAGATAGTCGCGGCTCAGTTTTGCGGACTCGAGCGGAGTGTTATTCTTTGCGGGTCTGTCCTGCTCAACAACAAGCCACTTGGCGCCAGCCTTTTCCGCTGCGTTTATGATGCCGGGAATGTCCTGTACGCCGTAGCCCACAGGCATGAAGGAGAAATCCTCTTCCTCGGTCTTTTCGTCATCCTCAATGCCGATAAGCTCATAGAGCTTTGCGGGCTTTTGCCTTGACTTCATGACGAAGTCTTTAAGGTGAACGACCGGTGAGCGTCCTGTGTATTTAAGAACATATTCGGCGGGATCGACGCCGGCGACATTTACCCAGCAGACATCTATCTCAGTCTGCAGAAGGTCTGCGGGGATTGAATCATAAAGCACATCGAGAACATACTTGTCGTCAAGCTTCGCGAACTCAAAGTCGTGGTTGTGATAAAGAAGGATTATGCCCTGCTTTTTGCACTCCTCGCCTATTTTGCGAATATCGGCGATTGTGCTGTCAAAGTCGCCAGCCTCGGGTCTGCGGTCGCCGGGGAGGTAAGGGATAGCTATATATTCACAGCCGATTTCCTTATATGTGGCGATTACATTTTCCATATCGGCAAGGATATCCTTGAGAGCCACATGAGCGGAAACGGGCATTAAGCCTATTTCTTCGAGAAGAGCCTTCATCTCAGCGGCGGAATATCCGTAAAGACCTGCGAACTCTACGCCGTCGTATCCGAATTCCTTAACCTTCTGAAGGGTGCCCTTTACATCCTTTTCCATTTCGTCTCTCAGCGTATAAAGCTGTATAGCAACTGGTAATGACATAATTTAGCCTCCGTTTGCTTTAATTTTCCTTAATTATACTATCATGAAAGAAAAATGGCAAGGAGAATTACTCCTCGCCCATATCTCCTGCGGAGAACAATATTCTGTCGTTGGAAAGCTCCTTTTTGCTCTCTTTTTTGTAGAGCTTTAAGAGAGACTCCACGGTCATGTTCTTTCTTTCTTCACCGCTGATGTCAAGGATTATTCTGCCCGAATCCATCATTATGGTTCTGTTGCCTATGCTAAGTGCGGCGTTGATGTCGTGGGTTATCATCATTGTGGAAGTTTTGGAGTATTCCACAAGCTCTTTTGTTATTTCAAGGATTTTTACAGCGGTATTCGGGTCAAGAGCTGCGGTGTGCTCATCGAGCAGAAGCAGAGAGGGATCTGCGATTGTGCTCATTAGCAGGGTGACCGCTTGCCTTTGACCGCCCGACAAAAGTCCGATTTTGGTCTTGAGCCTGTTTTCAAGTCCCAAACCCAGCATTGAAAGCAGCTCAACAAAGACCTTTCTGTCTTCTTTATTTATGGAGAATATCTTGCTCTTTGACTTCCGTGAGTAAGCCAGAGCAAGGTTTTCTTCTATCGTCAAAGAAGGGGCTGTGCCCTTCATGGGGTCCTGAAAGATTCTGCCTATCTTTCTTGCTCTTATATAATCGGGAACAAGGGTGATATTCTCGCCTTCAAGATAGATTTCGCCGCTGTCGGCAAGGAGTGAGCCTGCTATCAGATTAAACATGGTAGACTTACCCGAGCCGTTAGAGCCTAAAATGGTTACGAAATCCCCCTTTTTAAGCTCAAAGCTGAGGTTGTCTATCGCCCTATTCTCGTTTACGGTGTTAGGATGGAACACTTTTGTGACATTGCACAGCTTTAAAATCGTATCAGACATTCTTTTTGCCCCTCCTAACCTTTTTGATTTCGTCCCTTACTACGGGGAGCGTCAGAGAAATCGCGACTATGCAGGCTGAAATAAGTTTGAGTCCGTATGCGGGCAGCAGTCTGACTTTAAGCGCAATCGCTATTATTATTTGGTACGCGACTGAGCCGACTACCACCGAGAGAATTCCGAGAATGACATTTCTCTTGCCGACCAAAGCCTCGCCGATTATAACCGAAGCAAGTCCTACAACTACCATTCCCGCTCCAAGGCTTATATCGGCGGATTTTTGATACTGGCAAAGCATTGCGCCCGACAAGGCTACGCAGGCATTGCCGAGCATAAGTCCTGCGCATTTTGTGACGCTGGCGTTTATAGAGGATGCCCTTACCATCTCCTCATTGTCGCCCGTTGCCCTGATTTTAAGTCCGAACCTTGTCTTAAAGAATAAAGATAAAAGCGCAAATACAATAGCGGTTACGGCAATGGTGACGATTGTCTTAACCATGCCAGATGAAAGTCCTGTGGACTTTTCCAAAAGCGTCAGCACCGTTTCGGAGGCAAAAAGGGAAATGTTTGCCCTGCCTCCCATTATGGCAAGGTTTATTGTATAAAGGGAGGTCATGGTGAGTATGCCCGCAAGAATTGTTTGAATCCTGATTTTTGTATGAAGAAAACTGGTGACTAAACCCGCGGCTGCTCCCGCAAGAAGCGCGCAGAAAAGAGCAAGCACGGGATGTCCCTTTGTCGCAACAACCGCCGATACAGCGACGCCAAGAGTAAACGAACCCTCGACCGTAAGATCGGGGACATTGAGTATCCTGAACGATATAAAAACGCCCATAGCCATGATGGCGTATATCATTCCAAGCTGTATCGCGCCGGTTAATAATAAAGCCATAAAACTACCTCTGATGATCTAAAATTTCTATCACCAGGGCAGAAATTCTGCCCTGATGATAGAGTGCTTTCTTAAAGTTTTTAGTTATTGTTCTCTCTCTTTACGAGTACAAAGCCTTCGGTATTGGCAGGCAGAGTGATGTTAAGCTCTTCGCATACATCGGTGTTGATAACCTTTGCATAGTCTTTTACATACTCTACGGGAGTATCCTGTACGGACGCGCCCTTGAGAACCTTGTCAACCATTCTGGCTGTCAGCTTGCCTAAAGTTACATAGTTAATGCCTACTGTTGCAAGACCGCCCTCTTTAACCATTGAGTCCGCGCCGCAGAAAATGGGCTTTTTCTTCTCGAGAGCTACCTGAGCATAGGTGTTCATGCCGGATGCTACGGTGTTGTCGTCGGGAGTGAAGAAGGCGTCAACCTCGTCAATGATGGATGCTACAGCCTGCTGAATGTCGCCGGTTACTGCAACATTTGCCTCCTTGTAAGCGATTCCGTTCTCGTCGCAGTATTTCTTTGCTCTCTCAATAGCGGAAACGGAGTTTGCCTCGCCCACATTGTAGATAAAGCCGATTGTCTTGATTGAGGGAACAAGCTCCTTAGCAAAGGCAAGGGTCTGGTCAACAGGTATTGAGTCGGAAACGCCTGTGATGTTTTCAGCGGGCTTTTCAATGTCTGTTACAAGACCTGCCTTAACAGGGTCGCTTACTGCGGAGAAAATAATGGGCTTGTCGCTTACCGCAGCCTTTGCGGCCTGAGCTGTGGGGGTTGCGATGGGAACATAAATGTCCACTTTTTCAGTGATGAGGTTGTTGTAGATTGAGGGCAGCAGGGACATATCGCCGTTGGCGTTCTTAAGTATTATTTCTGCTTTGTCATCTGTGTATCCGAGAGCTTTAAGCTCTGCCACAATTGTGTCACGGATTTCGTTCAGTGAAAGGTGCTCCATGGGCTGAATTATAGCGATTTTGAATTTCTTTGCGTCGCCGCCGGCTGCGCTTGTTTCCCCGTCGGAATCCTTTTTAGCGCAAGCAAAAAGAGTAAACACCATTGTAACTGCCAAGAGAACTGCAAAAACCTTTGTCAACTTTTTCATCATGTACCTCTCCTTTAAGATTTTGTTGAGTTGATTGGCCGATTTGTGTACGCGTACTTAAATCGATAAGTTTCTCTTTTTGCTGTTGGACAAAAAGAAAAGACCTATCCTTACTTTCATAAGGACAGGTCATAAAATACCTGCGGTGCCACCTTATTTGGCCGCCGTGAAGCGACCCACTCAGCGGGATGCCAACACATCCCCGTTCCTTAACGCAGACTCACGTCCTCGATACTCGGCTGCATGCAGCCTTTCACTCGGCCCTCAGCGGACCATTTGCACTGACCTGCATCTCGATGAGCATCCCACCACCGCTCACTCTCTGGGCGCGCATATGTCAGCTTAACTTCCGCTTCATCGGTTTAATAGCTGATATTCAATTGTGAACTGATAATAGCATGCAGAATTTCCTTTGTCAACAATAATTTATAAAAATACCAATTTTTATTAAAACTGCCTATCCAAGCCGGCTAAGAAATCAGACAGGTTATTATAATTATACATTATTCCTGCGTCAAAATCGATGCTCGGGTTTAGATTAATTATATTGTCGATTCGCTCAATAAATGCATAAAGCTCATTTTTTTTCTTCTCTTCCGCCTTTTCCGCGGCGGATAAGGAGAATGCCTTAATGTATTTTATTGTGTCTTGGTCAATTCTGTGATAATAAATATACCCGAAAAACGCTTTTGCCCTGCCGCTTGAAACAGCCCAGTATATTGGTCTGCCCGAATAGGCTCTTACATGCTCTTTGTAGAAATCTTTTAAAAAGTAGCTGTCAAGCACAGCTAAGGGCGAGCCAATGTAAGAATCGCCGCTCAGGGCTTTTGCGATAAATTTCATGTTTTCTTCGTATATTTCCTCGCCGAAAACTGTTTTTATAAATTCTGAGACCAAAAGGCTTAAATCATTTTTTAGCCCGTATTTTCTGCCCGCCAAAACTACTATGTTTTCTTTTACGGGAGGAAAAGTTTTATATTTTTCTTCATCCCACTCCCCGCCCGCAAAAATTAAACCTTCAAAATCCAAAGAATAGCGGCCAAAAACGCAGCCAACAGCATAGGATATAAGGTCAGAGACTGCTGACCTTATATCCTTCATTTTTATGCCAATATCTTTTTCGGAAGGCTCGGTGCTGACAATTCCATCGAGATTGTAGGCGTTCGCAAAAATTTCGTTTATTCTTTTCTGCCTTACTTTTTGAGCCTCAATTTCCGCGCTGATTTTTTTCTCAAATTCTTTTAGGCAATCCTCAATAAGAATCATTTCATAACCGCTTTTTTCAATAATTTTAAGCCAAAACCTTAAAAGGATTGTACCGAATATCATTTTTTGAGTCAAGTTTTTTGGATTCAGCATTGTAAGAGCGCAAAAATCGCTTTAAAATTACAAATTTCAATTAAAAAAATATAATTTAGTCCCTCTAAACTGTAACGCAATTTATTCTTTAACATATCATGTTCATGAAAGCACGAAAGGAGGAACGATTTATGAATTGCTTATCCGGAAACAATAGCTGCTTGATTCTCATCCTTTTACTCTTACTCCTTGCCGATAGTAACAATCACTGCTGCTAATCGCCGATAAAGTCTAAACGAAAAGGCTGTCAAACGACAGCCTTTTTGTTGTTTTATTTTTAATTTAATTAAATTCAAGGCTAAATTAAAGGCTTAAAAGAATTAATTCTGCTTTTTAATGGAATAATTTAATTTGAAAAATCTTAATACTTTAATTTCAATGACAACTTGACAAAATCAAACAAAAAGTGGGATAATAACCTTAACTTATGCAGAAAATTTGCAGAAGAACCGGCTCAAAAAAGCCAAGGTGACCATGATGCGAGTAATTACAGGAATTGCAAAAGGCAGACGCCTTTTTACCTTAGAGGGCGATGATGTCCGACCTACCTCCGAAAAAGTTAAAGAGGCTATTTTCAGCATTATTCAGTTTGAGATTGAGGGAAGAAGGGTTCTTGACCTCTTTGCGGGCTCGGGCCAGCTTGGCATTGAAGCGCTTAGCCGCGGAGCTGAAAGCGCGGTTTTTGTTGACTCCTCCCGTGCGGCTGTTGATGTCATTAAGAAAAATCTTGAGGTTTCGGGACTTTATGATAAGGCTGTTGTTAAAAACACCAACGCCCTTACCTTCCTTGAAACCTATGATTCTTTCTTTGACATCGCGTTTGTTGACCCGCCCTACTCACAGGGACTTGCAGCCGCGGCTTTGGAGAGACTTCCCATGTGCATGTCCGAAAGCGGCATAATCATTTGCGAGACCCGCTTTAATGAGGAGCTGCCGACCGATCTCGGCTCTTTAAAGCTTTACAGGACTTATAAATATTCAAAAACATCTGTCAGCGTATACAGACCCAAATAAATCGCGCAGAGTTTAAGGAGTTTTAAGTAATGAGAAGGATTGCTGTTTGCCCCGGTAGCTTTGACCCTATTACCCTCGGTCATCTTGATATTATCTCCCGAACGGCAAAAATGTTCGACAAGGTTTTGGTCGTTGTAATGTCCAATTACAGAAAACCAAAGGGTACATTTACCGTTGCGGAAAGAATGGATTTTATCAAAAGATGCACCGCCGACATGCCGAATGTAATTGTTGACTCATACGACGGTCTGCTCGCGGAATATGTTGAAAGCCGCGGCGCCATCGCAATAGTAAAGGGACTCAGGGCTGTGTCCGATTTTGAGGATGAATTCAAACAGGCCCTTACAAATAAGATATTAAGACCTAATGTAGAAACAATTTTCATGGTCTCAAGCTCTGAATATATGTTTTTAAGCTCCAGCGTTGTTAAAGAAGTCTGCGGATACGGCGGCGACATCTCTACATTTGTTCCGGAAGTTATTCGCGAGGACATAATTAAAAGAATCGGAAAGGGAGGCATTTGAATGAATGTCGATCAAATGTATGACAGAATAGAGGAATTGCTTGACGAAGGCAAACCGTCACTGATTGGCGGAACCGTTAAAGTTAATGCTGACGAAATCAGAGCTCTCATTAAGGAGATAAGGCTCAAAGCCCCTGAGGAGCTTGCCCAGGCAAGAAGGATAGCAGCGGAGCGCAAGGACATACTTGCAGCAGCAAACGAAGCGGCAGAGGCAAAAATCAAAGAAGCTGAGAAAATCGCTGAGAAAATCGTTTCGGAGCATGAAATCACCCTAAAGGCAAAAGCGGTTGCCAACGAGATAATTACCGAAGCCAAGGCACAGGCTGCTGAGATTATCGAGAAAGCAAGAGCCAGCTCCAACGATATTATAGATAACGCTCAGAAATGGGCTATGGATATGAGGTCCAGCGCCAGCGAATTTGTAGAGAACATAATGGCTGAAAGCGAAGAGATTCTTGAGGAAGGCTACAGGGATTTCGCAAACAACCTTGAGAAGGTTAGAAACGCTCGCAGACAGCTCAAAAATGCATCCATTAAGAAGGGCGTTTTACCTAAAGAATAGAACATAAAGATTAGAACATAAAATATCGAACAAGTTTTAATTAAACAAACATTTTTTTGTCCGACCTCGCATATTAGTTAGTTGACCGGTATCTTTCGGTGAGAAGCAAAATATTTGCGAGGTGCGGACATGTTTGTATTTTCGGTAAAATCATTGAAGCTGAAACTTATTGCAATTATCGCTGTTGTTCTGATTGCCTGCGTTGTGTTTATTTATTTCGCCAAAAGGGATAAGCCTGCCTCCGCCGGCGGCGCGATTAATTACTCAGCGGCCAATGAAGACGAACGCAAGGCTTTTCTTGCCCAATTCGGCTGGGAAACTAGCGGTGAACCGATTGAAGTTGTAGAGGTTATCATCCCTGCCGAATTTGACGAGGTCTACGAAAACTACAACAAGATTCAGCTTGAGCAGGACCTTAACTTAAAGCCCTACGCAGGCTACAGGGTCAAACGATGGACCTATGAGATTACGAATTACAAGGGCTATGAAAACAAACCGGGCTACATAAGAGCGAATCTGCTGGTTTACGACGGCAGGGTCATAGGCGGAGACATCTGTTCAGTTGAGCTTGACGGCTTTATGCACGGCTTTAAAAATCCAAAAGCCGCCTCAGAACAGACTACCGGTGAAAGCCAAACCACTGCCGAAGCCGCCACAAAAAAGGCAAAAACAGGTTCGGCATGATGCATTTTAAAAGCAAAGCGGGCAGAGAAAATACTCTGCCCATTTTTATTTTTCATTAAAAATAAATCATTTTTATTCTGCCGCAAAGCAAAAATAATTTGTTAGCTTTGCTTAATTAAGTCAATTAACTATTGATATTATGTAGTATTTATGCTAAATTTATTTTGTACTGATTGAAAATGAAGGAGTATGAGATTTTATGAAAAAATCTGTTTTAAAGGTTTTTTCGGTTGCGCTTGTTATTACCTTGTTCGCAGCAATGTTTGCAACTCCCGCTGCTGACTTGCAATATGCAGCAGCAGAAACTCCCGTTGTCGAGGCTCCCGCGGCAGCAGAGCCCGAAAACGAGGCACAGGACGCGCCGACCGCGGCATTTATGTCGGTTCAGGCTGCAAGCGAAACTGAAACTTCCACTCTCGGCAACCCCATAGCCGATGTTCTCGAAAAGGACAAGGCAGGATTCTCAAGAGTTCAAAAGTGGTTCTACAACCTCGTTCAGTCAATTGTTGACACAATAATCAAGGGCTTCGTAACCCTCCTCCCCGTTCCCACATCATGGGTTAGCAAAGAGGATTTCGTTTCCGAGAACTTCTATCCCGGAATGGATGAATTCCTGACAGAGCCCGCCGATGGCGCTGTTTGGAATGTGGGCTACGCATCCGCATCCCTTGTTGAAGGACTTGACTTTACAAAGAACAACTTCTACATGGGCGGCTATTTCCACTATCCGCCTTTAAAAGCTAAGGGCGTTTATGACGACCTCAGAGTAAGAGCCTTCGCCATCAATGACAATTCAGGCAGAGGCACTGCCCTTTTCGCTGTTCTTGACGGCTCCGGCTTTACCAACACCGATGTTCGCGCTGTAAGAGCATTGCTTAAAGAGTATGCTGAAGAAAACAATATCGTCAGCATCAACATTCATGCAACTCATGTTCACAGCGCGGTTGACATTCAGGGTCTCGGCGGCGACATCGCTACCGCATTCACCACCAATCCTCTCAGAGTGCTTATCGGCAGAGACGCTTTCAGAGAGAACGGCAAATCAAAGGTTTACATGGATAACCTTGTTGCTAAAACCGTTGAGTGCCTCAAAGCTGCATTCGAGGACTTAAAGCCCGGCAAGCTCTATTACTCCGCTGTAAATGCATATGAATACATTAAGGATAAGAGACTCCCGATAGTTTTCGACCCCAATCTCAACACCTTTAAATTCGTACCGAACGACGGCTCGGCAGAAACATACATAGTAAACTTCACCAGCCATCTAACAGGTCTGCCGCAGTCCAATGACATTGCGTCTTCAGACTATATCTACTACCTTGAGCAGGGTCTGAAAGAGGCATATGCTCAGGAGGATAAGGAAGTTAACTTCGCATTCCTCCTCGGCGCAAACCTTGCAATGACAACCGAAAAAGAGCCTTTGAACCTGCCTTCCGGCACAACTCCGATTGATGCCGTAGCGGCATACGGCGCAAAGCTCGCTGAGCTTATCCTTGACGGCGGCAACTACTGGGATGAAGTAGAGCCTCTGTTCAACATCAGAGCTCAGGAAATCTACCTCAAGGTTGACAACGGCATCCTCCTTGCAGCAGGCAAAACAGGTCTTGTAAACAACACCGCTGTAAGAATCGGCTCCGGCGCATTTGATGTCGCAATGGTATCCGAGATGTCATACATTGAAATCGGCACCGAGGACTTCGGCTTCGCAATCGGTCTTATGCCCGGTGAATTGGCTCCCGAGCTTGCTTGGGGCGGCACAATGAAGGCCGACACAGCTTGGAACGGCGTTGACTTTGAGCACGAGCCCATGGCAAATGAGGTTGGCTATCGTCAGCTTATCATCTGCAGTCAGGCTAACGACGCTATCGGCTATATCCTCCCCGACAACGACTACGGTCCGTGGCTTGAGGACAGCCATTATGAGGAGACCCTCTCCCTCGGTCCCAACACAGGTTCAACAATTGTAAAAATCTTTGCTGAGCTTGTTGCTTCAACAAAGGCTTAAAAGAAAAAATGCCGCTCACGAAAGTGGGCGGCTTTTTTATAGGCAATTTGGGCAAAAAAAGACCCCGCAAAACTGCGGGGTTATTTTTATATGTTTTCAAAGCCTGCCATGCCTTTGAATATGGCCTCGGTGTAATAGTTGTGCTCATCCTTATCATGGAGGGGATACCAGACCTGAGCGAAGAAGGGATTGATTTTTGCCTCGGTGTCATAGTCCCACGGCCAGGGCAGCTCGTCGGGGCACCAGTGTCCGCCTTTGAGCACCAGGTTCGGGGTCATTTCAAACTCGTTGCCCCTTGCGGATACCCACTTGAGAGGAGTGAACAAATCGCCCTTTTTCATGGTCTCAGACAGGCACTTGCCTCCCCTGAACTCCGCGGCCTTCTTCATATCCTCAATGTCAAGCTCGGAATCGGGCTTTGTTTCGTCATAGCCATGGTCAAGGTATGTAATCTTTTTAGTGGGCGGTTTAGTGGGCGGTGTCAGGTCAATATCCTTCCATGAGCCGATTTTCTCCCAAGCTTCTCTCGAGCCGAAGAAAGCGGTGATTCTGTCAGTATTGTTTTCCTCTATCCAGTTCATTGTGCCGTAGATGGGCTTCTTAGTAAGAGGCTTCATCGCAAATCTCTTAATGAGGGCGGAAGGAACGAGCTTTGCGAACTTTGTATAGGAAGGAACATACTTTTTGAGATTATTGAAATATTCCTTTACGGGGATGTTGTGACGGAAGTGCAGGTAGTTTTCCAGCACATCGGAGTCTGCATACCATTGTCCGTGGAAGTTTCTGAGGGCAAACCAGTTCGGCTCAAAAATCTTCTTGGGGTCGGAAAGACCGATGGTTTTTAAGAGCAGCTCCTCAAACTGATAGTTGGTGAGTCTGTACTCGTCGCCGCTGCCGATGTTGTAGAATCTGCGCCAGAACTCCTCGGGAACATCGTCCTTGCAGACATTTAAAAGAAGTCTGCCGGAATCCTCTATGGTTGCCCATTCAAGAACGCCTCTTATAGGCACATGGAACATAATCGGATCGTAGTTATTGAGAATGCCCGCATAGAGAATTCCCGACTGTCTGAGAGATACCCAGTATTTAAGACCGGATTCGGCAATAATCCTCTCTGCCTTAACCTTGCTGATTGCGTAGTGGTCATAAATGCTTATCTTAATCGGGTCGCCTGTTCTGCCCCAGTGAATGGGCGGGTTGCGGTCGCCGGTCTGGGCGACGGTGCCTATATATACTACTTTGATGCTGTCAGGGTCGGGCTGAGCCTTGACCGCGTCAACGATATTCTGCATAGCCTTTACATTGACTTCCTGAGTCTTTAAGGGGAAATAGTCAGCCGCGGGAGAAACCAATCCGCCGACATGCAGAACGATATCGGCGTCCGTTACGCATTTGAGAACCGAATCAAAATCGCAAAGGTCGCCCCATACAATCTTTACGCTGCTGTCGTTTAGGTAGTTAGAGAACATCTCCCTGTTCTTTGCGCTGTCTCTTAACAAAAGGACGATGTTAAACTCTTTTTTGTTTTGATAGAGCTGCTTAAAGCCCTCAAAGCCCATATTTCCCGATGCGCCTGTTAAAAATACTGTTTTCTTAGCCATGGTCTTTACTCCTTTGGGGTACTGAATCCAAAACCGTAATTACTCGTTTATACTTTGCCCGTTTATTAAAAAACTGATTTTAATAGTACCTTATATTCCCAGATAATTCTATAGCTTTAGGGTTATTCAAGAACTCCAATTTTTTCAGAAAAAATAAAAAAATTGACCATTGTCGAATGGTCAACTTTTTTCAAAATTCAGATTTTATTAACATTTAGCTTATATCGAGAAATTCCTCTGAAATAATGCCTTTTACATGCTTTTTTATATAGTCCATGCTGAACGCGGGGGTTTTGATTGTTGCTGTGCTCTCCCTTGCAAGGCTGTCATTGTACTGGGACAGCTTATAAAGTCTGCCGTTCAGGTAGCTCTTTTTGTGGTGCATTACAAGGGGCTCAAGTTTAACATCCTCAACAGTAACATATTTTGAGGATTTGTCCACAATTACATTAAATCTGAGCATGCCGCCAATCAGCGTTGGACCTGTGTTCTGCATCGAAACGAAATTGCCCAAAGAGTATGCCACAACCGCGGTGCCGCCGTCAATCTTTCTTATAAGCTCTATGGGCTGCAGCACATGGGGATGATGCCCGATAACAATATCCGCGCCCCACTCAATCAGCTTTTTCGCGAGGAATTTTTGATTTTCCGACGGCTTTGTTGAGTATTCATTACCCCAGTGGATGTTTACAACCACCACATCACACGCTTCTTTGGTGAGCTCAATCTTTCTCCGAATCTTGTCGGTTTCGGCGGCGGAGAAGTATCTCAGCTCAGAGTTAGCGGGCAGCGACAATCCGTTTGTGGTATCGGTAATTCCCACGATTCCGAAAACAATTCCGTTTCGGGTTATGGTTTCGGGGACATACATTTCGCTCTCATTCAGATACGCGCCCGTCATTTTAACGCCGTCTTGAGAACGCCAGAACTCGATAGCCTCTTTAAGTCCCGATGAGCCTTTGTCAAGCATGTGGTTGTTGGCAATGTTTATAATGTCAAAGCCGAGCCTTACAACCTCTTTGCCCAGCTCCGGCGGGGAATTAAACAGCGGGTAAGTTGAGGGCGGTTTGCTGGGAGCGATGATTGTCTCCTGATTTATTGAGGCAATATCGGCGTTTTTAATATCCTCCGCCACATTCTGATAGAGGTATTTAAAATCATAGCCGGAGCCGCCTGCCCTCTCCTTTGCCTGCTCATAGAGCTTGGAATGAATCAGGTTGTCGCCCACAGCCAAAAATGAGGCTCTGAGAATCTCCTGACGAGGCTGAGCAGTTGTTGCCTCTTCGGTTTCCGAGGGCGGGCTTGTGAGGTTTGCCACATCCTTGGAGTCGTTGTAGGTGCTCAAAAAGGCGACCGAGGTAGTCAGCACAAAGGTTAAGATGTATATTGGAAGATAACTTAGCCGCCTTTTCCTTTTTTTATTCATTCTTCAACATCCTTTAATCAGCAAATTTGACCCCGCTGTATTTTGAAATTAAGCTCCGCTTTAAATCCCACAGCTCCTGGGACAAATCGACATAGTATTTGTGAGGATTTTCGAACCTGAGAACTTCTTCCCAAAGCGAGTCTATCTGGTCGGCGCAGTATGCTCTTACTTCCGATGCATTGGGAAGTGTATATACAAGCTCGCCCTTTTTGAAAATGGGAACAAGCATTTTTCTTGCGACGAAATTCTGAACTATTTTGCGTTTCCAGACAAAATCGGGGTCAAACAGCTCATAGGGCTCTTTTTCGTTTATGATTTCATGTTCAAGGCTGAGTAAATCCGCAATCGCCTTGCCTGTTTCCCTGTCAAAAAATCTCCAGAAAGTTTTTGCTCCGGGGTTTGTGATTTTCGAAACATTTTCGGAGATTTTGATTTTGGGCACAAGGCGTCCGTTATTCTCTACAGCGACCAGCTTATAAACTATCGGGAGCGACGGGGCTGAGGATGAAGAAATAAGCCTTGAGCCTACCATAAAGCAGTCAACTCTCGCGCCGTTCTGGAGCATATCCTTGATAATATGCTCGTCCAAAGCGTTGGAAACAATAATGTCGCAATCCGGGAAGCCTTCGTCGTTGAGTATGCGCCTTACTCTCTTAGACAAATAGGCAAGGTCGCCGCTGTCTATTCTTACAGCCTTGGGTCTTTTGCCTTTGGGGAGAATCTCGCGTCTAAATGCCTCTATGGCATTCTTAATGCCGGAATTCAAAACATCATAGGTATCAATAAGCAGTACGCAGTCGTCGGGATATGCCCTTGCGTACGCGCAGAAAGCGTCAAGCTCATTGTCAAACATCTGAATCCAGCTGTTTGTCATGTTGCCGTAAAGGGGGATGTTAAACTCCTTTGCGGCGGCGGTGTTGGTGGTGCCGCAGCAGCCACCGATATAAGCTGCCCTTGAAGCGTACAGAGACGCATCAAATCCGCTCTCACGCTTTGCTCCGCACTCAACTACCTTTCTGCCGTGGGCTGCCCTTGCAAGCCTGTTTGCCTTGGTGGCAATCAGCGTTTGCTTGCCGACGGCGGAAATAAGCAGGGACTCTATTAGCTTTGCCTCAGCGGCGGGGCCCTTTACCATGATTATGGGTTCGCCCGGGAAAACAGGCGTACCCTCGGGCACGGAATAAATGTCGCAGCTGAATTTAAAGTTTTTAAGGAAATCAATAAATTCAGAGGAAACGCCCTTTTGTCTCAGCCATTCAAGGTCGGACTCGGAGGGCTTAAAGTTCAGAATATTCTTTACTATCTGCTCAAGTCCCGCCATAATGCAGAAGCCGCCTGTTTCGGGAGCCGGCCTGTAGAACAAATCATAGCAGACAACGGTTTTGTCAAGACCGCTTGAGAAAAAGGCGCTTGACATCAGTATTTCATGAAAATCCAAAGCAAGAGAAGCAGAGCCGCTAATAGGCAGATTATTCTCCATAAATACATCCCCTTTTTGGATTAGGCGCTTAACAAATAATTTTAACCGCCCAAAAAACACTTACTTTGCTGTACCCGCCTTTTGGGCAGGCACAGCAAAGCTTATGTTACAGCGTTACAGAATCTTGTAGCTCTTTAAAATCTCGTCGGGAACCGTTGCGGGGTCTGCGGAAACCGTGAATACAAAGTTGGTTTCGGTTTTCTCCGACAGCTTTGCAACCTTTTTGAGGAAGGCTGCGAGCTCGTTCATATCACGAGAGCCGATTCTTAAAGTAGCGTCTACAAAAATATCGGTTATATCATGATCGCCGGCGCAAAGTCCGCCGAGGAAGCCGTAGAAAGCGTCAAAGCCTTCAATATCGTAATCATCGGCAAGGACTAATCTGGCGCGATAATTCACTTGATGGCTAAGAGCATTTGTCTTTTCAACGCAGACAACATTGCCCTCGCTGGATTCAATAGCGATGTTAAGGAGGTCCAGCAGTTTTTTGGTCTTACCGCTGCCTTTGGGACCAAAAATTAAACTTATCATTTTAATCTACTCCCTTTCGTAAAAATATTAACAACGGAAAGGCAAAGGCTTTTCGGCTATTATTGCTGCCGCCAATCTTAGTTCAAGACCGCCCGCTGCCTTTCTCGTAAAGTCCTAAAGGGCGCATTCGGATTTGATTCTGTCAAGAAGCGCTTTTGACAGCTCTTCATAGCCCGGCTTTTCAAGGAGAGCGAACATATTTCTCTTGTAATCTTCAACACCCGGCTGGTCAAAGGGATTTACGCCCAGCATATAGCCCGACATGGCGCATGCCTTTTCAAAGAAATAGATAAGGCAGCCGAGATTGTACTCGTCCATCTTGCCGCATTCAATTACGATATTCGGAACAGCGCCGTCGGTATGGGCAAGAACCGTTGCCTCAAAAGCTCTGCGGTTTACATAAGAGAGGGTCTTGCCGGAGAGGAAATTAAGTGAATCAAGGTTTTCCTCATCAAAGGGTATTTCAATATCGCACTTGGGCTCATCGAATACCACTACGGTTTCAAAGAGAAGCTTTCTGCCGTCCTGAACATACTGTCCGAGGGAATGAAGGTCGGTTGAATAAATGGCTGAGGCGGGGAAAATACCCTTGCCGTCTTTGCCCTCGCTTTCGCCGAAAAGCTGTTTGAGCCACTCATTCATAAGGGCAAAATCGGGCTCATAGCTTACAAACATCTCAACCGACTTGCCCTTATCGTAAAGGATGTTCCTTATAGCCGCATAGCGGTAGCAGTCGTTTTCTGAAAGATTGGGGTTAGCATACTCCGTCATGGCGTCGGCAGCGCCCTGCATAAGAGCGTCAAGGTCAAGACCCGCAACAGCAAGGGGCAAAAGACCCACTGCCGTAAGAACGGAATATCTGCCGCCAATATCGTCTGGAACCACGAAAGTGGGATAGCCCTCTCTGTCGGCAAGGTATTTTAAAGTGCCCTTTTCCTTGTCTGTGGTAACGAAAATGCGCTCTTTAGCTTCCTTGCCGTATTTCTTTTCAATAAGAGCCTTAAAGAGCCTGAAGGCTATTGCGGGCTCAGTTGTTGTGCCCGATTTGGAGATAACATTTATTGAAAAATCCCTGTCTTTGCATATGGTTAAAAGCTCGGCAAGCTCTGAGGAGGAAATGGAGTTGCCCGCAAAGTATATATCGGGAGTGTCTTTTTTGATTAAATTATAGTTCTTTGATTTGACAAACTCTATCGCGGCTCTGGCGCCCAGATATGAACCGCCGATTCCTATGACAACCAGAACCTCTGAATTCTTTTGAATCTTCTCAGCCGCTTCTTTAATTCTTCTGAATTCGTCCTTGTCATAGTTTTCGGGGAGTCTTACCCAGCCTCTCCAAGCGGCGCCTAAAGTATCGGCAGCGTCGGTATGCAGAAGCTCATGAGCCTTTGCCACTCTGTCCTTCATAGAGTTTATGTCTGCGGAGCTAACAAATTTGTCAAGATAAGCGCAGTTTAGTCTTAATCCCATCAGAAAAATCTCCTTCAAGAAAAAAGTAAAACGATTAGAAAAATCAATAAAAACGATATTTTGATTAGTGAAATGTACTATTTACCCATTATCTTGTATCGTTTTTACAGTTAAATTGTACTATATTAAAAAATTCTTTTCAATAGATAGTTTGCTCAGATAATGCCGATAAAAACTATATTGGTTTAGCTTTCTGCCGACCCGAATGCGCATTTATTTACATACATTGCATTAAATACAAAAGGCTTTAATAACAAGAAAAGGGCTGCCTTACGGCACCCTTTTTTAAATTTCACCTTTTTCAGAAAGAGCCTCAAGAAGACGCAGGACGGTTTTTTTGTTCTTCAGCTTTCTGAAGTACATTATAAGCTGACGCTCATCGTGATCAAGCTCGTTTACTGTAAGAACATCGCAGTCAGCGCGTCCTCCGCTTTCGTCCAAGGTCTCGTCCGCAGTTTCCGAAGTCTTGTTGTAATTGGGCTCACTGTCTTTTAATTTGTCGCCCGATTCTTCATCGCTCTTGGTTTCGGTGTATTCCGCATTGCCTAAGAGAAAATCAATGCTGATGTTATAGAGCCTTGCAAGCTTTATAATAGTCTCAATATCAGGTACCGATTTGCCCGATTCGTAGTAAGCATATGTGGAACGGTCAACATTTAAAATATCAGCAACCTGCTGCTGAGTGTAGCCGTTATATAATCTGAAAAGTTTAATATTTTTGGCGAGCAAATCAGTGTCACCCCTGATGTATTTCGGTAAATGCATTGGCTGAATTAATATGTATGTTAATCATCTATGCCTAAAAGCCAATTAACACTTACTCCTAAAGCATCAGCTATGGCGACAAGCTCGTAATCGGTTACCCGCCTTAACTGTCCTTCAAGCTTTGACAGTCCCGAGGAATTTAAATCCACTCCCCTGACTTTAAGCTGATCCAGCAGTTCCTTTTGCTTAAGTTTAATGGCTTTCCTTCTTTGTTCAACTCTTTTGCCGATGATGTTGCGGTCACCGAGGCTCTGTTGTCTGATCCTCATTTGCAATCCTCCAAAATTCTTTCCATTATCATTCGTGAAAAGAAATATAACATGGCAGTATTGCAAATTCAGAAATAAATTGTGAACAGTTTAACAAAAATCTTGAGATAAGTTGTTAATTATTAGCTTTTAGGCAACAAATTTTCTATTAATTCCCTTTTTTGATGCTTTTAGTCACTATGTGTATAATCTTTCAACTTATTGCTTTTCATCTTATCACTATATTAAAGTGATGTCAATTATTTAAACACTGAGCTAAAATTTTCGGCTTTTCTAACAGAAATCATACAAAAACAAAGGCATTTTTTTACATTTTATTAAAAGAAAGTTTACATTTAAAGAGTTATTTTTGACAGTTTTAATGTATTATGGCAATTTTGCTTGCAATATATTATAAAAATTATATAATAAATAGTTGATGGCAATAAATAGCGCCTTATTTAGATTAAATATACGGTTCAATAATTGCATAACAGGAGGAGTATTATGAAAATGCAGGAATCCGGCGAGATGTATCTGGAAACCATACTACTGCTCACAAAACGCGGCGGCGATGTCCGCTCTATAGATATAGTTAACGAAATGGGCTTTTCTAAGCCGAGCATCAGCAGGGCTGTAAATCTCTTGAAAAAGGAAGGCTACATAGATATTGACGGCGCGGGAAGAATCACTCTTACCGAAAAGGGTCTTAGTACCGCGACCGATATTTATGAAAGGCATCAGTGCATCTCAAAGCTCCTGCAGAAAATCGGCGTCAGCCCCGAAACCGCCTCAAAGGACGCCTGCCGAATTGAGCATGTTATAAGCGAGGAATCTTTTGAAAAAATTAAAGAGTTCATAGATAACGAAAACGGAGCTAACTAGAGAGCATGAATACATCTGTTTACAATAGTCTGTTAGAAAGAATCAGAGAAATCCCGATAGTAAATACTCATTCGCACCATTTGCCTGATGAGCTTTTAATCTCAGCGGGTCTTAAAGATATTCTGTCAAACAGTTATGTTAACTGGATGTCCCCTCCTCCTGATTTTGATAATCTTAATGCTTGCGAAGAATATATAAACAAAAACTGCTCTAATACATATTTCCGCTGGCTTTTCAAGGCTTTTGAGGATTTGTACGGCATAAAGCTCAGCAAAGACAATTTCAAAGAGCTTGACCGGAAAATTAAAGAGGCTTATGCCGATAATGAGCATCATATAAGAATCTTAAAGGAAAACTGCCGTTTTGAGAAAATTGTGAATGAGCGTCAGCCCAACCCCGGCAGCAATTTGGGTCGTCCTGAACTCTTTTTCCCAAGCTTTAGATGCGACAGCTTTTTTTCGGCATACCTAAAGGACAAGCCCGACCCCAATAATTTCTTTGCCTATTCTCTTTTCTCCAAGCAGGAAATTAACGATATAACCGACTTTTTGTCTGAGGTAAAAAACGCGATAGCAAATAAAAAGGCGGAAGGCTGCGTCGCTTTGAAGGTGGCGATAGCCTACGAAAGACCCATGTCCTTTAAAAAGACAAATCTATTAAAGGCTCAAAGGGCTCTTAACAATCCTCAGGCAAGCGATGAAGAAATCATTGCATTCGGCGATGCTGTTATGCACACTATTGCCGATACAGCCGCTGAGCTTGGTATCCCAGTTCAGATTCACACGGGCATGGGTCAGCTGAGAGACACAAGACCCATTATGCTCCTTGATTTTATTGAGGCTCATCCTGACACCAAATTCCATCTTCTCCATGGCGGTTTCCCGTGGTTTGACGACACCTACGCTCTGCTGCACAACTATAAGAACGTATGGTCCGACACCTGCTGGATTCCCTACCTTTCCACCACTGCGGCTGTCGATTACTACATTAAGGCTCTTGAGGTATCCGATACCCACAGAATGACATGGGGCTGCGACACTTGGATGAGCGAGGACGCTTACGGCGCTCTTTTAGCCATGGAGCATGCTCTTGCAAAGGCTCTTGCGATTATGATTGAGGACGGAGCCTTCGACTTTGACTATGCGGTCTATATTGCTGAGAGAATTTTAAGGCAGAACGCTTTGGAGCTGTTCTTTGCATAAAAAGCAGATTTGTGCTTAACAAGATTGTTTTTATGTGATACAATCTTTTGGATTTTGGATTTTTGAGAGCCGCACATATCGCAGCTTTAGCTGTGTAAATGCGGTATATCTTTTTGTTTTTAAATAGATTCGTGGGGGTTCATATGATTCGCAAAATCGGTTTTGACAACGATGCTTACATAAAGAAGCAATCGGAGCAGATTATGAGGCGCATTGATACTTTCGGCGGCAAGCTGTACCTTGAGTTCGGCGGCAAGCTGTTTGACGACTATCACGCCGCAAGGGTTCTGCCCGGTTTCCTTCCCGATACAAAAATTAAGATGCTGCAGGAAATCAAGGACGACCTGGAGATTGTCATAGTAATTAACGCGACTGACATTGAAAAGAACAAAATCCGCCGCGACCTCGGCATCTCATACAACCTCGATGTATTAAGGCTTATCGACGCGTTCCGAGGCATGGGTCTTTATGTGGGCAGCGTTGTTATAACTCAGTTCAATTCTCAGCCCAACACCATTCTTTACAAATCTAAGCTGGAGCAGCTTGGGGTAAAGGTTTTCCTGCATTACACCATAGACGACTATCCGTATGACATCAGCACAATAGTCAGCGAAAACGGTTTTGGCAGGAACGAATACATAGAAACAACAAGGCCGCTTGTTGTGGTTACCGCCCCCGGTCCCGGCAGCGGAAAGATGGCAACATGCCTTTCACAGCTTTATCATGAGAATTTAAGGGGCGTTAAGGCAGGATACGCAAAATTTGAGACCTTCCCTATATGGAATCTGCCATTAAAGCACCCCGTAAACCTTGCTTATGAGGCCGCAACCGCCGACCTTAACGATGTAAACATGATTGACCCGTATCACCTTGAGGCATACGGCATTACAAGCATAAATTACAACAGGGATGTTGAAGTCTTCCCCGTACTTAACACCATATTTGATAAAATCGCGGGCAAAAGCCCGTATAAATCACCTACAGACATGGGAGTCAATATGGCAGGACACTGTATTATTGATGACGAAGCAGTAAGTCAGGCTGCGAAAGATGAGATTATACGCCGCTACTTTGCCGCTCTTTGCGATTTGCGCAAGGGCTCGGGCACCGATATGGCTGTTCAGAAAATTGAGCTGCTTATGAAGCAGGCGGGAATTTCGGTTGACGACAGAATTGTTGTTGGCGAGGCTCTTAACCGCTCCGCAAATACAAACAATCAGCCCGCCGTCGCCATAGAGCTGCCCGACGGACGCATTGTTACGGGCAAAACCTCCGACCTTTTGGGCGCCGCCGCTGCGGCTCTGCTCAATGCGGTCAAGGCACTGGGCGGAATCGACAAGGAGGTTCACCTTGTTGACCCCAAACTTATTAAGCCTATTCAGAAATTAAAGATATATATGCTGGGCAATCAAAATCCCCGACTTCATTCCGATGAGGTGCTGATTTCCCTTTCTATCAGCGCGGCGGAAAACGAAGCCGCTAGAATTGCCTTTAACCAGCTTTCAAATCTCAGAGGCTGCGAGGCTCACTCTACAGTTATTCTCTCTCAGGTTGACGAGGATACATACCGCAGGCTCGGCATAAATCTTACTTGCGAACCTCAGTATCAGACCAAAAAGCTTTACCATAAATAAATCGGAGGTTTGTATGAAGCTAATAGCTTTAAGTTCTCTCAGCAAGGTTTTTAATGATGAAAAACCTACTGACAGCGGCTTTAAATCCCTATCAATGCTTTTAAATGAGCGCCGTTCTTTTCAGGTCGCCTTTCAAAATAAGGCGAACGACAGCATTACTTTCAGCATTGACTCAGAGCTGAAGGGCTTTATCAAGGCGTATCTGGTAAAATGCATCCCCTCAAAGCTGGCGGCGTACCCCGACCACGACGATTATGTTTTGAGAAACGGCGAGAGCGGGCTTTATCCCGATTTGCTCTGCCCCATAAAAGAAAACACGCCCTTCTCAGCCGCGGAGGGCTGGAACAGCGTTTGGCTTGAGATTGTTCCCGATGAAAGCGTCAAGCCCGCAAACTACATAGTAAAAGTAAATATTCAGGTTGGAGAACTTAAAGCTGAGGAAGAAGTTGAAGTAAATATTATTGACAAGCTGCTGCCCGCGCAGGAGCTTATATTCACAAACTGGTTCCATTCAGACTGCCTTGCCACATATTACGGCGTTGAGGTTTTAAGCGAGAGGCACTGGGAGATTATTGAGAGCTTTGTTAAAACCGCTGTGGAGCACGGTTTGAATCTGCTTCTTACCCCGATTTTCACCCCACCCCTTGATACCGCCGTCGGCGGCGAGCGTCCCACGGTTCAGCTTGTGGATGTTTACCGCAAGGGCTATAAATACAGCTTTGACTTTACAAAACTCAAACGCTGGATTGAGATGGCGGACAGAAACGGGGTTAAATACTTTGAAATTTCCCACCTTTTCACCCAGTGGGGCGCAAAGCACGCGCCGAAAATTATGGGCTGCTTTAAGGGCGAATATGTAAAGCTCTTCGGCTGGGAAACAAAGGCCGAAAGTCAGGGCTACAGGAACTTTTTAAGACAGTTTGCCGAGGCTTTCAATAAATTTGTGGCGGAGAATAATCTAAAAGACAGGATATTCATTCATGTTTCCGACGAGCCGCACATGAGGGATTTGGTACACTACCGCAGAGCGGCAAAACTTATTAAAGAGATTTTCCCCGATTACAGGACCCTTGACGCTCTTTCAGATTATGAGTTCTACAAAAAGGGGCTTGTGGAGACCCCCGTTCCCGCCGAGAATCATATTGAGCCCTTTGTGGGCAAGGTTCCGAGGCTGTGGACATACTACTGCTGCGGACAGTATAAAAACTATGTGCCCAACAGATTCTTCGCAATGCCCTCACAGAGAAACGAGATTCTGGGCTTTTTGCTTTACAAATACAGCTGCGAGGGTTTTCTGCAGTGGGGATATAACTTCTGGTATTCCCAGTACTCAATCAGGGAGATTAACCCCTTTACCGAATCCGACGCGGGCGGAGCGTTCCCATCGGGTGACGCTTATGTGGTATATCCCGCTCCCGACGGAACGCCTTATACATCTCTGAGACTCAAGGTTTTCTATGACGGTCTCCAGGATTTAAGGCTTTTAAAGCTGCTTGAGAAAAAAATCGGCAGAGATGAGGTTATTAAGGTTCTTGAAAAAGGTCTTGCCGCTCCCCTTTCATTTACCGATTATCCAAGGAGCGATGAGTGGCTCTTAAACAAGCGTGAAGAAATAATAAGGATGCTCTAATAATAAAACCCCTCTTTCGAGGGGTTTCTTTTTATTCAACCTTGCCCGAAACGGTTATGCCGTCAAAGCGTATCCACGGGAGCTTGGTGTGGCCGTCGCAGATAACTTCCTTTGAAATTCCCGAAATATTCTTCAGCATGGCGGCGATGTTGCCGCTTATCATGGTTTCTGTAATAGGCTTTGAGATTCTGCCGTTTTCAATAAGGAAGCTGTTTTTGGCGACGCCTGAAAAGTCGCCGTTGATTGCGGGTGAACCGCCCGAGAAACGGCAAACCAGAATGCCCTTTTCGGTGCTCTTGATTATTTCGTCAAGAGACTGCTCTCCGGGGGCGACCACATAGCAGCTGCTGGAGTTCTTGGCTCTGCTCTCGCCCGTCTTTCTTGCCGCATAGTCGGAAAGACAGAAAGACTCAAGCACTCCGTTCTTTATAATGTCATAGTTTTCGCTTATATAGCCGTCATCGGTAATTCTCTCTCCCGCAACCATGCACTCGTCCAAGGGATTTACAGAGAGTGTAAGGCAGTCGGAGGCGACCTTTTGGCCCAGCATATTACGCCACGGGCTTGTTCCGTCAATAATTGTGCCGTCGGAGACAAAATTGCCCACAGCCATTGAGATAAAGTCGGCAAGGCAGGAGGGAACAATAATAGCCTGACCCTCAAACTTTCCTGTAAAGGCTTCAGCGTCAAGCAGCTTTACGGTTTGGTCAAATATATCCCTCTGACCCGCAAGCTCTATGATGCTGTCCTCAAGTGAAGTAAAGGCAATTTCAAAATAATTGAACGATGTGGTTTTCTCTCCGTCATGGGCTGAGAACATGGGAGTGAGTGAATAGTAGCCGTTCTTGTAATTGAACTCAACGCCGTTTGTGTTCATAAAGACGGTTTCGGCGCAGGAGTAGTCGGCTATAAGCTGTTCTAAGACAATCTGCGGATAGGTTTTCTTAATCTCGTCCACATATTCCTTGATTCTGAAGAAGAACTTTTCCTTGTCGGGACTTAATACGCCTTTTTCAAAGCTCTTGTTTTCTGTCAGCTCCGCAATGCGCACAGCGTCATCCACAACGGAGGCGTTGGCGGCCGCTACGCATTCCTCGGCAGCTTTGATTATATCCTCTTCGTTCAGCGAGTTTATGAACATCGTACCCTTTTTGCCGTCTTTTATAGCCTTCATGGCGACTCCCGCGTCAAAAAGGGAAATCATCTTGGTAAACTCGCTGTTTTCCGCATCTATTTCTTCCGACAGACCCGTAGTAACGACGCACTGGGCATGGTCTGCGCCTGCTTTTTTCAGGGCATCAAGAGTAAATACTGCAATTTCTTTATTAGTCATACGGACATCCCTTTCATAAAATGGCTTTTATCTGCCGCCTATATTAACCTTGCACTTGATGGCGGGGCCGCCCATTGAAACGGGCATAAGCTGCTTTTTGCCGCAGTATCCCGATGAACTCCAGACCATATCGTCTGACACCATATCCACAGTTTTTAGCATTTCAAAGGCAACGCCAGAAATTGTGGTATCTCTTAAGGCTCTGCCGAGTTTTCCGTTTTTAATCTCATAGCCCATGGTGATGCCGAACATGAATTCGCCGGTGGTGTCTGCCTGACCGTTCTGGGTTCTGGTAAGATAATATCCGTTGTCTATTGAGGCAATCATATCCGACAGCTTGTCCTTGCCGGGCAGAATTGCTGTGTTTCTCATTCTGATAAGGGGTTCGTCAGAGAATTTATGCGCCCTTGCGTTTCCTGTGGGCTTTACATCATAGTACATTGCGCTCTCTCTGTTGTGCATATAGCCCACAAGTATGCCGTCTTTTATAAGCACCGCGTCTTCGCAAGGTGTTCCCTCGTCGTCCACATAGACGGGCAGCGGAACGGGCTTGCCCAAAGCTGTATGGGCAAAGTCTATCATTGTGATTTTATCCGAGGCTACCTCTCTGCCAAGGGTTTTTGAGGCTACGGAGCCTGCCATGACAAGGTCTGCCTCTACGGTGTGACCTACCGCTTCGTGGGCCAGCATTCCCGCAAGGGTCGCGTCGAGAACCACATCTCGGAGACCCGCGTTGGGGAATATGCCTTCCCTTTTCTGCATTAGCTCCTCATACAGCTTGTCTATTTCCTTGTGGCAGTCCTCGGGGCTCTTGTAAAGCTCATCGAAATAGCCCTCGCCGCCGCCTATCGGCTCAAAAAGCTCGACGGTGTCGCCGTCGGGGGTTTCAGCCGACAGCACCACATAGATATATGCGCGGGGCATTATGGCATGGGAATAGCCACCTTCGCTTGTGTAAAGGAGCTTTTCCATACTGTCCGCCCTTGCTATTACGGTGCGGCTCGCAAGGTTTTTGTATTTATTCGTAATATAGTCGTCAAGCTCCCTGCAAAAGTCGATATACGCGCTTTGGGGAACATCCACATAATCTCTTTTGAGGGGGTTGAAGGGGGGCTGAACGGGTACTAGCGGAGGCTTGCCCCTGCCTGCGTGGGTGTTAAGGAAATCGGCGTTATTCCTTGCCGCTGTGAGCACATCCGAAATTGCCTCATCCGTGTACTCACCTTTAGCGGCAAAACCCCAAACGCCGTTTTTGTAAACCCTTGCGCAAACACCCGAGCTCTGTGAGCGGACATTGGACACAAGGTTGCCGCTGACGATTGAAACTCCTCTGTTTGTATTTATCTGCGCTCTTAATTCTGCGTGCTCAGGTATGCCTGAGATATGCTTCTTTAAAAGGTCATTCAGCAAAATATCATCTCCAAATGAAACGATTTGGTTTCAAGTACTAGTATATCCAATATTTGTATAATACCACAAATTAATAGCATAAACAATGATGTTATAATGCCGTCTTTCATAAGATTTTAGGCTTATTGACTAAGATTAGAATATATATTATTATGGATGAAACTGTGCTTTTTATTTTCTTTTAATTGGAGGATATTATGGAGGCTATTTACAATTTTGACCACGCTGTATTTCAGTTTGTCCAAAAGTACATATGGAACGAGTCAATACTCCACCCCATAATGAAGGTAATAACCACTTTGGGCGACGGCGGCACCATATGGATTATTATTGCCCTAATTCTCTTATTTACCAAAAAATATCGCAAATACGGCTTTATGATGGCTGCGGGTCTTATAATAACCCTTGTTGTAAACGACAATATCTTAAAGCCCCTTATAGCAAGACCTCGTCCCTTTGATTTTGAGGGATGGACCGATTTTATTTATCCCGAAATAATTAAAAGACCGGACGGTTTCTCCTTCCCCTCGGGCCATACAACCTCCTCCTTCCTTTCCACTGTGCCGCTTTTGAAGGCGAATAAAAAGTTCGGAATTCCCGCTTTGGTTCTGGCGGCTCTGATTGCCTTCTCAAGAGTATATGTGTTCGTTCACTATCCCACGGATATTCTTGGCGGCATTGTAATGGGCTTTATTTACGGTCTTCTCGGCTGCCTTATAGTTGACCAAATTTATAAGGCAATCGAAAGAAGAAAAATGAAAAAGAGAATGGAAAGCAAGACAGAAGAAGCAACAGAAGAAACAACCGTTAACGCATAAAAAAAAGAGCGGAAGGCTGCGGCTTTTCGCTCTTTTTTTGTTTACTCCGCCCCGCTTTAATTGAATTTAAAGGAACGCTGTGATAGAATAATTTAACAATTCAAAAGGGGGAATTCTTGTGCCTCTGGGACAAGTATCGGTGCTATTTAAGAATATAAGTATTCTCAATGATTTTTTTGATGTTAAAGAGAATATGTATGTCGGCGTTGAGAATGGGATTATTAATTTTGTTGGAGAAAAAAAACCTGATAAAAAATACGAAACCGAAATTGACGGCAGCGGAAAGCTGCTGGCTCCGGGCTTTTTTAATCTCCACTCCCACGCCGCGATGACGATACTTAGGGGTTATGCGGAGAACCTACCTTTGGACAGGTGGCTTAATGAGAAGATTTTTCCCTTTGAGGCGAGGCTCACTGAGCAGGATGTTTATAACGGAGTAATGCTCGCCGCCGCGGAGATGCTGAGATTCGGCATTGTGTCGTTCTCGGATATGTATATGTTCGGCGCCGCTACGGCAAGGGCGGTCAGCGATTCGGGGCTAAAATGCAATTTGTCGGTACCCGTATTCTGCTTTGACGATAAGGACGCGGACAAGCTCCCCGTTTTGAATGACCTTGATAAACTGATGGATGAGTTTAAAGACTCAAAGAATATTATTTTTGAGCTGGCGGTGCATGCGGAATATACATCGACCGAAAAGGCTGTAAGGAATTCCGCTGAATACGCAAAGGATAGGAATCTGGGCGTTCATATTCACCTTTCTGAAACAAAAAAGGAGCATGAGGAGTGCAAAATCCGCCACGGCAAAACTCCCGCCGAGTATTTTGCGGACTGCGGGCTCTTTGATTTAAGGACAACCGCCGCCCACTGCGTTTATGTGGAAGACAGAGATTTAGATATTCTAAAGGAGCACAATGTCTCCCCCGCTTTAAACCCAGCAAGCAACATGAAGCTGGCAAGCGGCTTTGCACCCGTGCCGAAAATGCTTGAAAAAGGAATCAACATCTGCCTTGGAACCGACGGAGCCGCAAGCAGCAACAATCTTAATATGCAGAAGGATTTATACCTTTTGTCAATAATCTATAAGGCGGCTTACGAAGACGCCGCCGCCGTCAGCTACAAAGACTGTCTGAAGGCTGCCACCGTAAACGGGGCTAAAGCTCAAAACAGGCCCGACACGGGCGTTATTAAGGAAGGCTGCAGGGCGGATTTGAGAATGATTGACACAGAGTGGCCCAATATGCGCCCTGCCACTGACATGGCAAGCAACCTTGTTTACGCGCTGTCGGGCGGTGAAAACCTTATGACAATGGTCGACGGCAGGATACTTTATTACAACAACGAGTATTACTCATTTGATATAGAAAAGGTAAAGCACGAGGCTGAAAGGTCTGTAAAGAGAATTATTTCAGAGCTTGACAATTAGGAGTGAAGATATGCTGGAGCTTTTAAAGGCTGCGAAAACATATATAGAAGGCAAGGTTAAAACGAACGCCGATACAGCAATTATTCTGGGCTCGGGTCTGAATCACATAGCCGAAAACCTTGAGGATGCTGTATTTTTAGATTACAGGGATATACCCGCATTCCCCGTTTCAACAGCGCCGGGGCATAAGGGCAGGCTAGCCTTTGGCAAACTTTCGGGCAAGGATGTAATCTGCATGCAGGGCAGATTACATTATTATGAGGGTCACTGCAAGGAGGATATCGTATTTCCCATAAGGCTCTTTAAAGAGCTGGGAGTTAAAACCCTTATCGTAACAAACGCCGCGGGGGGAATAAATGAAAACTTTGATGTGGGCGACATAATGCTTATAACCGACCATATTAACCTTACAGGCACAAATCCCCTTATCGGAAAGAATCTTGACTGCTTTGGCACAAGATTCCCCGACATGACTTATGCTTACGCACCGCGGCTCAGAGAAAAGGCAAAGGAAGCGGCAGAACAGCTCGGCATTAAACTCAGAGAAGGCGTTTATATCGGCGTTACGGGTCCCAGCTTTGAAACTCCCGCGGAGATAAGGGCTTTCAGAGTTATGGGCGCTGACGCAGTGGGCATGTCCACAGTATTTGAGGTTATCGCCGCCGTTCACGCAGGCATTGAGGTACTGGGTTTTTCACTTATTACAAACAAGGCCGCGGGAATCAGCGGAAAATGCCTTTCGGGTGAGGAAGTGAACGAAATAGGCAGAAGAAGCGGCGAAAAGCTCGGAAAACTTATTGAAACAACAGTTGGTGAATTATGATAAAGGACTTAAACGGCGCTACTTTGGCGTATGATACTGAGAACAATCTGCTTGTAATAGTTGATCAGACTCTCCTGCCAAGGGAGTATAGGCTTTTGTATCTCGATGAGCTTGAGGATATTTTCGAGGCAATACGCTCTCTCAGAGTCAGGGGCGCACCCGCAATTGGAGCCGCAGCCGCTGTGGGATATTCGGTGCTTGTAAATAAGATAAAAACCTCAGATAAAACGGAATTTAAATCTCAGGCTGACTTTATTGAGAATAGGCTGAGAGAATCAAGACCCACGGCAGTAAATCTCTTCTGGGCTCTTGACAGGATGGAAAAGGCTCTCGAAAATGCCCTTCGTGACGGAATTGATTCGGCTAAAGAAGCAGTAAAAAACGAGGCTCTTTTTATTATTGATGAAGATATTGAGATGTGCAGGAAAATCGGTGAGCACGGAGCCGCTCTTTTAAAAGACGGCGACACTGTGCTGACCCACTGCAACGCGGGCAGCCTTGCCACGGTTAAATACGGCACCGCACTCTCCCCTGTTTATGTTGCCGCTGAACAAGGGAAAAAGATAAAGGTTTTTGCCGACGAAACCCGCCCGCTCTTGCAAGGGGCAAGACTTACCGCCTTTGAGCTGACAAACGCGGGAATTGATACAACGGTTATCTGCGACAACATGGCGGCAAAGGTAATGTCTGAGGGCAAGGTAAACGCAATATTTGTCGGCGCCGACAGGATTGCCGCAAACGGCGACACAGCAAACAAAATAGGCACCCTCTCCCTTGCCGTTAACGCAAGGTTTTTCGGCGTGCCATTTTATGTCTGCGCCCCATATTCAACCTTTGACAAAGACACTCCCGACGGCGGCGGCATTGTTATTGAAGAAAGAGCGGATTCTGAAATCAGAAGTCTGCACTATAAAGAAAGCATGCTGCCCGATAAGGCAAAAGTATATAATCCCGCCTTTGATGTCACTCCCGCGGAGCTGATAACCGCGTTTATTACTCCTGACGGCATTATTGCTCCAAAAGATATTAGCAAGCTCTTTGCGAAATAACTTTTGCCTCCAGCTATGAAAAAACGGAAAAGTATATAATATTTTTTGTCCTTGCATTTATTTTTTGGCTATTATATACTAACTCTTGTGATAACATGAGAGGAGATGCTGTGATGAAAAAGAAGCTGATGGCGATTGTTCTCTGCAGTGCGCTCATATTCCAGGCTGTTTCGCTTGTCGCCTTTGGCGCGGGCACTAAGAATTACATAATCACCGACCCATATGCCGAAGTCGATTGGGATTCTTGGGACGCGTATAAATTCCAGCCCCATTCTCACACAACCGCAAGCGACGGCTTTTTGAAGATTGATGAATATGTCCAAAAGCACTATGACTTAAACTACGACATAGTTGCTTTGACCGACCACGGCACGCTGAACAAGGGCTGGAACAAGATGCCCGACACAGTTCCGCTTATCCGTTTGGTTAAGAGGGAAAGAACAAAAATGGAGCCTATTGTGCCGCTTTCAGATGAGGTTTATTATTCTTACATTAACGGCACCGCTCCCTCTCCCACCAGAACCAAGACAAACGGCATGCTGGATGTGCCCCTTGGCATTGAGCTTAATATGGCGACTCCCATAGCCGACTGCCATTTGACAGGCTATTTCTCAACCTACGGTCAGGGCCTTGCGGGCGTATTCGGAGACTACGAAACTCCTGCCCGCGGAGTTAAAAACGCAGGCGGCATCTCAATGCTCGCTCATGTGGGAGAGTATGTTTACATCAATAAAGACACCGAGAAGCATGTGGGCAAAAAGATTGACGAGTACTATGTAAATAAGTTCGCCCGAATTTTCCTCGACAATCAGGGTTCATGCGTTGGAATGGGCATAAACAGCGCGACCGACGCACACACCCGCTGCGACAGAATTCTGTATGACCAGATTCTGCAAAAGACAATTCCGAACGGCGTCGTGCCATGGGGCTTCTCTTTCGCCGACTCCCACAACGAAAGGTCAATCAACGACGCATACACAATGGTAATGATGCCTGAGCTCAGCCTTGATGGTCTGCGCTACGCCATGGTAAACGGACACTGCTTTGCGGTATCCCATTATTCAAACGGCGTTGAGCTGAACGGCATGGAGGAAATCCCCGGCTTTGACGAGCAGAGGGTTTATGACGAGGAGCTTTATCTCCTTGACAATACCCCCATGGTTACCCGCATAACAGTAGACCAGGAGAATGATACGATAACCGTTGAGGGAACAAACTTTAACCAGATTACATGGGTTTCAAACGGCAATGTGATTCTCCGTGAGGGCGGCATTACAGACGGTAAGGCAACTCTTGATTTGCACTCCGACAACCTTTTGGATGAGCCTTATCTCTATGTAAGGTTCTACATCACTGGAGAAAACGGCATTTGCTACTCTCAGCCCTTTGTACTGAATGTTGAAGGCGAAGAGTTTGAGCCCGTTGAGGTTCCCGTAACACAGGATATTTCCACAGCTCTCCGCGCTCTTATAAACCTTGTAGATTTGGTTCTGTTCCGCTTCAATCCGCTTATCTGGCTCTTTAAGAAGGTTGCATTGGGCTACAGCGTATTTGAAGGCGACAGATTAAATAATCCTTATTAAAGATTTAAGACGGCATCTTATTTAGCTGCCGTCTTAATTTACTTTAAATTCAATTTAAGGGGGAGGTATTTTTGGGAATTCGGGATTTATTTTATAATGTTTTAAACTCAAAAAACAAAACAGATGTACCGGACGAAGACTATGAACGGAGATTAAAAGCTGCCGAAAGAAGCGGGACTAATATTGAGGGGCAAATACTAAGGCTTCAAATGATAAAAACAAGACTCAGCGAAGATAAAGAAGACACCGGCCCCGACATAAACGATCTTGACGCGTGGGATAAGAAATGGGTCAGTATCGGCAGGCTCTCAACCGCAAACTTAGCGCCTTTTAATAACAAAGTGGGGCTATATAAACATGTTATCGGCGGACAAGTTATGTATATCGGACGCGCGACCGAGTGGAATAATGGGGGACTTAGAAAGAGACTGGGCGACTACCGAAGCGACAACGACGGTGTAAGGACTCACACTTCAGACCGCAAGATTAGAAAACATTTAGAGGACATTGTTACATTTGTTTTGGTTTTGGGTGAGGATGAGGAAGCGGCGGAAAAAGCAAAATATTTGGAAAAACAGTTTATAGGTTACTATCTGCCCGAATGGAATTATTATTTCCGCTAAAACTTCTTAAAGTCACTGATAAATATTAAAGCATCTGTCTTTTGACAGATGCTCTTTTTATTCACTCTTAATTAATTCTTTATCATATCGGCATAGAAGCTGTCGGGGAATTTCTTTATTACAAAGCGGTGGGGGCCGTTAGCGTCAAAAACAAAGTGGTTATAGCCAGTTGCTATATCAAGGCTTGCGCGTCCTCTTTTTATATAATATCCAGCCTTTTCTTCATCATTTATGCAGGCAAGCAAAACCAGCATGGGGTCCCATGATGACCTGCCGCTCGGGTGACCGTAGGCGGTGAGAACATCTTTAAGTATATCCCCGTCCAAAAGAGAGCCGCCGGTTATGACCTTTTCACCGACTTCAAAGCCCAAATAGGTTATTTCCGTGGGCCATTTGTCGCACACATATGACGCTGCGACTCTTGCCCTTTGATTTGCGGAGAAATTATACTCATATCCCGTAGAAAGGTCATCCCACTTGCCCGCCATAAGCCACAGCTTGTTTACTTTCTGCTTTATAAGCTCTATGCCGCTAAGGGGCGAAAACTCATCGGGATTTGACTTTAAAAGCCCCGCAAGTATTGTTTCAAAGCCTATTTCTGCTATATCCACTTTCTCATCTGCTTGACTAAGAACTTTTCTATACAACTTTACAGCGTCAAGGCATTCATCATTGGTTTTGTGCTTTACCTCCATTGCGGCAAGGCGGTGCTGGTATGTGTTTTTTCCCGGGAAATCAGTGCCTTCTCTGTCAATGCCTATTTCAATGTCGGGAAAGCCCTCCGCCTTTAAAAAAGCGTGAAGGGATGGCACCGAAAGCTCTGTGCAAGCGTTTATGCCAATGCCAAGGACATTGACTAAGCCTTTTTTGCGCATCCTTAAAAGAAGCCTTACCGCCTCTAAAACTTAAAAGGAGTGCTGTTGCACTCCTTTATTTTATCTGCCTGACTGCTGGGGCTGACCGCCCAAAAGCAAATCCATAAGTCCGCCCTTTTTGTCCCTTTTGGGCTTGTAAATCGGCGGCTTTTCGAGCCTGAGTCTCGCTCCCCTGTTCTTTTCAAGGTACTTGTTGACTTCTACAACAGCCTCAAGGAGACCGCCTTCCATATACTCAACAATCTTCTGCATAAAGTCGGGATCGTTGTATTTTGCGCCGAGTATGGTTACGGCTATAACGCCCTGGGTTTCGTTCGTGCCGTCCTCAAAAATCTCGTTGAGGATGCCGAAGAGCTTTTTCATCTTCTGCGGGTCGTTCTGCTCTATGGTTTCATGAATATACTTATTTGCGTGGTTTAAGAAGAAATCCTCGGGCAGGAAATCGCCGTAATCCTGAATGTTCTGCTTGTAAGGCTCTTTAAGCTCGGGATACATCGAGAGCAGCCTGTTAGCAAGGGTCAAGGGATTGTAGCTCATAACGCCGCTCTTTGCCTGAGTTCTTGAAACGGGAGTCGGCATTTTGACATTCTGAGACCTGAAGGATTTTACGCCAAAGTTGTTCTCGACCTCATCGATAATATCGTTTGCCAATGAGCGGATATCCTTTTCGGTGTACTCGTCATAATCTACAAAGCCCGTAAGAACCTTTTTGTAGTCGGAGTCGTCCTCGCTTTCGGCGTCGGGAGCCGCTACAAGAAGGAAAACCTTGCTGCCGGAAAAAAGGATTCTGAGTTTTCCCTTTTCGCCTTCGTACTGCATAAGATGAGCCTCATCCCTCTTTTTAAGAGGGGGATTTTTTCTGTCGGCTCCCTTTTCGTAAACCGGCTCAAAGGAAAGCGACTTTAAAGTCTCAAGAATTCCTTCGTGAATTATTTTGGCTGTGGTATTTAAATCAATCATTTATTTCCTTGCCTTTCCTGCTTAATTGGTTTTTGAGTTTAAGTCAGCAAAATTCTTTTTATTATCCGCGTAAAGCCTCTTAAAGACCTCAAAGTGCTTGTCGTAAACAGACTTTACGGTGCTGTCGGGGGTAAAGCTCTTTGTTGCGGGGATGAGTGAGCGGGCGTCGGAGATGGAATTAATGAGTCCCAGACCCACCGCGATAAGTACCGCCGCGCCGACGGCGCCAGCGTTCTGGGGATTCTCAATGGTTTCGATCTTTCTGCCCGTGCAGTCGGCGAGAATCTGGCATGTCACATCGGACAATGCGCCGCCGCCCACAAAGCGGATGACCTCGGAGGTCTTGACCTTTTTCTCCTGAGTTTCAAGGAACCATCTGAGATGCATGCATACGCCCTCAACGACGGCTCTGATAAGCTCTGACTTGCCTGTTTCAAGGCTCATATTAAAGAACATGCCCCTTGCGTTCGGGTCCTCAAAGGGACAGCGGTTGCCGTGCAGCCACGGGGTAAAGATAACTCCCCCGCTGCCTGCGGGAACCTTGTCTATAACGCTCGACATATAGTCGTAAAGGCTTACAAAAACGCTTTCGTATGAATCCACGACCGAAACCTTTTCAAGGTAAATGCCTATTTCGTCAAGGGCAAGATGGTCCTTTACCCATTCAAGGCATTTGCCCGCGGTTTCAAGCTCGGCAAAGTAGTTGAACTTATCCTCCTGAGCGCCCACTATGGCCGCGATCATGGCGTTCGCGTCAACTATGCTCTTATCCACAACGGTGGATACCCAGCCTGATGTGCCTGAATAAATATGGGTATCGCCAAGGTTTACGGAGCCTGCGCCGACGCCGATAAGCGAAGCGTCGCCGCCGCCGCCGAATACAGCTATTCCCTCTTTAAGACCAAGCTCCCTTGCGGCGTCAGCTTTAAGTGTGCCTACCTTGTCGGTTGAGTTCTTAATTTCGGGCAGATGGTCAATATTGACGCCGTGCATTTTGCACATTGCCTCGCTGAAGCACCTTTTGCCCTTTCTAATATCATAAAGGAGGGTAGCGAAGGCTGAGTCGTGGGTCATAACAAATTCGCCTGTCATGCGGCAAATTAAGTATTCCTTAACATCCAGCCATTTATAAACCTTATTAAAGATTTCGGGTTCATTCTTTTCTACCCATTTATATTTATAGACCGGGTCCTTTACTGATGCGGCAACGGCACCCGTTATTTTGAGGGACTTTAAGAGTTTGAATACATTTGCGCCCGCGATTTGAAGTCCGTGGGCAATGCCCTCTTTAAGCTCAGCTTCCGCCCTTTGGTCCATATAGCTCATGGAGCGGCGCAATGCTTTTCCGTCTTTGTCTACGAGTACAAGGCCCTGCATTTGAGAGCAGAAGGAAATACCGCTTATGTCGTCTCCGCTGACTCCCGCCTCGCTTAATGCCTTCTTTGTGGTATTGCACATTGCGGTCCACCATTCGTCGGGGTCTTGCTCGGCACCGCCGTTGGGGAGAACATAAAGACCGTAGCCTTCCGAGGCAAAGCCTTTGAGTGTAATTTTCGAGCCGATTTCAAAGACACATGTTTTTACACCTGTGGTTCCGATGTCGTATGTAATTACATAGACGCTTTGCATTGCATTCCCTCCGAGCATTTATTAATTTATGCCAAAGAAAACAAAATCAAAATGTGCGTCGACCTTTAAGGGCTCTTGAAAGTGTCAGCTCGTCGGCATATTGCAGGTCGGAGCCCACTGGCAGACCGTAGGCAAGCCTTGTAACCTTAATGCCGAAGGGCTTTATCAGCTTTGAAATATACATGGCGGTTGCCTCGCCCTCTATGTCCGAGTTGGTGGCGAGGATAACCTCTGAAACGCCCGATTCAAGGCGTTTTAAAAGCTCCTTGATGCTGAGTTGTTCGGGACCTATGCCGTCAAGGGGAGAAATCGCTCCGTTTAAAACATGATAAACGCCCTTGTACTCCCCTGTTTTTTCGATGGCGAGCAAATCCTGAGCGTCCTCAACGACGCAGATTACGCTCTTGTCCCTTTCATCGGAGTGGCAGATAGGGCAAAGCTCCTCCTCTGTAAGGTTCATGCACAGGGAGCATCTTTTAATCTTCTCGCAGGCATCGTAGATTGCGTTAGCAACCTCAAGGGCTTCTTCCTTAGGGATTGAAAGAATATAAAATGCCAATCGCTGGGCAGTTTTTTTGCCGATGCCCGGCATTTTTTCAAACTGCTCGATAAGCCGCTGAAGCGGCAGCGCATTATAGCTCATAATTAAAACAGCGAGGGCATGCCGGGGATATTAAGTCCGCCCGTAATCTGACCCATAGCCTGCTGTATGGCGTCTGAAGCTTTGTTTATTGCCTCGTTTACGGCGAGAATGAGGAAGTCCTCAAGCATTTCGGGCTCCTCGGGGTCCATTGCCTCGGGATTTATTTTAACGGATGTAACCTCATGCTTGCCGTTGACAGTCACTTCAACAAGACCGCCGCCTGCGCTTGCGGTGAATTCGGATTCCTCAACCGCTTTTTGAGCAGCCGCCATTTCCTCCTGCATTTTCTGGATTCTCTGCATCATGTTGTTGGCGCCTGCTGCGTTTGGAATTCTGGCTTTCATTTTTTACCTCCGAAAAACTATATTCTCATTATATAAATTTTACTCTTATAGCCTTGCCCGCAGCCTTTTCTACAGCCTTGTGAATCTGCTCCGAGAATTTGGTTGAGCAAAGGTCGCAGAACAAGGCGTTGCCGATTTTTATAACAAGCACTCCATTCTCCATATAACCGCTGATGGAGCCGAGTATACCCGTTAAGGGCGGGCACTGCCTTCCAATCTCATAAGTTATATTATTCCACATTTCCGGCGTTAAAACAATGTCCGAAGTTTCGTTTTTCTCCGCCGTCTTTGCTGAGTCCCCCGCAAACGGCTGCGCGTCTGTTTCGGCATATGCAAAGTCATCGTTTTGAGGAATTTCGGAAATGTCAGGCTCAAGGTCAATTAGGCTACCCTCTCCGAAAGGCAAATCCTGACCGCCCTCGTCAAAGGGGATAGATTCCTCCTCAGGGGCAGGGGCAATATCCGCATCAAAGGGAGGGGTATCAATTTCATTATTAAACGACTCATCAAAAAAGGACGGCTCATTGTCAAGCTCAAAGGGCGAAGGCTCGGGGGAATCTTCTTCCTCAAAGCCGAAAGCGTCATCATTTACAGTTTGAGCTGCTGTTTGATGAGCGTCCTCTGCTTTTTTCTGTATTAACTTGTTTTCCGCTTTATAGGCGGGCTCTGTATGCGGCGCTGAAACAAAACCGTTCTGTTTTAAGGAGGCTAATTCCTTTTCAAGAGCGGCTATTCTTGCAAGCAGGCTGTCTAAATCTTTTTCGTCCTTTTCGGAGCAAATCTTTATTAAAGCCAGCTCCGCCAAAGCCCGCCTGTTAGCGCTTCTTCTCAGCTTTTCAGCTGTTTCGGTTAGGATATTGATAATTCTGAAAATGGCCTCGTCCGTAAGGGAGTTTGCCAAAGACTTTAAAGTCTTAAGCTCATCCTCCGTGCAGACAATAAGGTCAAGGGGGTTTTCTACGGTTTTAACTATCATTATATCCCTAAAGTGGGCAACAAGCTCGGTTACAAGTCTGTCGCTGTCAAGGGATGAATTGTGCAGTTCGTCAAGTATTGAAAGGATGGAATCGACATCCTTGCGGCAGATGGCATCAGCCATTTTAAACAGATAATCCCTGCCCGCAATTCCCGCGGCTTTTGCAACAACATCGGCGGTGATGTCAGACGACACCGAAATGCATCTGTCAAGCAGAGAGATGGCATCTCTAAGACCACCATCGGCAATTCTGGCAATAAGCAGAGCCGCGTCGCGGGTGATTTTGGCGCCTTCCGACTCTGTGATAAACTCAAGTCTTTCTGCGATGCTGACGGGAGAAATGCGACTGAAATCAAAACGCTGGCAGCGGGAAATAATTGTTGACGGGAGCTTGTGCACCTCTGTTGTGGCAAGTATAAAAATTACATGTGAGGGCGGCTCCTCAAGGGTTTTTAAAAGCGCGTTGAATGCCTCGATTGTGAGCATGTGCACTTCGTCTATTATATAAACCCTGTATTTTGCCTTTGCGGGAGTAAATGATACTTCTTCCCTCAAAGCTCTTATATCGTCAATACCCCTGTTGCTGGCGGCGTCGATTTCGGCGATATCAAGAATTGTGCCCTTGTCGATGCCGACGCAGATTTCGCACTCGTTGCAGGGGTTTCCGTCTTTGGGATTAAGGCAGTTTACGGCTTTTGAGAGAATCTTGGCGCAGGTGGTTTTGCCCGTTCCCCTTGAGCCCGTAAACAGATACGCGTGAGCCAATCTATTCTCTTTAACCTCGTTTGCCAAGGTAACAGTAATATGTTCCTGACCTACAACATCAGAAAAAGAGGATGGACGCCACTTTCTGTACAATACCTTATACAAAACAAGTCCCTCCCCATCCTGCAAATGAAAGGCAAAGGGGGAATTCCAGCCTTTACCTTTTTATATTTTATTGAAAGAACACCCACTCTCGGTCATACGGCGTACAGGCGGGCTGTGGCGCACGGGCATACCGCTTAATGCTGCTCGGTTCCCCGCCTGACATGGTTCGCGGCGCTCCGCCGCACAGGACCTGCACGCCGCATGACAGAAAATGGGTGCTGCTGTTATTATTCGCTTTTTGTTTTCAAGCCTTTGATATTATATAACATATTTATAATTATAGCAAGTCCAAATTATTTTAACTCTTAAATCCAAATAAATACTATATTCAGTTTAACATATTGAGCTTTTTATAAAAAGAGGTAAAATGTTCTTAAGACAGGGGGAGCAAAATATGCGAGATTTATTAAGAACCGCCGCGAATGTTAGACCTAACGGCAAACAGCTTAATATGCTGAGAAATAATAATTTCTATGCCTTTGTCCACTTTGGAGTAAACACCTTTACGGACATGGAGTGGGGTACGGGCAAAGAAAGCCCTGAGATTTTCAACCCCGCCAAACTCGACTGCGACCAATGGGTGGAGGCGGTAAAGTCCGCGGGCATGACGGGAATAGTGCTGACCGCAAAGCACCACGACGGCTTTTGCCTTTGGCCATCAAAATATACCGAGCACAGCGTGAGAAACAGTCCGTTTAGAAACGGCAAGGGCGATGTTGTAAAGGAATGCGCGGATGCCTGCGCAAAGGGCGGGATAAAGTTCGGCTTTTATCTCTCCCCATGGGACAGGAACGCTCCCACTTACGGCACCGACGCTTACAATGATTATTTCAAAGCTCAGCTGACGGAGCTTCTCACTCAGTACGGCGAGATTTTTTATGTATGGTTTGACGGAGCCTGCGGAGAGGGTCCGAACGGAAAAAAGCAGGTGTATGATTTTGACGGCTATATAGAGCTTATAAACAAATATCAGCCGAATGCCGCCATATTCAGCGATTTCGGTCCCGATATAAGATGGTGCGGAAACGAGCAGGGCTCCTCAAGATATGCCGAATGGGCGGTTGTGCCCTATGAATTATGCCACAGAAACAAAGAAGTTCATTGGATTGACTCCCCCATCCAAGGCGACCTTTCTTATATGTATAACTGCGACCAGAATATCGGCTCTTTGTCAAACATAATGTACTCAAAGGGGCTTGTGTTCTGCCCTTCCGAAGTGGATATGTCAATCCGCAAGGGATGGTTCTATCATAAGGAGGAAGAACCCCACTTCCTCGATAAGCTCTTTGATACTTATATAAGGTCGGTCGGCGGCAACTGCACATTTAATCTGAATATTCCCCCTACCCCCGACGGGAGGTTTGATGAAAGGGATGTTAAAAGGCTTAAAGAGCTGGGGGAGAAAATCAGAAACACTTTCTCAAACAATCTTGCAAAAAACGCGAAGATACAAAGAGTCGACAAAAACGCGGACAAAAGTCAGTGCGAATACATTATAAAACTGCCCGCCAAGCAGAAAATATCCTATGTGGTTATTAAAGAAGAAATAGAAAAAGGGCAAAGAATTGAAGGTTTTCAGATTATTGACGGCTCTTTTGCAAATAATAAGATAAGTATTTACGAAGGCACTACGGTGGGCAATATGAAAATCTGCCCCGTAAAGACACAGACCGATACTTTGATTTTAAGAATTATTTCCGCAAGGTCTGAGGCGCTTATAAAATCAATTGAATTGTATGCATAAAAGGGCTTTTGTCTTTTGTTAGCTTTTTACAAAAAAGAATGCGCGGCTTACTATCTTTCGATGTATTTTTTTGTTGACAAAAGCAATATGTGACTATATAATGAGTTCTGTACGCATTTTAGGAGTGATGGGCATGACAGTCGATCTGACATCGGTATTTAATAACGACGGATTTAGTCTGCCCTTTGACTATGAATTCTCAATGTCGGATTACTTTTCCGCGGATGAGGAAAATCCCTTTTCATTAATTCATGCTAAGGGCAAAATCTTTAACCGCACCGGCATTGTTTATTTGTCCGCGCAGTCGGAGTTTACTCTGACCACCGCGTGCGACAGATGTGCCTCAGACATAGTAAGGTCAATGACTGTGCCTTCCGAGCACATACTCGTAATCGGCAATGAAGATGAGGCTGAGAATGAACCGGATTACGATGACAATCGTCTGTATATCCCTTCTTATCAGCTTAATCTCGATGATTTGCTGGCAGAGGACATTTGGCTCTCCATGCCCGTGACAATTCTGTGTTCGGACGATTGCAAAGGCATATGCCCCTCCTGTGGCACAAACTTGAATGAAGAAACATGCTCCGGCAAAAAGGCTGTTGATCCACGCCTTGAGGCTTTGGCCAAGCTTTTAGAGCAATGAAACTTAGCACAGTAAGGGAGGTTTAAGATATGGCAGTTCCTAAACGCAGAGTTTCTAAGGCAAGAAGGGATAAAAGACGCGCAAATACCTGGACTTTGGCTGCTCCTACACTCGAAAAATGCCCGAAGTGCGGCGAGCTTAAAAGGTCTCACAGACTTTGCTCCGCCTGCGGTTATTACAACGGCAGAGAAGTTGTAAAAGTTGAGGACTAATTCTTTGTCTTAGCGTATAAGAGGTGGAGAAGGTTTGCCTTCCCCGCCTTTTTAGTATTGTTTAAAAGTCGGTGATCGTATGGCTGTAGAAATCAAAGATGTCGTTAAGCACTCCCCTGCGTACAAAAAGGGGCTTAAAAAGGGCGACATTCTTTTGAGCATTAACGGTCATCAAATAAACGATGTTCTGGACTTTCAGTTTTATTCAAAGAACAAAAACCCCGTCATCGGCTACAAAACCGCTGAGGGTCGTTTGTTTTTGACCCGTGTTTACAAGAGCGACGACGAGGATTTAGGTCTATTATTTGAAACATATTTAATGGATAAGCACAGGCGCTGCGAGAACAAGTGCATATTCTGCTTTATCGACCAGCTGCCTAAGGGTATGAGGGAGAGCCTTTATTTTAAAGACGACGATTCAAGGCTTTCATTTCTTTTCGGAAACTACATTACCCTGACTAATCTTACAGAGCACGAGGTAGAGCGCATTATTGAAATGCGTATAAGCCCCGTAAATATTTCCGTGCATACAATGAATCCCGAGCTGAGGGTCAAGATGATGAAAAACCCCCGTTCGGGCAAAGTGCTCCAATACATAAAGCGTTTTTCCGACGCTGGGATTAAGATTAACGCTCAGCTTGTGCTTTGCCCGGAGGTAAACGACGGCGACGAGCTGGTTTTCTCGCTCAATGAGCTTGCAAAGTATTACCCGCAGGTGCAGAGCATATCTGCGGTTCCCGTAGGGCTTACAAAGTTCAGAGAAAAGCTCTATCCTTTAAGAGCCTTTACAAAGGAAGAAGCAGCGGCTGTCATTGACACTGTTGAGGAGTTTAACGATAGGCTTATCTCAGAGGGCAAGGAAAGGCTCGCATTTGCGGCTGACGAGTTTTATATCAAGGCTGAGAGGGAAATTCCCAAGGCTGAGTACTACGGTGAATTCCATCAGCTTGAAAACGGCGTGGGAATGTGGGCGCTGTTTAAATCGGAGTTTTTAGAAGCTCTTGAAAACCTTGAAACAGACTCCCTCCCCTCCCCCAAAAAGGTTTCGATTGCCACGGGGGTCGCGGCATATCCTCTTATAAGGGAGCTGTGCGACAAAGCGGAAAGCAGAATAAAAGGGCTTAAAGCAGATGTATTCTGTGTTCTGAATGACTTTTTCGGTCACACTATAACTGTTTCGGGACTTGTCACGGGGCAGGATATAATAAAGCAGCTTAAAGGAAAGGTTACGGGCACTTTGCTTTTGCCCGCCAATATGTTTAAATCAAAGGATGAGCTCATTTTCCTTGACGATGTGACAAAGGAAGAACTGGAAAAAGAGCTTGGAGCGGAAATAAAGGTCATTGACAATAACGGCTTTGATTTTCTGGACGCATTAATCAATTGACGAGAGGCGGTGGAAATATGTCAAGAGCAGTTGTTGCCATTGTGGGACGCCCGAATGTCGGCAAGTCGTCGCTTTTTAACAAGCTGTGCGGAAAGCGTCTTGCAATTGTTGACGACACCCCCGGAGTGACAAGAGACAGGATTTACGGAGACTGCGAATGGCTTGGCCGCAAGTTTATGCTTGTTGACACCGGCGGCATTGAGCCATATTCATCGGATATAATTCTTTCAAGCATGCGTGAGCAGGCGCAAATCGCAATTGACAGCGCCGACGCGATTATTTTTGTCACCGACATTAAAACAGGCCCCGTTGCGACCGACAGTGAGGTCGCCGGCATGCTTTTAAAAAGCGGCAAGCCTGTTATACTCTGCGTAAACAAGGTGGATAATGTGGGCGATGTTCCGCCCGAGTTTTATGAGTTTTACAATCTCGGCATCGGCGACCCCATTCCCGTTTCCGCCATCCACGGACACGGCACGGGCGATTTGCTTGACGAAGTTATAAAGCACCTGCCCGATGAAGCCGATGACGATGAGGACGACGAGGTTACAAAGGTTGCGGTTATCGGCAAACCAAATGTGGGCAAGTCCTCGCTTATAAACGCAATCTGCGGCGAAAACAGGGTTATTGTATCTGACATAGCCGGCACCACAAGAGACGCTACGGATACTCCCGTAACAAACAAGCACGGCAAATTCGTTATGATTGACACTGCGGGCATACGCAGAAAGTCAAGGATTGACGAAAGACTGGAGAAATTCAGCGTTCTCAGAGCCGTCATGGCGGTTGAAAGGGCCGATGTCTGCGTCATCATCATTGACGCTACGGAAGGCTTTACGGAGCAGGATTCAAAAATCGCGGGAATTGCCCATGAGCAGGGAAAGGCTTGCGTTATTGCGGTAAACAAGTGGGACCTTGTTGAAAAGGACTCTAAAACCATGGACGAGTACCGCAAAAAGCTGATGAACGATTTTTCGTTCATGTCATACGCTCCGATAATCTTTATTTCCGCAAAAACGGGTCAGAGAATCGACAGGCTTTTCTCGCTTATCAAGTATGTTCACAATCAGAATTCAATAAGAATATCAACGGGTAAGCTGAACGATGTTCTCGCGGAGGCGCAGGCAAAGGTTCAGCCGCCCACCGACAAGGGTAAGAGGCTCAAGATTTTCTACATTACTCAAGCCTCCACAAGACCGCCCACATTCGTTTGCTTTGTAAACAACAAGGAGCTTTTCCACTTCAGCTATCAAAGGTATCTTGAGAATGAAATCCGCTCTGTTTTCGGACTTGAGGGCACTCCCGTCAGGTTCCTCATAAGAGAGCGTGAAAGGGACAGCGATTAATGTGACTGATAGCATGGATAAAAAGTGCATAATTGTTGGAGCGGGTGATTTTACGCCTGATTTTAAAAAGCCTTCCGCCGGCGACATTGTAATTGCCGCCGACGGCGGGCTTTTGCATTTGCAAAGCCTGAATATTCGACCCGATATTCTGATTGGCGACTTTGATTCCTTAAACAAAAAGGTGGACTCATCTTTGTCCGATGAGATTATTAGGCTTAAAATCGACAAGGACTATACGGACACCTATGCCGCCGCGAAAATCGGGCTTGAAAGAGGTTTCAAGACCTTTGAGCTCTACGCCTGCACTGGCGGAGCAAGGTTTGACCACACTCTTTCAAATATTCAGCTCCTCGCATTTTTGATTGAGCAGGGCTGCGACGCATACATAGCAGCTCCCGATTTTATGCTGACCGGCGTTAAAAACGGAAAGCTCAGCTTTGGAAAAGAAGCTGAAGGCTATGTTTCGGTTTTCTCACATACTGATATATCAAGCGGCGTTACATTAAAAGGGCTAAAGTATCCGCTTAACAACGCTACGATAAATTCAAGGTTCCCCATAGGCGTCAGCAACCGCTTTATGGGAACTGAAAGCAGCATTGAAGTAAAAGACGGCATTTTGATTGTTTCGCACTGCCTCGGCTTTAGGTATAGCTCCAAAGAATCCTTTTAATAAGGGCTTTTATTATTGACTGCGTACAGCCGCAGAGTATATAATTTAACCAATATCCGAATACATATATGGAGTGATTTTAATGGCAAACTTCCCTATCGGCGTTATTGTTGACAGCTTCCGCATCGACATCAAAGAGGCTCTTAAAAAGGCTGCCGCTATGGGTGTTCAAGGCGTTCAGGTTTATTCCACAAGAGGAGCAATGGCTCCCGAGAATTTAAGCCCCGCTCAAAGGCGTGAGTTTTTGGATTATGTAAAATCCCTCGGACTCAAAATATCCGCTCTCTGCGGCGACCTTGGCGGCGGCGGATTTGTTCATCCCGATAAGAACCCTGAAAAGATAGAGAAATCTAAGAGAATCCTTGACCTTGCCAAGGACCTTGAAACCGATGTTGTTACAACCCACATCGGCGTGGTTCCCGCTGACCCGAATCACGACAGATATAAGATTCTTCAGGAGGCTTGCCATGAGCTTGCAGAGTATGCCGACTCACTGGAAGCTCACTTTGCAATCGAAACCGGTCCCGAAACCTCCGCAGTTTTAAAGCAGTTCCTTGATTCACTCAATTCAAAGGGCGTTGCAGTAAACCTTGACCCCGCAAACCTTGTAATGGTAACAGGCGACGACCCCGTTAAGGCTGTTCACACCCTCAAAGATTACATAGTTCACACCCATGCAAAAGACGGCGTTCAGCTGTTCTATAAGGACCCCGAACTTGTCTACGGCATGGTTAAGAGCGAAATCGTAACAGGCCCGTCATTTGAGGAAGTTCCCCTCGGAACGGGCAGCGTTGACTTCCCCAATTACTTAAAGGCACTCAAAGACATCGGCTACACAGGCTTCCTCACCATTGAGCGCGAAGTCGGCGACAACCCCGAAAGAGATATTCAGATTGCTGTTGACTTCCTGAGAGAAACAATGGCAAAGATATAAATTACTTGAAAGGCAGAAATGTAATGAAGCTCTGGGCCGGAAGATTTTCAAAGGAAGCGGATAAGGTCACCGATGCCATAAACTTCTCTATCGGCATTGACAAGAGAATGTGGCGTGAGGACATTGAAGGCAGCATCGCTCACAGCAAAATGCTATCTGAGCGGGGCATTATCTCCAATGAGGATAAAGAAAGAATAGTCGCTGCCCTGCGTCAGCTTTCCGATGAGATAGAAAAAGGCGAAACAGTTATAAGCGAGGAATATGAGGATATTCATTCCTTCGTGGAGGCTGTGTTGACTCAGCGCATAGGTGACGCGGGCAAGAGACTCCACACCGCAAGGAGCAGAAACGACCAGGTTGCGGTGGATATCAGGCTTAACCTCAGGAATGAAACAGACAGGCTGCTGAAACTTCTTGAGGAGCTTATCGCCCTGCTCTCCGACATGGCGGAAACCTATGCGGATGTAATAATGCCCGGCTATACTCATCTGCAAAGAGCTCAGCCGATTACCTTCGGGCACCATCTGCTGGCATACGCTGAGATGCTGCTTCGTGACAGAGGAAGACTCATTGACGCCAAAAAGAGAATGAATGTCTGCCCCCTCGGAGCGGGCGCTCTTGCGGGTACCACATACCCCATTGACAGGGAGATGACCGCAAAGGAGCTGGGCTTTGACGCTCCCGCAAGAAACTCCCTTGACGCCGTATCCGACAGGGATTTCTGCATAGAGCTAGCTTCTGCTTTGTCTATTATCATGGTTCACCTCTCACGCTTCTCTGAGGAGATTATCCTTTGGTGTTCCCATGAGTTTAAGTTCATAGAGCTTGACGACGCGTTCTCTACCGGCTCAAGCATTATGCCCCAAAAGAAAAACCCCGACATCGCGGAGATTGTCAGAGGCAAGGCGGGCAGGGTTTTCGGCAGTCTAATGACTCTCCTCACCGTTATGAAGGGTCTGCCGCTTGCTTACAACAAGGATATGCAGGAGGACAAGGAGGCCATCTTTGACGCCTTTGATACGGTAAGTCTGTGTCTTATGGCCTTTACCCCGATGCTCAAAACCATAAAGGTAAACAAAGAGGAAATGAGAAAAGCGGCCGCGGGCGGATTCATCAACGCCACCGACTGCGCCGACTACCTTGTGGGCAAGGGCCTCCCCTTCCGCGACGCCTATAAAATAACAGGCTCTTTGGTTGCTTACTGCATCGAAAACTCAAAGGTTCTTGAGGATTTAAGCCTTGAGGAGCTTAAAGAGTTCTCCCCTCTCTTTGAGGAGGATGTTTTCAAAGCAATCAGCCTTGAAACCTGCGTAAACAACAGGACATCCTACGGCGGACCTGCTCCCGAAAATGTAAGACTGCAGGCGAAAGCCGTCAAATCCGAACTCAGCGGTTCCAAATAAAGCGCGAAAGGATTTTTAATATGAAGATTTGCGTTAGCTCCTACAGCTTTTCATCGCTAATGAAAAGCGGAGAATACACTCTGCTTGACTGCATATCCCTTGCAAAAGAAATCGGCTGCGAGGGAATTGAGATTGCGGGCATTAATCCCCCCGATGGAGTTACAAAGGAGGAGTATGCCGCAGCCCTCAGAGATGAGGCTAAAAAGCAGGGCATGGAAATGGTAAACTACACTATCGGCGCCGACTTTTTAAACGGCAGCGACGGTGACTTTGACGCCGAGGTGGAAAGGCTTAAAAAAGAAGTAGACATAGCCGCTATTTTGGGTGTTTCGGGCATGCGCCACGACGCCACAAGAGGCTATGACGCAGCAAACCGCCATCAAAGAGGCTTTGACGACGCTCTGCCCACACTTATTGAAGGCTGCAGGCGCGTAACCGAGTATGCCGCAACAAAGGGCATTCGCACCATGGTGGAAAACCACGGCTACTTCTGCCAGGACAGCAGAAGGGTTGAAAAGCTGGTAAACGGCGTAGGTCACGACAATTTCGGCATACTTATTGATATAGGCAACTTCCTTTGCGCCGACGAGGCTCCCGAGATTGCCGTCGCTAGGCTGGCTCCGTATGCCTATCATGTTCACGCGAAAGACTTCCATGTAAAGAGCGGCAACGCTTTGCCGCCGCAGAACGGCTTTTTCAAAACAAGAGCCGGCAATTACCTCAGAGGCGCAATAATCGGCCACGGCGAAGTTCCCGTTCTTCAGTGCATGTCCATTCTTAAAAACGCAGGCTACGACGGCTATGTTTCAATAGAATTTGAAGGCATTGAGAACGCGAAGCTGGGAGTTCAGTACGGCTTTAATACGCTTAAATACATAAAGGATTTCCTAAACTGGTAAATTTAAATTGCCGACAGCACTTTGCTTGTCGGCAATTTTTTATTTGCATTGATTAAGTTTATAAGAAATACTGTACAAAAATTTCAAAATGTGATATTATGCCATTGTGCACATTATTGTGTTATGTTCTTAGGAGGAAATAAAATGAAAAGGAAACTGATAGCACTTCTACTTATTCTGTCTGTTCTTTTAGGCTTTGCGGCATGCGGAAAAAAGGCAACAGATGAAACAACCACAGCGGCTCCCGAGGAGACCACAGCCGCTGAGGAATCGAGCGAAACCGCTGCCGAAACCGAGCAGAACACAGACGCAAGCGAAACTCAGGCCACAAGCGAGGCTCCGTCCCAGGGCAACAACCCCACTGAGGCTCCCAGCTCTCCCAGCGGCGATGTAATCAGCAATTCCAGCACAAAGCAGCAGATTGCCGACTACTACAACAAGGCAACCGCCGCAACAAAGAAGGCTAATAAGCTGCGCGGCAAGGAAAGCGTTGAGCTTTCAAAGATTTCTGTTAACAACAACGACAGCGGCGCCATTATTAGCTTCATTAAGAGCATCCTTGGTCCCGTAATTGAGAGCAATTACGAAGTCAGCGACAGCAAGCCCATTCCCTATCATGATCAGGAAGTAAATGTGCTTGCCGATGACATTAAGAGCTTCTCCGTCACCGATAACGGCGACACCTATACTCTTAAAATAATGCCCAAGGATGACATCAACCCTAAGAAGAGCCTTGAGGGTTCTACAGGCAGATTCTTCCCCATTGTTGAAAACATTAAGGAAATTGCCGCAGGCGTTCCCGGAGTTAAGTTTGAAGGCGGCGTTGAGCAGGGCGTAACCGCCGACTATAAAGACGCTGTTATTGAAGTAAAGATTGATAAGAAAACCTATGAAATCGTAGGCGGCACCTACTCAATGAATATTTACCTTAACATTAACAAGGCAAGCGCCTCAATATTCAAGGTAGACAAGGCAACCGCAATTATTTCCTACAAGCTCGTTCTGTAAGTTAAGAAAAGATTTAAGCGACAGGCTAAGCCTGTCGCTTTTTTATTTGACGCCGGTTATGGTTATGTTCTCGGGCGGTATGTCGCTGTTGTTCATCACGATTTCTTTGATTTGCAGCACTGTGTTGTCATTGAGAACAGAGTTGGAAACCACAATGTCGATTCTGTCCTCGTTGATGACTGCCACACATTCGCTGCCCGTTTTTGCCTTGACAAGGAGCTCTATGTCGGATTCGCTCTTGAGTCTGTTGGAGAATTTCTCAATTGTATCAGCGGCTGCGGCTACTTCTTCGGGTGTAGCGTCGTCCTTAATAAGGAGCTTGAGGGTTTCGAGCGCCTCATCATGGGCTGTGCTGCGGTTGAGCTTTACTGCGGCAAAGTACTCCTCGCCCTCGGGGGTCTGACCGTCCACAAATTCAGCTTCGCCCAAATTGCCTGTCTGGGTGGTTGATTCGGTTAAGTTGTTATCGACTTGGTTTTCGGGTCTTGTATAGTACCAGTTGATATATACCGCTACGCCTAAAAGTACCACTAATGCTGTAAGTACCAGTTGTTTTTTCTTAAAAATCTTGCCCATAGTTTGCCTCCAATCTATTTCTGTTTCATTTTTGCTATTGATACCTTGGTTGAAGGTATGTCAAAGACAGATGTGACAATCTCGTTTATCTGCTGCTTTACACTCGGAATGTCGCCTCCTTCACATACAACCGCCACTCCTTTAACCTTTGGCATGATTATTACGCTTTTAAGTCCGCTTTCGCCGGATGACTTGCCGTCCTCTATGATGATGTAGCTGGTTTTGGTGCTTGATTTGGCAGTCCCGCCGTCGCCTTTTATCTCCTCTTCTTTGCTTTCGTCATATATGTAAACATACTCTTCCGTTCTGTCCAAAGTAACCATTACCTTTGTCCTGCCCGCTCCCGACACGGAGGCAAGGAGGTCGGTAAGTTTATCTTCAAGTATTGACTCGTAGTCGCCGATGGAGGGGCTTTCCGCGTCAGAATGTTTCTTTTTCGATTTGCCGCCGGGCACAAACTCGGTGCCCATGATAATAAGCATAACGGCAACGCCGATCAGCATAATCCATAACGCCTTTTTGTCCTTTTTTAAATTCTCAAAAAGTTTACTCAAGCTGCATCCGCCTTTCTGCGTTCCCGAGTGTTTAAAAGCCTTATTCAAACTTTGGTCTTATGCCCGTTAGCTTTTCAATTTCTTCCGCCGCCTGTTGTTTTTGCGGCTCTGTGAGTTCTGCCTTAATAACTATGTCCTTAATAATTATGCGGCTGTCCTCCGCAATATCCGTAATTACCTCGATTTCGGAGTAATTTAGTCCCAAACTTTTAAGTTTTTCCCCTACTAAGATTTCCACTGCCGCCTTGCCCTGCTTTTCCATTAGGTAATTCATTTCATCCCTGACGGTTTCCGCTTTATCCTCAAGGTCGATTCCAAAATCTTCCCGTCTTTTGGGCAAATCGTCAAGGTCAAAGGATTTTTCTATAAAGGGCATAAGTATCACTGACAAAAGAAACAGAGAAAGAAGGGTGTTCATAGGCTTTTCCAGTTTGCCCTTTGGAATCAGATACACGACGATTGACGACGCGATAAAGCAAATTGCGAGGTTTACCGCCCATTCTTTTATTCCTTCCATTTGCTCCTCCCGTTAACCGTTGCTGATTGAGACCACAAGACCCAATGAAACAATCATAAGTACCGCGTTAAAGCAGAGTATCGCGAATATGACGCTAAGCCCTGAGGCAAGGCCGTCAATCATTTTTTGTATGCTCTCAATGCCGAACATCTCCGAGGCAAACGCGGCGCCTTTTAAGGATATAATCCACAAAAGAATGTGTATTACCGCGGGGATGTTGATAAGGGCGACTATCAGGATTCCCACCGCTCCGACGGTGGATTTAACCACCTGAAGGCTGCCGATTATGGACGAGAGAGCGTCGCCGATGGAGCTTCCGATAACGGGAATTGCGGTGCCGATTACGAATTTCGCTCCCTTTAAAGCAAGGGCGTCGACTGAGCCCGCAAGTATTCCCCTTATTGTCAAAAGACCCGCGAATATGGTGCCCGCAAAGCTGAGGACTATGGTTGTCGCCTTCTTTATAAAGTTCGCGATGCTTTCGATATTGATAATCGGGTTTATGCTGCCCGCCATGCTGAGCGCCATATATACCCCGGAGAAGGGGGTTATAAAACTGTTGCAAACCTGCGAGGAAACCTGGGCCGCGGTAAAAGCGATGCCGTTGTAGCTGAGCGCCGAAGCCGCCTTGCCAGCCGCGGCGATAAGTCCCGTCAAAATCGGCACCAAGGTCAGCATAACCTTTGATGTGGCGTTTATAGCCGATACTGCGCCGCCTATGCACTGAGAAATTGGCTTGATTATAATCATTGCCCCGGCGAGGACAAAGACATATCCGAATATGCTCCCCTTGCCCTCAAGATCCGGGATATAACAGCTGATTAAAGAAAACAGGATAACTATGCCGACCAAAGAAAACGCGGCTTTTAGGGGCTCTTTTAAGCCTCCTGTGACTATTGAGAAGATAAGGTCTATAATCTTTCTCGGCGACAAATCAAAGATATGCTGAGCGTCAAAATCTTCTATTCCCAGTTCTTTCAGCATTTCCCTCGTGTCGTCGTCGATGAGATTAAAAAGCTCGTACGCCCCTGCGGATTTAAGCTGCTCTGAGTAAACTTCCGATTCATCAATCTCAGAGCTTTCCGCATGCGCCTGTGCCCCTAAAAGGGGAAGCAAAAAGAGGCTTATTATTATTCCGCACAGTATCTTTTTGACTTTGTTTTTCATAGCTCTTCCCTTATTTTCCTATAAGCTCCAAGGCGAACCTTGCGACCGAGATGAGAAGGGGCAGAGAAAGCGTCAGCACTACTGTTTTGCCCGCAAGCTCCACCTTGTTGGCAAGCGCGCTTTCGCCGCAGTCAATGCAGGTGTCGTGCGCAAGTTCGGTTATGAGAGAGATTCCAAGCGCCTTTGCAAGAATTGCCACATACTCGGTCTTTACTGAGCTTATGTCAATTAGGTTTTGAAAAGTATCCAGAAGCTGCTTTACATCTGGCAGAATCAAAAGCAGAATTACAACAACAGCTCCGAGCTGCAAAAGTATGGTAAACTCCCTTTTATGCACCCACAAAAGCACATAAAGAACGGAAATAACAAGGGCAACAGCCGCAACCTTAAACATCAGATGTTAAACACGGATCTTATGTACTTAAACAGCTCATCAATGCCCGGCAGCAGCATCATAAGCACGATAATAAGACCCGCAATAGTGGTTATCATTGTATATTCTTCCTTTTGAGAACGGGAGAGAATGTGGTTAAGTATTGCCACTATAAGACCCACTGCCGCTATTTTGAAGATTACATCTACTTCCATAAAGCCCTATCACCTACTGATATTTATTTCCTGTTCTTTATGTACTGCTATATGAGTATGATTATTACAGCAAGACCGCCCAGAATCCCCAAAGCCGAATAAAACTCCTTGTACTTCGCCTCATAGCCCCTTGCCTCCTCGAGCTTTAGAGAGATAAGCTCGGAATACATTTGGCAGACCTGCTCCTGACCCAGCGCGTCGCTGGTGCCAATCTCCTCACCCAAGGAGTAAAGGAGCCTTAAATCATCGTCTTTCAGACTCCCTGCGGCTTTGTATTCCTCAACGGCGTTTTTCCAAGCCGAGGGGAAATCCTCTCCCGATTCCATACGGTTTGAACAGACTTGAAGGAAGGTAAGCGGCGAAAGCTCTCGTTTTTCCGCAAGGTTCTTGATAATATCCTGTATGGGGGACATAAGATACCTTATTTCAGCCGCCATGAACTTTATCATAGATGATACCGCCTCAAGCTCCTTTACCCTCTTAGACATACTCAAGGCATATGCCCTTGCGCCCGCAAATATCGTTATAGCCAGCATGGCTATTCCTATATATTTCATCGGTGATATCACCTGCCTTTACTATCTCCTCGACCTGACCGGGGTTCATGGCGTTTTTAAGGAAAACCACCGTTTCAAACTCCCCCGTGGAAAGAAGGGTTCTGACTTGCGGTCTTTTGAAGAAATCCTCTTTTCCGCTTGAATGGACAGAGAGTATAAACTTTACGCCCGAATTCAGACCCTCGGTGACCGCCTTTGCGTCACTTAAACTGCCGATTTCGTCGCAGATTACGATTTCCGGAGCCATTGAGCGGACTACATGGATAATACCCTCGTCCTTTTTGCAGCCACGCAGAACATCGCAGTTGATTCCAAGGCTCTCCCCGTCGTCGGTAAAGTTTGATAGCTCAAATCTTTCGTCCACAACCGAGACCTTGAAGTAATTATCCCTGTAGCCTGAGGATAGCTGCCTTGCCATATCCCTCAGCACGGTTGTCTTGCCGCAAAGGGGAGGGCCTGTGATTATTAGGCTCTTTATGCCGCCGTTCCATAGCAAGTCAAGAATTCTTACAGAGCAACCGGTGTGGTCCCTTGCGATTCGGATATTTAAAGATGAGGCGTCACGGACATTTGAGATTCTGCCGTCGGTGCCGACCGCCGTTCCGCAGATGCCCATTCTGTGACCGCTGCCAAAGGTAATGAAGCCCTTCGCAATGCTTTCCTGATGGCTGTAGAGGGAGTAGCCGCTCGCCTTTTTAAGCGTTGCCGCAACCTGCTCCTTTGTGGCAACCATAGCGCTCTTGTATGTGGTAAAGGCTACCCTGCCGCTTTTCTCCAGAAAGCACACGCCGTAGAGTCCGCAAAGCATCACGGGTCTGCCTGTTCTGATTCTTATTTCCTGCGTGTCAGCCTTAATGCTTTCGGGCAGTCCCAAAAGAGCCGAGGCAATTTCTGGCGCTGCGACGGCCGCGGCCTCATCAAATCTTTGGGCGTTTTTGTCCTCCACTCTTTTCACCGACCTTTAAATGCTCTTTGCTTAATAATTCTTATGACATCTTGTCCTTTGTTAGAACTAATGACTAATGAAGACAAAACAAAAAAAATCGCCCCGAGGGGCGATGGGCATAAAAAAATCCCCCTGAAATCAAGGGGAAATTTTTTATTTATTTGTTTAACGGAAGGTCATCGTAGAAGAACACGCCGTAGCCGTTTGCCACTGTGTTGCCCTTTTTGAGCCAGGAGGCGTATGCCCTTTGCAGGGAGGTCTCCTGCGGCAGGTCATCGGGGTCGCCGTTGTAGGCTTTTCCGAAAATTCTCCAGCAGTCGCCGAAATGGGGCTGCTCCTTGCTCCAGACAATATCAAAGTCCTCCATGAACTTTAAGATATTGGAGTTTTCGGGCAGGAACTCAGTGTGTCTGGGGTACAAAAGCCATGAATTGCAAACAAATGCGATGGGCTTGCCGTTAAAGCGGTCCTTGTAGAACTCGGCCGCCCTTTTATACGCGTCAAGGCAAAGCTCCTTGTGCAGCGGACCTGCGGAGGGAATATGTATATTGATTACAAGGTCACCCTTTTTAAGCTCCTTGTCGCCCTTTTTGTAGTCAAAATCAATTTCGCTGGGCTCGAACTGAAGGCGACCGAGAGCGAAACGGTCAAGCCTGTAAAAACGCCTGAACCAATTTGCCACGAAGGAGCCCCATACTCCCTCGACATGATGGCACTCCATCAGCTTCCACTTTAAGTCTGAAACTGTGTCATAATATATCTCATAGGGGAGATTGTTTTCTTCGTAAAGCTCTCTGAGCCTCTTTGAAAGGCAGATAAAATACAGAAGATGCAGAGTGAACTTGTGGACGCCGCATTTTTCCGCGAGATTTGTGAGCTTGTCGAGAAGGTCGTCGCCGAGGTCATAAGCCTCAACAAGGCCCATAAACTCCCCTGCCGTTTCCTCGCAGGCGCTCACCTTGTCAAAGGCGTCAAGAAAACACTCCTTAGCCTCTGCGGGGTATTTGAATTCATCGCAAAACATTGACACATAATTTCTCATTGTAAACACTCCTAATAAACATTCTACCATTCCAATTTGCGAATTGTGGTGCGGCAAAGACAAGAATGACAGGTCTTATCCCCGCTGCAGTAAGATAAAAGCATTGAGTTCTCCCCCGTAAAGTAAATTGCGGGATAGCAGAAGCCCGCCTCGGGGTCGTCCTCGATAATGCAGTAATCGCTAAAGTTTATGCCGTCCTCGCTCTCGGCAATAACCAAGGGGGTGCGTCCCCAGCTCAGAGATGTGTTTTCGTGAAGGTTTTTATCCCTGCCCTGATAGTTGGGGATTGGGTTCCATACCGCATAATACAGACCAGTATAGGGGTTCTGAGCGATTTTTAAGGGAGAAACGGGAGAAGTAAAGGCAGAGGGCTGGGGAAGCGTCCAGGACTTTCCGCCGTCAAGGGAAAAGCTCTCGTACTGGCACATAAGGTCGGTTCTGAAATAAGCGTAAAGAACGCCGTTATTTAGCTCAATCACGCCCGGCTCCTGAAGTCCGGTTTCCGAGCGATAAACGGGACACGCCAAAGTTCCAGAAAAGCTCTTCCATGTAAAGCCGTCATCATCTGAATAAGAAAACACAGCCAGAGCGGGGTCGATGCCGTAGATATTTTTCGGGTGCCGCCTGTGAAGTGCCGCGGGGACTATAAGCCTGCCGCTTTTGGTTCTGAGGACTCTGTTGTTGTTTACCACATAGTACTCGGGGTTGTGGGGCGAAAAGCAGCTGACGGCAGAGTAAAAAGTCTCGCCCTCATCGGCGGAGCGGCATAAAACATAGTCGGAGGTAAGGGCGTCCTTGTGCTTTATAAGATAAAAAAGCCCCAAATCGCCGTTTTGCAGCCTTAAAAGGCTCACGCTCATAATGTTCTCCACATTATGCTCCGACGCTTTTTTTAAGATACGAGGCGCCATGTCAAAGCTCTTGCCGCCGTCATGAGAATAAATGCAGGCTATGTCGCAGGGACGGTCGTCTTCGCTGCGGCTGCCCGTGTAGCGGCTGTAGGCAAAGAGGATTCGCCCGTCTTTCAGCTCTATAAAGTCGCCCTCGCTGTTTCTGGGGTTATTCTCAGAAGGGTTTAAAACAGCGACGATTTCGGATTTTTTATGTTTAAACTCTGCCACATCCACACCCCTTTTACAAAGGAGGAAAACCTCCCTACGACTATTGATACTACCATAAGGCGCTGCGCTCAGCAATAGAAATTTGCGCAAAATTAGTTTTCTTTTGCGAATAGGGTAAAATTTCAGGACAAGAAAGTTAAAAAGGCTATTGATTTTTTTGCGACTATAGTTTATAATACACTTCGCACAGGTGATACGGACGCTTAGCTCAGTTGGTAGAGCATTCGCTTGACGTGCGAAGGGTCAGCGGTTCGAGCCCGTTAGCGTCCACCA
>LFSO01000017.1:0-16053 GCA_001512765.1 Clostridiales bacterium DTU053
CGGTTCCCTTTGGCTGCAGGCTCATCTTGGTGGGTGACTCCGACCAGCTCCCGCCGGTCGGGGCGGGAAATGTCCTGCACGACCTAATAGATTCCGGGCTGATACCCGTTATAAAGCTCAATCAAGTCTTCAGGCAGGCGGAGAAAAGCCGCATTGTCACCAACGCCCACAGAATTATTAGAGGAGAGATGCCCGAAATAAGCAATGAGGGAGATTTTTTCTTCCTTGAAAGAAAAAGCGCCGACCTTGCGGCAAGAACGGTAAGGGAGCTTTGCTGCGAAAGACTGCCGGATGCGTACGGCATTTCTCCCATAGAGGATTTGCAGGTTCTCTGCCCGTCAAGAAACGGGGTCTGCGGCACGGCGAACCTAAACAGACTCCTTCAGGAAAGGCTGAATCCGAGGGATTTAAGCAAAGCCGAAATAAAATCCGGCGGCTTTGTGTTCCGCGAGGGCGACAAGGTTATGCAGACGAAAAACAACTATAACCTTGAGTGGACAAGCGGATTCTCCGAGGGTACGGGCGTGTTCAACGGCGACCTGGGCGTTATTAAGAANNGAAAATAAAACCCGCCGAAGGGGTTTTGGTAATCGACTTTGACGGCAAAGAGGTTTTATATCCTGCCGAAAAGCTTTCCGACCTTGAGCTTGCCTATGCGATAACCGTACACAAAAGTCAGGGCAGCGAGTACGATACGGTCATTCTGCCCATTATAGATTCATCGGCAAAGCTTTTATACCGCAATCTTTTATATACCGCGGTGACAAGGGCGAAAAGAATGATTGTGATAGTGGGACTGAAATCTAAACTTGAGGCTATGGTCAACAACGACAAGCAGAGCAAAAGATATTCGGCTCTGAAATCTTTCATTGAAAACGGAGTTTTAATATAAAAAGCCGCTGAGGGTTCAGCGGCTTTTAATATTCCAGCATTTCAACTATTGCTCTTGCTGCGGACTTAACAGTGCCCACATTGTAAAGAATCATGTCTGCCGCGGCTTTGTAAAGCGGCAGTCGCTCAATATACATCTGCTTTAAGGTTGCCAGGTCCTTTGAAAGCGGTCTGCCGACGAGACTAAGTTTTTCAATTTCCCTGTCAATGAAAATCAGCTTTCCGTTTTGCCTTAAATGCTTTACATTTTGAGGATTCTTAACTATGCCGCCGCCGGTTGAGATAACGGAGCCGCTCTTTTTGCCCACTTCCTCAGCGATTTTCGCCTCCTTTTCTCTGAAGGCTGCCTCGCCGTATTTGTGTAAGAAGTCCTGATTGCTCATGCCGGTGATTTCCTCAACTATGGCGTCGGTATCGTAAAACTCCCTGCCCGTTATCTCCGCAACCGCTTTGCCAATGCTGCTTTTGCCGCAGCCGGGCATTCCGATAAATATGATGTTTGTGCAAAGCTTTTCAATCTCTTTAATAATACTTTCCTCCAATGGTTCCTTTTCAGAAAAGGCTAGTTTCGGGCGGATTTCGGGGCATACCTCAAAGAAGTGGTCCGCGGCGTAAACCGCCTGAGCGCAAAGCATGGGCAAACCGTTTGTGAACTTTATTCCCTTTTCTTCTGCCTGCAGTAAAAGCTCGGTTTTAAGGGGGTTGTAGATTACATCAACCACGCCTTGGAGCTTTGTGAAAATGTCGAGACTAACGGGGCTTTTTCCGTTGTGGGGGTACATGCCCACGGGGGTTGTGTTGATTATCACATCGGCGTCGGCGTGTCTTTCTATATTCTCATAATTATTCTCGCCGCTTCTGGATATTATAATGATTTCTTTAGCTTTTAAGTCATTACACACTGCCAAAGCGGCTTTTGAGGTGCCGCCGCTGCCGAGGATAAGCACCTTTTTGCCCGTGACGGAGATTCCGGCTCTGTTCAGCATATACACAAAGCCGTCATAGTCCGTATTGTAGCCTACGAGTCTGCCCCCGCTTTTTTTGACTATAGTGTTTACGCTGCCGATTTTCTGAGCTTTTTCGGATATCTCATGGAGATAGGGCATTACATCTGTTTTGTAAGGTATGGTTACATTAATCGCATCAAAATCTTTTGCCGCAAAAAACTCCTTAAGCTCAGATTCTTCAAGCTCAATCAAATCGTAGGGGTAGCCCATAAGCTCATGAATTATTTTCGAATAGCTGTGGGCAAGCTTTTTGCCGATTAGTCCGAACTTCATTAGTATCAATCCTTATGACATTTCAGAGTACGCACCGAGGAAGGAGAAGGTTTCGGGAGCGTTTGACAGCTCTCCCAAAAGGTCAAGAACATCGTCATTATAAACCGACGCCTCCATATCGAAATAGAACTTGAATTCAAAGTCCTTGCCGGGGATGGGGCGGCTTTCAAGCTTTGTAAGGTTTATGCCCATAACGGCGAACTTTGAAATAAGCCTGTAAAGCGAACCCGGTCGGTGCGCGGTTGTAGCCATTAGACTAATTTTATCAGCACCGGGCAGAACTTGCAAGTCTTTTGATATGCAAATAAAACGGGTGTAGTTGCTGTTGCTGTTTTGAATGTCGCTGCTGAGGACTTCAAGACCGTAAATATCAGCGCAGTTTTCGGAGGAAATCGCGGCTATATCGGTCCTTCCCGACTCGGCAACATATTTTGCGGCCATCGCTGTATTGGCTGAATAGTTTACCTTTACATCCTTTAAGGATGCTATAAAGTCGCTGCACTGACCGATTGCCTGCTCGTGGGAGTAAATTTCCTTAATATCTTCGAGTTTCGCTCCCTTGTTTACAAGCAGGGTATGATGAATTTTTTGCTTTACGCTCTTTACTATATGGAAATTGTACTTGTGCATAAGGTCATAGACCTGAGTTACGGAGCCGTGGATGCTGTTTTCTATGGGGAGAATTCCGTACTGGCAGAGATTTTGCTCTACGGCTCTGAAAACGCTTTCAAAGCTGGTGAAGTACATAATTGAGGGCAGGGCAAACAGCCTGTCGCAAACCTGCTGTGAGTATGAGCCCTCAACTCCCTGGCAGGCGACTATTGCCTTTTTGGGCAGCTCCTTGGGACCTTCCTCAACAGCCTTTTTGATTTGCTCCTTTAAGGTGGACTTTGTGCCGATGAGCCTTGACTGATAGGATGAGCTTACATCAAAAAGGGTGGTGAAAAAGCTTTTTGCGTAGATTGCTATATTGTCGGGCATCTGGCTTGTGACTTTTGATAGTATTTCCCTTTCACGCTTGGGGCTGTAAACGGGGAGCCCGCTCTTTTTCTTCTCCTCGGCTACCTCTGCCGCGAGATTCATTCTCTCCACGAAAAGAGCCGTCAATTGGTCGTCGATTTTGTCTATCCTCTCTCTTATTTCACTCAAACTCATTTTTACCCTCTCCTTACTCTCTTACTTTGTCGCTTATGCTTCTGCAGCCGTATTCATTTATCATTAAATCAAGAATTGCCAATGCTGTGACCGCCTCAAAAACTGGGACGGCTCTGGGGACTATGCAGGGGTCGTGCCTGCCTTTAATTGCCAGCTTTTTATTCTCCATCTCGCTGATTGAAACGGTGTCCTGCTCCTTTGAGATTGACGGCGTGGGCTTTATCGCCGCTCTGAAAACAAGGGGCATGCCCGTTGTGATGCCGCCGATTGCGCCGCCGTGGTTGTTTGTCTTGGTGGCGATTTTGCCGTCCTTTATAAAATAGGGGTCGTTGTGCTCGCTGCCCCGCATTTTTGAGGCTTTAAATCCCGCTCCGAATTCGATTCCCCTGACTGCGGGGATTCCGAAAACGGCTGCGGCGATTTTGTTTTCAACTCCGTCGAACATCGGGCTGCCGAGACCCGCCGGGAGGTTTACCGCGGCGCACTCTATAATTCCGCCGATTGAGTCAAGCTCCAGCCTTGCTTTTTCAATCTCCACGCGCATAAGTTTACCTGCGTCGTCGCTAATGGTGGGGAAATCCTTTTCTTTGACTTTCGCAAGAAGCTCAGGCGATATATCCGTCATGTCAAAGGGTGTGTCCTCAGCGCCGCCTATGGAATAAATGTGCGCGCCAACTTCGATGCCGAATTTTTTTAATATCTGCAGGGCGATGGCTCCCGCAAAGCACAAGGGGGCTGTGAGCCTGCCCGAGGAGTGCCCGCCTCCTCTTATGTCGTTATAGCCGCCCGTTTTTACAAACAGGGGGTAATCCGAATGGGAGGGTCTTGGGGTATCCTTAAACCCTGTGTAGTCGGAGCTTATGGTGTTCGTGTTTTTAATGACTACGCACAAGGGGTCGCCCGTTGTATAGCCGCCCGCAAGACCGCTAACAACGCTCGGCTTGTCGGGCTCTTTTCTTTGTGTGGAGTAAATATTTCTGCCCGGCGCCCGCCTTTTCATAAAGCTGTCGATATAGTCCGTATCCAGCTTTAGTCCCGCCGGCAGACCGGTAATCACAGCGCCTATCGCCTGAGAGTGTGACTGCCCGAATATGCTGACCTTTATTCTTTCACCGAATTCGGAATTCATATTTACCTCCGAAATTAAAGAATTTCTGTTTTTCCGCCGAGCTTATTAAAGTCGTCAAAGAAGGAAAGATATGATTTTGCGCAGCACTCCGCGCCGAGGATAATTACGGGGTTTTCGCAAATAACCGACGCTACCGCCGCCGACATGGCGATTCTGTGGTCGTTAAAGCTGTCCACAGTTCCGCCGCTGAGAGTCTTTTTGCCGATTATGCGTATGCTGTCATTGTCGGAAGTGACCTCAGCTCCGAGACTTTTCAGCATCGTGCAAGTGCTTTCGATTCTGTCGCTCTCTTTAAGTCTTAGCCTGCCCGCGTTGAAGATAACGCTTTCGCCCTCAGCGGCGGCGCAGACTACGGACAAAACTGGCACAAGGTCGGGGATTTCCGAGGCGTCAATTTCCGTACCTTTAAGGCTATTCGCGCTTATAGTAAACTCCCCGTCTGTTTGGCTGCACTTTGCTCCCATGCGGCTTAATATGTCAAAGACATATTTATCCTTTTGAGCCGATTCTGCGTCAAGACCCGTTACGGTGATACTGCCGTTTAACGCGGCGGCGCAAAGCCAGAACGCGGCCGATGACCAGTCGCCCTCCGCATAGGCTTTTTGGGGAGAGATATAACGCTGACCGCCTTTTACGGTGATACGGTTATCGTTTCTTTCAACCTTAACGCCGAAAAGGGAAAGGGTTTTGACGGTCATATCCACATAGCCCGCTGACTGAAGGGGCGGGTCAATTTCTATAATGCCGCCGTCAGGCAGAAGGGGCAGGAGAAACAAAAGACCCGAAATAAACTGTGAGCTTATATTGCCCGCAATTTTGAAAACGCCGCCCGCCGGGGTGTTTTTGACCTCTAAGGGGATGGATTTTGAAGTAAACTCGCAGCCCTTTTTTATAAGCTCATCTATAAGCGGGGTCATGGGACGCTCGGGGAGTCTGCCTCTGCCCGTCATCTTAAAGCCCTTGGGAGAAATGTAAGTGGCAAGGGGCAACAGCATCCTCGCGGTGGAGCCGCTCTCGCCGCAGTCAAGGGTAGGGAGAATATCGCTTTCGACTCTGCCTGCGGGAATGACGGTGTACTCGGTTTCATCCGCATCCGTTTTGCGCTCGTGTATTTCAGCCCCCAAGGCTTTAAGGCAGTTTATCGTGGCTAAAATATCCTCGCCAGCCTTGCCGTTTATAACAATGCTAGTTTCTTCTTCCGCCGCCGCAGCCGCAAAGAACAGGCGGTGGGCGTCGGACTTTGAGGATATTGCCTTAACCTTGCCCGTAAGAGCGCGGGGAATGATTTTTATATCCATCTTAACCTGCCTTTCTCAGCCGCCAAAGGCAATATAAAAAATATCTTTCAGTTCTTTAATTGAAACATTGTAAATAAAGCTGTCGCCGATTTTTCTTATAAGTATAAGGCTGATTTTATCCGACTCCACTTTTTTGTCGGAAAGAGCCGCCTCGTAAAGCTCCTCATAAGAATAGGGGCATTCTGTGGGGAGGTTCAGCTTTTCGAGAAGCGATTTGATTCTGTCATGCGGCTTTTCTTCAGAGAGGTTTAGTTTCTCTGAAACCTTTGCCGCGGCGGTCATTCCGATTGCCACCGCCGCGCCGTGCTGGATTTCAAAGTTTGAGCACTTTTCTATTGCGTGACCGAAGGTGTGACCGAGATTTAAAAGCTTTCTTTTTCCCTTGTCAAACTCGTCGGACTCCACAATGTCACGCTTAATCGAAACGCAGCGCTCTATTTTCTTTTCTATCTCGGTAAAGCCGTTTGTTTCAATATCCTCATAAAGCTGTCTGTCGCAGATAATACCGTATTTTACGCTCTCGCTGATTCCGTTTGCCAGCTCCGAGGGGCTCAAGGTATTAAAGGTTTCCGGGTCGCAGATTACAAGGGAGGGCTGCCAGAAGGCTCCCGCAAGGTTTTTTCCCGCTTTGAGATTTACAGCTGTCTTGCCGCCCACGGACGAGTCAACCGCGGCAAGGAGGGTGGTGGGAATTTGAACAAACTCGATGCCTCTGAGATAGCACGATGCCGCAAAGCCCGTAAGGTCGCCTATAACTCCCCCGCCCAGCGCCAAAAGTACGCTTTTCTTGTCCACTTTGTTCTCGGCAAGGAATTCGAGGAGCTGAGAAAGAACCGTTATATCCTTGCTTTTCTCACCGTGGGGAACCACAAATTCGAGAGCGCGGATTTCGTTTTCGTTTAGTGTCTTCTTAACCGCCTCCCCGTATAGGGGGAATACATTGTCGTCGGAAACAATTACCGCATTCTTAAGGCTCGGGAATACCTTTTTTATATACTCCCCCGCCTTATTTATACTGCCCTTTGAGATTATTACATCATAGCTTTTTGAAGCGTTTACTCTGACTACTCTTTCTGCCAAATCTTTCTCCCCTTTAAAGCCTTCCCGTCTTTCGCATTTCTTCAAGCCGATTCAGTCGAACTTTTATTTCCGTGCCCTCTTTTATAAGCCGCATGATTTCCTTTTCGTCCCGCCTTTCAAGGGCGTCGGAGTATTTTTTAAGCTCGTTTACAAGGCTGTCAATCTCCAGTTTCAGCATATCGGCATTGTTTAAAAAAAGCTCTGTCCAGACCTTCTCGTTCATGTAGGCGACCCTTGTCATGTCCTTAAAGCTGCCCGCGGAAAAACCGTAAAAATCAGGAGCAACGGGGGTCTTTACATAGGCGCTTGACACCACATGGGCAAGCTGTGATGTGCAGGCGATTACCTCGTCATGGTGCTCAGGAGTTGAAATCTGAATATGGGTAAAACCAACTGACAGGAAAAACTCCTTAATAAAGTCGGGAACAGTCCGCTCGGGCTCGGGCACAAGTATCATGGAGGCTCCGTCAAAAAGGTTCTCTATTGCGGCTGAGTAGCCGAAAACCTCCCTGCCCGCCATGGGATGACCGCCGATAAAGTTAAAGCCGTGCTCTTTAGCGAGCATTTGCCCTTTTTTACAAATATGCCTTTTTACTCCGCAAAGGTCAATAACAAATCCTTTTTTGCTGAAAAGGCGCGCCTTTTCCTCAAGGTAGGAAATGATGGCCGCGGGGTAAAGGGCTATAAGGAGCAAATCGCAGTCCTTTAAGTCGCCGTCTTTTAGCTCAAAGTCCACCGCCCCGTCATCCATAGCCTTTGACAGGATTTCTTTATCAATATCCGCTCCGAGAACGGTATGCTCGGTGCGGGCTTTTATCGCTTTGGCAAAGGAGCCTCCGATAAGCCCCAGCCCGACTATTCCTATCTTCAAAATATCACCTCGGGTCAGTCTTTCTTTTCGTTTACAACTCCGTAGCAGAAGCTCCAGATTTTCTTGACCGCGTCGACCGTATCTTTAAACTCATCGGGAGTGATGGACTGCTGTCCGTCCGACCATGCGTTCGGCGGGTCGTTGTGGACCTCTATCATAATTCCGTCGGCGCCCGCTGCGGCTGCCGCAAGTGACATGGACTTTACAAGTGAGGACTTGCCCGTTGCGTGGCTGGGGTCGACTATGACAGGCAGGTGGGACAGTTTTTTGAGAAGGGGCACGGCGGAGATGTCAAGGGTGTTTCTTGTTGCCGGCTCAAAGGTTCTAATGCCTCTTTCGCAGAGGATAATCTGGGTATTGCCGCCGGCGGAGATGTATTCAGCGCTCATGAGCAGTTCCTCAAAGGTTGCGGACATACCTCTTTTAAGGACTATGGGCTTTCTGATTTTGCCCAGCTCTTTCAGAAGCTCGAAGTTCTGCATATTTCTCGTGCCGACCTGAATTACATCTATTTCCTCAAAGTGCTCAAGCTGTGAGATGTCCATAATCTCTGTTACAATGGGCAGACCCGTCTCCTTCTTTGCTTCAAGCAGCATCTTAATGCCCTTGTCACGGAGACCCTGGAAGGAGTAGGGTGAGGACCTGGGCTTGTATGCTCCGCCTCTGAGGAAGTTGGCGCCCGCGGCCTTTACTTTCTTTGCAATCTCCACAATCTGCTCGGTGGACTCAACGGAGCAGGGACCTGCGATAAGACCTAAGTTTCCGCCGCCGATTTTGGTGCCGCCCACCTCTATGACAGTGTCGTCGGGGTGGAATCTGCGGTTTACATTCTTGTAGGGCTCGATAATTCTCTTTACATCCTCAACAATGTCCATAGCCTTGAGCAAATCAATGTCCAGAGTGGATGTGTCGCCGATGAGTCCCAGAATTGTCTTGCTTGTGCCCTCGCTTAAATGACATTCGAAGTTCTTAGATTTAAGCCAAGCGATGAGCGAGTCAAGCTGGGCTTTATCGTAGGATTTTTTAAGCAGAATAACCATAGCAAATCTCCTTTTCTGAAAATAGTTATAAAAAATCGGCTTCGCAGCTTGTTTTACTGCGAAGCCGTTGATATAAGGCGATTACTTTACGCGCTCAACGGAAAACTTTTCACAGCAAAACAAGCCCTGCTCCAAAAGTAAGCAAAGCCGTAAAAGTAATATGCGTATGCTGTGAAAATGTTTTTGTTCACGCTATATACCTCTCCTGTAAATTTGTAATAACTTTAGCACTTAAAATCGCTAAAGTCAATACATTTTTGCAAAAATTGCAAATTAGTGAATTTAGCACAGAGAGCCGTTGTTTTAATGCCTCTAAGCTGTGCAAACTGAGAAAATATATCTTACGGACTGTCTTTGTTAAATATAATATACAATGTTTCGGAATTTGTCCATATATATTTCGTTGCCGCAAAAAGAAGCCGCTGATTCTATTTTGCCCACTTTATGCTTTAAACCCGAATAATAATCGACAAAAAACGACTAATTTCTTTGCGGAAGTATTGAATTGGCAGAATTTATGTGATAAAATATCTAAAAATTTTCAGCTTGGTATCACTTTTATTGGTTAAATTAAAGAGCAAGTACATAAAGTACTTACTCTGAATTAAGCTTATTATTTAAGGACGACTTCCCTGCCCTTTTCGGCGGACTCATAAATGGCGGTGAGAATCTTTATCATGTCCACGCCCTGCTGGGGAACGAATACTGGCTCTGCCTGACCCAGCACTACATCAACAAAGTTCTCGATATTGCCCGCGTGACCGTCCTTGCCTTTGCCTATGACCTTTTTGAAGGTCTTGTTTATCAGCTTGCCGTCCTTCTCATAGAAGAGCCTGAGCTTTTCGGGGTCAAGGCTGAGTCCCGCCTCAGTGCCGCGCAGCTCCACAAAACGGGTCTCCTTTTCGATATTGGATGCCCAGCTGAACTCAATCTGGAGCACGGCGCCGTTGTCGAACCTTATAAAGCCCATGGCGAGGTCCTCAACATCGAAGGTGCCGCCCTCCTTGGTTTCTCCGAACTTGGAGTTGGGGCTGTCGCTTATATCGCTGTCGGCAAACTTTCTGTATGTAGCGCCCGAAACGGCAACGGGAGTGGGATTGCCCATGAGCCAGATTGCAAGGTCAATCATGTGAACTCCGAGGTCGATTAAAGGACCGCCGCCGGACATTTCCTTAGTGGTGAACCATCCGCCCTTGCCTGGAATTCCTCTGCGTCTTATCCAGCCGCAGCGGCCGGCGTAGATTTCGCCCATCCTGCCCTCTTCAACGAACTGCTTGGCGAGCTTTGAGATGTGCATAAAGCGGTTGTTCCTCATTACCATGAGCACCTTGCCGCTCTTTTCCGCGGCTGCCTTCATTCTTTGAACCTCGCCGACGCTCACAGCGTCGGGCTTTTCGCAAAAGACATGCTTGCCCCTCTCAAGAGCCTCAACGGCGATAATCGAATGGAGGTAGTTGGGGGTGCAGATGTCAACGGCGTCGATGCTGTCGTCCTTCAAAAGCTCTCTGAAGTCGGTATATTCCTTTGCGTTGGGGAAGAATTCCTTTTTAGCCTTGGCTGTTTTCTCGGGCACTATGTCGCAGAGAGCGACAACCTCTGTTCTTTCGTCCTGTAAATATGCAGGAATGTGTACTCCGTTGCATATTCCGCCGATACCGATAAGTCCGATTTTTAGCTTTTTCATTTTCTTAACCTCTTTATTCACAAATTTTTTGATTCGCAGTCTTTTCATCTGTCGCATGAGCCTTGATTTACACAGTCTATTTTATAAAAACAGGGAAATTTTTCAATTCTTTTACTTAAAAATTATCGACCCGCAGCCCCAAAATCCTTTATTTTCCGACAGCTTGAAAAATTTAATCGAAAAATGTTTTTTGGTGTATAGCGTATTTTGTCGGCGTATTTGGGTGGAAAATCGTGTTTAACAAGGCGATTTAGGGGCGAAAAAAACAACATCTTGCGGAAATTGTAAATTTAGACAACTATATGTAGATTGACGAAAAATCGTGAATTTTACAGAAAAATAATGGTAAATTTTTACAAAAAATAGGCTGTCAGCTATTGCCATATGTCGTAACCTATGGTAATATATGGGAGAAATGAGCACAGGCAGATAGCAAAATTCTACAATTGTCTATTCGAAACTGCTGAAGGCTGGTTAATAGAGAAAGGATGAGAAACTGATGTCAAAACAGATTAAGGTTTTGCTCGCGGACGATTCCGCGGAATTCGGACAGGCTTGTTGCAGCGTGCTTAGATCACACGGTTTTGATGTATTTTTATCCGCAAAGAACGGCAATGAGGTGCTGGCCTCGATCAAGAGCACACAGCCAGATGTGGTTCTAATGGATACTTTTATGCCTCATCTTGATGCTCTTGGCGTCATGAAGCAAATGAACAACATGCGCCTCGCAAAGAGACCTCTTATCTTCCTTATGTCCAGCGTTGACAACGCTACATTTGAAAAAGAGGTTCTGGCAGCCGGCGCCGACTATTACTTCCTCAAACCCTTTGATATCGATATGGTTGCCGAAAGAATCACTCAGCTTACCGGCTGGCAGAAAAACGGCATAGCAACCACACGCACGAACGGCAGAAACCTTGAGCATGACATGGATGTTATAGTTTCCGACATAATGCATCAAATCGGCGTTCCCGCCCACATTAAGGGCTACCATTACTTAAGAGAGGCAATCAAGCTCTCCATTCAGGACACCGAAATAATGAACTCTGTTACCAAGCTGCTTTATCCCACTGTCGCAAAAATGTTCTCCACGACTTCTTCAAGAGTAGAAAGAGCTATCCGCCATGCCATTGAAGTTGCCTGGGACAGAGGCGATGTCGATATTCTGAGCTCTTACTTTGGCTATACCATTCAGAACTCAAGGGGTAAGCCAACAAATTCAGAGTTTATCGCAATGATCAGCGATAAGCTCCGTCTGAGAATGAAGATTTCTTAAATTCGGGAAACCTTGTTTCTGAATTTAGATTAAATATTTAAAGCAGCAGGTTTGACTGCTGCTTTTTTATTTGCCTTTACTGCTCATTCTCCAAATCTTTGCTTAAAAGATTTGCCGCCGAAAAAATGGTCAGCTCAAAGTGGTCGGTTATCAGCGTTTTGGCTCTGATGGGCGTGAGTCTTTCCGATGGCGGGCAAAGCTCATACAAGGCGCCGAGGAAATCTATCATGGGTATGCCCTCATAAAAGGGCAGATTCAGGCTGTGTGTCAGCTCAATGCAGCCTATGCACAAAGCCTTCGGGGTGTTATTAAGGGGGTAGAAGGACAGAACTCTGCATTTTGAAAGGTTTTCGTCCTCTACCTCCTCGGCGGTCAGAATCAGGTTGCTGTTTTTGACCGCTGAGATATCGTCGGTTACAATGAGCCTTGCGCCCGTTTCATTATATAGATTGTCGGAGAAACAGTTGTACGCTTCAATATTGCTTTCGCGGGTTACAACCTTTACAATAGAGGCGTAGGGCAAAAGGGAGTAGATTCTCTCTGTGTCCAGCATATCGTAGTCGATGACCGATATGACCGTTTCGGAGGGTATAAGGTCGCTGAGGGCTAAAAGGCTTACCGCCGTATTGAAAAGGATGATTCTTTGAAATACCCTCGGCTTGAACCTTACAATACCTGAATCTTCGGGAACTTCCACGCCATGGGGGATGAGCATTCTTTTTTTATGTCCTCCTGCCGCCTCCCCTATGCCTTTCCAGTCGATTTCCCCGTCGATTATGGGCGCTCTGATTATGTAATAGTGCATTCCGTCGTATATGGACAGCCTGTCTACGCTGATTGAAGGCTTTAAGAAGCGTTTTCTCAGCTTTTCTTTAAAGCTGTTCCCCACTTTGTACAATTCCAGTACCGCAAACATATATTTCCCCCCAAATTCGCTGTTTTAATATGTATATGAGCTTTGGGGCTAAAACTCTACAAAGTATTTACAAAGCAAAGGTATTTTCAAAAGGAGAAGGTATGAAAAATCTAAGGAAACATCTATTTTCTCTTGCGGATGAAGATTACAAAAACTTTTCTATAAAGCTGCTGCCGGAAAACACGAATATGATAGGCGTCAGGCTCCCGCAGCTTAGAAAAACGGCTAAGACCATGGTTAAAAACGGTCTTGGCTCTGAGCTTTTGTCCTTTATTTACGACTATGAGTGCGAATATTTTGAGGAGACAATGCTGAAGGGCATGGCAATAGGCGCGGTAAAATGCGGTCTGGAGGAAAAGCTAAAACTTATTCGCCATTTCGTGCCCTATATAGACAACTGGTCAGTGTGCGACAGCTTTTGCAGTTCATTAAAATTTGACAAGGCAGAGCTGCCCAAAGTGTGGGACTTAATTAAAGAGTACACTGAAAGCTCTGAGGAATTTTTTGCCCGCTTTGGCTATGTTTCTATTATCCGCTTTTTCATAAACGAGGAGTATATAGACAGAGTTTTTGAGCGTTTTGAGGCTCTAAAGAGCCCAGAGCTTTATGCCCGCCTTGCCGTGGCGTGGGCAATCTCTATGTGTTTTCCCGATTTTGAGGAAAGGACTTTGGAGTATATCCGCGCTTCAACGCTTGATGATTTCACCTTAAAGAAGGCGGTCGGCAAGATTAAGGAATCATACAGGGTTTCATCTGAGGGAAAGCAAAGGGCAGTTAAGGCTTTGGCTGAAAGAAAAAAATAAAAAACGGCAGAGCTAATTGCTTCTGCCGTTTTTCTTTATTATTGCACAGGCGCAAATCTGAGGTGCTAATATAACGGAACCATCCCCAAATAAACTTCCCAAAGCAGCGCTCCGTCAGATTTCGCCTTATGCATTATTTACTGGGCTTTAGGCATTGTTTCTGTAAGGCTCATGAAGTCAATCTTCTTCATGTGTGTTCTGGGCAGCTCTTTCATAACGACTATTTCACGCGGGCGGGAGTACGCGGGCAGAGTCTTTTCGCACTTTTCGAAAATCTGGCGCTTGTACTCTTCCTCGTCATAGTTGTCGCCCTTGAAGGATACATACAGTCTGATTATCGGCTTGCAGTCTACGATGCCCTGTACGGCGCAGACCTCTTTGATAAAGGGCAGCTCTTCAACCTTCTGCTCAATATCGGTCGGGTAGACATTGTAGCCGGAGATGATGATGATTCTCTTCTTTCTGCCGGAGAAGAAGATAAATCCGTCGTCGTCCATGTATCCCAGGTCGCCTGAGTGTACCCATCTGGTGCCGTTTTCGTCGATGTATACGCCTAAGTTCTCTGTTCTGTCCTTATCAAGATAGCCGTCCATTACGGTTGAGCCGGAGATGACGATTTCGCCGATAGTGCCGTTGGGAACCTTCTTGCATTCGTCGTCCCAAATCTCAACGGTGATGCCCTCAAGAGGCTTGCCGATTGAATGACGGCGGAAATTCTCGAATGTGTTGGTGGTGCATACGGAAGCAACCTCTGTAAGGCCGTAGCCTCTGAACAGTCTGCCCCTTGCGCCCCACTTTTCAAGATAGGCGTTGAACTGGTCGAGATACATCTCGTTAACATCGTCGCCGCCGCAGAACAGGAATCTTAAATTCTTGAGATGCGGACCGTCGAAGTTCTTTTCAGCCATAAGCTTTCTGAACATGACGGGGATGCCTACTATGAAGACGACGCGGTTCTTGCGCATCATGCTGTTGAATCTCTTGGGATTGAAGTCCATCATGGTGAGCATTCTGCCGCCCTGGCAAATGGGCATGTGAACCGCAACAGCCAAACCGAAGGCGTGGAAGAGAGGCAGAACGACAATTGTGGACTCAATGCCGGGGGCTTCGATTGAATATTTGCCGCCGTCGATTCTTATAACCTTGTCGACTATCTCATTGATGGCATAGGATGAGAGCTTGATTGTCTTGCTCTTGCCGGTTGTGCCGCCGCCGTTGAGATAGAATGCGACATCGGTGCCGTTGTCAAGCTTTGTCTTCGACGGGGGATATTTGGAAATAGCGTTCTTATATGTATCCCATTTTTTAAGCTTTCTTACATGCCTGCCCATGATGGCGTCGGCAACCTTAAGACCTGCTTTTCTTAAAGGAGCCGCATAGTCGGACAGACCGCATACGAGAGCGGGAACGCCAAGCTCATTTATAACGGGGACATACTTTTTGGCGAGAATGTCAAAGAGGATAATTCCCTTTGAGCCGCTTTCAATCATGAGCTCTTTCAAGGTTTCGGGGGGTGAAAGGGGGTGAACAAAGCTGATGATTACGCCGATTTTGTTCAGAGCGTAGAAGGCAACAAAGCTCTGGGGAATGGTGGGCAGGAAGATGGTGTAAACATCTCCGCGCTTTAAGCCCAGCTCGTTCTCAAAATAAGCTGCCATTCTGTTGATTTGATCAAGGAACTCCGAACGATAAACTTCCTGTCCGAATCTTTCGATGACGCAGTATTCACCGAATGTTTCGGTCCATTTTTCCATGTACTCGTAACAGTTGTACTCGGGTTTGTTTTGGGTCATATACTCGATAAACAAGAAACTCCGCCTCCCAAACGATAGTCGTTTTTTCATTTTTTTTCTCTTCGGAAGATTCCCGAATCACCAAATTATAACCTTTAGGGAATTACCTTCCTAAGCAAATGCAAAATTATTGTAACAATATCGCAATATATTGTCAACACAATTTATCATAATTGCATAATTAAATTATGTCAATTTTAAGATTTATGTAATAATTAGTCAAGTTTCAATAATTTTCTAAAAAATATGCCATTTTATGCCAATTTTATATTCGACTGTGCTCGACATTTTTCAACATTTACATAATCGGCAATCCCGCGCTGTAATTTGCGCTTTTTCGATTTTTATATAGACTTAGAAGCCGCAAAAGAATTATAGCCGGTTTATAGAAAAAAATGTATAGATTCCGGACTCAAGCTTAAGCTGATAACTTTTTATTCAAACAATGTCCACAAAAGAGGAAAACACAGTATTTTGAAAATAGTGTTAACAATATGTTAATTTTTGGGACGGGGTAGAAATTTTACCGCACTCGCTTTTGTTAAGTTTAAATTTCGGAGGCTTTTCCATTATTTGAAATATTTTGCGCACATAAAAAATAAACAGTTGAAATCTGAAGGGCGCTGATATATAATGTAAACAATAGAATGAGGAGGAATATGTGCATGAAAAAGAACCTCTTATATAAATCAATTGCCGTACTGCTTTGCATATTGATGCTGTCAATTATTCCTCTATCCGCGTATGCGGCGTCTGACAGCAGCAAGACACCCGTTATTTTGGTAACGGATATTATCGCTAACGAAATTGTTGCTGATGTCAGCAATTCACAGTCTG
>LFSO01000017.1:16167-17620 GCA_001512765.1 Clostridiales bacterium DTU053
GACGGCTCGCTCGCCTTTGAATTGTCAACCGTTCGTTCTTACAGCTACAGGCTGGACAAGCCCACCACTCCCGCGTCCATGTACTTCTACAGGAATAAGGCTGAGGTGCTGGACAAAGTCTACGGCGGAATCGGCAGAAAGATTGCCGACAGAATCGGCGACGAGAATGTATTCGCGTTCAACTACGACTGGAGACTTGACCCCGCCGAGAACGCTGAGAAGCTGAACCAGTACATACAGGATGTTAAGTTCCTCAAGGGCGTCAACAAGGTAACACTTGTCGCGGAGGGCTTCGGCGGCATAGTTTCAAGCGTATATCTGCACAATTACGCGGAAGCAAACAACTTTGCCGACATAAAGAACTATGTTCTGGTAAACTCCTACTTCCAGGGTCTCGGTCTTGTGGGCGATGTTTTTACGGGCAATATTATGGTCCTTGACAGCGCTTTGGTAAGATATGTTAACGACCAGCCCGAGAATTACATAGCTCAGTTTGCAATGTGGCTTACACAGTACATACTCAATACCGAGTGGGAGCTTTCACACTTTACAGCCACCATCACCTCCACGCTCCTGCTGAGGAAAGCCAAAGTGTATTCTTATGTAAAGGATATATTCAAGACTGTTCCCGGTCTTTGGGCAATGGTTCCCGCAGCCCAGTTCGAGGACGCAAAGCAGTTCATGCAGTTTGACCCCACTATAAATGCACAGCTCTCCCCCATGAATCCCAAGCTCCTTCAGAAAATCGACGCATACCATGAGGTTCAGGTTGCCGCTCCCGAAACGCTCAAGAAGCTCCAGCAATCCGGCGCGGGCGTGGCTATCGTGGCAGGATACAATCTGCAGAACTTCCCGATTACAAAGAACTCCGCAATCAATCAGAGCGACGGCATGGTTGACACCGTTTACGCCAGCGCAGGCGCAGATTGCCTTAAGCTGAACGCAGCTTACCTTAACATCTTCGATTTCCTCGGCAAGCGCAATGCTCAAATTGTGGATACCAGATACGACAATGTATCGGGCGACCGCCTGATTGACGCATCCACATGCGCTCTGCCTCAGAACACATGGTTTATCAAGAATCTCAAGCACAACGGCTTCAGATACGACAGCAACAGCAGCGACTTTATCGCATGGCTTGCCACAGTTGAGAGTCCGAATGTATGGCGCTCCGTAAAATATCCTCAGTTTATGTCATACAACAAGTTTACCCAGAAACTGAACACTCCCTCATCAAACAGCAGACCGGAAGGCTATCTCCTCGGCGATGTAAACCTTGACGGCAAGGTCACAGCAGCGGACGCAAGAATAGTACTGAGAGTTGCCGCTAAACTTGAAAAAGAGAGCAAGCTCTCCGCTCTGGCAAAGCAGAATGCCGATGTAAACCTTGACGGAAAGATTGATATTAAGGACGCAAGGCTCATACTCAGGCTCGCTGCAAATCTGGATTTGG
>LFSO01000017.1:17646-25497 GCA_001512765.1 Clostridiales bacterium DTU053
TTTTTGCGCCTTATTTTGAGGGGTATTAATTAGTCCTTTTGATACTTTTTCATCACGATGATAATGGAAATCGAAAGAATAACCAGAGTTGCCATTCCGCAAATGTTTGCGGCTGTGTCCTTATTTTTCTTTCCCAGCATTTTCATTATCCTTTCCTTTAATTTCTGTAAGCGCTATAATGCCGCCTATATCGCACAGAGCCTCGCGGCTTAAAGAAATAAGACTTACTCCGTAATTCGCCGCAAAGGCTTTTATTTCCTTGTATGAGGGGTGATTTTCGATGCCGCCGCAAAAAGCGAGGCAGTCTTTCGATATAAGACCCGACGCGCCGCCGATAAAGCCGCAGTCAAAGCCTGGGAGATTTACATAGCCTTTTTTTATAAGGAGGACATCCACATTGTTTTTAAGGCATGCCTTATATATGGATTCGTCCTCGGTTATTATGGCGTTTTCGGCGACGATAGATACGGAGCACTTTGAATAGCCCTGCTGGGTTTCAATGATTTTGACTCCAAGCTCCCGATAGTAATTTAGAAGTTCGGGCAAAACGGCTGAGGGTCTGCAAATCAGCGCGGAGCCTATGAATGCCGCGTTCAGCGGTACATCAAGGGGGTATTCTCTGCCGAGTTTCGCTTTTGCGAAGCTGATATTAAAGCCAAGGCCGCTCAGAGCCCTTTCAAGGCTCTCCTGCCCTTCCGACATAAATACTTTTCCGTCGAGTGCTATGTGGCAGAGCATATCAGCGTGCATCTTTAAAGGCTCTAAAACATCGCAGCACGGTTCGGGGCTGATTATCTCAATGCCAAAGAGTTTTAGTTCCCTTTCCGCCTCCGGGGGAATGCCGCCCGCCAAAACCTTTTTTACTTTACTCTCGGGCAGATTGGGCTTTAAGATTGGGACTTCCGAAAAGTATAGCATAGTTACGAAATCACTTTGATAGCGTCGGCTATTGTTTTTACAGGGATAATGTTAATCTGCCTTTTAAGCTCCGCGGGCAGGGAAACGGCGTTGTGATACGGCACGATGCAGTGCCTGAAGCCTAAACGCATTGCCTCAATTACCCGCTTTTCACAGAACTGCACCGAGCGCACCTCGCCCGCAAGACCTATTTCTCCAAAGGCGACAAGGTCATGATTTATAACCACATTTTTAAAGCCCGAAACAAGAGATAGGGCTACGGGCAAATCGGCGGAGGTGTCATATATTCTGATGCCGCCCGCCACATTTATGTAGCTGTCGCATTCGCCGAAATTCAGGCCTACCCTTTTTTCCATTACGGCGATTATCATTGACATTCGGTTGTAGTCAAAGCCTGTTGCCATCCTTCTGGGTGTGCCGTAGGCGGATTTTGCTATAAGCCCCTGAACTTCGGCAAGTATTGGCCTTGTGCCTTCCATAATGCAGGCAATGCAGGTGCCCGACGCGTTTTCGGGTCTGCCTGAGAGAAAGAGAAGGGAGGGATTAACCACATCTTTAAGTCCCTCGTTTCCCATCTCAAAGACGCCTATTTCATTTGTGGAGCCGTAGCGGTTCTTTACGGCTCTGAGGATTCTGTATGACATATTCCGCTCGCCCTCAAAGAGCAAGACGGCGTCCACTATATGCTCTAAAACCTTGGGGCCCGCAATATTGCCGTCCTTGTTAACATGGCCCACAAGAATGACGGGGATATTCAAAGCCTTTGCGGTGCGCTGGATAAACGAAGCGGATTCTCTTACCTGCACGACGCTTCCCGGGGTTGAGGATATTTCGGGCAGGGACATGGTCTGAATTGAGTCGACTATGACCACATCCGGCTTTGCGCTTAGGATATATTCGCAAACCGACTGGGTATCGGTTTCGTTTATTATATAGAGCTTGTCCGCAAAGACTTTGAGCCTGTCGGCTCTGAGTTTTATCTGGCTGACGGACTCCTCGCCCGCAACATAAAGGACATTGAATCTGCTGCCCAAAAAGTCGCAGGTTTGAAGCAGGATTGTTGACTTGCCTATACCCGGCTCGCCGCACAAAAGCACAACTGAGCCCTTTACAAGCCCACCGCCGAGCACTCTGTCCAGCTCGGGTGAGCCTGTTTTGAACCTCTGCTCGGTGTCGGTGCGCACATCCATTAGATTAACCGCCTTAACGGCAGATGAAGCCTTGGGGGCGGCGGATGCGCTTTTTACGCTCGCCACTACTTCCTCCGTCATGGTGTTCCACGCGCCGCAGCTTGGGCACTGACCGTACCATTTGGAGGATTCGTAAGCGCACTCTGAGCAAATATAAACCGTTTTGCTTTTTGGGCTCATTTCAAAATCCTTTCGATTTATGGGGAATTAAAATATTCGTTGATTCCGCAGAAGATTGCGAAGGCTAATTTCTTTTGGTAATCTTCGTTTTTAAGCTTTGCAAGCTCCGGACCGTTTGACATAAAGCCGCACTCAATCAAAATAGCGGGCTTTTCTGCGTAGTAAAGAAGATAAATAGACTTGCCCGACTTTTTAATCTCCCGTTTGTTGTTTGGCTGCAAAAGCTCTCTGATGCTTTGCTGGACATTTTTTGCGAGGATTTCGCTTTCGGGGTTATTGCCCGAATAGAAAACCTGAGAACCCCAGTAGGAGGACACGCCGAACATATTTTGGTGTATGCTTACAAAATACGCGTTGGGCGTTTCCTCTATAAGCTTCATCCTGTTAACAAGGTCGGTATGCTTTTTCTCTCTTATGGTCTTTGCGTCGGGGTCGCTGGTGGGGGTATCGTCTGTGCGGGTGAGTATAGTCTTGTAGCCCGCCATTCTTAATATATCATTAAGTTTTAACGCTATTTGCAGATTAAGGTCCTTTTCCACGGTTCCGTCATCCGCAACGGCTCCCCCGTCAAAGCCGCCGTGCCCCGCGTCAACTATGATTATAGGCTCTGAGCCGTCCGCGCTTACGGGTATGCCCAGCTTGCCGCTCTGATAGTAGATAAATACCGACAGGGCGAAAAAGGCTGCCAAGGCGGCGAGAGAAAAGAGTATTATAACAATCCTGCGCTTCAAAAACATCACCTCAAAAAATTATATGCGGAAAAGCCTTCCTTATGTTTGAGGCGCATTTGAAGCGCAAATTTTTGTATGTTTATTCTGCTGTGTTCTCCGCCGTTTCGGATTCCTCCGAGGTATCCTGAGCCTCGTTCTCGGGCGCCGATGCTTCTGTGGTGGTTACGGGCTGGGGTGCCTGAGTTTCGGTTCCGGAGGGCAAGGTCGCGGCGGTTTCGGGCGCGTTCTTTGCCTGAATAGCGCTGATATGATATTCCCCGTTTACCTCACGGAGAGTAATGCTCATATATTTGTCGGGTTCCGCGGGTATGAAATTGCCCTGTTTGTCCTGAGTCCAGCTCTCACCGCCGATATAAGCTACGGTGAGAATGACGGAGCTGCTCTTCTTTTCTATGTCGGTTACTCTGGGGCTGTAGATGGGCGACATGCCCGTGAGGGGGATTTTATAAACCGCGTCCGCCTTGTCGTAGACAAACTCGTAGCCGAAGTTTGTTATGGTCTGGTGAACGGGTTTTACCTCGGTGCCGAAAAGGGCGGCAAAGCGCTTTTCCACATCGGCGGCGGGGATAATCATAAAGCCGTCCCTGTACTCATACTGGTCGGGGGTAAGGTCGCCTTTGAGAATAGCCCATAGGCTAATGTCAATAAGGTCGGCGCTGTTGGCCATCGCAATGTCGTCAAAGGGCTCTGGGTCGTTTGCCACGACGGGCACCAAAAACTCGTTATACATAGCGATTTTGTCGCTGTTGTCAAAGAGTGATACTATGCCGCCGACAGCGAGCTTAGCCGCGTTGTAAAAGCCGAACAGGGAGAAAAGGACTATAAGCACGCCGAAGAAAAACGCCACATTCCTGCGCATGGCGGCGGGCTCTTTTTTATCCTTTGCGGAGTGGAATTCCTGAACCTTCGGCTTTTGCTCATAGCGGCTCAAATCCTGTGCGGGCTTTTTCTCATCGGCTTTTTCCTTTTCAGGCTCCGCTGCCGCCGGTTCTTCCTTTATTTCTTCCTTTTTCTCCTCTACAGTAGGCTTTGCGGGCTCAGTCGGCTCCGCAGCTTTCTTTTCGGAAAAATAAGAGGGCTTGCCGTCGGTCGTTTTTCTTGACAGACCGAGGCTTTCCAGTATTTCCTCAAGAGGGTCTTTTTCCGTATTCGCGCTATTGTTTTCAGGGGTGATGTTCTTTTCTTTTTCGTCCATACTTAGACTTCCTGTCTTATCTTATTTGTCCCTCGCCTCTTACGACATACTTGTAAGAGGTAAGCTCAGGCAGACCCACGGGGCCTCTTGCGTGGAGCTTTTGGGTCGATATGCCGATTTCCGCTCCGAAACCGAACTCTCCGCCGTCGGTAAATCTTGTGCTGGCGTTTACATATACGGCGGCTGCGTCAACCTCGGCACAGAACTTTTCGGCCGCGGCAAAGCTCTCGGTCACAATCGCCTCGCTGTGCTTTGTGCCGTGAGTATTGATGTGCTTTATTGCCTCATCTATATCATTAACAGCTTTTACCGCAATTATATAATCAAGATACTCTGTGTCCCAATCTTCGTCAGTGGCGGGCTTTGCGTCGGGTATAAGTTTCAGCGCGCTCTCGTCCGCTCTGATTTCCACATTCTTTTCTTTGAGCTTTTCGCAGATTTTGGGGAGAGCGGTCTGGGCAATATCCTTATGAATCAGCAGCTTTTCAGCCGCGTTGCAGACTGAGGGTCTTGAGGTCTTTGCGTTAAAGACAATCTCTGTCGCCATGTCAATATCCGCGGATTTGTCCACATAGACATGGCAGTTGCCCGTTCCCGTTTCGATTACGGGGACAGTGGAGTTTTCTATGACGGATTTAATAAGACCCGAGCCGCCTCTGGGGATGAGGACATCCACATAGCCGTTAAGCCGCATTAAAGCTGTGGCGGATTCTCTGGAGGTATCCTCTATAAACTGAATGCAGTCGGGGGAGATGGAGGTTTGAGAGAGGGCTGAGCGCATTGAGTTTACTATCTCCATGTTGGAATTGAAAGCCTCTTTGCCGCCCCTGAGAATTACGGCGTTGCCAGATTTAAGGCAGAGGGCGGCGGCGTCTGCGGTGACATTGGGTCTTGCCTCGTAAATAACCGCAATAACGCCCAGCGGGACTGACACTTTAGTGATTCTAATGCCGTTTGGGCGGGTGGAGCCGGATACTACCCTGCCCACCGGGTCGGGCAGGCTGATAATCTCCAAAACCGCGTCGGCTATTGCTTTAATCCTATCTTTGGTGAGACTTAGCCTGTCTATTAAGGCGCTTGACATACCGTTTTCTTTCGCCGCGTTTACATCCTTTTCGTTCGCGGCAAGGATTTTGTCGGTGTCGCGTATCAAAGCCTCGGCAATAAGCCTTAAAGCCCTGTCCTTTTCGGCAGAGCCGGCGTTTGCTATGCTGCTTTTAGCCGCAGCGGCTTTTTTGCCAATTTCCAAAACAGCATTGCTCATTGTCAGTCACCTCATACTTTTATTTGCATCTGAAAAGGGTTCCGACGCTGTGTCCGTCTATAAGCTTATATATGTCGGTCGGGTCGTAGCCGTTCATTACAACGGTGGTGATTCCCGCCTCGGTAGCGGTCTTTGCCGCCTGTAGCTTGGTAATCATGCCGCCCGTTCCCCTGTTTGTGCCAGCTCCGCTCGCAAGGGAAAAGATTTCGTCGTCTATTTCGTCAACGCAGGGAATAAGCGTAGCGGAGGCGTCCTCCAAGGGGTTAGCGCTGAAAAGACCGTCGATATCGGAGAGGATTACAAGGGCGTCCGCCTTGATGAGTTTTGCGACGGTGGCGGAAAGATTGTCGTTGTCGCCGAAAACTATTTCGTCAACGGCGACCGAGTCGTTTTCGTTTACAATCGGAATTGCCCCGAACTCAAAGAGCTTTTCAAAGGTATTTATAAGATTGCTGCATCTTTCGGGGTCGTCCACATCGCTCTTGGTAATAAGGAGCTGTCCCACGGTGTGACCGAACTCCGAAAAGAGCTTATCATATATGAACATCAGCTCGCACTGGCCGACGCAGGCGGCTGCCTGACGGCCGGGGGTGTCGGACGGCTTGGATTTAAGACCCAATTTTCCGACGCCGATGCCGATTGCGCCCGATGTGACAAGTACCACTTCTCTGCCCGAATTCTGAAGGTCCGACAGAACCTCCGCCAGCTTGCTCATTCTTCTGATATTGGCCTTTCCCGTATCATAAGTCAGAGTGGAGGTTCCAACCTTAAATACTATTCGCTTTGCCTCTTTTAATGTGGACATAAATCTATCTTTGCCTCTCTGTATATATTAAAGCATTTTGCTTTTTACGCTTTTAGCTATTATATCATCAGCGTCATTTATTGTCTATAATAAGAGGTTTAAACTTTAAGAAATGGGCGTTTAAAGGATTTATTAATTTTTAGTTACATGTATTAATTTAGACTTTTTGTTATTTTATGCACAAAACCAATGTTGACGATAACAGCGTATAATGATACACTATGTTTGTTGAATTTTTATATTTTTTGTCCTTCAAAATAGATTTCAACGGCAAAAAAGGGGTTGTGAAAATGAAGATTAAGATAGCGGCTGTTATAGGCATGGGCACTACCAGTCAGCGCAACTGTGACAGCTTTAACATAAACGGCAGAGTACCTTTAATGGCGGAGGCTGACGGCGGCTACAAGGCCGCCGGCGAAATATCCACTCCTTTTGTGATAGGAGCATTCAGCGGCAGCGCAGTGGGCAGCGCCTTCGCGGCGGCAAATATGCTCACCGAACACGCAGAAGCCATTAAACTCAGCGAGGAAGAGTATAAAAGCAGCTTTCTTGATTATCTTGAGCGCCTCAGAAACGAGGTTATTCGCAGAGAAGAGGGCATCATAGCCTTCTCGGTGGCGCTCCTTTACGCATACAATGACACAATAGCCGTTGCAAGGCTCGGCAAGAACAGAATATACCGCTTTTCGGGCATTGAGCTGATGAGCATCCCCGAGAACCGCCAGAGCGGCGGCAAGCAGATGAACGGCGGCATGGACCATTATGACGACATAAAGACGGAAGACAGATTCCTTATCTTAGGTCCCGGCGTGGTAAACGCTCTTACCGAAAGCGAAATCACCAACATAATGGCAACATCTTCAAGCGTTAAGGACGCGGCAAAGAGGCTATTTGACGAGGCGAGGGAAAAGAATTCTCAGGAGGACACAACCGTAATCGTGTTCTCGGTCGAAAGAGAGCTGCCGCCCCCTGTAATCCCTGAGGGAATGTACTCCGCTCCCCCGATCGCGGCACTGAAATCCGAGGCTCCTATTATTGACGGCGACGAGCCTGTTTACGCCTCCGACGATGAGAGCAAGTTTGACATTAGGCAGTTTACTTCGGACAATAAGCTGCTGATTGGAGCGATTGCAGTACTGCTGGTTGTTCTGGTGCTCATGGTTGCCTTTATACTCAGCAGGCGCTCCGCTCAACCTGCGGAAACCACTGCGGAGACCACCACCGAGGAACCGACAACCGAAGAGGTTTCGGGCATAGTCAGCGAGCCCGCTCTTGACACCACCGTCGAAGAGACCGAGGAAACCACTGAGGAGCCAACCACAGAGGCCACTACCGAGAAGCAGACAACCACAACCCGCAGGTCAACTACCACGACAACTCAGAGGGAAACCACCACAAGTCGTCAGAGCACGACCACAACCGAGAGGGCAAGCGAGTCCACAACGGTCGGCTCCGTAACCGATATTACGGAGGCCCCCTCTGAAAGCAGCACAGCGGCGCCCGGCACAGAGGCACCCACAACCGCCGCTGCAACAGCGAATACGGAAGAATAAAAGAAGAGCCGCGAA
>LFSO01000004.1:0-4623 GCA_001512765.1 Clostridiales bacterium DTU053
GGGTCACCCTCGCGAATTCTCATGGTTCTTCTTATTTCTTTAGGTATAACAACTCTGCCCAAATCATCTATTCTTCGCACAATACCTGTGGCTTTCATATTCTATCCTCCATTTTAAAGTTTGCCGCTCCCCGGAGCGGTTTTATTTGTCTTAATTTCAAAAATATTGTTTACAGCGAAAAGGGAATTATGCCAAATAATATTTAGTTTTATTTGACAAATTTAGCCTGAATTCCTGCCCGTTCGACCAATATTTAGACATTTTTCAGCATTGTTTTCACCTTGTTTCATCCGATTCTACACTTTGTAATTTTATTATACACGCAATAATTAAACAGTTAAATGATTTAGTCTATTGACTAAATGTAAAAAAAAGGATAGGATATAGACAAGCTATGATATAAAAAGGAGAATCGCTATGGCAAAGTATGTATGTTCTGCATGCGGTTATGTTTATGACCCCGAAGTCGGCGATCCGGACGGCGGAATAGCACCCGGCACACCCTTTGAGGATCTTCCGGATGATTGGGTATGCCCCATTTGCGGTGTAAGCAAGGATATGTTTGTAGCTGAATAATTTCTGGGCAAAATAAAGCGGCAGTTCAACTGCCGCTTTGTGTTCTTTAAAAGGGGAGGATAACATGATTATAGATTCAATCAAAAAAAGACGAAGCTTCTACTCAATAGGCAAGGAAATGCCTGTTGGAATGGACAAAGTAGAAGAAATAATAAAAGAGGCAATCCTCTATACTCCAAGCCCCTTTAACTCCCAAAGCGCAAGGGTAGTGCTCTTGAAGGGCGAGAATCACACGGCGTTTTGGGAGATGGTCAGGAGCGCGATTAAGAAAATAGTTTCCGAAGCAGCATTTAAGTCAAGCAGCGAGAAAATAGACTCCTTTTCAGCTGGCTATGCCACGATACTTTTCTTTGAGGACCGGTCGGTGGTCAAATCCCTTCAAAACTCCTTCCCGCTTTACAAGGACAATTTCCCCGTATGGTCCGAGCAGTCATCGGGTATGCTCCAGTTCGTAATCTGGACGGCCCTGTGCGAGCAGGGTCTCGGAGCCTCTTTGCAGCACTACAACGAGCTTGTTGAAAAGGATGTAAAGGAAAAATGGAACCTCTCGCCCGATTGGAAGCTTATAGCCCAAATGCCTTTCGGCGGAAGAACGGCAGAGGCGGGCGACAAGGATTTCAAACCCATTGAAGAAAGGTTCTTTGTATTTTAATTTCAAAGCATAATACAGGCTCTATTTGTGCTTGACAATATTCAAACAAAGCATTATACTTTTATCAAATCAGCAGGACGCTGGGAGCTTTTCCTCGTGTCCTTATTTTTTTAGAGGCTAAGAAAAAGCAAGGATTGTTAGATTTAAGGAGAGGTACTTATGAAGGATATACCCGCAATTTACGGCAGCAAGGTTTTTAACGATTCCGTAATGCGGCAAAGGCTTCCCAAGGACACCTATAAGGCTCTTAGACGCACAATAAAGACGGGCGTGCCCCTTGACCTTGAGCTTGCGAATATCGTGGCAAGCGCGATGAAGGACTGGGCAGTGGAGAACGGAGCCACCCACTTTACCCACTGGTTCCAGCCCATGACAGGCGTCACCGCGGAAAAGCACGAGAGCTTTATAAGTCTTATCGGCGACGGCAAGATTATTATGGAGTTCTCGGGCAAGGAGCTTGTAATAGGTGAGCCTGATGCCTCCAGCTTTCCTTCAGGCGGCCTCAGAAGCACATTTGAGGCAAGAGGCTATACAGCTTGGGACCCGACTGCAAATCCCTTCATAAAGGACAAAACACTGTTTATCCCCTGCTTTTTCTTCTCATACAGCGGCGAGGCTTTGGACAAGAAAACCCCTCTTATCCGCTCCATAGACGCTATAAACAACGCCGCGCTCAGAGTTCTGCGGCTGTTCGGAACAAAGGCAAGCAGAGTTATAACCACTGTCGGCGCGGAGCAGGAGTATTTCCTTGTGGACGCCAAAACCCTTGAAAAGCGCCCCGATTTAAAATACTGCGGACGCACCCTTATCGGCGCAAAGCCCCCCAAGGGTCAGGAGATGGACGACCATTATTTCGGCTCCCTCAGCGGTCGTGTCGCGGCCTTTATGCAGGAGCTTGACGAGGAGCTTTGGAAGCTGGGCATTCCCGCAAAAACAAAGCACAACGAAGCAGCTCCCGCTCAGTTTGAGCTTGCCTGCACCTATTCAGACGCAAACTCCGCCAACGACAGCAACCAGATAATAATGATGATGATGAAGGATGTGGCAAAGCGTCACGGTCTTGTCTGCCTTTTGCACGAGAAGCCCTTTGCCGGCGTAAATGGCAGCGGCAAGCACAATAACTGGTCTCTTGCCACCGATACGGGCATCAATCTCTTTGAGCCGGGCGAAACCCCCGGAGAGAACGCCCAGTTCCTGCTTTTCCTGTCCGCTGTAATTAAGGCGGTGGACGAGCATCAGGACCTTTTAAGGCTCAGTGCCGCCAGCGCGGGCAACGACCTGAGACTCGGCGCCAACGAAGCTCCCCCCGCCATAATTTCAATGTTCATCGGCGAGGAGCTGCAGGCCATCCTCGATTCAATAGAAAACCACAGCAAGTATACCTCAAGCGGCAGGGAGGAAATCAGAATCTGCTCATCTGTACTGCCCGCTTTGCCTAAGGATTCAACCGACAGAAACAGGACATCCCCCTTTGCCTTCACGGGCAATAAGTTTGAGTTCAGAATGCTGGGCTCCGCTTTCTCGATTTCAGGTCCCAACATCATACTCAACACAATAGTCGCCGATGTCCTGACCGAGTTTGCCGAAACCCTCGAAAAGGCAGAAGATTTTGAGGCAGCCCTCAACGAGCTTATAGCCGACACCATAAGAAAGCACAAGAGGATTATCTTCAACGGCAACAACTATTCAGAGGAATGGACCAAGGAGGCGGAAAGACGCGGACTTTTGAATCTTAAATCAACAGTCGACGCCCTGCCGTACTTTGTTCACCCGAAGAATATTGAGCTCTTTAAGAAGCACGGCGTTTTCAGCGAAAGCGAGATTTTCTCAAGGTATGAAATCCTGCTTGAGAATTACATTAAGACCGTAAATATTGAGGCGCTGACCCTTATAGAAATGGTCAACAAGGGCGTAATCCCCTCGATGATTTCCTACGAAACCCATGTGGCAAAGGCAGCGTCGCTGATGAAGTCCATTGATGAGGGTCTCTCCGTAAAGGCGGAAGTTAAGCTCCTTAACAAAATAACCGCCCTGGGCGACGACATCTATGAGAGCCTGGGCGAGCTTGAAAGCCATATGTCCAAGGTAGGGGAGTTTGAGGACCGGCTTGAGCTGGCAAGGTTCTATCACGAAAATGTCCTGACCGCCATGAAGAAGGTAAGAGAGGCTGTGGACAAATTAGAGGTAATTATGGCCAAGGATTTCTGGGCTTATCCCGATTACGGACAGATTCTTTTCGGTATAGAATAAATAAAAGCCGCAGCGAGTGCTGCGGCTCTTTTTTTATGTCTAATACTGCTCCGAAAGAGCGATAAGCTCCGGCATCGCCTTCTTTATAGCCTCCCAGTATGGCTCGTCAATCAGCCAGACGCCGCTCATCAGATATATATTTTTAAGCCCGCATTTAATCTCAATCCTCATCTTTTCCACAAGGTTTTCGGGAGAGAGGGCTCTCGCGGGGAATACGGTGGTTTCGCTGTAGGTTTTGCTTATATCCCCGATAAGCTCCTTGTGGGTTAAAAGGCTCTTTATAAGCCCTTTTTTGCCCTCCTCGGTATTTAACTTCTCGTCAGTGAAATTGCCTTCTCCGACCCTGAAAAAGGTCTCAGGCACCTCTTTTTTTATAAGGGGAATATCCGTGCCCGAAAGCCTTTTTCCGCCCTGGGCTATCATTATGCCGCTGGTAAGCCCTTCGTGGGTGACTTCCTTTAAAAATTTTACAACCAGGCGGCAGTTCCTGTCCGTCCAAGCCTCTTTTATTTCCTCGGCGCCCTCATCGGAGGTCAGAATGCCGTACAGAATCTCTCTGTCAAAATTATGTCCCGTTTCGCTGTTGAACTCCTCAATGCACTTTTCGCAGAAGCAGCCGCCGATTTCAGAGGAGGATGAAGATGTGCGAAGGTCGTCGTCATAGAAAATCTTTGTGATGCCGATGTCCCTGAGCTTCTTTGCCGCCTCGGCGTTGTCCTTAATCATAACATCGTCAATAGCGGCGCAGAAGTAGGTGTTCTTGCCCTCGCCGTTTACTCTGTAATGCCATGTGTCGGGTATAGTAAGGTCGGTATGGCTGGAAATATCCCCGTCAAGGGCGTTGCCCGGATGACCTACGGGAATGGAAATGGCGTTTACCTCAAAACCCTCGGATTCAAGATACTTCTTTGCTTTCTCAATTTCCGAAAGCTCGGACTCGAACCTTCCGTAAAAATAACCGAACAGCCACAGGGTAGAAACTCCGGTGTCACGCATTATCGGGAGCATATCCTTCATCTTTTGGTCATGCAGAACCCTGTGGGCACTCACATTATAATTCAGATTTATGCCCATTAAATTGCCACCCTTGGTTTTTTATTTAGTGTATCATAAAAGGGGAGAGAGTCAACGCATTTTATGTAAAT
>LFSO01000004.1:4666-7758 GCA_001512765.1 Clostridiales bacterium DTU053
TTAATTAAGAATACTCTAAAAAGCAAAAATACAGCCCCTGTGCCAAAAGCACAGGGGCTTTGAGTTGGTTTTTAGTATCTCATCAGATTTCTGAAGAAGTTGAGTATGTTCTCGAAGAACTCTCTGATCTTTGCGAAGAACTTCAGGAGTCCGCCGGATGCGAGACCGCCTTCGTCAAAGATGCCGTCGAAGTTCTCGTTGAGGAGTTCGGCTATTGCCTTACCCATATTCCTCAGAAGCTCTGAATCGGAGTTCAGAAGAGCGTTGATTATTGCCTTCCACTCGGAGTTGATCTGGTCGATTATGTCGTTTGCGCCGCCGCTGCCGGCCTCAACACCAACGAATACATAGTACATTGAACCCATGATGGTGTCTTGTGCCTGCGGGTCTTCGCTAAGCTCAGCCATGGTCTCGAGCAGAGCGAGCAGGTACTTCTTAGCCTCAGGATTGATATCGGTCTGTCTGAGCAGGTTCTTGGCTGTTTCGATGTTGTTGCCGTAGGTCAGGAACTTGATGCCCAGTCTGAGGAGGATGGTTACCATGTCGCCCTGGTCAGCCTGCGGAGCATAGACCATTGTGTAAGCGGTCTGACCGTTCTTGGACTGGAAGGAAACGATTGTACCGAGTGCCAGCTCGTTGATTGCATTGCCTACAAGCTCGTCGAAGGAGAAGCCTGTGCTTTCTGCAATGCTGCTGAGTGCCAGCTTGTAGAGGGACTCGAAGTTGTACTCGTCGAGTCTGATGCCGAGCATATCATACAGGTCAATCTGAACAACCGGCTCGATCGCATGCAGGATTCCGTATACAGGATGCAGGATGTTCTTGAATGCGGTGTCGAGACCGTTGGAGTTGACGAAGTAGATGATGCCGGGCAGCATCTCGAGAATCTTGTTTGCGGGATCGGCGAGCAGCTCATCGATCTTAGCAAACAGCGGAGTGAGTATTGCTATGATCAGGTTGTTCGGGTTCTCATCAACTGCTGCGTAGTACTCTGCCGGTGTGAGAATGTTCTCGCAGTGGAGAGCCTCAAGCAGCGGGATGATACCGTATGCATAACCCTCAGCGCCGAGGAATGTTACGGCGTCCTCACCGTTAGCGTCTACGAAGAAGGAGATATCCTTATCGCAGAGTAGCCACTCAAGAATCGGATTCAGCGGTGAGAGAACCTCAGCAACTGCTGCGATGAATGCGGCTCTGTCGCCGTTCTCGAAGCCCCAATCATAGTCGGGACCGAACTGGTTCCAGTGGTTCAGGTCGATGCCGAAGATCTCGTAGATGAGTGCCTTTGCGTGTTCGCCGGCCTCACCCAGCTCATCGATCTGAGCTACGAAATCCTGGAACATCTCAGCAACGCTGTTCACATTGGCTGATGTGTAGATGTTGCCGTCAGCAAGGTCGTTAATCAGTTCGTTGAGGGATTTTAACAGCTGGCCGTTCTCGCCCTCGATGCCGAGGAGCTTGATGATGTTGTCAACTGTGGTGCCGAAGTTGCTTGCGATGTAGTCAGCCTTATCCTTGGTCCACAGTCTGCCGTAGCTGGAGGAGAAGAGTTCTGATGTGTTCAGTGCGGAGAATACTACGCTGGTGTCTGCGTATTCGGTGTTGTACCAGCTGATCTCCTGCATCGGGAACTCTTGCAGGTTGAGTACATTAAGTACTGCGTCGTAGGTGTCGCTGCCGAGCATATCTCTGAGTATCTCGGCGTTGTTCTCATGCTCAATTACCTGGAGGAGCAGGCAGAAGATGATTGTAATCAGGTCGCCTCTGTGCTCGTCTTCGCTGTAGCTCATGCGGATTGCGCCGTTGCCGTTGGCGCTGGTGTAAACCTCAAGGTCGCCGAGCCAGAAGGTTGACATAAACTCACCGATAGGTGCGTTCAGGTCAATACCTGTCTTATCCTTCAGGATGGTGAATATGCCTGTGAAGGTCAGGTCATCAATTGAGAAGCCTATAAGCTCATCAAGTGATGTGTCAAGTGCGGGAGCTACTGCTTCGAAGATGTTCAGAACAGCGTGGAGCGTGTTCTTTACGGAGACTGAGAGACCGTTTGCGTTGATGAAGAACATGAGGTTCGGGATGATTCCGAGAAGCTCATCAACAGGATTTGCAACGATTTCGTCAAGTCTTGCGAGCAGCGGCTCAAGGATTGCCTTGAATCTTACGGGTGACTGCGGGTTGGCTGCGAGCTCTTCCTTAATAGCTGTCTGGCTCAGAACATTCTTGCAGCCGAGAGCCTCAAGGAGCGGTACCAGACCGTATGCGTATCCGTCAGCGCCCTTGATCATTATGATGTCTCTGCCTTCCTCGCCGGAAACCTCTGAGCCGGTGAAGAAGTTGTAATCATCACCGTAGAGGAGCCAGTCAACAGCTTCCGCAAGCGGCATGAGAACTTCACAGAGGGCNNCATGGTCGTACTCGTAAGCATCCCATGCGGTCAGGTCAAGCTCAAGAACTACGCCTACCGTGTCAAGCAGTGCTCTGTCGATGTCGGCGATAAGGTCCTTGAATACCTTAAGGAGTGAGTTGACTGTGTCGTCATTGTAGAAGTCAACCTGGTCAGCCAGCATTTCTGCCAGTGATGCGTAGTCGTCGTCGATGGTGCTGATTACGGAATCAACGATGTCGGCGAGGTTTGCGTCAAGGTAGTTTGCTACGCCCTTTGACCAGTTGTTCGGGTAGGTCAGGTAGACGATTGAACGCTCAGGCAGCTGAACATCTGAATCTCCGTAAAGCGGACCGGTGTAGTCATCGGAGAACCAGAGCCAGTTAATCTCTCCCATGTCGTTGATAAGTCCATCGAAGAGACCTGTTACTGCCGGCAGTATGCCGTCTGTTCCGAGCATCTCGTCAAGTATCTCTGCGTTGTTGCCGTGGAGGACTACCTCAAGCAGCATTGTAAGAACGCAGGTGAATACATCTACATTGTCAAGTACACCGTATGTCCTGTAAGCCGTCTGACCGTTTGCGGAAGTGTAGGGCATTGCGACCTGAGTGAACAGGTAGCCGAAGGTGCTGCCTAAGAGGTCCGCAAACTTAAGTCCTTCACCGAACTGAGTCTCAAGGAGATTCAGTACCCAAGGCAGTGAGATGTC
>LFSO01000004.1:7997-8458 GCA_001512765.1 Clostridiales bacterium DTU053
TCAATGTTGTTGTAGACATCCGTAGCCTTTGTCTTGGTCCAGCGGTTGCCGTAGGTGAGGTATACCAGTGAGGGTGATGCCTCAGGATTGGTGTTCTGAGTGTACTTCCACTCAATGGTATCCATGTCATATCTCTGAGGATTGAGAAGCTCTACTATTACGGCAATGCCCTTTGCCGGGTCAGCGGCAAGACCTGAGAGAATCAGATCTGTGTCAAGGTCCGGAAGCTCGCCGTTAATAATATCCTCAAGAGTTATGCTGACTATCGGCCTGACTGTATCAAGAAGTACATAGAGCGGATGCAGTACATTGTTGATTGTTGCCTGTACTCCGCCGTTGTCGATGTAATGGAGGAGTGAGGGCAGTATCTGCAGTGCCTCACCGATCGGGTCGGCTGCAATTTCATCAAGTCTTCCAAGCAGCGGGTTGATAACAAGCTCAAGTGCTGCTGTCGGGTTTGC